>CBIHOB010000039.1:0-46374 GCA_966211605.1 uncultured Caulobacter sp.
CGGTCCGGCAGGGCGCCGATGTCCGTCGAGGTGATCGAGTCGACCAGCTGTTCGGCGTTCTGCTTGATCTTCTGAGCCGACTGGATCGAGGCGCGCTGGCCGGTGACGACCACTTCCTCGACGGTGTCGGACTGGGCCGCGGGCGCGCTCTGAGCGAAGGCCGCGGGCGCGGCGGCGCACAGCACCAGCGCCGAAGCGCCGGCCGCGAGCATGAGTTTGCGATGAGATGAATCGAGGCGCTGCATGGCCGTGTTCCCTTCCCCCTGTTTTGAGCCATCCCGGGACGTTCTGGGCGTCCGGTGACGTGCGGCATTCCAGGCGCCGCGTGCTCCATGACCTTAGCTATAATCGTATAATTGCGACCTTCAAGCCGAAATTGATAGCGCTATCATTTCTCGAATGACAGCGTTGTTTCAGCCACACTCGGGGCGATGACACCGCGATCAACCCCCGGAAATCCGGAAGCGCTTCCACGCGCAGGACGGCAACCGCCCCGATTGCGTCGATCATTATTATACTATAAATGCCGCGAAGAACGGTCGGGAGACGAGCCCCAGGGGGCCGGCGTTAGGGACGGATATGAGCGACGAAAACGCGGGCAAGCGCCTGCGCAGCGGCGGCACGTACGGCAAGCTGGATCGGGACGGTTTCATCCACCGATCGTGGATGAAGAGCCAGGGGCTGCCCGACGACGTCTTCGACGGCCGCCCGGTGATCGGCATCTGCAACACCTGGTCCGAGATCACCCCCTGCAACGCCCACCTGCGCGAGATCGCCGAGCATGTGAAGCGCGGCGTCTGGGAGGCCGGCGGCCTGCCGCTGGAGTTCCCGGCCATGTCGCTGGGCGAGACCCAGATGCGCCCGACGGCCATGTTGTTCCGCAACCTCCTGGCCATGGAGGTCGAGGAGTCGATCCGGGGCAATCCGATCGACGGCGTCGTGCTGCTGGGCGGCTGCGACAAGACCACGCCCGGCCAGCTGATGGGCGCGGCCAGCGTCGACTT
The DNA here is from genome assembly GCA_966211605.1 of uncultured Caulobacter sp. GTDB lineage: Bacteria > Pseudomonadota > Alphaproteobacteria > Caulobacterales > Caulobacteraceae > Caulobacter. The sequence continues at coordinate 1,005 of CBIHOB010000039.1, forward strand.
GCCCACGATCGTCGTCTCGTCCGGCCCGATGCTGAACGGCAAGTTCCGCGGCAAGGACATCGGCTCGGGCACCGATGTCTGGAAATTCTCCGAGGCCGTCCGCGCCGGTGAGATGTCGCTGGCCGACTTCATGTCGGCCGAAAGCGGCATGAGCCGCTCGCCGGGCACCTGCATGACGATGGGCACGGCCTCGACCATGGCCGCGATCATCGAGGCCATGGGCCTCAGCTTGCCCTACAACGCCAGCATTCCCGCCGTGGACGCCCGCCGCCGGGCCATGTCGCACGAGACCGGCCGCACCATCGTCAAGATGGTCAAGGAAGGCCGAGTCCTGTCGCAGGTCGCCACGCGCGCGTCGTTCGAGAACGCCCTGCGCGTCCACGCCGCGATCGGCGGCTCGACGAACGCCGTCGTCCACCTGCTGGCCCTGGCGGGTCGCCTAGGCGTGCCGCTGGCGCTGGAGGACTTCGACCGCCTGTCGCGCGACGTGCCGCTGCTGGTCGACCTGCAGCCGTCGGGCCGCTTCCTGATGGAGGACCTGCACTATGCCGGCGGCCTGCCGGCGGTGATGAAGCAGCTGGAAGGCCTGCTGGATCCCGAGGCCCCGACCGTGGCCGGCCACCGCATCGGCGCCCAGTACGAAAGCGCCCAGGTGTTCAACGCCGAGGTCATCCGCACCATGGCCGACCCGGTGAAGCCGGACAGCGGCATCTGGGTCCTGCGGGGCAACCTGGCCCCCGGCGGCGCGGTGATGAAGCCCAGCGCGGCCTCGCCCGAACTGCTCAGCCATCGCGGCAAGGCCGTGGTGTTCGAGACCATCGAGGACTTCCGCGCCCGCATCGACGATCCGGACCTCGACGTCGACGCGACCTCGATCCTGGTCTTGAAGGGCTGTGGTCCCAAGGGCTATCCGGGCATGCCCGAGGTCGGCAACATGCCGCTGCCTCGCAAGCTGCTGGAGAAGGGCGTCAAGGACATGCTGCGGATCAGCGACGCCCGTATGAGCGGCACCGCCTATGGCGCGGTGATCCTGCATGTCTCGCCCGAGTCCGACGCCGGCGGCCCGCTGGCCGTGGTGCGCAACGGCGACGAGATCGTGTTCGACGGCCCCTCGCGGACCTTGAGCCTGTCGATCAGCGACGCCGAGCTGGAAAGCCGCATCGCCGCCTGGCGCGCCAATCCGCCGCCCGCCAAGTACGCGCGCGGCTACGCCAAGCTATATGTCGACCACGTGCTGCAGGCCGACCAGGGCGCGGACCTCGACTTCCTGGTCGGGGCGTCGGGCTCGGTCGTCACCCGCGAGAGCCACTGATGGATCAGGACGTCGTCATCGTCGGGGACTGGGGCACGTCTCGACTGAGACTCTGGCTGCGCCAGGGCAAGAGCGTGATTCACCGTCGCGACGGTCCGGGGGTCTCGGCCCTGACCGACACGCCCGAGAAGACCTTCCTCGACCTGGTCGGCGACTGGCGCGAGGCCAGGCCGTCGGGCGCGATCCTGTGCGGCATGGTCGGCTCCAGCATCGGCTGGACCCTGGCCCCCTACGCCCCCTGCCCCGCCGATCCGGCGGCGGTGGCGGAACGCACGATCCGCATCAAGGCCGACGGCCTGCCGGTGACCCTGGTCCCGGGCCTGTCGTGCGTGAACCCGCTGGGCGGGCCGGACGTGATGCGCGGCGAGGAGACGCAAGTCTTCGGCGCGCTGGCCCTCGACCCGGCCCTCCAGACCGGCCGCCACCTGCTCGTTTTGCCCGGCACCCACAACAAGTGGACCGTGGTCGAGGACGGCAAGGTCACCGGCTTCGTCACCGCCCCGGTCGGCGAGACCTTCGCCCTGCTCAAGCAGCACTCGACCCTGGCCGCCGGCGGCGGCTCCCAGGCCGACGGTTCGGCCGAAGGTTTCACGCTGGGCCTGGAGCGGATCAGCCAACATGGCGCCGCGCGCCTGCCCCACCTGATGTTCGAGACCCGCAGCCGCCAGCTGTTGGACAAGCTGAGCCCCGCCGACGCCATGGGCTATCTGTCGGGCCTCTTGATCGGAGCCGACGTCGCCGCCGCGCGCGACTGGTTCGGCCCGATCGGCGCCGTGACCGTGATCGGCGCCGGAGCGCTCAGCGACCTCTACGTCCAGGCCCTGGCCAGGATCGACGTCGCCGCATCCGTCGTCGATGGCGACGCGGCCGTCCTCGCCGGCCTTTCGGCGATTTCCCGTTCTCAAGAGAAGTGAAGCTTATGACCCACGCCGCCCCGCCCCCGATCGTGGCCATCCTACGCGGCGTCAAGCCGACCGAGATCGTCGACATCGCCGCCGCCCTGGTGGCCGCCGGGATCAAGGGCATCGAGGTGCCGCTGAACTCGCCCGATCCGTTGGAGAGCATCGGCAAGCTGTGCGACGCCTTCGGCGACCAGGCCCTGTGCGGGGCCGGCACCGTCCTTTCGCCCCAGGCCGTCGACGATGTCGCCGGCGTCGGCGGCAAGCTGATCGTCACGCCAAACACCGACGCCGACGTCATCCGCCGCGCCGTCGAGCTGAACCTCGTCGCCATGCCGGGCTTCGCCACGCCCTCCGAGGCCTTCACCGCCGTCAAGGCCGGCGCCAGGGCCCTGAAGCTGTATCCGGCCAGCTCGTTCGGGCCCGGACATATCAAGGCGGTCAAGGACGTGCTGCCCAAGGACATTCTGGTCTACGCCGTCGGCGGCGTCGGCGCGGCCAACCTCGAACCCTGGCGCGCGGCGGGCGTCGCCGGCATCGGCGTCGGGGGCGAGCTCTATCGCCCGGGCTACACCGCCCAGGAGGTCGGCGAACGCGCCGCCGCCCTGGTCGCGGCCTGGGGCGCCTAAGAAACAACCGTCAAAGGCCAAGAACGGCAGAGAACGGGGGAGGAAAAGTTGAACCTAGCCACGATCGACATCGCGGTGCTCGCGATCTACGCGGTCGCCATCTTCGGCCTGGCCCAGTGGGTCAGTCGCGACAAGGGCGGCCACCAGAAGGACTCGACCGACTACTTCCTGGCGGGCAAGGCCCTGCCCTGGTGGGCGATCGGCGCCTCGCTGATCGCCGCCAACATCTCGGCCGAGCAGATCATCGGCATGTCGGGATCCGGCTACGCCATCGGCCTGGCCATCGCCTCCTACGAGTGGATGGCGGCCCTGACCCTGCTGATCGTCGGCAAGTACTTCCTGCCGGTGTTCCTGAAGAACGGCGTCTACACCATGCCGCAGTTCCTGGAGCAGCGGTACGGCCCCAGCGTGCGGACCCTGATGGCCGTGTTCTGGCTGGGCCTGTACATCTTCGTGAACCTGACCTCGATCCTGTGGCTGGGCTCGATCGCGATCCACACCGTCACGGGCCTGGACCAGATGTGGGCCCTGGCCGCCATCGGCGCCTTCGCCCTGGCCTATCAGATCTGGGGCGGGCTGAAGGCCGTGGCCCTGACCGACATCGTCCAGGTCGCCCTGCTGGTCACCGGCGGCCTGATCATCGCCTGGCTGTCGCTGGGCAAGATCGGCGGCGGCGACGTGGTCGCGGGCTTCCACCACCTGACCACCCAGTTCCCCGAGAAGTTCGACATGATCCTCTCGAAGGACAACCCGCACTACAAGGACCTGCCTGGCATCGCCGTGCTGGTTGGCGGCCTGTGGATCATGAACATCAGCTACTGGGGCTTCAACCAGTACATCATCCAGCGCGCCCTCGGCGCCAAGGACCTGCCGGAGGCCCAGAAGGGCATCGCCATGGCGGCCTATCTGAAGCTCCTGATGCCGGTGATCGTGGTGCTGCCGGGCATCGCCGCCCTGGTCCTGGCCCCTCCGGGAATCAAGCCCGACCAGGCCTATCCGGAGATGATGAAGCTGCTGCCGCCCGGCCTGCTGGGCCTGGTGTTCGCGGCCCTGGTGGCGGCGATCGTCGCCTCGCTGGCGGCCAAGATCAACTCGATCGCCACCATCTTCACCCTGGACGTCTACGCCAAGGCCCGTCCCGGCCGCGACGAGCGCCACCTGGTCACCGTCGGACGCCTGACCGCCGTGATCGCCGTGATCATCGGCGTCCTCACCGCCAAGCCGCTGCTGGGCGGGGCCGAGCAGGCCTTCCAGTTCATCCAGGAGTTCACCGGCTTCTTCACGCCGGGGATCGTGGTGATCTTCATCCTGGGCATGTTCTGGAAGCGCGCCACCACCGCCGGCGCCCTGACCGCCGCCATCGGCTCGGCCGTGCTGTCGGCGCTGTTCTGGTACCTGCAGGAGCAGGCGATCTACACCATGCCGTTCATGAACCGCGTGGGCGTCGTCTTCCTGCTGTCGCTGGCCGGGGCCGTTCTGGTCTCGCTGGTCGCCCCGCAGAAGAAGGCGGTCAGCGTCGTGACGCTGGAGGGGGTCAGCTACAAGACCTCGACCGGCTTCAACATCGCCGGCCTCGGGGTGATCCTGATCCTGATCGCCCTCTACGCCACCTGGTGGTAAGTCCAATACGGGCGGCCGGAGCCGCGGCGTGGCTGGCCACGCCGCCGCCAGAAGCGGGGTCCGGTCGCCCATTTTTTCGGTTTTGGTCAGACCTCCGACCTCAAGACCCTTGCCGAACGCCCCCGGCGCGGCTGTATTCAAGCGCAACCGACCCGTTCGCGGTTGGAAAAACCCAGGTACACAGCGGCTGATCCGCCCAACGGGTCGCCGTCTCAGGAAAGAAGATTCGCCGATGCGCACTCAGCCTGGTCTGAGTTTGACTTACGGCCTGGTCGAGCAACTTGGTCAGGCCATCGTGACCGGCGAATACGCCGACGTCGGTTTCCCGACCGAGGGCGAACTGTCCAAGCAGTTCGGCGCCAGCCGCACCGTGACGCGCGAGGCGGTCAAGATGTTGACCGCCAAGGGCCTGCTCAGCGCCCGTCCCCGCCACGGCACCGTGGTCGAGCCGGAAGCCGAGTGGAACATGCTGGATCCGGACGTCCTGCGCTGGCTGCTGGAGCGGAAGTTCTCGCTGCGCCTGCTGGCCGACTTCACCGAGATGCGGCTGGGGATCGAGCCCGCCGCCGCCGCCCTGGCCGCCCGCAACGCCGACGAGGCCGGGCTGGAGGAAATCCGCAAGGGCCTGCGCCGCATGAAGGCCGCCGCCTCGGGCGAGGACGATCCGCTGACCGCCGACATCGCCTTTCACATCGCCATCCTCAGCGCGACCAAGAACCCGTTCTATCGCGAGCTGCACGAACTGGTGAACACCGCCCTGCGCATCTCGATCCGGTTCACCAACCGCATCAAGGGCCGCACCGCCTCGATCCCCTCGCACGAGGACGTGGCCGAGGCGATCATCGCCCGCGACGCCGACAAGGCCCAGGCGGCCATGCGCGAGATCATTGTCGACGTGCTGGAGCTGATCCGCGCCGCCTCGCCGGCCACCGAAAGCGAAGCCGCCCGCCGCGAAGCCTGACGTCGCGGCCGCCCCCCGGGCGATAGCAGGCTTGATTTCCGGCTGAGATTTGACAACGTTGTCAAAGGACGACGCGGCCGCTCGAAGCCACGCTTTCGGATCTCGCAACGCCTCGGGAGGACGTCATGGTCTCGATCCGAAAAGGTCTTTCGCTGGGCATGCTCGTCGCGGCCCTGGCCCTGCCCGCCGCCGCGCGGGAGATGACGCCGGAGGCGCAGGTCGCGACCATGAAGCGCGGCGTCAACGTGCTGGGCTATGACCCGCTGTGGAAGGACCCGGCCAAGGCCCGCTTCCAGCTCGACCGCCATTTCAAGACCATCAAGGCCGGCGGCTTCGACACCGTGCGGGTGAACCTGCACGCCTTCGCCCACATGGACGCGGACAATCGGCTGGGTTCCGAATGGCTGGCGATCGTCGACAGGATCGTCGCGCGCGGCCTGGCCGCCGGACTGACCGTGATCCTGGACGAGCACGACTTCAACGCCTGCCAGGACGACGTCGACGCCTGCAAGCCCAAGCTGACCGCCTTCTGGAAGCAGATCGCCGAGCGCTACAAGGCTGCGCCCGACGCGGTCGTGTTCGAGCTTCTGAACGAGCCGAACCGCGCGCTGGACCCGGTCTGGAACGCCTGGATTCCGGACCTGCTGGCCGCCATCCGCCCGAGCAACCCGACCCGCAACGTCGTCGTCGGCCCCACCCGCTGGAACAATCTGGAACGCTTTCCGGACCTGAAGCTGCCGGCGACCGACCGCCACCTGATCGCGACGTTCCACTACTACGAACCCTTCGCGTTCACGCACCAGGGCGCGGGCTGGGTGCAACCCGCCCTGCCCTTGGGCGCGACCTGGGGCTCAGCTGCCGACCGGGCCCGGGTCGACGCCGATTTCGACCGGGTCGCCGCCTGGGCCAAGGTCGAGGGCCGGCCGGTGCTGCTTGGCGAGTTCGGGGCCTACGACAAAGGTCCAATGGACGCCCGCGTCGCCTACGCCCAGGCTGTCGCCCGCGCCGCCGAAGCGCACGGGTTTGCCTGGGCCTATTGGCAGTTCGACAGCGATTTCATCGTCTATGACGTCAAGGCCGACGCCTGGGTCGCCCCGATCCACGACGCCCTGATCCCCAGCAAGCAGGCCAGAGAATAGGATAGTCCCGTGCAAGCTCCTTACGTCGCCGCCGCCGACCGCTATGCGTCGATGCCTTATCGCCGCACGGGCCGCAGCGGCCTGGATCTGCCCGCCATCTCGCTGGGCCTGTGGCAGAACTTCGGCGGCGCCGACGTGTTCGAGACCGGCCGCGCCATCCTGCGCCGGGCCTTCGACCTGGGCGTCACCCACTTCGATCTCGCCAACAACTACGGCCCGCCCTACGGCTCGGCCGAGGAGAACTTCGGCAAGGTGCTGGGCAGCGACTTCAAGGCTCACCGCGACGAGCTGGTCATCTCGACCAAGGCGGGCTGGGACATGTGGCCGGGCCCCTACGGCGGCGTCGGAGGGTCCCGCAAGTACCTGATCGCCAGCTGCGACCAGAGCCTGAAGCGAATGGGCGTCGACTATGTCGACATCTTCTATTCGCACCGCGTCGATCCCACGACGCCCCTGGAGGAGACCATGGGAGCCCTGGCCCACCTGCACCGCCAGGGCAAGGCGCTGTACGTGGGCATCTCGTCCTACTCGCCCGAACTGACCCGCCAGGCCCACGCCATCCTCAAGAGCGAGGGCGTGCCGCTGCTGATCCACCAGCCGTCCTACTCGATGCTCAATCGCTGGATCGAGGACGCGCTGCTGGACACGCTGGATGCGCTGGGCGTCGGCTGCATCGCCTTCTCGCCGCTGGCCCAGGGCCTTTTGACCAGCAAGTACCTGAACGGCGCGCCGGCGGACTCGCGAGCGGCCAAGGGCGGCTCGTTCGGCGACCACCTTCTGACCGAGGACAACATCGCCCGCATCCGCGCCCTGAACGCCATCGCCGAACGGCGCGGCCAAACCCTGGCTCAGCTGGCCCTGGCCTGGGTTCTGCGCGACCCGCGCGTCACCTCGGCCCTGATCGGAGCGCGCACCGTGGCCCAGCTTGAGGACTCCCTGGCCGCCCTGAACACCCTGGCCTTCACGTCCGAGGAGCTGGCCGAGATCGACCGGCACGCCTCGGAAGGCGGCGTCGACCTGTGGAAGGTGTCCTCGGAACTTGTTTGAGCGTGGCGGCCGAAAGGACGTGCGATTTCCGCGCCTCCGCCCTCAGGAGAGAAAGCGCTGAAACGCCAGTCGCGCATGCCCGCATGCGAGGCTGAAGGCCCGGGGCGGGGACCGGCCTTAGGGTTAATAGCAAAGGTTTAATGTTTCAGCGGCTTGTCCAAGCCCCGCGTTCGCATAAAGTTCCCCCCGCGATGGATAAGGGCGACCCTTCCCTTTCTGATCAGGTCGAAGGTCTCGACCGCCTCACCGAGCGTGAGCGCGAGTGCCTTCGTCTCGTCGATCGCCACATGAGCTCCAAGGAGATCGCCCGCGAGCTGGGCCTCTCCAAGCACACCGTCGACTGGCATCTGGACAAGGCCCGCAAGCGGCTCGGCGCAGTCGACCGCTACGACGCCGCGCGCCGGGTGTTCGATCGCGCCCACCAGGGACTCGATCGGGGGGGCGCCCCCCCTGTCACCCCCCCTCCGATCGCGTCGGGGTCCGATCCGGCCCGGCTAGGCGAACGCCCCTCCTCGCGGTCAGCTGACCGCATCGAGGAAGGAGTTCCCAGTGAACGAGTTGACCCCCCATCAGAAGGACGCGATCGGCAGGGCCGCCCATCTGCGCCGGGAAGTGAGCAGCTTCCAGGATACGTGGCCCCGGCTGAATTCCGCCGAGCTGCTGCCTCCGATCACCTGGAGCGAGCTGGAGCGCCAGCTCATGAACCTGGCGGTTTCGCCGGCCGCGGCTTCGATGGTTCCGGAGCTGGTGGCGGCCACCCGCAAACAGGCTTCGTTCAAGCCCAACGAACTGGTGATGCGGGAGATCCTGTGCATCGCCAGCGCGGTGATGGACGAGACCTTCCTGTCGGACTCCTCCTCTTTGGACCCGGAGGACGATCTAACCATCTGAGCCTTCCGCTCCGACTGGCCTTCATCGCGGCCGTGATGATCGTGACCGCCCTAGCGTTCGGCTCGATCCTGGCGGGGCTCCACGCGTTGGAAAGCCTGTTCCCCCTGCCCTAACGACGACCCGCCCGCGGAGCCGGGCCAGCCATTTCCACCCTTCACATCTGGCAACGCGCCGACAGCGTCGGCGTGAGGGAGACCTCGTATGCTCAAGCAACGCCGTGAAGCCGCCGAAACCGTCGCCGAAGCTCTGTTCGCGGCGGAAAAGGCCATCGACGCCGCCATCGCCACCACCGCCACCCTGGCCGCCCTGATGCCGACCAGCCGCCAGGCCGCCCGCGTCTCGGCCCTGATCGGCCAGGACGCCCTGATGTCGGCGATCAACACCATGCAGGCGCTGGGCGTGGCCCGCGAGGGCATCGTCACCACCCACAAGCACCTGTCGGTCGCCCAGCGCGACATGGGCCTGTCGGCCGTGTCGTTCGGCGAGGGGGCGGACAAGCCGGGAGATGCGGTCAAGACCGGCCGCCTGACCATCGCCGCCTGAGGATTCCCGCCTGATCCAGGCGGGGCGCGACCCTCTTCGGTTCCGCCGTCGAGGGTCGTTGCAATCTGGAAGAATGGCGCCACCCTGAAGCGATGTCCTTCAGCCACCTCTACCAATGGATCAGCCTCGCCGCGCTGCTGGCCACGACCGGCGTGGCCCTGTGGCGCGGCGGGTGGCCCGAGCGCCTGGCCGCCGTCGCCATGGTCCTGGCTTGGTTCGCCAGCGGCCTGCTCTACAAGAGCCACCTCTTTTTCGGTCCGCAGACGGCGGTGTTCCTCGTCGACCTGGCGCTGATGCTGGTGCTGCTGTTCATCGCCCTGCGGTCGGACCGCTGGTGGCCGATGTGGGCCTGCGGCTTTCATGGCCTGACCCTGATCCTGATGCTGGCCACCCTGGCCGACTCCAGGATCTCCAACCGCTCGGGCTACATCGCCGGGAACGGCGTCTTCAGCTACCTGACCATGGCCGCCCTGTTCTTCGGCGCCCTGCCACGCCGTCCCGCCGTCGTCTCGCCGCCCCATGCCCTGACGCCGCGTCAGGGCTGACACGGCCTCGAACGCCTGTTTCACTTCCTCCAGACAGGAGGAAGACGTCATGGGTGAAGCCTATATCGTGGCGGCCGCGCGCACGGCCGGCGGCCGCAAGGGCGGCAAGGTCTCGGGCTGGCATCCGGCCGATCTGGCCGGGGTGGTGCTGGACGCGTTGGTCGAGCGCAGCGGCGCCGATCCGGCGTTGATCGAAGACGTGATCATGGGCTGCGTGGGCCAGGTCGGCGAGCAGGGCCTGAATGTCGCGCGCAACGCCATCCTGGCCTCCAAGCTGCCCGAGAGCGTGCCGGGGACCTCGGTCGACCGCCAGTGCGGCTCGTCCCAGCAGGCCATCCACTTCGCCGCCGCCACCGTGATGTCCGGCGCCATGGACGTGGTCATCGCCGCCGGCGTCGAGAGCATGAGCCGGGTGCCGATGGGCCTCTCTTCGCAGCTGCCCTACAAGAACGGCTTCGGCACCTACAAGAGCCCGCGCATCGAGGACCGCTATCCGGGCGTCCAGTTCAGCCAGTTCATGGGCGCCGAAATGATGGCCAGGAAGTACGACCTCTCGCGGGCGGAGCTCGACGCCTATGCGCTCAAGAGCCACCAGCGGGCCATGGCCGCGACCAAGACCGGCAAGTTCGCCGCCGAGATCGTTCCGATCGACGTCACGCTGGAGGGCGGGGCGACCGAGCGTCACGACACCGACGAGGGCATCCGCTGGGACGCCAGCCTGGAGTCGATCGGCTCGGTGAAGCTGCTGACCGAGGACGGCCGCCTGACCGCCGCCACCTCCAGCCAGATCTGCGACGGCGCGGCGGGCGTAATGATCGTCAACGAACGCGGCCTGAAGGCGCTGGGCGTCGCGCCCCTGGCCCGCATCCACAGCATGACCGTGATCGGCCACGATCCCGTGATCATGCTGGAGGCCCCGATCCCCGCCACCCAGAGGGCGCTGGAGCGGGCCGGCATGAAGATCGGCGACATCGATCTCTATGAGGTCAACGAAGCCTTCGCCTCGGTGCCGACGGCCTGGCTCCAGGTGACTGGCGGCGATCCCGACAGGCTGAACGTCCATGGCGGCGCCATCGCCCTCGGGCACCCGCTGGGCGGCTCGGGCGCCAAGCTGATGACGACCCTGGTGCATGCGATGCGAGATCGCGGCGCCCGCTACGGGTTGCAGACCATGTGCGAGGGCGGCGGCCTGGCGAACGTGACGATCGTGGAGCGGCTGTAGGGCCGCATAAAGGTCCCGATACTTCCGTCCTTCCCGCCCTCGCGGCGAAAACCTCCTTATCCGCCGTCAGCTGGACCGTGGGTACCGCCGCGAGGGCGGGCATGACGACATGCTTCAAGCTTCTGGACCGAATTGATTTATCGTCTTACGGCAAATTAACTCAGCGAGCACCGGTTTGTCGGCTAGAAGGCCGACGGGCTTTCACTGTCGTTGGGGATGATCGTGCTTTACCGGATCAATGGGCGCCGCCCGTCTATGAGCGCGCTGGTCTTGGTCCTGGGCGTGAGCGCGATCGCGCTGTCTGCCTGCGGCGACAAGAAGCCCAAGCAGCAAAAGGCCGCGCCCACCGCCTCGGCGACCGTCAGCGTCGTCACGGTGTCCAGCCAGCCCATTCCGCGCCAGATCAACGCCACCGGCACGATCTCGCCTTGGGAGGAGGTTCCGGTCGGCGCCGAGACCGGCGGCCTGACGGCCGTGGCGGTCAATGCCGAGGAAGGCCAGGTCGTCCGGGCCGGCCAGGTGCTGGTCCAGTTGAACAACACCCTGATCGCCGCGCAGCTGCGCCAGCAAGACGCCGCCGTCGCCAGCGCCCGGGCCACACTGGCCGAGGCCAGCGCCGCCCTGAACCGCGCCCGCGAACTGCAGGCCAAGGGCTATCTTTCGCAAGCCGGCCTGGACACCGCCGTCGCCCGCCAGGGCACCTCGGCCGCCAACCTGGCCGCCGCCGAGGCCGCCCGGGGCGAGACCGCCGCGCGCCTGGGCCAGACCTCGGTGCGCGCGCCGGTCGGCGGCCTGATCAGCCGCCGCAGCGTGACCAAGGGCCAGATCGTCTCGGCCGGGTCGGAGCTGTTCCGCATCGTCCGCGACAGCCGCCTGGAGCTGGACGCCGACATCCCCGAGACCGACCTGGGCGCCGTGAAGGCCGGCATGTCGGCCAAGGTCTATTCCGAGAAGGTCGGCGAGATGACCGGCCGGGTGCGCATCGTCACCTCCGAGGTCAACGCCACCAACCGGCTGGGCGTGGCCCGCATCGCCCTGTCGTCGATGGGCGGCTTCCGTCCGGGGATGTTCGCCCGCGCCACGATCGACGCCGGCGACCAGCCCGCCCTGGTCGTGCCGTCCGCCTCGGTGCTGTACCGCGAGAACCGCCCCGGGGTGTTCGTGGTCGACGCCGGCAAGAAGGTCCACTTCCGCCGCATCGCCATCCTGGCCAACACCGGCGATCGCGTCGCCGCCACCGGCCTGAACGCCGGCGACCAGGTCGTGGTCGAGGGCGCCGGTTTCCTGGGCGAGGGCGACCTGGTCCGCATCGGCCGCGCGGGGTCCGCCCCCGCCGCCAAGCCCGCGCGCTGAGGACCGCCCGATGCGCAACATCTCGTCCTGGGCGATCAAGAACCCGATCCCCGTCATCCTGCTGTTCCTGCTGCTGACCATCGCCGGCGTGGCGGGCTTCCGCAGCATGCGGATCAACAACAATCCCGACGTCGACCTGCCGTTCGTCGTCGTCACCGCCGTGCGCCCCGGCGCCGCGCCCAGCGAGCTGGAGACCCAGGTCACCCGGCTGATCGAGGACTCGATCGCGGGCCTGGGCCAGGTGCGGCACATCAACTCCACCGTCGTCGACGGCGCCTCGACCACCTTCATCGAGTTCGAGCTGGGCGTGGACCACGAGCGCGTCACCAACGACGTGCGCAACGCCATGTCCAACCTGCGCGGCAGCCTGCCCCAGGACATGCAGGAGCCGATCGTCACCCGGATCGATATCTCGGGCGACCCGCTGATCACCTACGTGGTCAAGGCTCCGACCATGACGCCGGAACAGCGCAGCTGGTTCGTCGACAACGACGTCAGCCGCGCTCTGCTGGCCATCCGAGGCGTCGGCGAGGTCAACCGCCAGGGCGGGGTCAGCCGCGAGATCGAGGTCGCCCTCGATCCCGACCGCTTGGCCGCCCAGGGCGTCACGGCCGCCGCCGTCAGCCAGGCCCTGGTCAGCTCCAACGCCGACCTGCCCGGCGGCCGGGTGACCATCTCGGGCTCCGAACGGGCCATCCGCACCCTGGGCGCGGCCGGCTCGGTCGAGCAGCTGCGCGAGACCCGCGTGCCCCTGCCCGGCGGCGGGGCGGTGCGCCTGGCCGACCTGGGCCAGGTCAGCGACCACTGGGCCGAGCCCCGCTCGCGCGCTCGCTACGACGGCCAGGAGGTCGTGACCTTCAACATGGTCCGCTCGCGCGGCGCCTCGGAAGTGCAGACCGCCGAGAAGGTCCGCAAGGCGGTCGAGACGCTCGACAAGGAGCACCCCGAGCTCCAGATCGAGGAGATCACCTCGAACGTGAAGTACATCGAGGAGAGCTATGTCGCCTCGATGGAGGCGCTGATCATCGGCGCCATCCTGGCCGTCCTGGTCGTGCTGCTGTTCCTGCGCGACTGGCGCGCCACCCTGCTGTCGGCCGTGGCCATCCCGCTGTCGCTGCTGCCCACCTTCGCCGTGCTGGCGCCGATGAACCAGTCGCTGAACGGCGTCACCCTGCTGGCCCTGTCGCTGACCGTGGGCATTCTCGTCGACGACGCCATCGTCGAGATCGAGAACATCGTCCGCCACATGCGCGGCGGCAAAAGCCCCTATGCGGCGGCCATGGAGGCGGCCGACGAGATCGGCCTGGCCGTCGTGGCCACCACCTTCACCATCGTGGCGGTGTTCGCGCCGGTGGGCTTCATGCCGGGCATCATCGGCCAGTTCTTCAAGGCCTTCGCCCTGGCCGCCTGTATCTCGGTGCTGTTCTCGCTGGTGGTCGCCCGCCTGCTGACGCCGCTGATGGGCGCCTACATGCTGAAGGCCGACGCCAAGCACGAGGACAAGGACCCGCCGTGGATGGGTCCGTACCTGCGAAGCCTGAACTGGGGCCTGCGCAATCGCTGGAAGGTGCTGGCGATGGGCATCCCGATGTTCATCATCTCGATCTTCCTGGCCACTCGGCTGCCGTTCGAGTTCCAGCCCCAGGCCGACCGCGGCCGGGCCGAGTTCTCGGTCGAGCTGCCGCCCGGCGCCACCCTGGACGAGACCGACGCCGTCGTGCAGCGCGTAACCCGCGAGCTGCGCGCCCGTTCGGAAGTAGTCAGCGTCTACGCCTCGGTCGGCGGCAACGCCGTCAACAAGGGCCAGATCACCGCCGATCTCACCGACAAGTCCAAGCGGATGAGCCAGCAGCAGTTCAGCCGCCAGATGGTCGACCAGTTCGCCCAGATCCCCGGCGCGCGCATCGGCGCGGGCAGCAACAACGGCGGCGGGCCGTCCAGCGGCGGCAGCTACACCCTGCGGCTGCTCAGCGACAACGGCCCGGCCCTGGAGGCGGCGGCTCGCAAGGTCGAGGCCGAGATGCGCGGCGTGCCGGGCCTTGCCCACGTGGTCAACACCGCCTCGATCGCCCGTCCCGAGATCGTCGTCACGCCCAAGCCCGACCAGGCCGCCCGCGCCGGCGTCTCGGCCGGGGCCATCAGCCAGGCCGTGCGCGTGGCCACCATCGGCGACGTCGACCAGAACCTGCCCAAGTACAATCTGGGCGACCGCCAGGTGCCGATCCGACTGCGCCTGAACGACGACGCCCGAGGCGACATCGCCGTGCTGCAAACGCTGCAGGTGCCGTCGGCCACCGGCTCGGTGCCGCTGAACGCGGTGGCCGACGTGCGCTTCGGCGCCGGCCCCTCGCAGATCGACCGCCAGGACCGTTCGCGCGTGGCCACCATCACCGCCGAGCTGGACGGCATCGTCGTCGGCGAGGCGGCCAAGCGCGTCCACGCCCTGCCTTCGGTCAAGAGCCTGCCCAACGGGGTCAAGGAAGTGGCCGCCGGCGACGCCGAGTTCATCCAGGAGATGGTCACCGGCTTCCTGGGCGCGCTGATCACCGGCATCCTCTTGATGTACGTCGTGCTGGTGCTGCTGTTCCGCAGCTTCGCCCACCCGATCACCATCATGGTGGCCCTGCCCCTGGCCATCGGCGGCGCCTTCGGCCTCTTGGTGCTGGCCAAGTCCAGCTTCTCGATCTCGACGCTGATCGGCATCCTGATGCTGATGGGCATCGCGGCCAAGAACTCGATCCTGCTGGTCGAGTACGCGATCATGGCCATGAAGGAGCACGGCATGGACAAGCGCACGGCGATCATCGACGCCGCGCACAAGCGGGCCCGGCCGATCCTGATGACCACCGTGGCCATGGGTGCGGGCATGCTGCCCACCGCCATCGGCCTGGGCGCCGAGGTCGAGTTCCGCGCTCCGATGGCCATCGCGGTCATCGGCGGCCTGATCACCTCGACCCTGCTTTCGCTGCTCTACATCCCGGTGGTCTTCATCCTGATGGACGGGTTGAAGACGCGGTCGGAACGGCTGATGGGCCGGATCTTCGGCGGCCACCACCACGTGGCGGCCAAGAAGCCGGTGGCGGAGTAGAGATCCTCCCCCGCAATGCGGGGGAGCATCCGTCGCCTAAGCCTTCAGCGCCTGGGCCACGACCGGGGCCAGGCGTTCGGCGATGATCCGCGCGCCCTCGGCGTTGGGATGGATGCCGTCGCGCTGCATGTAGCGCGAGACGCCGATCACGCCGGTGAAGAAGTCCGGCGCATAGAACACCCCCTCCTCGCGCGCCAGCTCCGGATAGATCTGGCTGAACCGGCGGGCGTAGTCGACGCCCAGCAGGGCCGGGACCTTGAGACCGGCCAACACGACGCGGATGTTGCGCTCCTTGAGGCGCGCGATGATGGCCCGCAGGTTGGCCCGGGTCCACGACGGCTCGGCGCCCTGCAGCAGGTCGTTGCCGCCCAGGGCCACGACGCAGACCGTGGTCCCGGCCGGCACCCGCTCGACGCGGGACAGCCCGCCCAAGGTGGTGTCGCCCAGCACCCCAAAGCCGTGGACGCGCGCGTGCACGCTCATCTGGTCCAGAGCCGACTGCAGCCGCGCGGGCAGGGCCAGGTCGGTGGCCACGCCGATACCGGCGGTGATGGAATCGCCCAGGACGGTGACCAGCGGCGACGGCGGCGGGGCCTTCTTGCGCGCGGTGGCGAAGGCGACGCCCGGCGCGCCGAGGGCCGCCAAGCCAGTCAGGAGATGACGACGATTGATACCCTTGGATTGGAACTTCACCATGGTCAAACCCGTATCCACTACGACACCGAGTAGATCCGCTTCGCGTTGAACGCTGGGTGAAGGAGGAAAGCGGCTATGCGTCGCAGGATTCACCAGATCTTGATCGTCGGCGGCGTGGTCGCGGCGCTCGCCGCCTGTGGTCAAAGCCAAGGCCAGCAAGGCGGTTCCGTCGGCTACGGCCCCAACCCCGTCCTGCCCGCGCCCCAGCGCGCCCTGATCCCGACCGTTAAGGTTTCGGAGGTGGTTGGCTGGCCGGCCGGCGCGACGCCCCGCGCCCCGGCGGGCTTCCGCGTCCAGCCATTCGCCACGGGCCTGGACCATCCGCGCTGGCTGCTGGTTCTGCCCAATGGCGACGTGCTGGTCGCCGAGAGCAACGCCCCGCCCAAGAAGGAGCCGCCGCACGGCCTCAAGGGCTTCTTCGAGAAGATGCTGATGAAGAAGGCCGGAGCCGGCGTGCCCAGCGCCGATCGCATCACCCTGCTGCGCGACGCCGACCACGACGGCGTCGCCGAGCTGAAGACGCCGTTCCTGACCCAGCTGTACTCGCCGTTCGGCATGGCCCTGGTCGGCGACACCCTGTACGTGGCCAACGCCGACGCCATCGTCGCCTTCCCCTATACGACGGGGGCGACCCGCATCGCCGCGCCGGGCCGCAAGATCGCCGACCTGCCCGGCGGGCCGATCAACCACCACTGGACCAAGAACATCATCGCCAGCCCCGACGGCGCGAAGCTCTACGCCACCGTCGGCTCCAACAGCAATGTCGGCGAGAACGGCATGGCCAACGAGACCGACCGCGCGGCGATCCTCGAGATCGACCTGGCGACGGGGCAGAAGCGCGTCTTCGCCGGCGGCCTGCGCAATCCCAACGGCCTGGGCTGGAACCCCGCCAATGGCGAGCTGTGGACCGCGGTCAACGAGCGCGACGAACTGGGCAACGACCTGGTCCCCGACTACATGACCTCGGTGCGCGAAGGCGGCTTCTACGGCTGGCCCTACAGCTATTTCGGACGCCACGTCGACAAGCGGGTCCGCGACTCCGAGCGCCGTCCCGACCTGGTCGAGCGGGCCATGGTCCCCGACTACGCCCTGGGCGCCCACACCGCCTCTCTGGGCCTGGCTTTTTACACGGGGAGCAGCTTCCCCGCGCACTACAAGGACGGCGTGTTCATCGGCCAGCACGGCTCGTGGAACCGCAAGCCGCAGGCGGGCTACAAGGTGGTCTTCGTCCCCTTCGCTGGCGGCAAGCCGGCCGGGCCGGTCGAAGACTTCCTCACGGGGTTCCTGAACGCCGACGGCAAGGCCCAGGGGCGGCCGGTCGGCGTGACGGTGGACACGAGCGGCGCGCTGTTGGTGGCGGACGACGTGGGCAACGCGGTGTGGCGGGTCAGCCAGACGCGCTAGCCAGCTCCGCCTCCGCGCCTTTCACGATCAACGCCAGGCCGCGCTCGAACAGGCCCGCGTGGCCGCTTTCGCGGTAGCGCGCCATCGCTTCGGCCAGCATCGGATAGGCCTGGGCCGCCGCGTCGAGCCGCGCCTGTTCCGCCGAGCCGTCGATCGGCGAGGCCTGCTCCTCCAGCACGCAGCCGACCACGTAGCGGCCGATGGCGACGAACAGCTGCAAGGCCTGGCCAGGCGTGAAGCCGGCTCGCACCAGCGCCCTCATCTGGATTTCGACATGATCCAGGTCGTCCGGCGCGGCCTCGGTGCCGGCATGGACCCGCGCTCCGTCCCTATAGGACAGCAGGGCCGCGCGGAAGCCGCGGGCGTTGCGGCGCAGGAAGTCCTGCCAGGACTCGCCCTCACGGGGAACGCGGGCGTCGTGGGCGCGGGCCAGGATCTCGCCGTTCATGGCGTCCAGCAGGGCGCGCTTGTTCTTGAAGTGCCAGTACAGCGCCGGCTGCTGCACGCCCAGGCGCTGGGCGATGGCGCGGGTCGACAGGGCGTCGACCCCGACCTCGTTCAGCACCTCCAGCGCCGTCTCCAGGATGCGCCGGCGATCGACCTTCATGCGGTTCCTTCCAGAGCGCCCATATGAATCAGCTTGACCTCGCGGCGGATCTCGACTTTATCGCCGATAAAGGAATTTATCGATGATAAAGTTTGATCGCTCCAAAGCCGCCTTCGGCCTGATCCTGACCACCGTCGCCCTGGACGTCGCGGGCCTGGGCCTGGTCATGCCCATCATCCCCCGCCTGCTGCGCGAAGTCGGCCATACCGGCGACCTGGGCTGGCGGTTCGGGGCGTTCCTGGGCCTGTACGCCCTGATGCAGTTCCTGTGCGCCCCGGTGCTGGGCGCGATCAGCGACAAGGTCGGCCGCCGGCCTGTGCTGCTGGTCTCGCTGGCCGGCGCGGCGATCGACTACGTGTTCATGGCCCTGGCGCCGTCCCTGGCCTGGCTGTTCGTCGGCCGCGCCATCGCCGGGATCACCGGGGCCAACATGGCCGTCGCCCAGGCCTATGTCGCCGACATCACGCCCGAAGAGCAGCGGGCCCGGCGCTTCGGCCAGTTCAGCGCCATGTTCGGCATCGGCTTCATCCTGGGTCCGATGCTGGGCGGCCTGCTGGGCGGCTTCTGGGTGCGCGCGCCGTTCCTGGCCGCCGCGGCGCTGAACGGGATCAACCTGCTGATGGCCCTGCTCGTCCTGCCGGAGTCGCATGCGAACCGAGGCGGCGCCTTCGACCGCAAGGCGCTGAATCCGTTCTCGTCTCTGCGCTGGGCGACGGCCTTTCCGGCCTTGCTGCCGCTGCTGGCCGCCTTCTCGATGCTGACCATCGTCGGCGAGGTCGGCGGCACGATCTGGGTGCTGTACGGCGAGGACAAGTTCGCCTGGGATCCGTGGACCATCGGCTTCTCCCTGGCCGGCTTCGGCGTCTTCACCGCCCTGACCCAGGCCTTCGTGGCCGGCCCCCTGGCCGAGCGCTTCGGCGAGCGGCGGGCCCTGACCGTCGGCATCCTGTGCGACGCCTTCGCCTATGTCGCCATCGCCCTGGCGACGAAGGGCTGGATGGCCTTCCTGCTGCTGCCGATGTTCTGCCTGGGCGGCATCGGCCAGCCGGCCCTGCAGTCGCTGCTGTCGGCCCAGGTCGGCGAGGACCAGCAGGGCCGCCTGCAGGGCGTGCTGGCCAGCCTGACAAGCCTGTCCGCGATCATCGGCCCGGTCGTCATCGCCCAGGTCTATTTCGCCAGTCGCGGATGGTTCCCCGGCCTGGTCTGGGCTGCCGGGGCGGTGCTGGGTCTGCTGTGCCTGCCAGTGCTGCTGAGCCGCTCTCAAGGGAAACTTGCACAACAGGACTGACTGGGTCACGGTCCCCCGTCCAGGGAGAACCGCCATGAAAGTTGACCGCCTGCCCGAGGTGCGCACCTCGCTGTCGCCGACCAACCATCCTTACATGACGGGCCCCTGGACGCCGCTGCACGAGGAGGTTAACGCCTGGGACCTGACGGTGCTGGAGGGCGCGATCCCCAAGGATCTGGACGGCGTCTATCTGCGCAACACCGAGAACCCGGTCCACGACCCGATCGGCCGCTACCATCCGTTCGACGGCGACGGCATGATCCACGCGATCGAATTCGAAGACGGCGAGGCGACCTATCGCAACCGCTTCATCCGTACACGGTGTTTCGAGGCCGAGCAGGAAGCCGGCGAGGGTCTGTGGGGCGGGCTGATGGACGGTCCGGGGACTTCCAAGCGCCCCGGCTTCGGCGCGCACGGCGGTCTGAAGGACACCGCCAGCACCGACATCGTCGTCCACAACGGCGAAGCCATCGCCACCTTCTATCAGTGCGGCGAGGCCTACCGCCTGGATCCGCAGACGCTGGAGACCCTGGGCGTCGCGACCTGGGCTCCGCTGGACGGCGTCTCGGCCCACCCCAAGGTCGACGAGGCCACGGGCGAGCTGATGTTCTTCAACTATTCGAAGGCCTGGCCCCACATGCACTATGGCGTGGTCGACGCCACGGGCCGGCGGACCGTGTACCAGGCCGTGCCCCTGCCCGGCCCGCGCCTGCCGCATGACATGGCGTTCTCGGCCAACTGGGCGATCCTCAACGACCTGCCGGTGTTCTGGGACCAGGACCTGATGGCGCGCGGCATCCACGCCGTTCGCCTGCACAAGGGCCTGCCGTCGCGCTTCGCCCTCGTGCCCCGCCAGGGCGGCGAGCCGCGCTGGTTCGAGGCCGAGCCCACCTATGTGCTGCATTGGCTGAACGCCTACGAGGACGGCGACGAAGTCGTGCTGGACGGCTACTTCCAGGAGAACCCGATCCCGCGCCCTCTGGCCGACGCCCCCGACGGCCACGGTCACCTGATGGCCTATCTGGACGAGCACAGCTTCCGGCCCAGGCTGCACCGCTGGCGTTTCAACCTGGCGACCGGCCAGACGACCGAGAAGCGCCTGGACGACCGGATCCTGGAATTCGGCATGTTCAATCAGAAATATGCCGGCAAGCCCTATCGCTACGCCTATTCGACGACCTCCAAGCCGGGCTGGTTCCTGTTCAACGGCTTCGTCAAGCACGACCTCGAGACCGGCGAAAGCTGGTCGATCACCCTCCCGGATGGCGTCTACGCCAGCGAGGCGCCCTTCGCGCCGAAGGACGGAGCGATCGACGAGGACGACGGCTGGCTGATCACCTTTTTGATCGACGAAAACCGCGGGGCCTCCGAGTGCGCGATCATCGACGCCAAGCGCTTCGAGATCGTCTGCCGCCTGGCCCTGCCCCACAAGCTCAGCAGCGGGACGCACAGCGTCTGGGCGGGGCGGGAAATGCTGAAGGGGTGAGCCCCGCCAGACCGAAACATGGTTAATCCGCCCTTTACCGTGTTCGGCGCATGATCCTTCCCATGCGTAGCGCCCTTCTCGTCCTCCTGACCCTCGCCCTGGCCGGTCCGGCCGTGGCCGAGAAGGCGACCATCCCGGCGACGCCCAAGCCCAAGCCCGTTCCGGTCCAGGCCTCTCCGGTCGACACTCCCAGCTTTGTCCTGCCGGCGCCGATCCCGCTGGCCGTCGGCCGGCCAGGCGGCGACGCCCAGCAGTGCAAGGCGACCTGCGCCAAGACCCTGTATTTCTGCAATTCGGGCGGCGACGACGACGGCTGCGGCAGCCGCTGGGCCCAGTGCAACGCCTCGTGCTCGGCCACCTTCACCGCCCCGCGCTTCGGCCGCTGACGCAAGGTCCCCTTGCCGGCTCGCATAACGCTGATACGCTCACCTGAACAACGATAAGTCAGGAGGGCGGAATGTCGGCTAGGCTCCCGAAGGCGTGCGTCATCGGCGCGGGCTGCAGCGGCTTCACCACCATCAAGCGGCTGAAGGACCACGGCGTCCCCTACGACTGCTTCGAGATGTCCGACGAGATCGGGGGCAACTGGTACTACAAGAACCCCAACGGCATGTCGGCCTGCTACGAGAGCCTGCACATCGACACCAGCAAGTGGCGGCTGGCCTTCGAGGACTTCCCTGTTCCGAAAGACTGGCCCGACTTCCCGCACCACGCCCAGCTGTTCCAGTACTTCAAGGACTATGTCGACCACTTCGGCCTGCGTCCGACCATCACCTTCAACACCAGGGTCGAGGTGGCCCGCCGCACCGATGACGGCCTTTGGTCGGTGACGCTCTCCACCGGCGAGACGCGACTGTACGACGTGCTGCTCGTCTGCAACGGCCACCACTGGGACCCGCGCATTCCCGAGTATCCGGGCGAGTTCGACGGCCCCGCCTTTCACGCCCACGCCTATAGCGACCCGTTCGATCCGGTCGACATGCGCGGCAAGAACGTCGTGGTGGTCGGCATGGGCAACTCGGCCATGGACATCGCCAGCGAGCTCTCCCAGCGGCCGATCGCCAAAAACCTGTGGGTCTCGGCGCGACGCGGGGTCTGGGTGTTCCCCAAGTACCTGAACGGCAAACCCGCCGACAAAAGCGCCATGCCGGCCTGGATGCCCAAGAGCATCGGCCTCTCCATCGCCCGCAAGATGATCAAGAAGACCATAGGCCGGATGGAGGACTACGGCCTGCCCAAGCCTGACCACGAGCCGCTGGAGGCCCACCCCTCGGTCTCGGGGGAGTTCCTGACCCGCGCCGGCTGCGGCGACATCAAGTTCAAGCCGGCGATCAAGGCGCTGGAGGGCAAGCGGGTGCGCTTCGCCGACGACAGCGTCGAGGAGGTCGACGCCATCGTCTTCGCCACCGGCTACAAGATCACCTTCCCGTTCTTCGACGACCCGGCGCTGAAGCCCGACGCCGACCATCGCTTCCCGCTGTTCAAGCGGATGTTGAAGCCTGGCGTGCCGAACCTGTTCTTCATGGGTCTGGCCCAGCCGCTGCCCACCCTGGTGAACTTCGCCGAGCAGCAGGCCAAGCTGGCGGCCGCCTATCTGGTCGGACAGTACGCGCCGCCGTCGCAGGCCGAGATGGAGCGGATCATCGCCAAGGACGAGGAGCGCCACCTGGGCCAGTTCTACCAGGCGGCGCGCCACACCATCCAGGTCGACTTCAACGTCTATTGCGCCGACCTGAAGAAGGAGATCGCCAGGGGCGAGGCGCGGGCGCGGGCCGCTGGCGGCAAGCTGCCGGTGGCGGCGCTGGCGGAGGTGAAGGCTCAGCCCATGCCCGCTCCCGCCGAGTAGCCCCCTCCGGCCCTCCGGGCCACCTCCCCCAGCGGGGGAGGAGAGACACGATCTGCTCCCCTCAGGGGGAGCTGTCGCGGAGCGACTGAGGGGGCTACGCATGCGCCAGCCATCTCGCACTCGGAGCCCCCATGCCCAAGATCACCTTCGACAAGGACACTCGCGCCAGGCTGGTCGGCGGACTCTCGGACTATCTGCGGAGCGAGCTTGATCTGGAAGTGAAGGGCTTCGACGCCGAGTTCCTGCTGGACTTCATCAGCGAACGTCTGGGCCCGTACTACTACAACCAGGGTCTCCACGACGCCTCGACCCTGTACCGCGAGAAGCTGGAGGCGATTACGGAGGCGGTATGGGAGATCGAGCAGCCCATCAAGCCGCTTTGAGCGGCCCCGAAGCGCGTAGCTCTTGCGCGGCGCCGCAGAGTAAGGCTGTGATCATGACGGGGCGTCACGAACGTCCCGTCCTTGAGTCGCGGCCCATGTCGAACATCGCCTATTTCCCCAAGCCCCATGTCGACCAGCGGCCGGGCAAGCGGGAGCGGACCAAGACCGCCAATCGCCAGGCGATCCTGGACGCTGCGCGCGAGGTGTTCGGCGAACTGGGCTACGACGCCGCCACGGTGCGCGACATCATCCGCCGCACGGGCTTGGCTTCGGGCACCTTCTACAACTACTACAAATCCAAGGAGGAGGTGTTCGACGCCCTGGCCGACGACGGCGCCCGCCGCTTCCGGCCCCTGCTGCGCGAACAGTCCGAGAAGGCCACCGACTTCGAGAGCTTCGTGCGCGGCGCGATCCTGGCCTATTTCAACTTCGTGGCGGTCGAGCAGGAAGCCTGGCGCATCGACCGGCCGCCCGGCGAGCAGATCCCGCACGCCCGCGCGACGCCCGAGGTGGTGGCGGTGTTCGACGAGGTGCGCGAAGCCTTCGCCCGGGTGTTGGGACGCGAGCACGCCCCGCCCGTCGACCTGGACTATCTGACCGCCGCCTGCATCGCCGTGGCGCGCGAGATCGGCGACAAGATGCTGGAGCGCCGGCCCGTCGACACCGAGGGCGCGGCGGACTTCGCGGTCAAGCTGATCCTGGGCGGCCTGCCCGCCCTGCCGAGACTGTAAGGCCCAACGACAACAACAAGACCGCGAAGAGGGGAAACCATGGCTTCCGACGCCGCCCAGAAGACCATCCTGAAGCTGATCCTGTCACTGCCCAGCCCCGTGCTGCGGGCCATGTCGGGCGGCGGCGTCGTCTACAAGGGCGGCCGCACCCTGGATCCGCGCTTCCAGTTCTTCGCCCATGCCGCCAAGAAGCTGCCGCCGATGAGCAGCCTGTCGCCGGCCGAGGCCGTGGCCGGCAGCGCCAAGGGCCTGGCCGCCGTCCAGGGCCCGCTGGAGCCGGGCGTGCGCACCGAGAGCCTGTCGATCGAGGGCCCCAACGGTCCGATCCCCTGCCGCGCCTATCGCCCCGAGAACCAGGACGCCGACACGCCGCTGATCGTCTACGCCCACATGGGCGGCGGGGTGATCGGGGATCTGGAGACCTGCCACGCCTTCTGTTCGATCCTGGCGCGGATCGCGCGGACGGCGGTGATCTCGGTCGACTACCGCCTGGCCCCGGAGCACAGGTTCCCGGCCGGGCTGGAGGACGTGCTGGCCGCCTATCGCTGGGCTCGCGACAACACCAGCCGCTTCGGCGCGGCGGCCGTTCCGCCGGCCATCGGCGGCGACAGCATGGGCGGCAACTTCGCCGCCATCGTCGCCCAGGAGATGAAGCGGACGGGCGAGCCGCAGCCGGCCGCCCAGATCCTGATCTATCCCGCCGTCGACGTCGCCAGCGAGACGGCCTCGATGGCCACCTATGCCGACGCCTATCCGCTGACCCGCCAGACCATGGACTGGTTCATGGGCCATTATATGGGCCCGGACGCCGACCCGGCAGATCCGCGCCTGTCGCCGGACAAGACCCAGGACCTGTCGGGCCTGGCGCCGGCGGTGATCGCCACCGCCGGCTTCGACCCCCTGGTCGACCAGGGCGAGGCCTACGCCAAGCGCCTGCAGGCCGCCGGCGCGCCGGTGCTGTACCGCTGCTACGACAGCCTGGCCCATGGCTTCACCGCGTTCACCGGCGCGATCCCCGCGACGGACGCGGCGTGCCGAGAGATCGCCGGCCTGGTGCGCGAGACGTTCGAGGCGCGGCGCGTCTAATGCGGGCTCTCGTCGTCGACGACCTGGTGCCGGACTTCGCCGGCTGCGCGGTCCGCGATGTGCCGACGCCCTCGCCCGGCCCCGGGGAAGCGCTGGTCCGCGTGCGGGCGGCCAGCGTCAACTTCCCCGATCTGCTGATGACGCGCGGCGAATACCAGCTCAAGCCGCCCCTGCCCTTTACGCCCGGGCTCGATGTCGCCGGCGAGGTCGCGGCGGTGGGCGAGGGCGTAACGGGCCTCAAGGTCGGCGACGCCGTGGTCGGCGGGGCGCGGTTGGGCGGGTTCGCCGAATACGCCGTACTGCCGGCCGAAGGCCTGAAGCCCAAGCCCGCGCGGCTGTCGTTCGCGCAGGGCGCGGCCTATGGCGCGGCCTATCTGACGGCCTATGTGGCCCTCATGCGCCGCGCCTGGCTGGAGGCCGGCGAGTGGGTGCTGGTCCATGGCGCCGCTGGCGGCGTGGGCTTGGCCGCCGTCGACATGGCCAAGGCCCTGGGCGCGCGGGTCATCGCCGCTTCCGCTTCGGACGACAAGCTGGCGCGGATCCAAGAGCTCTACGACGTCGACGCCGTGGTCAACGTCACCGGCGGGTTCCGCGAGCGGGTGAAGGCGATCACCGGCGGCCGGGGGGCCGACGTCATCTATGACCCCGTGGGCGGCGACGTCTTCGACGAGAGCACCCGCTGCATCGCATTCGACGGCCGGCTGCTGGTGATCGGCTTCACCTCGGGCCGGATCCCGACCGTCTCGGTCAACATGCCGCTGATCAAGGGCTTCTCGGTCATCGGCGTGCGGGCCGGCGAGTACGGACGCCAGTTCCCCGAGAAGGGTCGCGAGAACGCGGCGGCGGTCTGGCGGATGGCGGACGAAGGGGTCATAAGGCCCCACGTCCACGCCGAGCTGCCGCTGGATGACTGGCGGGAGGCGTTCGATTTGCTGGCCGACCGCAAGGTGGTCGGCAAGGCGGTGATCGTTCCCTGAAGCCGGCCGCCAAGTGATTGAACCGACTCAGGTTGACATCCCGCGCCCGTTCTTCTATCCACCGCCCCTCACTCGCGGGGCCTTTCGCTTCGCGTTCAACGTTTTTGCATTTCGGAGCCACGTCGTGAAGCGCACCTTCCAGCCGTCGAAGCTCGTGCGTGCCCGCCGTCACGGCTACCGCGCGCGTATGGCCACCAAGAACGGCCAAAAGGTCGTCGCGCGTCGCCGCGCCAAGGGCCGCAAGCGCCTGACCGCCTAATTTCGCTTCCTCCCTCGGGAGGCAAGACGATGATCAAAGCCGCCTTTTCCACAGACCTGGCTTCAGGTTCTCGCCGGAAAGGCGGCTTTTTTCATGCCTGAAGTCCAGCACGCCTTGACGTTCGAACGCCTGCGTAAACGGCCCGACTTCCTTCTGGCGGCCAAGGCCCCGGCCCTGTCGCGCGGCGCGGTCTTCATCCAGATGCGCAAGCGCGCCGACGAGGATCCGGTGGTCCGGGTGGGCTTCACCGCCACCAAGAAGATCGGCGGGGCCGTCGACCGCAACCGCGCCAAGCGCCGCCTGCGCGAGGCCGCCCGCCTGCTCCTGCACCTTCATGCGCGGCCTTCGCACGACTATGTGTTCATAGCGCGCGGTGGAACCACCACCCGCGAATGGGGGCGTTTGCTTGACGACGTCAAAACCGCGCTGATAAGCCTCGCCGCCGAGTACGATCGCGGGGGAGCCAAGGTTCCCGCGCGTCATCCAGGCGCATCCTCTCAAGCCGCCTCTTCCCAACAACCCGATCTCAAAGTTTCCGGTTAAGCGCTCCATGCAGAACGACAACAAAAACACGCTGATGTTCATCGTCAGCGCGTTCGCGATCCTGATCGGGTACCAGTTCTTCGTCCTGGGTCCGCAGCAGCGGAAGGCCGAGGCCGAGGCGCGCGCGAGGAAAGTCGCCCAGCAGCAGGCCGCCGCCACGCCGGGCGTGACGCTGGACGCCAATGGCAATCCCGCCCCGCTGCGCCTGACCCGCGACGCCGCCAAGGCCCAGAGCCCGCGCGTCGTGGTCGACACGCCCTCGCTGTCGGGCTCGATCGCCCTGAAGGGCGGCCGCATCGACGACCTCTTCCTGCGCAAATACGCCGAGACCACGGCCAAGACCTCGCCGCCGGTCGAGCTGTTCCGCCCCGAGGGCGCCGAGCACGCCTGGTTCGCCGATTTCGGCTGGGCCGGCGCCAACCTGCCGGGCCTGCCCGACAGCCGCACCGTCTGGACCGCTGCGCCGGGCCAGGTCCTGCGTCCCAATTCCCCGGTCACCCTGACCTATGACAATGGCATGGGGCTGACCTTCACCCGGGTCATCGCCGTCGACGACCAGGCGATGTTCACGGTGACCGACAGCGTCAAGAACAACGGGACCAGCGCCTTCCAGCTGGCGCCCTACGCCACCGTCCAGCGCCAGGGCATCACCGACCACCTGGGCAAGACCCAGATCGTCCACGAAGGCGCCATCGGCGTGCTGGGCTCGGGCAAGGACCACGAGCTGAAGCTGTCGAAGTATGGCAAGTGGAAGAAGGACAAGCCGCTCGAGACGTTCGACTCTGTCGGCGGTTGGGCCGGCATCACCGACAAGTACTGGCTGGCCGCCCTGATCCCCGGCCAGGACCAGGCCATCAAGGCCCAGTATCGCGTCACCCAGGCCGGCGGCACGGACATCTACGACGTCAACTTCGTCGGTCCGACCCAAGCCCTGAACCCGGGCGCGACCCTGACCCAGAAGACCCGCCTGTTCGCCGGCGCCAAGACCGTGCCGCTGCTGCGCAAATACGAGTACGGCGCGACCACCCCGCCGGCGATCTGGGAATTCTGGAACAATCCTAAGGCCGAGATCCCGCGTTTCGACGACGCCGTCGACTGGGGCATGTTCCGCTTCTTCACGCGCCCGATCTTCAACATCCTGGAAGTCTTCTACAAGCTGGTCGGCAACTTCGGCCTGGCCATCATGCTGCTGACCGTCGCCCTCAAGCTGGCCCTCTACCCGATGGCCGACAAGAGCTATGAGAGCATGGCCAAGATCAAGAAGATCCAGCCCGAGGTCGAGAAGCTCAAGGCCAAGCACAAGGACGATCCGGCCAAGCAGCAGCAGGAAATGATGCAGCTGTACGCCAAGGAGAAGATCAACCCGATGATGGGCTGCCTGCCCATGCTGGTGCAGATCCCGGTCTTCTACTCGCTGTACAAGGTGCTGACCGTCACCATCGAAATGCGCCACGCGCCGTTCTTTGGCTGGATCCAGGACCTGTCCTCGCGCGATCCGACGACGCTGTTCAACCTGTTCGGCCTGATCCCGTGGGATCCGGCGACCGCTCCGCTGATCGGCGGCATCCTGGGCACCACCCTGCACATCGGGGTGTGGCCGCTGCTGTACGGCTTCACCATGTGGCTGACCACGGCGATGAACCCGCCCGCCGGCGACCCGATCCAGCAGCGCATCTTCCAGCTGTTTCCGATCGTGTTCACCTTCACCCTGTCGCAGTTCGCGGTGGGCCTGGTGATCTACTGGTGCTGGAGCAACGTGCTGACCATCATCCAGCAGTACATCATCATGCGCCGCTACAAGGTCGAGAACCCGATCGACAAGATCATCGCTCGACTGCAGGGCAAGACCGCCAGCGCGACGACCTGATGACCGACGAGCCGATCTTCACCGAGGACGAGATCGAGACGGCGCGGGTGTTCTTCGCCCAGCCCGTCTCCTTCGTGATGGGCGCGGTGCGCATGGACGCCATGCCCGCCCCGGACCTGCCGGAAGTGGCCTTCGCCGGCCGCTCGAACGTCGGCAAGTCCAGCCTGATCAACGGGCTGGTGGGCCAGAAGTACCTGGCCCGGGCCTCGAACGAGCCGGGGCGCACGCGGGAGATCAACTTCTTCCTGCTGGCCGAGAAGGTGCGGCTGGTCGACCTGCCCGGCTACGGCTTCGCCCGCGTCTCGCGCTCGATCGCCGACAAGTTCCAGGACCTGGGCCGGGCGTATCTGCGCGGCCGGCCGAACCTGAAGCGCGTCTACGTCCTGATCGACAGCCGCCATGGTCTGAAGAAGGTCGACCTGGAGGCGCTGGACGCCCTGGATGTCGCGGCGGTCAGCTATCAGATCGTCCTGACCAAGGCCGACAAGATCAAGCCGGCCGAGGTCGACAAGGTCGTCGCCGACACTCTGAAGGCCATCGCCAAGCGCCCTGCCGCCTTCCCCCGCGTGCTGGCCACCTCGTCCGAGAAGGGCCTGGGCATGCCGGAATTGCGCGCCGAGATCGTGCGGCTGTGCATCGACGAGTAGGACGCCGGCCGTGGAGCCATCCACAGCCTTTCGATCGCCATTAACCTCAAGCTAGGGTTCGCCGCTCAGAACCCCCGCCTTCCCGTTTCCGCTAGAAAAGTCCGCCCGCCATGAATCGCCATGAATTGAAGACCTGGCCCAAGTACTTCGCCGCCGTGCGCTCGGGCCAGAAACGCTTCGAGATCCGCCGCAACGACCGCGAGTTCAAGGTCGGCGACATCCTGGTGCTGCGTGAGTTCGACCCGGAGAGCGAGACCTATACCGGCCAGGCCGAGGAGCGGCAGGTGACGTTCCTGCTGTCGGAAGAGGACTATGGCGGGGTCATCCACGGCTTCGTCGCCATCGGCTTCGGCGAGGTGGCGCCGCATCCGGACGCTGACGCCGAGGTCACGGCCGAGAGCCTGGCCCAGTGGCATGAGACCGCCGCCTCCAACGCCGCCCTGCGCGCCCAGGAGGCCCGCAAGGTCTCGGAAGGCTACGCCAAGAACAACATGAGCGTCGCCAGCGACCGCCACGGCGCCGTGGCCGACCTGGCCGCGGCCGAGGCCGGCTTCCACGCGGCGGCGGCGCGGATCGTGCGCAAGGGTTGAGTTTCCTCGACTCTGCCCCCCTTTGGGGGAGCTGTCGCGGAGCGGCTGAGGGGGCTGATGCGGCCTATGCCGAGCTGCCCTCCTCCGGCCCTCTGGGCCACCTTCCCCAGTGGGGGGAGAAGAGATCAGACCTACGCCGCTTCGCTGACCTGGGCCGGGAACACGTCGTCCATGCGCAGGTAGGTGATCAGGCGGTTCTCCATCGAGATGATCGCCTGGATGTAGCGCAGCTCTTCCACGCCGACGTCCGGGGCCGGCTGCAGGCTGTCGCGCGGCACGGTGAAGGTTTCCGACACGGCGTCCACCAGGATGCCGGCCAGGCGGTCCTGGCACTCGACGACCACGATCACGTGGCGGGTCTCGGGGATGGTGACGCCCAGGCCCAGGCGGTTGCGCAGGTCGATGACCGGCATGATCGCGCCGCGCAGGTTGATGACGCCGCGCATGTAGGCCGGGGCGTGCGGGATCGGGGTGGCCGGGGTCCAGCCGCGGATTTCGCGGACGGTCTTCACGTCGATGCAGAATTCCTGCTCGCCGATGCAGAACGAGATCAGTTCCAGCGCGGGCGCGGTGTTGTCGGTCATGAGGATCCCCGGGTCGAATTGGACGCCCGGAGCGGCGTGTTCGACGCGCTCCCGGGCATGAGAGCACAAGAGCCCGAACGGCCTTTAGCAAGCGTTAAGGCTGAGCTCGCGGAGGCGCGGCGGGATGTCGCGGCGCCTCAAACTGAGTCCGCCTAGGGTTCCGACAGCCCCTCGTCGCCCTCGTCCGACAGGTTGAACTCATACCAGATGCCGTTCAGCACGCCGAAGGCGACGGCCAGGCCCAGGCCCAGGATCCAGGTGAAGTACCACATGGGTCGTTCTCCTCAGGAGCGTGACAGCCGAAAGTGGAAGCCGGTCCCGGCGTCCGTCACGCGACAAGCGAAATCAGTACAGGTCGGGGTTGGTGGCCAGCGCGCCGGTGGTGCTGCGGCCCCACAGCACCCGATAGACCCAGGCGGTGTAGAGGATGATCAGCGGCAGGAAGACCGCCGTGACGATCAGCATCACGAACAGGGTCAGGTGGGTCGACGAGGCGTTCCACACCGTCAGGCTGGAGCGCGGATCGAAGCTGCTGGGCAAAATGAACGGGAACATCGACAGGCCCACCGTACCGACGATCCCGATCGTCGAGGCCGACGAGCCGCCGAACGCCGCCCAGGCCTTGTCGTAGTGCATGCCGATCAGGGCCAGGCCCGCCCCGGCGAAGCCCAGCACCGGGGCGATGATCATCCAGCCGTGGCGTCCGTAGTTGTCCAGCCACGCGCCGGGCGCGCGCACGGCCGCCGCGCCGCGAAGCGGGTTCGAGGCGCCGGCCGCATCGGCCAGCCCTTCGATCCGGAAACCCAGGCCGCCGAAGGCGACCCAGAATCCGCCCGCGGCGAACAGGACGATGCTGACCAGGCCGGCGATCTCGCCGATGCGGCGGGCGCGTTCGGTGACCGGCCCCTCCTCGGCCTTGATGGTCAGCCAGGCCGCGCCGTGCAGCACCAGCATGGCCACCGACAGCAGGCCGCACAGCAGGGCGAACGGCGAGAAGAGGCCGATGAACGAGCCCTCATAGAAGGCCCGCAGGTCGCTATCCAGGCGGAAGGGCGCGCCCTGCAGCACGTTGCCGATGGCCACGCCGAAGCACAGCACCGGCACGAAGCCGCCGACGAACAGCGCCCAGTCCCAGAAGGCCCGCCACCGCGGATGCGGTCGCTTGGAGCGGTACTTGAAGCCCACCGGCCGCAGGATCATCGCCGCCAGCACCACGAACAGCGCCAGATAGAAGCCCGAGAAGCTGATGGCGTAGACGAACGGCCAGGCCGCGAAGATCGCGCCGCCGCCCAGGATGAACCACACCTGGTTGCCCTCCCAGGTGGCTCCGATGGTGTTGATCACCATCCGCCGCTCGGCGTCGTCCTTGGCGACGAACGGCAGCAAGGCCCCGACGCCCATGTCGTAGCCGTCGGTCAGGGCGAAGGCGATCAGCAGGACCCCGACCAGGGCCCACCAGATGACGCGGAGAGTGGCGTAGTCGATAGGGAGTTCCATGGTTCTGGTCTCCTCAAGCAGTCTGGGGCTCGGGTTCGACCGGCGCGGCGTCCGGGACGGGATCGTGCTGCGCGAACGGCCCCTTCTTGATGGCGCGCAGGATCAGGCCGACCTCGACCACGGCCAGGGCGCCGTACAGCAGGGTGAAGACCGCGATGCTGGTCAGCAGCTGCGGGACGGTCAGGCTGGACGCGCCCAGGAAGGTCGGCAGCACGCCGTCCACCGCCCATGGCTGGCGGCCCACCTCGGCCAGCACCCAGCCCAGTTCGGTCGAGATCCACGGCAGCGGGATGGCGGCGACGGCGATGACCAGGAACCATTTCGTATCGTGCTTGCGCAGGGTGACCAGCACGAAGGCGGTGGCGAACAGCAGGATCATCAGCACCCCGATCCCAGCCATGATCCGGAAGGCCCAGAACATCACCGGCACGTTGGGCACCGCGTCCCAGGCGGTCTTCTTGATCAGGTCCGGACTGGCCTGGCGCGGATCGGCCACATAGCGCTTCAGCAGCAGGGCGTAGCCCAGGTCGCGGCGGTGCTGCTCGAAGGTGGCGCGGGCGGCGACGTCATTGGGATTGGCCTTCAGGGCCTCGACCGCGCCATAGGCGACGACGCCGCTCTCGATACGATCCTCGGCCTTGGCCACCAGCTGGAAGATGCCCTCCACCGGCCGATCGAAACTGCGCGTGGCGATCAGGCCCAGGACGTAGGGGATCTTGACCTCGTAGCGGGTCTCGCGCGCCTTGAGATCGGGGACGCCGAAAGCTGTGAGCCCGGCGGGAGCGGGCTCGGTGTTCCACATGGCCTCCAGGGCGGCCAGCTTCATTTTCTGGTTGTCGGTCAGGGCGTAGCCGCTCTCATCGCCCAGCACGACCACCGACAGGGACGAGGCCAGGCCGAAGGCGGCGGCGACGGTCATCGAACGCTTGGCCACGCCGATGTGCTTGCCCTTCAGCAGGTACCACGCCGAGACCCCCAGCACGAAGACCGAGGCGATGACGTAGCCGGCGCTGACCGTGTGCACGAACTTGGCCTGGGCCACCGGATTGAACAGCACGTCGCGGAAGCTGGAGACCTCCATGCGCATGGTGTCGGGGTTGAAGGTCGAGCCCATCGGATTCTGCATCCAGCCGTTGGCGACCAGGATCCACAGGGCCGACAGATTGGTGCCGATCGCCACCAGGAAGGTCACCCCCAGGTGACCGACGCTCGACAGCTTGTCCCAGCCGAAGAACATCAGCCCGACGAAGGTCGCCTCCAGAAAGAAGGCCATCAGCCCCTCGATCGCCAGCGGGGCGCCGAAGATGTCGCCGACATAGTGCGAGTAGTAGGACCAGTTCATCCCGAACTGGAATTCCATGGTGATGCCGGTGGCCACGCCCAGGGCGAAGTTGATGCCGAACAGCACGCCCCAGAAGCGGGTGACCGTCCGCCAGATCGGCCGCTTGGTCATCACATAGACACTCTCCATGATCACCAGCATGAAGCTGAGACCTAGGGTCAGCGGCACGAACA
Source organism: uncultured Caulobacter sp. (assembly GCA_966211605.1). Lineage (GTDB taxonomy): Bacteria > Pseudomonadota > Alphaproteobacteria > Caulobacterales > Caulobacteraceae > Caulobacter. Next base: position 34,260 of record CBIHOB010000039.1, read on the forward strand.
GGAAGTGGTATAGGGCGGTGAGCGCGAACTGCAGACGCGACAGGTCGATGACGGCGGGGTCCATGGACAGCTCCGAGACGAACGGCCGATATGATCGGATGGCCCGGGAACATCGTCCTACGCCCGCCCGACCGCCCCACCCTTGATGAGGATCAAGGATTGGAAGCGCCGCCAGCCTACACTCAAGACATGTCTCCCCGCATAGTCCAGATTGATCACATCGCCGCCGCCAAGGTCTGGTTGCGCGCGAACGAGCGCCGGAACGCCGCCGTTCTTCGCCCCGCCCAGGTTTTGACCCTGCTGGATGGCCTCGCCGCGGTCGGCTTTGCAGCCGGTCTGGCGTTCGGGATCGACGCCATCGCCCGCCAGGCGGGCGTCGGGACCCTGGTCTCGTGGCTGGCCGTGGTGGTCGCCGCCATGGCCGTGCGGGGCCTCCTGGCGTCGGCCGCCGGAGCCGTCGGGGCCCAAGCCGCCGCTGCGGCCAAGGCGGGGGTCCGCGCCGAGGTCGCCCGCGCCATCTTCGCCCAACCCGCTTCGCGCCGCGCGGCCGGCGAGGCGACCACGGCCCTGGTCGAGGGGGTCGAGGCGTTGGACGGCCTGTTCGCCCGCTTCCTGCCCGTGCGCCTGTCGGCCGCCGCCCTGCCGCTGCTGCTGATCGCCGTCGCCGCCATCGCCAGCCCGATCGCCGCCGCGATCCTGCTGGCCGCCCTGATCCCGTTCGTCGGCGCGATGATCCTGGCGGGCTCGGCCGCCGCCGCCGAGAGCCGCGCCCAGTTCCGGGCCCTGGAACGGCTGTCGGCCCTGTTCCTGGACCGCGTTCGCGCCCTGCCCGTAGTGCTGGCCTTCCAGGCCGAGGGCGCCACGACCAACGCCCTTCGGCGCTCGGCCTCGGAGTTGGCCGACCGGACCATCAAGGTGTTGCGCGTGGCCTTCCTGTCGTCGGCGGCGCTGGAGTTCTTCGCCGCCCTGTCGGTGGCCCTGGTGGCGGTCTATTGCGGCTTCAACCTGCTGCGCCTGCTGCCCTTTCCGGTTCCCGAGCAGCTGGACCTGAAGCGCGCCTTCTTCGTCCTGGCCCTGGCCCCGGAGGTCTACGCCCCGATGCGCCGCCTGGCCGCCGCCTATCACGACCGCCAGGCCGCCGAGGCCGCCGCCGGAAGCCTGGCGACCTTCGCGGCGCCGGAGTCGAAGCCGGCCGCCCGGCCGCTGGCCGAGGCGCCGACCCTCCGCTTCGACCGTGTCACGATCCGCTATCCCGACGCCGACGCGCCGGCGCTGGAGGCCTTCAGCCTGACCGCCAAGGCCGGAACGATCACCGCCCTGGTCGGGGCCAGCGGCGCGGGCAAGAGCTCGCTGCTGAACCTGCTGCTCGACCTGGCGCCGCTGACCGCGGGCCGGGTGCTGGTCGACGGCGCCGCGCCGCGCGCGGCCGACATCGCCTGGGCCGGCCAGTCGCCGCTGATCCTGCCCGCCTCGATCGCCGACAACATCGCCCTGTCACGCCGCGACGCCACCCGCGCCGAGATCGAGGCCGCCGCCCGCGCCGCCGGCCTCGGCCCGGCCCTGGCCCTGCGCGCCGGCGGCCTGGACTTCGTGCTGGACGAGCGCGGCGGCGGGCTGTCGGGCGGTGAGCGCCGGCGCCTGTCCCTGGCCCGGGCCCTGCTGAAACCCGCCCCGATCCTGCTGCTGGACGAGCCCACCGCCAATCTCGACGCCAAGGCCGAGGCCGACCTGCTGGCCGCCATCCGCGCCGCCGCCAAGGGCCGTACGACCCTGATCGCCACGCATTCGGAAGCCCTGGCGGCGCTGGCGGACCAGGTGGTGCGGCTGTGACCCCCTCCCCTCTCGAAACCCTGATCCGCGCCCAGAAGCGCGAACGCGCCGGGGCCCTGCGGCTGGCGATCCTGAGCGCCGTCGTGCTGGGCGCGACCTCGACCCTGCTGCTGGGGCTGTCGGGTTGGTTCATCGTCGCCAGCGCCGCCGCCGGCGCGATGAGCCTGGCGACCGCCCAGGCCTTCAACGTGCTGCTGCCGGGCGCGGCGATCCGCCTGCTGGCCATCCTGCGCACCGCCTCGCGCTATGGCGAGCGCCTGTCGGGCCACGCCGCCGCCCTGCGGGCCCTGGCCGCCATTCGCCCGGCGGTTTTCGCCGGCCTGGCCGCCGCCCCGCCGCGCGAGGCCCTGTCGCTGTCGCGCGGCGAGGCCTCGGCCCGGCTGGTGCAGGACGTCGACGCCATCGAGACCCGGTTCGTGCGGCTGTCCGCGCCGTGGAGCGCCATGGCCGGCCTGCTGTCGGGCTGGGGGCTGGCGATCCTGGCCGGCTGGCCGGCGGCTATTGTCATCCTGCTGGCCGCCGGCGCCGCCATGGTCTCGGCCCGCGCCCTGGCCCGCCGGTTCTCGGCCCCGGCCCGCGCCGCCGTCCAGGCCAAGGTCGGGACGCTGAAGGAAGCCGCCACCGCCTTGGTCGCCGCCTCGGCCGAACTGCGCGCCTACGGCCTGGAGGCCTGGGCCGGCGAGGCCCTGAACGCCAAGGCCGCCGAACTGGACGCCGCGCGCCTGGCGGCCGCCCGCGCCAACGGCCTGATCGTCGCCACCCAGGCGATCATCCTGGGCTTGACCGTCGCCGCCGCCATCGCCAGCGCCGCCTCGGCCGGCGCGCCGCTGGCCGCCCTGGCGGGGCTGGCCGCCGCCATGAGCATCGAGGGCCTGGGCGGCCTGGCCGCCGCGCTGGACCAGGACGGCGCCGCCGCCGAAGCGCGCAAGCGCCTGGACGCCCTCCTGCGCCACGCGCCGAGTTCCGCCGCCCCCGCCGCGACCTCCGCGTCGCTGGCCATCCTGGGCCAGACCCTGCAGCCGGGCGAGCGCCTGGCGATCACCGGCCCGTCCGGCTGCGGCAAGACCACCGCCGTCGAGACCCTGCTGGGCCTGCGCGGCGAGGACGCCTCGTTCCGCGCCGCCCTCGCCTGGCTGCCGCAGGACGCGGGCCTGATCGCCGGCACGGTGCGTGACAACCTGCGCCTGGCCGCGCCCCAGGCGACCGACGCCCAGCTGTGGGACGTCCTGGAAGACGCCGCCCTGGCCGACCGTGTCCGCGCCGCGCCCGAAGGCCTGTCCGTCTGGCTGGGCGACGACGGCGAGCGGCTGTCGGGCGGCGAGCGCCGCCGCATGGCCCTGGCCCGCGCCTATCTGCGGGACGCCCCCTGGCTGCTGCTGGACGAGCCGACCGAGGGCCTGGACGCCGCGACCGAGGCCAAGGTCGTGGCCCGGCTGGAGCAGCGCCTCGCCCGCACCGGCCAGGGCCTGATCCTGGTCAGCCACCGCCCGGCGCCGGCGGCGCTCTGCGGGCGGAGGATCGACATGGGCGCGCCCGCCCAGCCTGACCCCGAGGCCCGCCTACGCAAAACCCCCGCATTGACCGGCCTGGAACAGCAGCGGGTATAAGCGCGCCATGAAACCGGCCCGGGGCCTGTCCTCGACCCTCTACAGCGATCCCCATCCCACCGCCTATCTGGCGGCCTTCGCGGCCGTGATGGCGACGGCGGTGGCGCGGCTGTACCTGCCCGAGGCCTTCACCGCGCCGTCGTCGTTCCTGCTGTTCGTGCCGGCCGTGCTGCTGGCCGCCGCGCTCGGAGGCCTGGGGCCCGGCGTCTTCGCCACCACCTTCGCCTGGGGCAGCGTCTGGTGGGTGACGCGTGAGATCCCGTTCAACCTGGTCAGCGGCATCTGCGCGGCGACCTTCCTGTCGGTCGGCTTCGGCATGGCCGTGGGCGGGGGCTGGTTCCACGCCGCGCGACGCCGGGCGGCGGCGATCAACGACCATCTGCGCTCGATCCTCGACACCGTGCCCGACGGCGTGGTGGTCATCGACCGCGACGGCCTGATGACCTCGTTCAGCCCGGCCGCCGAACGGATGTTCGGCTGGACCGCCGCCGAGGTGCTGGGCCGGAACGTCAGCCTGCTGATGCCCGAGCCGCATGCGGCCGCGCATGACGCCTATATCCAGCGCTATCACCGCACCCACGAGAAGCGGATCATCGGCGCCGGCCGCGTCGTGGTCGGCCAGCGCAAGGACGGCTCGACCTTCCCGATGGAGCTGGCGGTCGGCGAGACCAAGGGGCCCGTCCCCTCCTATACCGGCTTCATCCGCGACCTGACCGAAACCCAGGAGACCGAGACCCGCCTGCAGGAGCTGCAGAACGAGCTGATCCACGTCTCGCGCCTGACCGCCATGGGCGAGATGGCCTCGACCCTGGCGCACGAGCTGAACCAGCCGCTGTCGGCCATCGCCAACCTGCTGACCGGCTCGCGCCGCCTGATCGACCGGGGTCGCGAGGCCGACCAGGCCAAGGTGCGCGACGCCATCGACCGCGCCGCCACCCAGGCGCTGCGGGCCGGCGAGGTGATCCATCGCATGCGCGACTTCGTCCGCCGGGGCGCCAGCGAGCGCGACGTCGAGAGCCTGTCCAAGCTGATCGAGGAAGCCTCGGCCCTGGCCCTGATCGGCGAGAAGGACCGCCAGGTCGACGTGCGCCTGTCGCTGGATCCGGCCGCCGACGCCGTCCACGCCGACCGGGTCCAGGTGCAGCAGGTGCTGCTGAACCTGATCCGCAACGGCATCGACGCCATGCACGACGGCGAGCCCCGCCGCCGGGCGCTGCTGATCAGCACCGAAATGACCGACGAAGGCTGGTCGCGGGTCAGCGTCGCCGACACCGGCCCCGGCATCGCCGACGACGTGCGCGAGCGTCTGTTCCAGCCGTTCATGACCACCAAGGCCCAGGGCATGGGCGTGGGCCTGTCGATCTCGCGCTCGATCGTCGAGGCGCACGGCGGCCGCATCTGGGCCGAGGCCAATCCCGGCGGCGGGGCCCTGTTCCGCTTCACCCTGCCGCCGGCCGAACAGAAAGCCGAGAAGGAGACCGTCGATGAGTGACGTTCCTGTCGTCCACGTCGTCGATGACGACGAGAGCGCCCGCGAGTCGCTGGCCTTCCTGCTGGAGTCGGCCGACTTCGAGGTCGTGGCCTACGCCAGCGCCCCGGCCTTTCTCGACGCCCTGCCCCACGCCAAGCCGGGGGTGATCATCACCGACGTGCGCATGCCCGAGATGAGCGGCCAGGAGTTGGTGTCCCGCCTGGCGGCCCAGAAGGTGCGCATGCCGATCGTCATGATCACCGGCCACGGCGACATCCCCATGGCGGTCGAGGCCATGCGCTCGGGCGTCGTCGACTTCATCGAAAAGCCGTTCAGCGACGCGCGCATGCTGGACGCCCTAGAGCGCGCCCTGAAGGCCGCCGAGGCCAGCCCGGTCACCGACGACCAGGCCGCCATCCTGCATCGCCTGGAAACCCTGTCCGAGCGTGAGCGCCAGGTGCTGGACGGCGTCGTGGCCGGCCACGCCAACAAGGTCATCGCCCGCGAACTGGGCATCAGCCCGCGCACCGTCGAGATCTACCGCGCCAAGCTGATGACCAAGATGCAGGCCGACAATCTGGCCGCCCTGGTGCGGATGACGCTGTCGGCGCGGGGGAACGGCTAGAGCGCGCTCTGGGTTAGAGAAGTTCATGGAGCCGCTGGCTGAGCGCGTCGCCCAGCAGCGGCTTCTCGACCAGCGAAACGCCGCGTACGTCTCGCCGCCGCATCCGCTCTATGTCTCCCGTCAGCACGATGGTCGGGCTTCCCAGTTCGGGCCACTCGCCGCCGTCGTCATCGATGATCACCGCCGCCATGGGTCGCCCGTCCGGCCGCGCGCTGACGGCATAGCCCTCGATCTCCAGCGAGAATCGCAAGGCCTCGCGCAGGGGCTCGTCGGCGACAAGAAGCAGGATCAGGGGACGATCGCACATGCCGCCAGCATGCGCCGTCGCGGTCCATACGCCTTGATCCGCCTCAATCCCCAGGCGGTCCGTAGGGCCGCCTAAGGAGATTTCCTTAGGAGGGTTTCCCGAATTTCCGGCTCGGCTGAACAGGCGCAAAACCCTGGCAACAAAGGGGTCTTTCCATGCTGTCTCCGATCCGCATCGACACCGTTTCCGCGCTCGACGCCGTGCTGGCCATTCCCGGCGCCTGCCCGCGCTTTGCGCGCGACGAGGAGATCTTCGGCGAGGGTGAGCGCGCCGACTACGTCTACCAGGTGGTGTCGGGCGCGGTGCGGACTCACCGCCTGCTGCGCGACGGCCGCCGGCAGATCGACGAGTTTCACTTCGCCGGCGACTATTTCGGCCTGGAGCTGTGCGAGACCCACCGGGTCACCGCCGAGGCGATGTGCGACGCCAGCGTCCGCCTGATCCGTCGGGGCGCGCTCAGCGACCTGGCCGCCCGCCGCGGCGACGCCGCCCACGCCATCCTGCGCCTGACCGCCGAGGGCCTGCAGCGCAGCCAGGACCACGTACTGATGCTGGGCCGCCGCTCGGCCATGGAGCGCGTCGCGGGGCTCTTGCTGGACATCGCCGAGCGCACCAACGCCTCGGCCGAACTGGACGTGCCGATGAGCCGCCAGGACATGGCCGACTATCTGGGCCTGACCATCGAGACCGTCTCGCGCACCCTGACCAACCTGCAGGACGAAGGCCTGATCGCCCTCCCCTCGGTGCGGCACGTGGTGCTGAAGGACCGCCGGGCGCTGGAGCGGATGGTCGCCTAGAGCCCCTTCCGATCCGATAGCCGTTTCGCGCTTATCGGAAAATGCTCTAGACGCCGCCCTCGTCGGATCTCTCCAGGCCCGCAATCGTCGCCTCCTCGCGCGGCGCGCCTTGGCTGACCGAGCGCAGCACGGCCTGGCGCAGGGCGTAGGCCAGCATCGCCGCCAGGATCAGGGCGTTCAACACGAACGGCCCCCAGCCGATCTTCTCGTAGAGCAGCACGAACAGCGGAGCGACCACGACATTCAGGCCGTTGATGGCGGCGATGGCCCCGGCCGCCCCGGCTTGGTCCTTGGCGTCCACCGACAGCGACGCCCCCGCCGTGAAGCCCGGCCGCGCGAACCCGTAGCCCAGGCTGGCGACGGCGTAACCGATGGCGACGGCCGCGTAGTCCGGCGCGAAGGCGACCACCACATTGCCCAGGGCCGCGCAGCCCACGCCCCAGCGCATCAGCTCGCGCGGGCCCATCTGGAACATGCGGATCAGGCCCCACTGGGCCAGCAGTCCCGCCACCGCGCCGGCCGCCATGGCCAGGGTGATGAAGCCCTGGGCCTTGACCGGCGGCAGGCCCAGCTTGTCGATGATCAGGAAGCCCAGGGTCTGGGTCTGGGCGGTCTGGCAGGCGGCCACGAGAAAGCCGAAGATCAGGAACGGCTTCAGGCGCGGATCCCTCCACAGCGCCGCGCCGCCTTCGCTCCAGGGAAGGGCGCGCCAGGGCAGGCCAAACTTGCGACGCGGCGGGGTCTCGCCCCGGCCGGGCTTGAAGGTCTCGGGCAGGCCGCGCTGCACCACCGCCAGCATGACTGCGGCGATGGCGGCGAAGGCGAACATCGGTCCGGCCAGGCCCACGAACGGCAGCACGAACAACGGGGCCAGCAGCGGGCCGACCACGGTGCCCAGACCGAACGCGCCGGCCAGGGTGGCCATGGTCTGGGTGCGCTCCTCGCGGCTGGTTCGCTCGGCCATATAGGCCTGGGTGGCGGGATTGGCCGCCGAGCCGAAGCCGCCGAACAGCGCCCGCGACAGCAGGAACAGCACGAAGATCACCATCGGGGGGGCCAGATGATGCAGCCCCGCCGAGACGACCAGGGCGCACAGGGTCATCGACAGGCAGAAGCCCGAAAGGCCAAGCAGGATCAGTGGCTTGCGCCCTCGGAGGTCCGACTGCCTGGCCCAGAACGGCGAGGTCAGCGCCCACAGCACGGCCGACAGCGAGAAGATGCCCGCCACCAGGGCGTCGGGAATGCCGATCTGGCGACCGATCGCCGGCAGCACCGACAGCATGCCGGTGTTCCCCAACGCGGTCGCCACCGACACTGCGAAGAGGATGGCGAAGGCGCTCCGGTTGTCCCGGGCTGGCTTGATCTCCCCACTCATCAAACAACTGTTAGGCCGGGGAGACGCCGCGCGCAATGTGTCGCAGATCACAGCCCGGCGGGCCGGTTCGGCGAGAACCTTGGATTAATCATTAATCGCGATCATGCGCCGTCATTCTCGGGGCCAGACGACCAACCATGTTCCAGATCATCGGCATCGTGCTGCTCTTCGGCCTGGTGTTCGGCAGCTACCTGATGGGTGGCGGCAAGATGGACGTCATCATCGAGGCGGCTCCGCACGAACTCATGGCCATCCTGGGCGCGGGCATCGCCGCGTTCCTGATCTCGAACTCGATGGTCGTCATCAAGGGCACGGCCGCCGGCTTCGGCAAGATCTTCAAGGGCCCCAAGTGGAAGGCCTCGGACTATCGCGACCTGCTCAGCCTGCTGTTCCTGCTGACCAAGACGATGAAGTCCAAGGGCGTCATCGCCCTGGAAAGCCACATCGAAAAGCCGCACGAGAGCACGATCTTCGCCCGCTATCCGAAGATCACCCACGACCACTTCGCCGTCGACTTCATCTGCGACACCCTGCGGATGATGACCATGAACCTGGAGGACCCCCACCAGGTCGAGGACGCGATGGAAAAGCAGCTCGAAAAGCACCACCACGAGGCGCTGGAGCCCGCCCACGCCCTACAGAGCATGGCCGACGCCCTGCCCGCCCTGGGCATCGTCGCCGCCGTGCTGGGCGTCATCAAGACCATGGGCTCGATCACCGAGCCGCCGGCCGTCCTGGGCGGCATGATCGGCGGCGCCCTGGTCGGCACGTTCCTGGGCGTGTTCATGGCCTATGGCCTGGTCGGTCCGATGGCCGCCCGCCTGCAGGCCGTCGTCAACGAGGACGGCGCCTTCTACAAGATCATCCAGGCCGTCCTGGTGGCCCACCTGCACGGCAACGCCGCCCAGATCTCGGTCGAGATCGGCCGCGGCAACGTCCCCTCGCCCTCGCAGCCCAGCTTCGCCGAGCTGGAAGAAGCCCTGTCGCAGATCCCGAACGAATAGCAGGTTAGCGCCTCGTAACTTGCACGGGCTTCCGAACCGGTATTCCTTTCGCGCAAAGCCGTCGCCGACCAGGCGGCGGTCGCCAAGGGGAAACCGCATGAGCATGATCCGCAAATTCCTGATCGCCGGCGTGGCCGTCTCGGCCCTGTCGCTCGCCGCCTGCGGCGGCAAGCACGAGGAAGCCGGCGCCGATGACGCCGCCGCCAAGGCCGCCGCCGCCGACGCCTCGACCGTGACCGACGCGGCCTCGGCCAAGGACCAGGCCGCGGCCGACGCCAACAAGGCCGCCGCCGACGCCGCCGCCGCCCCGGCCGATCCCGCTGACGCCGCCGCCCAGACCGCCAACGACGCCGCCGCCACCGGCGCAACCAGCGCGCCGGCCGCCGCCTCGGCCGAAGCCGCCAAGCCGGAAGAGAAGAAGGCCGCGCACTAAGCCGCCGTCTCTCTTGCGAGATCGAAGGGCCGTCCCTCCGGGGGCGGCCCTTTTCCGTTGACGCCCGGGCCCCGCCGGCGCTCTAGCAGGTCAATGGATCCCACCGCTCCCACCGAAGGCTCGCCGCTGATCTGGCGCGAGGACGGCCTGCCGCAGTCCAGCCTGTACGGCGACGTCTACTTCTCCAGCGTCGACGGTCTGGCCGAGACCCGGGCGGTTTTCCTGGCGGGCTGCGGCCTGCCCCAGCGCTTTTCCGAGCGCCGCGACTTCACGGTGGGCGAGCTGGGTTTCGGCTCGGGCCTGAACATCGCCGCCCTCCTGGACCTGTGGCGGCGCGAAAGACCCGATGGGGCCCGCCTCCGTATCTTCTCGATCGAGGCCCACCCGCTGGAGCGCGACGAGGCCGCGCGGATCCTGGCCCACTGGCCAGAGTTGGGCCAGGCGGCGCAGGCGCTGCTGGCCCACTGGCCCGGCCGCGCGCGGGGCTTTCACCGGGTGGACCTGCCCGGCTTCGACGCCGTCCTGGACCTGGCCGTCATGGACGTCGTCGAGGCGCTGGACGCCTGGGACGGCGTGGCCGACGCCTGGTTCCTGGACGGCTTCTCCCCCGCCCTGAACCCGGCCATGTGGCGCGACGAGGTGCTGGCCGCCGTCGCCCGTCGCTCCGCCCCCGGCGCCCGCGCAGCCACCTTCACCGTCGCCGGCGCCGTGCGGCGCGGCCTGCAGGCGGCCGGCTTCGAGATCGCCAAGCGTCCCGGCTTCGGCCGCAAGCGCGAGCGGCTGGAGGCGTGGCTGCCTCCTCCGGGTGACGCGGGCGAACCGGAAGTCTCGCCCCGTCCGGCCAGCCTGGCTGTCATCGGCGGCGGCATCGCCGGCGCATCCCTGGCCCGCGCCGCTCGCGCCGAGGGCCTGGCGGTCACCGTCCTCGACGATCCCGACGGCGTCGCCGCCTCAGGCAATCCCGCCGGACTGGTCACCCCGGCCCTGGACGCCGGCGGCGCCCCGCGCGCAGCTCTGTACGCCCAGGCCTTCGCCCGCGCCGTCCGGCTGTACGAAGCCCTGCCCGAGGTTGTGGTCGCCCGCGAGGTCCTGCAGCTGCCCCAGGCCGAGCGCGACCCGGCCCGCTTCGCCACGGTCGCCGGCCAGGACCTGTTCGAGCCGGGCGCGATGGCGGTCGTCGACGGAACCGCCCTGGCCATGCGCGACGCCCTGGTGGTGGAGCCGCCGGCGATCACCGCCGCCTGGGCCGGCGAGGTCGTCCGCCGCCGCGTCGCGCGCCTGGAACGGGATGGCCGGGCCTGGCGGCTGCTCGACGAGGCCGGCCAGGTGATCGCCCGCGCCGATCGGGTGGCCATCGCCGGCGGGGGGGCCAGCGGCGTCCTGGCGCCGGACCTGCCCCTGACGCCGGTGCGCGGCCAGGCCAGCTGGACCGACGGCGTCTCGACCCGGCCCTTCGCGTTCGGCGGCTACGCGGTCCCGACGCGGACAGGCGTGCTGTTCGGCGCCACGCACGACCGCGGCGACATCGGCGTCGACATCCGCCCCGAAGATCATGCCCGCAACCTGGGCGCCTTGGCCAAGGGGCTGCCGGACCTGGCGGAGCGGCTGGAGGGGCGGGCCTTCCAGGGGCGAGCGGCCTTGCGCGCGACTACCGCCGACCGCCTGCCGCTGGCCGGCGTCCGCGCGGACGGCGTGCTGGTGCTGACGGGTCTGGGCTCGCGCGGCCTGTGCCTGGCGCCGCTGCTGGCCGAGCACCTGGTCGCCCGCCTGCTGGGCGTTCCCTCGCCCCTGCCGCGCCAATTGTCGCACCTGGTTGAATCCGGCCGTTTCGACTCGCGCGACGCGCGTCCCGGCGTATAATCGAACACGGTTATCGGAGCGCCCGAGGCGGCCCCTTTCCCGGTTCGCGCGTTCACACCCACGTACGGCCGACTGCCCTTCACGCCGGCCGCGTGACGGCGGCCCTCCGCCCTCTTGGTCCGCCGGAACGGACGCTCCCGACGCCCCATCGGGAGCGTCTTTTCGTTTTGCTCCTCCCCCGCCGGGGGAGGCGGCCCGACGCCCCATCGGGAGCGTCTTTTCGTTTTGCGCCTCCCACCACCGAAGGAGGCGGCCAGACGCCCCATCGGGAGCGCCTTTTCGTTTTGCGCCTCCCACCACCGAAGGAGGCGGCCAGAGGGCTGGAGCGAGCGGCGCGGAGCCGGCCGACAACACCCCACAATAGGCTAACCCCAGACAAGGCTAGGGGGCCGGCCCGAAGGTCGACCCCCTGTCACCCCACCAATAGTCTTTTTGTTTTTAGAACGTGATCGACACGGTCGAACGGCGGTTCAGCGGTTCCTTCACGCCGTCGCCGGTGGCGACAGCCGGATCCTTCTCACCCTTCCAGTCGACCGACAGCGCCGTGGCGTTGACGCCCAGGCTGACCAGGCCATCGGCGACGGCCTTGGCGCGGCGTTCCGAGAGCTTCTGGTTGTACTTGTCCGAACCCGAGGTGTCGGTGTGACCCGTCACCACGATCTTCGAAGCGCCGCCGCCCTTGGCGTATTCAGCCGCTTGCTGGACCACGGCCTGGGCTTCCGGCGTCAGCACGTACTGATCGAACGGGAAGTAGACCACGAACTCGCGGGCCTCGTAGGCCGGAGCAGCCGGAGGCGGCGGCGGAG
>CBIHOB010000040.1:0-45436 GCA_966211605.1 uncultured Caulobacter sp.
GTTTTCGGGTTTTGCTGCGATGCAGCGGCTTTGTGACAAAGGATGTCTGGGGGGCTAGGACGGGGACGCGACTACAGCGCCGGCAGTCTCAGCTCCGCCCGCAGGCCGCCTTGCGGGCGGTTCTTCAGCACCAACTGGCCGCCTTCGCGCTGCAGAATCTGCTGGACGATGGTCAGGCCCAGGCCGAGACCGGCGGTGTTGCGGGCGCGGGCGCTGTCCAGGCGGTGGAAGGGCTGCAGCACCCCCGCCAGCTCGGCCTCGGGGATGCCAGGGCCGTTGTCCTCGACGGCCACGACGGCGGTGTCGCCTTCGCGAGTCAGGGTCAGGGCCGCGTCGCCGCCATAATGCAGGGCGTTCTCGACGATGTTGCTGATCGCCCGCTTCAGCGACAGCGGCCGGGCCTGGACGGGCAGGTGGTCGAGGCCGGCATAGGTCGCCGGCTGATCGGCGTCGGCGGCGTCGCCGACCACGGTCATGGCGATGGCGGCGAGATCCGTGCGGCGCGGCGGCTCGGGATCTTCCTGGCCGCCCAGATAGGCCAGCAGCGAGTCGAGCATGGTCGTCATCTCGTCCACGTCGGCCTCCAGCGCTTCACGGGCCTCGGCGTCCTTGACGAAGCCGGCGCGCAGGCGAAGGCGGGCCAGGGGCGTGCGCAGGTCGTGGCCGACCGCGGCCAGGGCCTCGGTGCGGGCGCGCAGCAGGCCGGTGATGCGGTCCTGCATGGCGTTGAAGGCCTTGGCGACCAGCATCAGGTCGCGGGCCCCGTGCTCGGCGATGCGGACATGGGCGCCTTGGCCCACCTTGTCGGCGGCCTCGGCCAGGGCGCGCAGGGGGCGCGAGAGATTGCGCAGCACCAGGGCGGCGGCGGCGATGACGCCCAGGCCCAGGATGAAGGCCGAGCCGACGCTGCTGAGCAGCACCGCCCAGGGCGCGGCGCGGATCTTGGTCTTCAGGGTCAGCCAGCTGCCGTCGCGCAAGCGCAGGGCCGTCTTCAGGTGGGTGTCGCGCGGCAAGGCGCGGTCGGTGTCGGCGTTCAGGCGCAGATCGCGGCCGCGCAGGCTCGGCTCGGCCTCGCGGAAGCTGTCTCGCAGGTCGTTCTCGGCCGGGCGATTGCGGTCGACCAGCTGGGGCAGGGGCGACCAGGAGAGTTCGGCGGCGCGGGTGGAGATTTCGGCCGCCTGTTCCGCTCGCTGATCGGCGGGCGCGGCCTCCAGGATCATCTCGGCCGTGACCAGCTGCTCGGCCGCGCGCCGGACCTGGTTGTCGCGGTTGGGGTAGAGACGGCTGTTCTCGAACAGGATCGAGCTGCCGATGAATTCCAGGGCCACGGCTAGCATCAGGACCAGGGTGACCTGGCCGACCAGACGCTGCGGCCATAGCCGCAGAAGCTTCACTGGCGCTCCCAGTTCATCGACGTTCCCAAATCACCGGCGCTCGACGGCCGCCGTGAAGATATAGCCGACGCCACGCACGGTGCGCAGCAGCGACTCGGCCTGGTCCGTGACCGCCAGCTTGCGGCGCAGGCGGCTGACCAGCACGTCGATGCTGCGATCCGAAGCGTCGGAGAAGCGGGCGCGGGACATTTCCAGCAGGCGCTCGCGGCCGATCACGCGCTGGGGCGAACTGACGAAGGCCAGCAGCAGGTCGAACTCGGCGCCCGACAGGTCGACGAAGGCGCCGTCGGGCGACAACAGTTCGCGGCGGCCCGGATCCAGGCTCCAGCCGGCGAAGGTCATCTGCTGGTGGCCGCGCGGCTGGCTGGCCTGCTGGCCGTTCTGGGTCCGGCGCAGGATGGCGCGGATGCGGGCGATCAGCTCCTTCTTGCTGAAGGGCTTGCCGATATAGTCGTCGGCGCCCAGCTCCAGGCCGATCAGGCGGTCGGTTTCGTCGTCGCGCGCGCTGAGCATGACGATCGGCACGTCGCTCTCGCGCCGGATGCTGCGGCACAGGTCGAAGCCGTTGCTGCCGGGCAGCATGACGTCCAGCAGGATCAGGTCGACGGTGTTGGTTTCCAGCACGCGGGCCATCTCGGCTCCGTGACCGGCGCTGAGCGGCTGGAAGCCTTCCTCGCGGAGCAAGCGCATCAGAAGGGTGCGCAGGGCCGGATCGTCCTCGACGATGAGGATGGTGGGCGCGAGCGGCGCGGTCGCCATCTCGCGCGGCAGAGCGATCGTTCCGTGGCCTGAAGAATCCATACGCTTGAGCTACTTAAGCGCGGCGAAGCCGCAGGCAAGGGGTGCGCCACGATTTCCGTGCGACTTCACCCGAAAAAGGGAGGGGCCCTCGCGCGCATTGCAGGTAAGGGGACGCGCGAGGGCTGACCGCCAGGCTCAGAGCCCGGGCGATCGTTCCGGGGCCGGGCCTAGCTGGCGCGGCACGTTTGGGGAGAAGCGCCGTCCGCCTTGGCGGCGTCGCCGGTCTTCGGGGCGCAGTCCGCGGACGCTTGGGCCTCCGCCGCGCGCTTCTTTTCGAGGTTCTTCTTGGCGACCTCCTCGGTGAAGGTCAGGCCGGTGCCTTGCGGACCGGCGAAAGCCGGAGAAACGGCGAGGCAGGCGCCCGCGAGCGCGAGGGAAGCGAGAATTTTCATGGGAATATCAACTCTTTCGAACAGTCACGAAGCAGGATCAGCCGCCCGACGCGGTGTCGGCCGCCGCCTGGGCGGAGGGCAGGGTGCGGCGGTAGCCGTCGACGGCCTTGAGCAGGCCCTCGATCTCGGCGCGGGTGATGGCCGTGCGGTGCTCGTAGCCCTTGTCCGACGTGAACTTGAAGCCCCAGGCGCCCGGCGCGGCGGCGGCGCGGCGCAGCTCGCTTTCCGAAACGCCGAAGGAGACTTCCTCGCGGCAGACTTCCGGCGCTTCGAACAGGAAGCAGTGGCTGGCGTTGTCGCGGATCTTGGTCAGCGGCGCGGTGACCGGCCATTGGCTGGTCTGGTACGAGACCTCGCCGTAGCCGCGGATCGAGCCGGGATACATCAGGGTCTGACGCACCTCGAAGCGGGTCGCCCCCGAGCGCTTGTCGACGAAGGCGCGCAGGTGGTTGTCGCTGGCGGGCGACTTGAGCAGACCCTGGCCGGTGCGGAAGCCGCGCTCGGAGCTGATCACGGTCTCGACGTCCAGCGGGTCGTCGATGACCTGGGCCTTGGCGTGGAAGTGGTCGGCGGTCAGGGCGGCCTGCTTGGCGGGCAGCTTGTGGGTCTGGGCGGCGGCCGCGCCGGCTGCGGCCAGGCCGCCGGCCAGCGCCAAAACCATCAAAGTGTTACGGGTCGTCTTCATCCTTGTTCTCCCGAACGGGGCCGCTCCGAGGGGGGCGAGCGACCCTGCTACGGGTTGGAGAGTGGCGAGGCCGCCTTTCGGCTCTGCATCGCGTTTGTGACAAAGGATGACAGGCCGCGCCTTCGTCGCCGGCGCTAGAGTTTCAGCTTCTCCGCGATGGTCGACCACGGAACGAGCTTGAAGTTCTGATGCTCGGGCGGGGAAATGTTGCGGCCGTCCTGGGCGACGAACGCGCCGTCTTCCAGACCCGCGCCCAGCGAGGCGCCGGTGACGTCCAGGCCGTCGGTCTCGGAGATCCCGTCGACGCCGTTGTCGCCATTGGCGGTGACCGCGAAGCTGCCGACATAGGCGTTGTCTCCCTCGCGCCGGAACACCGCGTAGCTGTTGTTCCCTTGGCTGGAGACCACCAGATAGCCCTTGCCCTGGCCTTGTGCGTAGAGGCCGACCCCCTCCAGATCGTCCTTCAAAGCGGGATTGTCGGCGACGCGGGCGACGGCCTTGCGGGCCTGCCCGGCCTTGGCGTCGGCGCCCAGCTTCCAAAGGGCGACATCTTCCTCGGCGACATACAGCGCGCCGGTCGCGTCGTCGGCGACGCAGCCCTCGGTCTGGGTGTCGAAGCGCAAATCGCGCACCGGCTGGGCGCGGACCTTGCCGGCGGGCGTGGCGATCAGTTTCCACTGGCGCACCAGGCCGTCGGGATCGCCGACGAAGACGAAGGTCTGGCCTTGGCGGTCGCGATACATGCACAGGCCGTACGGGTCCGAAAGGTTCGTGGGCTGAAGACCGTCGGCGACACTGCTCAGCAGTCGGGTCTCGGGATCGATCGTATAGAGCGCGATCGACTTGCGGGTGCGGTCGCTGGCGGCGACCAGGGTCACGGCCTTGCCCGAGAGCTTGAAGCCGCCGCGCAGGTCGACATTGTTCATCTTGCCGTCGGGCAGGAACTGCAGGCGCTGGCCCGACAGGTCGTAGACCGCCAGGCCGCCCTTCTTGTCCGTGCCGATGATGGCGCTCTTGGCCGGGTCTGCCGGATGGACCCAGATGGCCGGATCGTCGGCGGCGTCGCCGTCATGGTCGACGGGCTGCGTCTCCATGGCGGCATGGACCAGGGCGAGCTTGCTGGCCGGCGCGGCCGGGGCGTCGACGCCGACCGGCAGCTTCAAGGCGACGGCGATGTCGGTCCAGGACAGGACCTTGCTGTGCGCCCCTTGCTTGCGATCGTCGGCGATCAGCAAGGCGCCGGCCGGCCGCCCCGGACCGACGGGCGCGCGCAGGCCGAACAGGGCCGATGGATTCTCGATCGTTCCGGCGCTGAAGCTTCCCAGGAACCTGTCGCCCGCGCCGCGGTCATAGACGTTGAACACGCCCGCGTCGGCGTTGGCGGCGATGAGGTAATCCGCGCCCTTGCCGCCGTTGACGACGGCCAGGCCGCCGACCTCGCCGGCGATGTGGCCCAGGCGGTTGATGTCGACGATCACCGGGACCGGCTCGGCTTCGGGATCGGCGTCGTAGCGCCAGACGCCCACGGCGGCCTGGGCGACATAGAGTGCGCCGCTGGCGTCGTCGGCGACGCAATACTTGGCCTCGGACGACAGGCGCAGGCGGCGCACGACGCGGCCGTCGACCTTGCCCTCGGCGGTGGGGAACAGCAGCCACTGGTCCAGCTGGCCGTCGCGGCCCAGGGCGAAGGCGTACAGCGCGCCGTCGCGGGCGCTGCGGTGCAGGCAGATCCCTTCGCCCGAATAGCCCAGCATCAGCGGCCTCACGTCGATCGCCGAGACCTGGCCGCCGGCCCAGTCGCGGGCGAACAGGCGCAGGCGCCCGCCCTGGCTGTCCAGCACGGCCAGGATGGCGCGGGTTCCGTCGTCGCGCGCGTCGACGGCCTCGACCTCGCCGCCGGGGATCGAGGCGATGCGCTGGCCATCCAGGCCGTAGAGCTCCAGGCCCGCCAGTTCGGCGCTGGCGGCGATCACGCTCTTGTCCGGATCGCCAGGATGGCGCAGCAGCACCACGCCGTTGGCCCCGCCCTGGGCGGTGGGCGCTGTGGTTCCGATCGCCTGGACGACCGGCAGGGGCGCGACGGGCGAGGGGACCTGCGCCAGGGCCGGCGCGGCGGCGGTCAGGGCCAGCAGGCTGGCGGCCAGTTTCAGGTGGATCACGGTCGAGCGCCCCTCTTGTCACGTTTGCGTCTTGTCCATCGCCTAGACGCCCCTGGCTGACGTCCGGCTGACGAAATCCGTGTTCTGAAGAAAAATTCCATTCGTATTGTAAAATGGAAAATCTGTTCGTATCGTGGGCGCAAATGAAACGGCCCCGTAAAAACAGGTGGCCCACAGGGGAGATGCAGATGGCGAGGCTTCGCAACGCCTTGATGACGGCCGCCATGGTTCCGCTGCTGGCGGGAACGGCGCAGGCGGCGACCACTTCAAAGTCTATCGGCGGCGGTCCTACGGGAGACCTCCAGCTGGAACGGATGGTCATGGTCATGCGCCACAGCGTGCGGCCGCCGACCAAGATGCCGGCGACCCCCGCCGGCACGACCGCCCAGCCCTGGGGAAGCTGGACCACGCCCTATGGCGAGCTGACGCCACATGGCGGCGAGGGCGCGCGGCTGATGGGCGCCTATTACCGCACCTTCCTGGCTGCGCGGGGTCTGTTGCCGCGCGAGGGCTGCGCAGCGTCGGGCGACATCGTCGCCTGGGCCAGCGGTAAGCAGCGGGCGATCAAGACCGCCGAGATGTTCGTCGAGGGGCTGCAGCCCGGCTGCGGTCTCAAGGTCGCGCACCCTGACAGCGAAGAGAACGATCCTATCTTCCACCCGGCCGAGGGCGTCGACGGCGACATCGCCCTGAAGGCCGCCCAGCGCCAGAAGCCTGGCGTCGCGGCCGAGGCCAGGGTTCACGCGGCGGACTTCGCCGTGCTGCAACGCGTGCTGGGCTGCGATCCGGCGACCAAGGCCGGCTGCGGCCTTGCCAAGAAGCCCTCGCACCTTGTGGCCAACAAGGGCGATACGCCCGACCTGGAGGGCGCTCTATCGATCGCCTCGACGGCCGGCCAGACGGTCCTGCTGGAATATGTCGAGGGCAAGCCGATGGCCGAGGTCGGCTGGGGCCGGGCCTCCAAGGCGGACATCCAGACCATGCTGCGCTTCCATCCGGTGAAGTTCCACTACGAGGTCGGCGCGCCCTACATCGCCGAGCGCTACGCCGCGCCGGTGGCCAAGGAGGTGCTGAACGCGCTGAAGGGCGAGGCCGGGACGGGCGGCAAGCTGACCATGCTGGTCGGCCATGACACCAACATCGCGGCCCTGCGCGGCTTCCTGGGGGCGCACTTCACCGCCGCCGACTATCCGCGGGACGATCCGCCGCCCGGCGGCGCCATGGGTTTCGAACTGCTGAAGGACGGCGCGGGCAAGCGCTTCGTGCGGGCCTTCTACACCGCCCAGAGCATGGACCAGCTGCGCGAGCTGCAGCCGCTGACCGCCAGCAACCCGCCGGCCTATGCCTATTTCCCGGTGCCGGGCTGCGGCGAGAAGGGCGAGCCGACCCTGTGTCCGCTGGAAACCTTCCAGAAGATCGTCGGCGGCAAGCTGGCCAGCCCGGCGAAGAACTAGATCGATCCCACCAGGCGACACCTTCAGCGGCGGCTCTCCTGCGGAGCCGCCGTTTCTTTTTGTTTCCTTCTCCCCTGCGGGAGAAGGTGACGCGGCAGCGCCGGACGAGGGGTTGAAAGACCTGCATGCCGCCCAAGAAAAAGGGGCCGCCTATGCGACCCCTCATCCGTCTGCTTCGCTGACACCTTCTCCCGCAGGGGAGGGGAGACGGCCTACAGCTTCACCACTTGCCCGCTCTTCGCCGACTGGCCCGCCGCCTCGGCCAGCGCCAGGGCCTCGACGCCGTCGACATAGCCGACTGAGGGCAGGGCCTCGCCGCGGATGATTTCGGCGAAGTGGGCCATCTCGCGGCGGTAGGCCTCGGCGTAGCGGTCGAGGAAGAAGTTCTGGAAGGCGTCGCTGGACGCGCCGGCCTCGCCCCAGACGCTGACCGTGCTCTCCATGACATTGTCGGCGCGGACCAGGCCCTTGGCGCCGAACGCCTCGATGCGCTGGTCGTAGCCGTAGCCGCTGCGGCGGCTGTTGCTGATCATGCAGATCTTGCCCGAGGCGGTGCGCAGGATGATCTTGGCGGTGTCGACGTCGCCGGCCTCGCCGATGGCCGGATCGACCAGGCAGCTGGCGGCGGCGTAGACCTCGGTCACCGGCTCGTCCAGCAGCCAGCGGGCCATGTCGAAGTCGTGGATGGCCATGTCCTTGAACAGGCCGCCCGAGACCTTGACGTACGAGACCGGCGGCGGGGCCGGATCGTGGCTGGTGATGTGCACCGTCTCCAGCGCGCCGACAACGCCGGCCGACAGCCGCGCCTTGAGCCCCTGGAAGTTCGGATCGAAGCGGCGGTTGAAGCCCAGGAACAGCTTCACGCCCTTGCCGCCCAGCTCGCCTTGCGCCGAGCGGGCGCGGGTCAGGTCCTGGTCGATCGGCTTCTCGCAGAACACCGCCTTGCCGGCCGCGATGGCCTTGAGGCTGTAGTCCAGATGGGTGTCCGTCGAGCTGGCGACAATGACGCCGGCCACCGACGGATCGTTCAGGGCGGTGTCGAGGTCGGCGACGGTCGCGCCGGTCTCGGCGGCCAGGCCATCGGCGGCCGCGGCGACCGGATCGACCACGTATTTAAGGCTTAGGCCAGCCTGGCCGGCGACGTTCTTGGCGTGGATGCGGCCGATGCGGCCGGCGCCCAAAATGGCGATGTCGTGCATGGGAACCCTAATGCGTTTGCCGCGCCGCTGCTTGGTGGTCGCGCTTGGCCTTCCTCTAGTATGGAATAAAAATTCCTTCCAGATGAAAAGTGGAATAGCGCCGCCCCGCGGCGACGTTTGTGTTCGGCCTCGGAATGGATATTCTAATTCTGAAGTGATCATATCGGGGCGGACATGACGGAAGACACTCAGCTGGCCAGCGCGCCGGCCTCGGCCGAGGAACTGAGGGCCGCGATCCTGGAGCGCTACGATTCGCTGAGCAAGCGGCTGCAGCAGATCGCCCGCTACGTGCTGGACGAGCCCAACGAGATGGCGCTGGAGACGCTGGCGGTGATTTCCGAGCGCTGCGGCGTGCAGCCTTCGGCCATCGTCCGCTTCGCCAAGACCTTCGGCTACCCCGGCGCAAGCCAGATGCAGCGCCTGTTCCGCGACGGCCTGCTGTCGGGCCATGCCGGCCTGGGCTACGGCGAGCGCGTGCGCCACTTCAACGAGGCGGTGGCCCGCAAGTCGGACGGCGGGGCCGATGTCCTGAGCGAGTTCGTCGAGGGCAACACCCTGGCTTTGCAGAACCTGACCCAGACGGTCAGCGAGCAGGACATGAAGGAGGCCGTAGCCCTGATCGACCGGGCCGAGACGGTCTATGTGGTCGGTTTCCGCCGCTCGTTCCCGGTGGCCTCGTACCTGGCCTATTCGCTGCAGCAGGTGAACAAGCGCACCTTGTTCATCGATGGGGTGGCGGGCCTGACCAAGCAGCAGGTCCAGACCATCGGTCCGCGCGACCTGCTGATCGCCGTCAGCTACCACCCCTATGCTGAGGAGACCGTGCAGGCCGTCGACATGGCCACCCAACGCGGCGCGCGCATCCTGTCGATCAGCGACAGCCTGGTCAGCCCGATCGCCAAGCCGGCCGAACTGGTGCTGCACGTGCGCGAATCGGAGGTCCGGACCTTCCGTTCGCTGGCCGCCTCGATCTGCCTGGCCCAGGCCCTGGTGATCGGCTTCGCCTTCGAGGCCAACAAGGAAAAGAAGAAGCCCAGAAAGGGCGCCTGAGCGCGGCGGGTGAACTGGGCGTTCCATTCCAGGTCAAAAATGAAATGGATGTTGCACGCGTTCTAGGTTTGGAATATGCGTTACATATCGCCGGCGGGGAGGCCGGCTCGGAGTGACGTGGAACCGGCATGGCGCAGGACGCAAAGACCCTTGATCTGATCGCCATCGGCCGGTCCTCCGTCGACCTCTACGGACAGCAGGTGGGCGGACGGCTGGAGGACATGTCGTCCTTCGCCAAGTATCTGGGCGGCAGCCCGACCAACACGGCCGCCGGCGGCGCGCGCCTGGGCTTGAAGACCGGCCTTCTGACCCGCGTCGGCGCCGACCACATGGGCCGTTTCATCCGCGAGCAGCTGGTGCGCGAGGGCGTCGACGTCGCCGGCGTCCTGTCCGATCCGGACCGCCTGACGGCCCTGGTGATCCTGGGCATCCGCGACCGGGTGAACTTTCCGCTGATCTTCTACCGCGAGAACTGCGCTGACATGGCGCTACAGCCTTCGGACGTCGACGAGGCCTGGTTCGCCAAGGCCGGCGCCGTGCTGATCAACGGCACCCACCTGTCGCAACCGAACGTCTACGAGACCAGCCTGAAGGCCGCTCGCGCGGTCAAGGCTGCCGGAGGGCGAGTCGCCTTCGACATCGACTACCGCCCCGTGCTGTGGGGCCTCACCGGCAAGGACGCCGGCGAGAACCGCTTCGTCGAGAACCAGGACGTCACGGCCAAGCTGCAGGAAGTCGTGGCCCTGTGCGACCTGATCGTCGGCACCGAGGAAGAGATCCATATCCTGGGCGGAACGACCGACACCATCGCCGCCCTGCGCGCGATCCGCGCCGGCGCGCCGGACGCGTTGCTGGTCTGCAAGCGCGGCCCAGACGGCTGCGTGGCCTTTCCGGGCGCGATTCCGCACACCCTGGACGAGGGCGTCAGCGCTCGCGGCTTCAAGGTCGAGGTGTTCAATGTTCTGGGGGCGGGCGACGCCTTCATGGCCGGCTTCCTGCGCGGCTGGCTGCGGAACGAGCGCGTCGAGACGTGCTGCGAGTGGGGCAACGCGTGCGGCGCCATCGTCGTCTCGCGCCACGGCTGCACCCCGGCCATGCCGACCTGGGTCGAGCTGGAAGCCTTTCTGTCGGAGCGGGAACGTCCGTTCCGCCTGCGCGAGGACGTCGAGCTGGAGCACATCCATTGGGCCAGCACCCGCGACCGCGTCTATGACGAACTGACCGTCCTGGCCGTCGATCACCGCAGCCAGTTCCTGGACCTGATCGCTGAGACCGGCGGCGATCCCGAGCGGATTCCTGCCTTCAAGACCCTGGCCTTGCGGGCCGTGCAGCAGGTGGCCGGCGGAGACGAGGCCCGCTACGGCATGTTGCTGGACGGCCGCTTCGGCTTCGAGGCCCTGGCTGAGGCCGCCGACCACGACTACTGGATCGCCCGCCCGATCGAGCTGCCCAAGTCGCGGCCGCTGGAGTTCGAGAGCTCGGCCGATGTCGCCACCGAGCTGACCGAGTGGCCGGCCGGGCAGGTGGTCAAGTGCCTGTGTTTCTATCACCCCGACGACGAGCTCGAACTGCGCGAGCGCCAGGAGCGCCAGCTGCTGCGCCTGTTCGACGCCTGCCGGAAGACCCGCCACGAGCTGCTGCTGGAGCTGATCCTGCCAGCCGGTATGGACAGCGACAGCCACACCGTCGCTCGCGCCATCCGCCGCCTCTATTCGCTAGGCATCCGTCCCGACTGGTGGAAGCTGGAGCCGCTGCAGGACGCGGTGGCCTGGCGCGAGACCGAGCGCGCCATCAACGAGAATGACCCGCTGTGCCGGGGCGTGGTGCTGCTGGGCCTGTCGGCGCCGGAAGCCGAGCTGCTGGCCTCGTTCGAAGTGGTCGCGCCGTTTCCGATCGTGAAGGGCTTCGCTGTCGGCCGGACCATCTTCTACGATGTCGCCCGCGACTGGCTGGCGAACCGCATCGACGACGAGGCGGCCGTCGTCGCGCTCGTTGCGAAGTTCAAGGTGCTGGTCGACGCCTGGAAGCGTCTGCGCCGCGCCGCGGAGAAGGCCGCGTAACATGGCGACTGTCCGTCTCACCGCCGCCCAGGCGACCGTCCGCTGGCTCTCGCAACAGTATGTCGAGACGGGGCAGGGCGAGGTTCCGTACTTCGCCGGGGTCTGGGCGATCTTCGGCCACGGCAATGTCGCCGGCCTGGGCGAGGCGCTGCACGGCGTTCGCGACGTGCTGCCGACCTGGCGCGCCCACAACGAGCAGGGCATGGCGCACGCCGCCATCGCCTTCGCCAAGCAGTCGCGGCGTCAGCGGGCCATGGTCTGCACCACCTCGATCGGCCCCGGCGCGACCAACATGGTCACCGCCGCTGCCTTGGCCCACGTCAATCGCCTGCCGGTGCTGTTCCTCCCCGGCGACGTCTATGCCAGCCGCCGGCCCGACCCTGTCCTGCAGCAGATCGAGGACTTCGGCGACGGGACGATCAGCGCCAACGACTGCTTCAAGCCGGTCTCGCGCTATTTCGACCGCATCGTGCGCCCCGAGCAGATCCTGGACGCCCTGCCGCGTGCGCTGGCGACCATGCTGGACCCGGCGACCTGCGGCCCGGCGACCCTGGCCTTCTGCCAGGACGTCCAGGCCGAGGCCTTCGACTATCCGGAAGCCTTCTTCGCCAAGAAGGTCTGGCGCATCCGCGCGCCGCACCCGGACCCGCGCGAGCTGGCCGATCTGGTCGCGCTGATCAAGGCCGCCAGGCGCCCGCTGGTCGTGGCCGGCGGCGGGGTGCTGTACGCCCGCGCCGAGACCGCGTTGGCCGACCTCGTCTCCCGCGCCGGCCTGCCGGTCGCCGAGACGCAAGGCGGGAAGGGGAGCCTGGCCTGGGATCACCCGCTGAACCTGGGCGCCGTCGGCGTCACCGGCACGACCGCTTCGGTGGCGGCGTCGGAGGAGGCCGACCTGATCATCGGCGTCGGCACCCGTTTGCAGGACTTCACCACCGGCTCCCGCGCCCTGTTCGGCGCCGAGGGCCGCAAGCTGGTGCAGATCAATGTCGCCCCGCACGACGCCCACAAGCACGGCGCGACCAGCGTCGTCGGCGACGCCCTGGCGGTGGTCGAGGCGCTGTCGCAAGCACTGGCCGGCTGGCGGGCTCCGGCGGCCTGGACAGACAAGGCGACCGGCGGCGTCGCGGGCTGGAACGCGATCTTCGATGCGGCGACCCGGGCTGACAATCGCGCGCTGCCGACCGACGCCCAGGTGCTGGGCGCGGTGTGGCGCGCCTCGTCCGACGACAGCGTGGTGGTCTGCGCCGCCGGCGGCCTGCCGGGCGAGCTGCACAAGCTGTGGCGCACCCGCCGGCCCGGCGGCTACCACGTCGAGTACGGCTTCTCGTGCATGGGCTACGAGATCGCCGGGGCCGTGGGCGTGAAGATGGCCGCGCCAGAGCGCGAGGTCCATGTGATGGTCGGCGACGGCAGCTATCTGATGATGAACTCCGAGCTGGCCACCTCGGTCATGCTGGGGACCAAGCTGATCGTCACCGTCCTCGACAATCGGGGCTATGGCTGTATCAACCGCCTGCAGGCGGCGACGGGCGGGGCGGCGTTCAACAACCTGCTGGCCGACGCGCGTCATGAGACCCTGCCGGACATCGACTTCGCCGCTCACGCCAAGAGCCTGGGCGCGCGCTCGGAGAAGGTCGCCAGCCTGGCCGAGCTGGAAGCGGCGCTGCAGCGCGCCAAGGCCAGCGACCGCAGCTATGTCGTGGTCATCGACACCGATCCGATGCCGACCACCGCGGGCGGCGCCTGGTGGGACGTGGCCGTGCCCGAGGTCTCGGTGCGTCCGACGGTGAACGCCGCGCGCGCCGACTACGAAACCAAGATCAAGCAACAGCGTACGGGGGACTGACCCATGACCATCCGTTTCGGCGTGAGCCCCATCGCCTGGATCAATGACGACATGCCCGAACTGGGCGGCGACACCCCGCTCGAGAGCGTGCTGGCCGATTGCCAGGCGATCGGCTTCTCTGGCGTCGAGCTGGGCGGGGTCTTCCCGCGCGACCCGGCGGTGCTGAAGCCGCTGCTGGACCGCTACGGCCTCGACCTGGTCGGCGGCTGGTACAGCGGCAACCTGCTGGCCCATTCGGCCGACGACGAGATCGCGGCGCTGCAGCCGCACTTGGCTCTGCTGAAGGCCATGGGCTGCTCGGTGTTCATCCACGCCGAGACCAGCAACGCCATTCACGGCGACCGCTCCAAGACCCTGTCGGCTACGCCGCGCCTGGACGCCGAGGGCTGGAAGGAATTCGGCGCGCGCCTGACCAAGGTGGCCGACTACATCGCCGGCCAGGGCCTGAAGTTCGCCTATCACCATCACCTGGGCACCGTCGTCGAGCGGCCCGAGGACCTGGAAGCCTTCCTGGCCAACACGGGCCCTTCGGTCGGCCTGACCGTCGACACCGGCCACGCGGCCCTGGGCGGCCTGGATCCGGTGCAGGTGATCCGCAGCTATCCGCACCGCGTCGCCCACGTGCATTGCAAGGACATCCGCAGCGAGGTCTTCCACAAGGTCGTCTCGCGCGGCGGCGGCAGCTTTCTGGACGGCGTGCTGGCCGGCATGTTCACCGTGCCCGGCGACGGCTACCTGGACTACGCGGCGGTCATGCAGGCCCTGGCCGAAATCGGCTACTCGGGCTGGATCATCGTCGAGGCCGAGCAGGATCCGGCCATGGCCAATCCGCGCCAGTATGGCGAGATCGGCCTGGCGACCCTGAAGAAGGAGGCCGCCGCCGCCGGCCTGAAGGCCGCGTGATGAGCCCGCTGCTCGTCCGCCCCCACGCGCCCGACGCGCACGGCTCGGTGCTGGAGATCACTCCGCAAAGCGCCGGCTGGACCCATGTCGGCTTTCAGGTCGTGAAGCTGGCGGCGGGGGAGAGCTTCGACGGTTCGGAGCCCGCCCGCGAGACCTGCGTCGTCGTCATGAGCGGGACCGCCGAAGTCTCGGCCGAGGGCGTCTCGTTCGGCAAGGTCGGCGGCCGCGCCAGCGTGTTCGAGGATCGGGCCCCCGGCGCGGTCTACGTTCCGGCCGCCACGCCCTATGCCGTGACCGCCGTCACCGATGTCGAGCTGGCCCTCTGCACTGCTCCCGGCAAGCCGGGCGGAGAGGCGCGCTTGATCGCCGAGGGCGACATGCCCCGCGAGGTCCGCGGCAAGGGGACCAACGTCCGCCACGTCCGCAACATCCTGCCCGAGACGGCTCCGGCGGACGGCCTGCTGGTGGTCGAGGTGATCACGCCGGGCGGCCACTGGTCCAGCTATCCGCCGCACAAGCACGACACCGCGGCCGAGGGCGAGGAGACGGCGCTGGAAGAGACCTACTACCACCGCCTGAACCCGCCGCAGGGCTTCGCCTTCCAGCGCGTCTACACCGACGACCGGAGTCTCGATGAGACGGTCTGCGTCCGGGACGGCGACGTGGTCATGGTGCCGCGCGGCTATCACCCGGTCGGGGCCCCGCACGGCTACGATCTCTACTATCTGAACGTCATGGCCGGGCCGCACCGGAAGTGGATCTTCCGCAACGACCCCGCCCATGACTGGATCATGCGTAAGGCTTGATCCGAAACCGTCTTCCTGCGTGAAGCCCTGGCCCTGGACCGCGTGTCCGGGGCTCTTTCTTTTTCGCGTTCCAGATCGCTTCTTGTTGGAATAAATCTTCCAATCATTGTCACAATAGAATAGCGTGTTTCGAAACGGCTGATCGTTCCGCCACGTAGCGGAACGGGAGCAGGGGGAGACGAAGATGCTGAGGTTCTTCGCGCGGGGGGCTGACGCGCCGCCGCTGAGCGATCCGGCGACGATCGACGCGCTGTATCGACGGCATCGCTTCCGGATCATGCTGGCCATCACCCTGGGTTACGGCATGTCCTACACCTGCCGCCTGGCGCTGGGCATGGTGAAGAAGCCGCTGATCGACGCGGGAGTGTTCACGCCGACCGAGCTGGGTCTGATCGGCTCGGCCCTGTTCTACGCCTACGCCTTCGGCAAGCTGACCAATGGCGTCCTGGCCGACCACGCCAACATGAAGCGGTTCTTCGCCTTCAGCGTGCTGATCTCGGGCCTGGCCAATGTCGGCATGGGCTTCTCGACCACCGTGGCCCTGTCGGCGGCCCTGTGGGGGATCAACGGCTGGTTCCAGAGCTTCGGAGCCCCCGCGGGGGTAGTGTCGATGAGCCAGTGGTTCAGCAACCGCGAGCGCGGTCGCTACTACGGGATCTGGAGCACCGCCCACTCGATCGGCGAGGGCCTGACCTTCGCGGTGGTCGGCGGCGTCGTCGCGGCGTTCGGCTGGCGCTACGGCTTCTGGGGACCGGCGGCGATCGGCGTGCTGGTGGCGATCGCCGGCTACCTCCTGATCCAGGACCGTCCTCAAACCCTGGGCCTGCCCGCCGTCGCCGACTGGCGCAACGACCACTGGCAGGGGGACAAGCCGAAACAGGAGGTCGGCAGTGTCTTCAAGACCCAGCTGCAGATCCTGAAGATCCCCGCCGTCTGGGCCCTGGCCCTGTCGTCGGCCCTGATCTACGTGACTCGCTACGCCATCAACAGCTGGGGTGTTCTCTACCTGCAGGAAGCGCGGGGCTACAGCCTGGCGGCGGCCGGCTCGATGCTGATGATCTCGACCCTGGCCGGCATCGTCGGGGCGATCAGCTTCGGATTCGTCTCCGACAAGCTGTTCGGCGCGCGGCGTCCGCCCGCCAACCTGCTGTTCGGCCTGCTGGAACTGGCCGGCCTGGGCCTGATCTTCTACGGCCCCAACAGCGGTCCGGCGCTGATCGCCGGCATGATCCTGTTCGGCCTGGGCATGACGGCGCTGGTCACCTCGCTGGGCGGCCTGTTCGCCACCGACATCTGTCCCAAGCGGGTCGCCGGCGCGGCCGTAGGCCTGATCGGGGTGTTCAGCTATCTGGGCGCGGCTGTCCAGGAACATGTCAGCGGCGTGCTGATCGAGCGTGGCATGCGTGTCATCGACGGCGTGCGACACTACGACTTCGGCCCCGCGATGATCTTCTGGATGGGCGCCTCCGTCGCTTCCCTGGCCCTGGCCGCCGCGCTGTGGCGCACCAAGCTGAGAGATTGATCCCGTGACCGAGCCATCCCCGCTGCTGCAGACGATGATCCGCGCGGCGCGCGCCGCCGGCGACCGCCTGAAGCAGGACTTCGCCGAGATCGCCACCCTGGAGGTCCAGCACAAGAACGGTCCCGCCGATCCCTTCACCATCGCCGACGTGCGCGCCGAGCAGACCGTCAAGTCGATCCTGTCGGAGGCCTATCCGGACTACGGCTTCCTGGGCGAGGAGGGCGGACTGGTCCAGGGTGCGGACCCTGCCAACACCTGGATCTGCGACCCGCTGGACGGCACGGCCAACTTCCTGATCGGTCTGCCGATCTGGGCGGTCAACGTGGGCCTGCAGCGCGACGGCGAGATCGTCGCCGGGGTGACCTACATCCCGATGCAGGGCGAACTATTCCGGGCCGAGAAGGGCAAGGGCGCTTATCTCAACGAGACCCGCATCAGGGTGTCCAGGCGCCAAGGGCTGGAGCAGGCCATCCTCAGCGTCGGCGTGCCGTTCATGGGCAAGCCGCGCCAGGAGCAGTTCCATGCCGAGATGCAGCGGCTGACGCCCAAGGTCTCGGGCGTGCGGCGGCTGGGGGCGGGGGCCGTCGACATGGCCTATGTCGCCTGCGGCCGATTCGACGCCTATTGGGAGCAGTCCGTCAGCGCCTGGGACATGGCCGCCGGCGCCGTGATCGTGCGCGAAGCCGGCGGCGTCGTCACCGACACCCTGGGCCGGGACCTGGACGTCATGAACGGCACGGTGCTGGCGACCACGCCGCAGCTCCTCGACACCCTGTTGCACGAATTGCGGCCCGTCGACGAAATCTAGCGCCGTAATTTCGCTATAAAATTCAATGACGGTGTGTTTCTTGAGGCGCGCCGCCGACCTCGCGCGCGCCAAAGGACGCTGCCGCCATGCTCGATCTCGTCACCGTCACGCCGGAGGAGTTCGCCGATCTCCGCGCCAGCCTGCCGGCCATCACCGACCGCTATCTGTTCGACGTGTTCGGCATCAGCGAGACCACCTGGGTCAAGCTGCGCAAGGGCTTGCCGATCAAGCGCGTGACCCTGGACCGGGCCCTGGCCAAGCGCGAGCGCTGGCGGGCCATGGGCGGCGGCGGGCGCATCGCCGCCTAGCCGGCGTCGCCCGCCTAGGTTCGGCGTCAGGCGCATGTCAGGATGGGTGTGGAATCGTCGCGCCCATGATCCTGTCCCATCACCCGTTCCGTAGCCTCCTTGTCGCCGCCCTGGCCGTCTCGACGCTGGCCGCCACCGGCGCGACCGCCGACGAGCACAAGAAGCAGAGCCACGAAGCGGCCCGCCAGGCCCTGCTGCGCAAGGAGGTCCTGCCGCTGACCCGCATCCTGGCCATCGCCGCCCAGCGTGCGCCTGGCGAGGTCATCGAGGTGGAGCTGGAGCAGGGCGATCATGGTCGTCTGAAATACGACCTGAAGATCCTGGCCAAGACTGGCCGCATCCGCGAACTGGAGCTCGACGCCAAGACCGGCGCGACCCTGAAGCTCGAGGACGACTGAGTGCGCGCCCTGGTCGTCGAGGACGATCCCGTCGTCGGTCCGGACCTGGCCAAGGCGCTGGGCGCGGCCGGCTTTGTCGTCGACCTGGCTCGCGATGGCGACGACGCCTCGTTCAAGGGCGAGGTCGAGGACTACGCCGTCGTGATCCTGGACCTGGGCCTGCCGCGGCTGGACGGCCTGTCGGTGCTGCGCCGCTGGCGCCAGGATGGCCGGGCCTTTCCGGTGCTGATCCTGTCGGCGCGCGGCGACTGGACCGAGAAGGTCGAGGGCATCGAGGCCGGGGCCGACGACTACCTGGCCAAGCCGTTCGAGATGGGCGAACTCGTCGCGCGGGCGAGGGGGCTGGTCCGCCGCGCGGCAGGCCGCGTCTCGCCGGTGATCGAGGCCGGCCGCCTGACCCTGGACACCCGCCGGATGTCGGCGGCCCTGGACGGCGCGCCGATCAAGCTGTCGCCGCTGGAGTTCCGGCTGCTGGACTGCCTGGCGCACAATCCCGGCCGCGCTGTCTCGGCGGGCGAACTGGCCGAGCAGCTGTACGGCGTGGCCGAGACCGCCGACGCCAACGCCATAGAGGCCCTGGTCACCCGCCTGCGCCGCAAGGTCGGCGCCGAGGTGATCGAGACGCGGCGCGGCTTCGGCTACCTGCTGGCGGGCGTCGGCGCGTGAAAGGCCGCTCGCTGAGAGGGCGCCTGATCGGCGGCGGCATGCTGGCCATTCTGGCGGCTCTGGCGGCGTCGTGGCTGGCCATGACCTGGCTGTTCGAACGCCACATCGAGCGGCGCGAGATCGCGGAATTGGTTCGCACCGGCCAGGCGCTGGCCGCGGGCGTCCGTCTGGAGCCAAACGGCGCGCCCGTCGCCGACGTCGTGCTGCACGATCCGCGCCTCCTCAAGGCCATGGGCGGCTTCTATTGGCAGGTCTCGACCCCGGCCGGGCTGAAGACCTCGCCGTCGCTGTGGGATCAGACCTTGAAGCGGCCGGCTGGCGCGCCGGCCGACGCCTGGGGATCTCGCATCGCCGTCGGGCCGTTCGGCGACCGCCTTCTGCTGGTCGAGCGGACGGTTCGTCCCGACCGCAACGGTCCGGCCGTGCTGATCCAGGTGGCCAGCGATGAGAAGGTCCTGCGCCTGGCCCGCGCCGAGTTCGGCCATGACCTAGCCCTGTTCCTGGCCGGGCTGTGGGTCGTGCTGTCGGCCGCCGCCGCCCTGCAGGTGACCCTGGGCCTGTCGCCCCTGGCTCGGATCCGTGACGACCTGGCCCGCCTGCGCAGAAGCCCCTCGGCCCGCATGTCCGACGACCATCCCCGCGAGATCGCCCCGCTGGCTCAGGCGATCAACGCCCTGGCCGAGGCGAGGGAAGGCGATGTGGTCCGCGCGCGCCGCCGGGCGGGCGACCTGGCCCACAGCCTGAAGACGCCGCTGGCGGCGCTGTCGGCCCAGAGCCGCCGGGCGCGCGACGCCGGGGCGACGGAGGCCGCCGACGGCCTCGACGCCGCCATCGCCGCGGTCGGCGCGGCCCTGGAAGCCGAGCTGGCCCGGGCCCGGGCCGCGGCCGCCCGCGAGGCCGCCTTCGCCGCGGAGACCGCGCCCCTGGCCGTCGCCGAACGGCTGGTGGCGGTGCTGGAGCGGACGGCCGACGGCGAGCGTCTGATGTTCGACATCGAGATCCCCGCCGATCTGCGCGCGCCGGCCTCGGAGGACGCGGTCACGGAAATGCTGGGCGCCCTGATCGAGAACGCCGCCCGGTTCGCCCGTCGCCGGGTGCGAATCTCCGGCGCTCCGATGGCGGACGGTTCGACGCTGTTCGTCGAGGATGATGGGCCGGGCATGGACGATGGACGGACCGAGGCGGCCCTGGCGCGCGGCGCTCGGCTGGACGAGGCCGGGCCGGGTCATGGCCTGGGGCTGGCGATCGTCCGGGATCTGGCCGAATCCTCCGGTGCGGTCCTGACGATGGATCGTTCGCCGCTGGGCGGACTGCGCGCGGCTATCGCCTGGAAATCGTCCGTGTCCTGAAAACCTTTTCCAGCAATGCTTTGCACGAAATTTTCCATTCCATTTGCAAAATAGAATTTTTGTTCGTATCGTCCCCTTAGCGACCCAGAGCGCCAAATGGCGCCGTGGCGGAGTCGTCAACAGGGAAAGGGGAGGATGATGAACGCATCCCGACTCGTGGGCGCGTTGCTGCTCACGTCATGCATCGTCGCGCCCGGCATGGCCGCTGCGCAGACCGCTCAAACCACCACCGTCGAAGAGGTCGTCGTCACGGGTCAGCGCGCCTCGGACCGCGACTCGCTGCTGAAGAAACGCGACGCCGTCAGCGCCGTCGAAGTGGTCTCGGCCAACGACGTGGGCAAGCTGCCCGACCAGAACGTCGCCGAGTCCGTCCGCCGCCTGACCGGCGTGTCGGTAGCCACCGACAAGGGCGAGGGGCGATATCTGATCATCCGCGGCATCGAGCCGAACCTGGCCAATGTCACGATCAACAACCAGACCGCCTCGGCCCCCGAGCCGGAGTCGCGGAACGTCAAGCTGGACGACATTCCCTCGGCCCTGATCGGCTCGGTGACGGTGGTCAAGTCGCTGACCGCCGACCTCGACGCCAACGCCATCGCCGGCCAGGTCGACATCAACACCCTGACGGCCTTCGACAAGAAGAAGAACATCCTTTCGGCCCGCCTGGTGCGCGGCGTCTATGAGAACACCGACCGCAAGGCGCGCGAGGGCGACATCTCGGTGGGCGGCAAGTTCGGCCCCGAAAAGCAGTTCGGCCTGGTGCTGGCCCTGAACTATTCCAAGCGGCCGTCCTATTCGGAGAACGTGCTGGCCACCAGCCGCCAACTCGTGAACGGCGTCGACCTGCCCGCCGAACTGGACAGCCGCATCTACGATCCCGCCTGGCGCACGCGGAAGGGCGCGGTGGCCAATTTCGACTGGCGGCCGAACGATAACGTCAAGCTCTACGCCCGGGCCATGTACTCGGAGTTCGGCGACAGCGAGAGCCGCAATCGCTTCCGCTTCTTCTTCCCGGGTTCGGCGTCCAGCTACACGAACCTGACGGCCGACGGCGGCGACATCAACACCGGCTCGACCACGGCCCGCCGCCTGTTCCGCCAGCGCAGCGAGACCACCGACACCACCACCTTCTCGCTGGGCGGCGACATCTACTGGGGTCCCGGCATGCTGACCGTGCAGGCGACCCACGCGGAGTCCAACAAGAAGGATCCGATCCGCGACGAGGTCGAGTTCCGCGCCTCCGCCTCTACCGGCCTGGGCGCCAGCTTCAGGCTGGGCGACCGGCTGATGGACAATGTCACGGTCAACGCCGCGGCGCTGAACCCGGCCAACTATCGCCTGAACAACTACAAGCGGGTTTCGCGCAAGGCCGGCGAGGAACTGAACCAGGTCCGCGTCGACTACAAGCTGCCGATGTCCGGCTGGGGTGAGGGCAGCTTCCTGAAGTTCGGCGCCAAGTTCCTGAAGCGCGACCGCTTCCAGGACCAGACCGGCCGCACCTTCTCCGCCACCGGCGCGGCGGCGGCCCAGACCCTCGCCGGTTTCGTGGCGACCACCACCCCGACCACCTTCGACGGCAAATATACCTACGGCCCGACGATCAACTTCGCCGCCGCCCGCGACTATGTCGACGGCAACCCGAGCCTGTTCACGGTCAACGCCAGCGATCAGATTTCGCAGTCGGTGACCTCGGACTACAATGTCATCGAAAAGGTTTCGGCCGGCTATGTGATGGCCAGCATCCGGCGGGGCGACCTGACGATCATCCCGGGCGTGCGCGTCGAGCACACAGAAGGCGACACCAAGGCCATCGCCTTCACCCCGACCACGACCCTGACCAGCGGCTACAACTCGTTTGGTCAGTACGACTACACGAACTACTTCCCCAGCCTGAACCTCAAATACGAGTTCTCGTCCCGCCTGCTGGCGCGCGCGGCCGTCACCACGGCCCTGGGCCGGCCCCCGTTCGTGGACCTTGCGCCGACAGTCACCGTCGACGTGTCCAGCAACACCGTCTCGATGGGCAATCCGAACCTGAAGCCCCAGAAGGCCACCAACTTCGACTTTTCGCTGGAATACTACTTCCCCAGCGAGGGCGGCATCTCGATCGGCCTGTTCCACAAGGACATCGAGAACCCGATCTTCAACTCGACCTCGACCGGCCAGAGCGGAACCTACGGCGGCGTGGCCTTGACCAACGCCATCGTCAACTCGTACGCCAACGGGACCAGCGCCAAGGTCACGGGCCTGGAGTTCAGCATCCAGAAGCCGCTGACCTTCCTGCCCTCGCCGCTGGACGGCTTCGGGGTCAATTTCAACATGACCTTCACCGACGGTTCGCTGAAGGTCCCGGGCCGCAGCGTGAAGACCCCGCTGGTCGGTCAAGCCGACCGCATCGCCAGCGCCCAGGTCTATTATGAAAAGTACGGCTTCTCCGGTCGCGTGGCCTTCACCTCGCGCTCGGCCTATCTGGACACCGACGGCGGCCTGAACGTCAGCGACACGTCCGGAAAGTCGGACGGCTATTTCGGCGCGATCAAGACCCTGGACGCCAAGATGGCTTACAAGATCACCAAGCAGTTCGAGGTGTTCGCCGAGGCCAACAACCTGAACAACGCCACCGACTACTACTTCTTCAAGACCGCCAATCGCTTCCGCGAAGGCGAGAGCTACGGCCGTTCGTACCGCTTCGGCCTGTCCTACACCTACTGATCCCTCGCACCCTGGGCCGGCCGCTGGCGAACGCCGCGGCCGGCTTTTTACGCCCGGAGAACCGCATGGCTCCGAACATCGCCGCGCGCCTGATCGTCGGCAATTGGAAGATGAATGGCGGCCTGGGGCTACTGGAGCGGCTGACGGCCGAACTGACGGACATAGGAGCCTGCGGGGGCTGGGCGGGCAGGGCCGTGGTCTGCCCGCCGGCCACCCTGCTGGGCGAGGCTCATCGCCGGCTGGCGCCCCTGGGCGTCGAGATCGGCGGCCAGGACTGCCACGTCGCCGGGTGTGGGGCCCATACCGGCGACGTCTCGGCCGGCCTGCTGGCGGCGGCCGGAGCCAGGCACGTGATCGTCGGCCACTCCGAGCGCCGCATCGCCCATGGCGAGGCCGACGCGACGGTGCGGGAAAAGGCGCTGGCCGCCGTCGAAGCGGGGCTCGCGCCGATCGTCTGCGTTGGCGACAGCGCGGCGGACCGGGCGTTAGGCCAGGCCGTCGAGGTCGTGACGCGGCAGGTGCGAGCGGTGCTGGATGAGGCCCTGGAGCACCGGGCCTGGGCCCTGGCCTACGAGCCCGTATGGGCGATCGGTTCGGGGCGGGCGGCGACGGTGGCGGACATCGCGGAGATGCACGCCAACCTTCGCGCCGTCGTCGGCGGCGAGGCTCCGATCCTCTATGGCGGCTCGGTCACCGCCGACAACGCCGGCGAGATCCTGGCCTGTCCCGAGGTGGGCGGCCTCTTGATCGGCGGCGCCTCGCTGCGTCCCGAACAGTTCGCGGCGATTCTCAGAGGCTAGGCCAGGCGCATCGACAGCTCGACGTCCTCGGCGAATGGGACCGAGATGTAGCCGGCCATCGGCGAGCGCACCCGAGCCATATAGTCGGGCGCGTAGTCGGCGTTGTCGGCGACGATCAGGGCGCCGGGGCGCAGGCGACCTTCGACCAGGGCCAGGATCTCGGGATACAGCGCCTTGGCGCCGTCCAGCAGGACCAGATCGATGCTGTCGGGCAGGTCGCTCGCCAGGGTCCGCAGAGCGTCGCCCTCGCGGATCTCGACCAGGTCGGCGACGCCGCCGGCGGCCAGGTGTTCGCGCGCCTTGGCGACCTTGGAGGGCTCGAACTCGGTGGTTATCAGCCGCCCGCCGCCGTTGTCGCGCAGGGCCGCGGCCATGTGCAGGGTGGAAAGACCGAACGAGGTCCCGAACTCGATGATCGTCGTCGCCCGGATACTGCGCGCCAGCATGTAGAGCAGGGCGCCGGTCTCGCGCGAGACGGCCAGGGGATAGGTCTTCAGCCGGTCGTACAGCGCGCGATAGTCGGTCTTGCTGCGCATCAGCCGGGCCTGCTCCTCGGGCGTGACATGGGCGAAAGCGGGATCGTTCATCGGAGAGGTCTCGTCGGCCTCGGCGAACAGGCGCTCCAGCAGCGGCGCCAGCGGTGCGGTGGTCAGGGTGATCATGGTCTCTTCGATCCGAATGGAGGCGTCCTTGCGCCCCCTCAGAAATACGAATAATTCGTCAGGTTCTGGTATTCGCATTGCGAGCGGCGCCGATGAGCGATCAGCCAAGCCCACGGATTTCCTCGCGAAAGCAGCCCAAGCAGGCGCGGTCGACCGAGCTGGTGGCGGCGATCCTGGAGGCGGCTGTTCAGGTTCTGGCCAAGGAAGGGGCCCCACGCTTCACCACGGCGCGGGTGGCCGAAAAGGCCGGGGTCAGCGTTGGCTCGATCTACCAGTACTTCCCCAACAAGGCGGCGATCCTGTTCCGCTTGCAGAGCGACGAGTGGCGCCAGACGACCGACCTGCTGCGCGGTATCCTGGAAGATGCGAGCCGCGCGCCGCTGGAGCGTTTGCGGGCGCTGGTCCACGCCTTCGTCCGGTCCGAGTGCGAGGAGGCTCAGGTGCGGGGCGCGCTGGACGACGCCGCGCCCCTGTACCGCGACGCGCCAGAGGCGCAGGCGGCCAGGCTGTCGGGAACGAGCACACTGCGCAACTTCATGATCGAGCTGATGCCGGATGTCCCGGAGGATCAACGCGATCTGGCTGGCGACCTGATCGCCAGCACCCTGAAGCACGTCGGCAAGGCGTTCTCGGAGACGCCCCGGACATGGGCGGAGATCGAAGCCTATGCCGACGCCATGGCCGACATGTTCGCCGCCTATCTGGCGTCCCTGCTGAAGCCGCCGGGCGTGGCCGGTTGACTACAGGCCGCCGCGCGCCTGGCGATCGTGGCCTGGCCGCTTGACGCGTCGGGCGCGCCGATCCCGGGTGGTCCGCATGCCTATTCCGAGATGGCGGCGGCGGACTTGTGGAGCATGCCCATGCCCAACGATCCGGCGAAGTTCGTCATCTACATCCAGCGCCCGGCCAAGAGGTAGGCGGGCGGCGTGCTATCGCCGGAGATGACCAGGACCGTGCTGACTCCGGTGAAGGGGGGTCATGATTGAGGAGCCTGGGTGACTTCACCGCGCCGTTCGCGCGCAAGGCCGGGCAATAGGGTAGGGCCTAGGCGCTCTTGGGGCCGAAGGCGGCCATGAAGGTGGCCACCGCCGTGGCGACCTCGGCGTCGACCTCCTCGGGCGTCGGCTCCGCGATGTAGTTGACCAGCCGTCCCTTCAGCATGCGGTTCTGGCACAGGCCGATGAACTGGTGGGCGGCGACGATCGGATCGTCGATCTCGATCCGGCCTTCCAGCTTCATGCGCGCCAGGAAGCCGCCCAGCAGGCGGGCCCCACGCTGGGGGCCGACCTCGTAAAAGGTCCGGCCCAGGTCCGGCGAGCGTTCGGAGGCCGTCGCGATCAGGCGGAAATGGCGCATGTTGCGATCGGACATCACGTTGGTCACGTAGCGTTGGCCCAGGCGCGTTAGGGCCGCGCGCACGTCGTCGACCTCGCTGTCCAGCAGCGCGAACATCTCGGCGCCCAGCCAGCCGCAGTAGCGTTCGACATGGGCCTGGAAGATCTCTTCCTTGCTCTTGAAGTAGTTGTAGAGCGTACTTTTCGAGCCGCCGACCTTGGCGGCGATCGTCGACATCGACGCGGCGTCGAAACCTTCCTCCAGGAACACCTCGGCGGCGACGTCGAGAATGGCCTCGCGGCGGGCGTCACGGTCGGAGCGGGGTTTGGCGTCGATCATCGAATTTTCTTTCCGACCGTACGGTACGGTCGCCTTGACTGTAGCGCAAGAGAAGCCTACTTGCACCCCAGCATATGACTATACCGTACGGTCACATCAAGGCGCCTCCCCATGTCGACCTTTTCTCATCGCCGTAACGTTCCATATCTCGCCGCCGCCAGCGCCTTGGTGCTGGCCGCCTGCGCCAGCCTGCCGCCCGCAGCGCCGGCTCGCGTCGCCAAGGCGCCACAAGCCTATGAAACGGCCCAGGCCCTGGCGGCCCCTGTCGCCGACTGGCCGGCCGACGCCTGGTGGACCGGCTATGGAGACGCCCAGCTGAATACTCTCGAGGACGAGGCTCTGAAGGGCTCGCCGACCCTGGCCGCCGCCGAGGCCCGCCTGCGCCGGGCCCAGTCGCTGGTCGCCCAGGCCAAGGCCGCCGACCTGCCGCGCGTCGGCCTGGGCGCCGACGTCGCCGAGAACAAGCAGAGCTACAACGCCGGCATCCCGCCGGCCTTCGTGCCGCACGGCTACAACGACACTGGCCGCATCGCGCTGGACTTCAGCTGGGAGCTGGACTTCTGGGGCAAGAACCGCGCGGCCGTCGCCGCAGCGACCTCGGAAGCCAAGGCCGCCCAGGCCGACGCCGCCCAGGCGCGCCTGACCCTCTCTACCGCGGTCGCCTCGACCTATGCCGAGCTCGCGCGCCTCTACGCCCAGCGCGACGTCGCAGAGCAGGCGGTGCGCCTGCGGGAGGAGACCAGCAACCTCGTCGCCAAGCGCGTCGCCAATGGCCTGGACACCAAGGC
This sequence comes from uncultured Caulobacter sp., assembly GCA_966211605.1. GTDB lineage: Bacteria > Pseudomonadota > Alphaproteobacteria > Caulobacterales > Caulobacteraceae > Caulobacter. The sequence continues at coordinate 26,437 of CBIHOB010000040.1, forward strand.
CGAGAGCGAGCAGGCCGCAGCCGGGCCGCCGGCCTCGCGGGCGGAGCTGTCGGCGCTGGACGAGCAGATCGCCTTGACCCGCAACGCCCTGGCCGCCCTGGTCGGCGCGGGTCCCGATCGGGGCCTGACCATCGCTCGTCCAGCCGCCGCGACGATCAAGCCGTTCGGCCTGCCGGATAATTTGCCAGCCAACCTGATCGGCCGCCGCCCCGACGTCGTCGCCGCCAAGTGGCGCGCCGAGGCCGCGACGTCGCGGACGAGGCAGGCCAAGGCGGCGTTTTATCCCGACATCAACCTGACCGGTTTCATCGGGGTTCAGTCCCTGTATCTCGACAAGCTGTTCGACAGCGGCTCGGACATCGGCCAGGTCGGTCCGGCCCTGCGCCTGCCGATCTTCGAGGGCGGCCGCCTGCGGGCAGGCCTGCGCGGCGCCGAGGCCGATCGAGACGCCGCCGTGGCCAGCTATGACGCCGCCCTGACCCAGGCCCTGCGCGATGTGGCCGACGTCACGGCCAGCGAGAAGGCCCTGGGCCAGCGCCTGGCCGACGCCCGCGCGGCCCTGACCGCCAACGAGAACGCCTACCGCATCGCCCGCCTGCGCTACGAAGGCCAGCTGTCGACCTACCAGTCGGTGCTGCTGGCCGAGCAGTCGGTCCTGGCCCAGCGCCGGGTCGTCGCCGACCTGGAAAGCCGCGCCTTCGCTCTCGACATCGCCCTGGTCCGCGCCCTCGGTGGCGGCTTCACCGGCGCCTGAACCCCATTTCCGCTCGCTAGGACTTGCACCTATGTCCGATCAACAACCCGCTGCTCCGTCTCAAGCTGAAGCCAACAACAAGCGCCGCCGCCAGCTGACTCTGCTGGGGGGCGCCGTCGCCGTCGGCGTCGTCGCCTACGGCGCCTGGTGGCTGGTTTTCGACAGCCACTATGTCGAGACCGACGACGCCTATGTCGGGGCCGAGACCGCCCAGGTCACGGCCCTGTCGCCCGGTCCGGTCGCCAAGATCTTCGTCTCGGAAACCCAAGCGGTGAAGAAGGGCGACCCGCTGGTCGTCATCGACGATGCGGACGCCCGCATCGCGGTCGCCCAGGCCGAGGCCGCTCTCGGTCAGGCCGAACGCAAGGTGAAGGGCTACTTCGCCAACGACACCGCGCTGGGCGGCCAGTTCGAGGCCCGTCAGGCCGATGTCGCCCGCGCCGACGCCCAGATCACCGCCGCCCGATCCGACGTCGAGCGCGCCCGCGTCGATCTGGCCCGGCGCCAGGCCCTGGTGGGCGAGGGCGCCGTCTCGGGCGACGAACTGACCACCGCCCAGAATCGCCTGGCCAACGCGCAAGCCGCGCTGAACGCGGCCCAGGCCGTCCGCGCCCAGGCCCTGGCCAGCCGCGACGCCGCCATCGGCTCGCGCGAAGCCAACACCGTGCTGATCGCGGGCGCCTCGGTCGGCGAGAACCCCGAGGTGAAGGCCGCCCAGGCCCGCCTGGACGCCGCTCGCCTGGCCCTGGCCCGCACCGTGGTCCGCGCGCCGACCGACGGCGTCGTCGCCCGCAAGTCGGTGCAGGTCGGCCAGCAGGTCGCCATCGGCGCGCCGCTGATGGCCGTCGTGCCGACGACCCAGGCCTATGTCGACGCCAACTTCAAGGAAGTGCAGCTGGACAAGGTGGTCCCTGGCCAGCCCGTGACCCTGACCTCCGACCTCTATGGCGGCGGGGTGAAGTTCCACGGCAAGGTCAAGGGCCTGGCCGGCGGCACCGGCTCGGCCTTCTCGTTGATCCCGGCCCAGAACGCCTCGGGCAACTGGATCAAGGTGGTCCAGCGCGTGCCGGTCCGCATCACCCTGGACCCCGCCGAACTGGCCAAGCACCCGCTGCGCGTGGGCCTTTCGATGAAGGCCAAGATCGACGTCGCGAAGTAACCTCCGGTTCTGAGGAGACGTCCCATGGCGTCCGAACAAGCTCAGGCGGGTCCTCCGCCCATGACCGGCGCGCTGCTGGCGATCACCTCGATCGCCCTGGCGCTGGGCACCTTCATGCAGGTGCTGGACAGCACCATCGCCAACGTCTCGATCCCCACGATCGCCGGCAATCTGGGCGTCAGTTCCAGCCAGGGCACCTGGGTGATCACCGCCTTCGCCGTGGCCAACGGCGTCTCGGTGCCGCTGACCGGCTGGCTGATGGGGCGCTATGGTGTCGTGCGCACCTTCGTGGTCTCGGTGATCCTGTTCACCGCCGCCTCGTTCCTGTGCGGCATCTCGTGGAACCTGTCGTCGCTGATCTTCTTCCGGATCCTGCAAGGCGCGGTGTCGGGGCCGATGATCCCGGGGTCGCAGGCCCTGCTGATCATGATCTTCCCGCCCCAGAAGCGAGGCACGGCCCTGGCCATCTGGTCGATGACCACCCTGGTCGCGCCGATCTGCGGGCCGATCCTGGGTGGCTACATCTCCGACAACATCTCCTGGCCGTGGATCTTCCTGATCAACGTGCCGGTGGGGATCCTGTGCGCCGTCATCTGCTGGCGCAACATGGCCAGCCGCGAGACTCCGACCCGCAAGCTGCCGATCGACCGCACCGGCTTCATGCTGCTGCTGGTCTGGGTGGGCGCGCTGCAGGTCATGCTGGACACCGGCAAGGAAGCCGACTGGTTCTCCTCGCCCGCCATCGTCGTGGAGATGTGGATCGCCATCATCGGCTTCGTCGCCTGGGTGATCTGGGAGCTGAACGAGAAGCACCCGATCGTCGACCTGTCGCTGTTCCGTTCCAGCAACTTCGCCATCGGCACCATCGCCTTCTGCCTGGGCTATGCGGTGTTCTTCGGCAACAACCTGCTGCTGCCGCTGTGGCTGCAAACGCGGATGGGCTACATCGCCACCTGGGCGGGCCTGGTCGCCGCGCCCAGCGGGGTGGTGGCCGTGTTCCTGACCCCCTTCACCGCGCGCCTGATGACCAAGATCGACGCCCGCTGGCTGGCGACCCTGTCTCTGGCGGCCTTCGGCCTCTCGTTCTTCATGCGCTCGGGCTATACGCCGGACGCCAACTTCTGGGCGCTGGTCATGCCGATGCTGGTGCAGGGCGTGGCGATGAGCACCTTCTTCATCTCGATGGTGACCATCTCGCTGAACGGCATCCCGCCCCAGCAGACGCCCCAGGCCTCGGGTCTGTCGAACTTCTCGCGGATCACCGCGGGCAGCTTCGCCGCCTCGCTGGCCACGACGATCTGGGACCGCGGCGAGGCCGTGCACCAGACCCGCCTGGCCGAGGTCATGAGTTCGGGCAGTCCGGCGTGGGTGGACGCGGTGAACAAGCTGCAGGCGGCGGGCATGACCCACCTGCAGGCCGTGGGAGCGGTCACCCAGCAGGTGATCAACCAGGCCTATCTGCTGGCCGCCCTGGACTTCTTCCGGGTGTCGGCCTGGCTGTGCGTGATCCTGATCCCGCTGATCTGGCGCCCCCGCAGGGCCCCCAGCCGCGGCGGCCCCCCCCCCGCCGCGGACTCGGGGGCCCGACTGTCGACGAACGGCGCGGCCGCCCAGCGACGCTGGACCGCCCGCAGCCGTTCCCAGGCCCGCGACAGGGCCAGCACGCCCCGGTCGTCGAAGCGCCGGCCGATGATCTGCAGCCCGATCGGCAGGCCGCCCGCCGTATAGCCGCAATTGATCGAGGCCGCCGGCTGTTCGGTCATGTTGAAGGCGACGGTGAAGCCGATGTGCTCGAACGGCCGGGCTGGATCGTTTGTGGGCGAGGGCAGGTGCGCGTCGAAGGCGGGCGTCGGCGCGGTCGGCGAGATCACGAAGTCGAACGGCTGGAACGCCTTGGCGCCGGCCTCGCGCATGCGCTGGATCTGGTTGAAGCCGCGATAGACCGCGACGCCGTCCGCGCCCCGCGCCGCGCGAGCCCAGTCTAGGATGTAGGACAGAGCACGTTCGGCTCGTTCTGGTCCCAGGGCGTCCAGGTCGTTCAGCGAGCGGGTGCGCCAGAAGAGGTCCAGGCCGTCCAGCATCTCGCGGGTCAGGTAGGGGGCGAAGGGCTCGACGACCGCGCCGGCGGCCTCGAAGGCCCCGGCGGCGGCGGTCACGGCTTCGGCGACCTCCGGTTCGACCGGCAGGCCGACGCCCGCATCCAGCATCAGGCCGATGCGCAGGCCTTTCAGGTCGAGGTCGAGGGCGTCCCAGGCCACCGTCGCCGGCGGCAGGCTCATGTAGTCGCGCCAATCGGGTTTGGTGAGCACGGTCATGGCCAGGGCCGCATCCTCGACCGTGCGGGTCATGGGCCCCGCGCAGCGGCCGATATAGGGCGGGTCGATCGGGATGCGGCCATTGCTGGGCTTGAAGCCGTAGACCCCGCACCAGCCGGCCGGCAGGCGGATCGAGCCGCCGATGTCGGTGCCAAGGTGCAGCGGCCCGTAGCCGGCCGCCGCCGCCGCACCCGCGCCGGCGCTGGAGCCGCCGGGCGTCTTGGCCAGATCCCAGGGATTGCGCGACAGCGCGTGGAAGCTCGACAATCCCGAGGACAGCATGCCGAAGTCGGGACTGGTGGTCTTGGCCAGGATCACGGCGCCCGCCTCGCGCAGCCGTGCGGCCGGTGGGGCGTCGACGGGCTGGGGGACCAGGTCGGAGGCGGCTGAGCCCAGCGGCTTGCCGACGCCGCGCGTGGCGATCAGCTCCTTGATGGTGACCGGTACGCCGTCCAGCGATCCCAGGGCTTGGCCGCCCCGCCAGCGCGCCTCGGAAGCGGCGGCTGCGGCCATGGCCGCCTCGGCGTCCAGCGCCCAGGTCGCGGCGAGGTCTGGTTCCCAGGCCTCGATCCGCGCCAGCACGGCCGACGTGACCTCGATCGGCGACAGGCTGCCGTCGGCATAGAAGCGGGACAGCTCGGTCGCCGTCAGATCGGGGAGCTCGCTCATGCGGGAAGACTAGGCCCGGCGCGGCGGCGTTCGCTAGAGTGCGCGCGACTCTTCGAAGGACAGCGCCTTGCTTAAACCCGGTCCGCTCAACCTGCTGACAGACGTGCCCGGCCTGATGGTCGGCAATGCCACGGACGAGGCGGCCCGGACCGGGGTGACGGTGGCGCGCTTCCCCGGCGGCTGGACGGCGGCGGTCGACGTGCGGGGCGGCGGACCGGGCGTGCGCGAGACGGCGGCCCTGTCGCCAGAGAACGGCTACGCCAAGCTGCACGCCCTGACCTTCAGCGGCGGCTCGGTGTTCGGCCTGGCCGCCGCCGACGGCGTCACCGCCGCCCTGTCCCTGGCCGGCGAGGGCTTCCTGGTCCGGCCCGACGCGCCGCGCACGCCGATCGTGGCCGGTGCGGTGCTCTACGACCTGGCCAACGGCGGCGACAAGGCCTGGGGGCTGGAACCGCCGTACCGCGCCCTGGGGCAGGCGGCCTTGGCGGCGGCCGACACGACTTTCGCCCTCGGTGCGGTCGGGGCCGGACGCGGTGCGCGGGCCGGGCTTGTCCAAGGCGGTCTCGGCTCCGCGTCGCTGGACCTGGGCGAGGGCCTGATCGTCGCGGCGCTGGTCGCCGTGAACCCGGTCGGTTCGGTGTTCATGCCCGACGGTGAAACCTTCTGGGCGTGGCCGTTCGAGATCGCTGGCGAGTTCGGCGGCCGCGTTCCCACGGGTCCGGCGGGCGCGGTCGAGCCGATGCCCGACGACTCCCGCCTCGCGGGGCTGGGCCGCCTGACGCCCGGTGCGAACACCACCCTGGCCCTGGTCGCCACCAATGCCGAACTCGGGGCCGGCGAGTGCCAACGGCTGGCGATGATGGCTCAGGATGGCCTCTCCCGCGCCATCCGTCCGGCCCATACGCCGTTCGATGGTGACGTGGTGTTCGCCGCCGCTTCGGGCGCTGTCGGCCTTGGCGAGGAGGGACGGGCGCATCGTCTGGCGCGGTTGGGCGGCGCGGCTGGCGACTGCCTGGCGCGAGCGATCGCGCGCGGGGTCTACGCGGCGCGGGGCTAGGCTCGGGAGGCCAGAGCCCTGGCCAGGTTCGGCGTCGCGGCGATCAGCTGCGCCGTGTACGGGTGCTGCGGGTTGGCGAAGACCTCGGCGGTCGGGCCGCTCTCGACGATCCGGCCCTTCCGCATGACCAGCACCCGGTCGGTCAGGCCGCGCACCACGCCCATGTCGTGGGTTACGAACAGATAGGCCACGCCAAGGTCGTCGGAGAGCCGCGCGAGGAGGTCCAGAACCCCGGCGCGGACCGTGACGTCCAGGGCCGAGACGGCCTCGTCCAGGGCGATGACGTCCGGCTCGACGATCAAGGCGCGAGCGATGGCGATGCGCTGGCGCTGGCCGCCGCTGAACTGGTGCGGAAAGCGGTCGGCGGCCTCGGCGGGCAGGCCGACCTTGGCCAGCACGACCTCGACCTTGGCGCGGCGCTCGGCGCTCGAGAGCTTCTTGTCCAGCAGATGCAGCGGCTCGGCGACCAGCCGCTCGACCGTCCAGCGCGGATCCAGGCTGCCGTTCGGGTCCTGGAAGACCAGTTGGATAGCGCGGCGGCTGCGGCGCGGGGAGGCGGGCGTGAAGGTCTCGCCGGCCAGCCGCACCTCGCCGCCCTGGACCGGATCCAGGGCCAGCAGGGCCCGAAGCAGGGTGGACTTGCCACTGCCGGACTCGCCGACCAGGCCGACGATCTCGCCCCGACGGATCTCCAGCGAGACGCCGGGCAGCACGCGGATCGGCGGACCGGCGCCCAGGAAGCCGCGCGGACCGGGATAGTCGCGGACGATCTCGCAAGCTTCCAGCACCGGGGCTGAGGCCGGATCGGGCGCGCGGATCCGCACCGGCATGCGCTCGGCGTCGGCCGCGAGCTGGCGGGTATAGGGATGCGCCAGGGCCTTGAAGAGGGCGCCGGTCTCGCCCTGCTCGACGATCTCGCCGTCCTTCATCACGGCCACGCGATCGGCGGCCTGGGCGATCAGGGCCAGGTCGTGGCTGATCAGGATCAGGGCTGCGCCGTCCTCGCGGACAAGCCGTAGCAACAGATCCAGGATCTGGGCCTGGGTCGTGACGTCCAGGGCTGTCGTCGGCTCGTCGGCGATCAGCAGCCGGGGCGAGAGCACGACGGCGAGGGCGATCGCCACCCGCTGACGCTGGCCGCCCGACAGCTCGTGCGGATAGCGGGTCAGGGGGATGTCCGCCAGCCCCACGCGGTCCAGCGCCTTGCGCGCGGCGGTGCTGGCCTGGGCGCGGGAGGCCTTGCGGTGCAGGCGCACGACCTCGGCCACCTGGGCGCCGATGGACATGACCGGATTCAGAGCCGTCATCGGTTCCTGGAAGACCATGCCGATGCGGTCGCCGCGCAGCTTGGCCAGCGCGGTATCGGATAGGCCGACCAGGTCCTGGTCTTCGAAACGGAGGACGCCTTCGACCGTCGCGCCGCGCGGCGGCAGGCCCAGGATCGAGAGCGCCGTCATCGACTTGCCAGAGCCCGACTCGCCGACCACGCCCAGCACCTGGCCGGCCTCGAGCGAGAGCGTCAGGCCCTTGAGGATCGACTTGTCGCCGAGAGCCAGCGTCAGGTCCCGGATGTCCAGAAGCGCCATGTCAGCGCTCCTCGTCCAGGCGCGGGTCGAGCCGGTCGCGCAGACCGTCGCCCAGCAGGTTGAGGCCCAGCACAGTGATCACGATCGCCAGGCCGGGGAAGATCGCCTGCAGCGGCGCGACGGCGACCAGGGTCTGGGCGTCGGCCAGCATCTTGCCCCAGCTGGCGGCCGGCGGCTGGACGCCGAGGCCGACGTACGAGAGGCCGGCCTCGGCGATCACGCCCAGCGAGAACTGCAAGGTCGCCTGGACGATCAGCACGCTGGCCAAACCGGGGGCGATGTGCTCCAGCGAGATCCGCGCGGCCCCCTTGCCGGCCGCTCGAGCGGCCAGGATGTAGTCGCGGGTCCAGAGCGAGAGGGCCGAGCCTCGGGTCAGTCTCGCGAACACCGGCACGTTGAAGACGCCGATGGCGACGATGGCGTTGATCGCGCCGGGGCCCCGCACGGCGGTGATCAGTATGGCCAGGATCAGGGCCGGGAAGGCGAAGGTCACGTCCGAGGCGCGCATGACCAGCTCGTCGACGACGCCGCGACGGGCGGCGGCCAAGAGGCCCAGCGGCGCGCCGATCCCCGCGCCCAGCAGCACCGCCACCAGAGACACCGAAAGGGCGTTGCGCGCGCCCAGCAGGATCATCGAGGCGACGTCACGGCCGAAATGGTCCAGGCCCAGCCAATGAGCGGCGGTAGGGCCTTGAAGGCGGTGGTCGATGTCGAAGGCGGTGACGTCATGGGGCGTCCACACCAGCGAGATCAGGGCGGCGGCCAGGAAGGCGACGCTGATCACGGCGCCGACGACGAGCGTGGGGGAGAGGCGGGCGCGGCTCACGATCCGCGCCTCCGCAGGCGAGGATCGACCAGGACATAGGCCACGTCGACCAGGAAGTTGGTGGCGACCACGGCGAAGACCAGCAGCATGACCACGCCCTGCACCACGATGAGGTCGCGCTGAGTGATGGCTTGCAGAACCAGGCGTCCCAGGCCCGGCAGGAAGAAGACGTTCTCGATGATCACCCCGCCGGCCAGCAGGAACGGAAACTGCAGGCCCAGAATGGTCAGAAGCGGGATCAGGGCGTTCGGCAGACCGTGTCGCCAGAGCGCCTGGCTGGCGGTCAGGCCCTTGGCGCGGGCCGTGCGCATATAGTCTTCGGCCAGGGTGTCGATCAGGGCCGAGCGCGTGACGCGGGCGATGATCGCCGCCTGTGGCGCGGCCAGGGCCAGCGAGGGCAAGGCCAGGGCCTTCAGGGCAGGGAAGAGGCCCGCATCCCAGCCGGGGAAGCCACCGGCCGAGACCCAGCGCAGGCCGATCGAGAAGGCCATGACCAGCAGCACCGCGAACCAGAAGTTCGGGATGGCGACGCCGACCTGGGTGAGGCTCATGACCACCGTATCGGCCGCCTTGCCGCGCCTTGCGGCGGCCAGGGCCCCGATCGGCGCGCCGATGACGATCGACAGCGCCATGGCGAGCAGGGCCAGCGGCAAGGAGATGCCGATCCGCTCCGCGATCAGGGTGGCGACCGGCGTCTGGTAGGTGTAGCTGACGCCCAGGTCGCCGTGCAGCATCCCGGCCAGCCAGGCGAGGTAGCGTTGAACCGCCGGACCTTCCAGGCCCATCTGGTGGCGCAGGTTGGCGACGGCTTCCGGGCTGGCGTTCAGGCCCAGCATGTAGGCGGCGGGATCGCCGGGCGCGACCTGGATGATGCTGAAGACCACCACGCTGGCGGCCAGCAGGGTCAGGGCCATGACCGCCGCCCGGCCGCCCAGCCAGGCCGCGCCGAAACGGGCGCCGAGCAGGATCAGCCCGCCGACGACCGCCAATGCCAGGGCGCCGCTGAGGATCGCGCCGAGCGGCTCGCTCTTTGTGCTGCTGGTCGCCTCCGCTCCGCGGGCCCGGTTGAAGGAGGCCGCGTGTAGGTCGATGGTCTGGGTCGGCGAATTGACCCAGAAGTCCTTCAGCCGTGCGTCGAACACGCCCAGCCGGGGGAACTGGAAGAGAAAGCCGTTGACCGCGTCCTCGGCGATCCGCCGCTGGATCTGGCCCAGGATGGCCGCGCGCTGGCCCTCGTCGGTCGCGCCCTTCAGCGCCTGCATCAGGCTGTGGAAGGCCTCGCTGCGATAGCCGAAATAGTAGTCGGTCTTGTCGTAGATCCCGTAGTCCATCGGCTCGGCATGGCTGACGATGGTCAGGTCGAAGGCGTGGCGGCCATAGACCTGGTCCAGCCACTGGGCCCACTCGATGTTCTCGATCTTCACCCGCACCCCGGCCTGGGCCAGTTGGGCGGCGACGATCTCGCCGCTGCGGCGGGCGTAGTTGGGCGGCGGCAACTTTAGGGTCAGGTCCAGGCCGTGCGAATAGCCCGCCTCCGCCAGCAGCGCCTTGGCCTTGGCGACGTCGTACGGATAGAGGCCGGTCAGGTCGACATAGGCGGCGTTCTGAGGCGGGAAGTGGCTGCCGATCGGCGTCCCGTAGCCGTACATCGCCCCGTCGATGATCGCCCGCCGGTCCAGGGCGTGCTGGATGGCGCGGCGCACGCGGACGTCGGCCAGCGGGCCGGCGCGCTGGTTCATGGCCAGGATCACCTCGCCCTCGCTGGAGGCGGTGACGACCTTCAGGGCCGGATCGGCGCGCAGCTGGGCCAGGTTCTCTGGGGCGGGATAGTCGGGGAAGGCGTCGACCTCGTGGGTCTTGATCGCCGCATAGGCCGCCGCGGGATCGGCGATGAATTTGAAGCGCACCGCTCCCAGCTTGGCCGGCTGGCCCCAGTAGCGGTCGTTGCGGACGAGACTGACCGTGTCGCCGCGTCGCCAGCCGGCGAACTTGAACGGACCCGTGCCGACCGGGGCGGTCGCGAGGTTGCCCGCCGACTTCGGCGACACCATCACGCTGTCGCCCCAGGCCAGGGTGTAGAGCAGGTCGCTGTCGGGGCTGGCCAGATGCAGGCGCACGGTGCGCGGGTCGACGACCTCGACCTGGCGGATCACGCTGAGGGCCTGCTTCTGGACATTGGTCGAGCCCGGCGCGATCGCGCGCTCCAGGCTGAACTTGACGACGCCAGCGTCGAAAGGGGCGCCGTCCTGGAATTTCACGCCGTCGCGGAGGTGGAAGGTGTAGGTCAGGCCGTCGGGCGCGATCTCCCACCAGGTCGCCAGCAGCGGCTTGACCGTCCCTTGGGCGTCGAGCCGGACAAGACCTTCGAAAACCGTGCCGTAGACCACCTCGTCGGTCGCGACGGCCGCGCCGGAGGTCGGATCGAGGTTCGGCGGCTCCAGCTGCAAGGCGACCGTCACCGTGTCGGTGGGCGCGGCCTGGGCGACCGGCGCCAGGGCCAGCAGGCCGGCGGCCGCAAGACCAATGAAGGCGCGCAGCTTCACGCGATGCGCGCCCGGGCCTTGGCGGCCTCGCCGGGCAGGCCCAGGCGGTCGTAGACGTCGGCCAGGGCGCGGTTCAGGGGCGCGCCGTCGGGATCCAAGGCGCGCCGCAGCTCCAGCGCCTGCTGGGCCTCGGACAGGCGGTCGGCGCGGATCAGGGCGTCCAGGATCAGCTGCTCGAAGAGGTCGCGCTGGGCGTGGCTGCCGCCTATTTCGGAGAGGCGCGGCAGGGCGGCGCGCAGGCCGCGCAGGGCGCCGGAGAAATCGCCACGGGTGTGGGCGACCAGGCCCTCGGCGGCGGGCAGGGCGACCTCGCGCCAAGTCTCGCGAACGTGGTCGGGCGCTTCCAATGCCGCACGTCGCACGGCGGCCAGCAGCCTGGCGGCCTGCGGACGACCGGCGCGAGCCAGGCCGTAGAGATATTGCAGGGTGAGGAACGGCTGGACGACGTCGTCGGCGCGGATGGTCAAGTGGTCGGCCACATCATCCCAGCGGGGGCCGACGTCGACGCCAGCCAGCTCCAGCCGGGCCAGCAGCGACACCGCGCCGATCTGGTCCTGGGAGTAGTCCTTCTCCTGCGCCCAGCAGTGGTCGTCATAGGCGGCCAGGGCGGCGTCGAACTTGCCTTGGCTGAGATAGAACAGGGCCAGGTGCCACCAAAGGTGCGTATCCATGAACGAGTTCAAGCCCGTCCAGGTGTCCTGCACGCCTTCCAGGAACGCCACGCCCTCGGCGATCCGGCCCCGGGTGAGCATGACGTGGGCCAGGGCGTGCTGGGCCCAGGGTTCTTTGCGCTTCAGGCTCAGGGCGCGGCGAGCGGCGGCCTCGGCCTCGTCCAGCAGGTGGCATTGTTCGTAGGCGAAGGCCAGCATGCCGTGCAGATAGGCCACGTCCTGGGCATGGGGCAGGACGGCGCTGGCGCTCCGCAGCATCGCTGGGAAGTCGCCGTGATTGAAGTCGTGATAGTGGCGTAGCTTCAGCACCAGCAGGTCGCGCGGCCAGGCGGCCAGGATCGTGTCGGCGATGGCGAGCGCGCCTGGAATATCGTCGGCCGACCAGGCGGTCACGAAGTCGACGAAGGCCTGCTCGCGCGGATGGGCCTCCCCGGTCGCCGCCCGGGCGCGAGCCAGGTAGGGCGCGGCGCGCTCGGCCGCCTGGGGCGCTTCCAGCAGCAGCCACAGGGTCGCGGCATAGGCGTTCAGCAACACGCTGTCCGGATACGCCTCGGCTGCGCCGATCACATCGGCCGCTCGCGTTTCGTAGCTCAGGAAGCCGTCGATGAACCCGTCGATCGCCGCCAGGACGGCGTCGGACGACGGGCTGAGCGGATTGCCGAGATTGTCGGTGCGCATGGGGTTACTCTAGTGGGCCTTTCGGCGCGTGCTAGCCAATGCCAGCGCGCGTCAGGAAAGCCGCCACGTCGTCGGCGGTGCGCTGGGGGATCTCGACCTGGGGCAGGTGGCCGACCTTCGGATAGACGATCAGCTTTGCGCCCGGGATAGCCTGCGCGAACTTGTGGGCGCCGGCGACCTCGATCAGCGGGTCGATCTCGCCCCACAGCACCAGGGTCGGCGCCTTGATCGTGGAGAGGACCTCCTCGGTCGCCTGGCTGTGCTTGCCGGGCTGGATCGACATCAGGATGGCGCGGTGGCCGGGGGCGCGCTGCAGCTCGGCCCAGCGATCGATGAAGGCGTCGGTGATCACGGCCGGATCGCCGACCTCGCCCCGAAGACCGGAGCGGATCAGCGGCGTGTTGTCGATCGAGCGCAGGAAGGCGCGGCCCCAGGAATACTTCAAGAGCTTGAAGGCCAGCGGCGGCTTCTTCAGCGTCGCGGCGGGCCAGCCGGCGGCGTCGACCAGGATCAGGCCGTTGACGCGCTCGGGATGGCGCGCGGCCACCTGCCAGGCGACGCCGCCGCCCATCGAGTTGCCGGCGATGGCGAATTTCGGGAAGTTCTCCTTTGCGGCCAGGGCGTCGATAAGGTCGGCGAAGCCGTCGGCCGAGGCGACGTAGCCGTCCGGCGCGCGGGTCAGGCCGTGACCGGGCAGGTCGACGGTGATGATCCGGTAGCGGTCGCCCAGCCGCGCCACCCAGCCCTCCCACGAGAAGTGGCTGTCGCCGAAGCCGTGGACCAGCACCAGCAGCGGGCCGTCGGTCTTGCCCTCGTCCTTGTAATGCAGGCGCACGCCGCCGGGCAGGTCGGCATAGTGCGAGGCCTTGGTGGCGTACTTGGCCTCCAGGGTCTCGTAAGGGATGTCGGGGCCGCGTAGCAGCAGCCAGCCGACGAGGCCCACCAGGACCACCAGGCCAACGAGGCCGCCCAGGATCAGCAACAGGGTCTTCAACATTGTTCGAGGCTCCTGGGCGGCCGTCTGGACTAGAAGCGATACTGGGCGCGGACGCCATAGGTGGCCGGCTGGCCCGGCGCGGCGATGTCGATCAGCGGCAGGAAGAAGTTCCGCGTCAGGTCGTACTTGGTGTTGAAGACGTTCCTGGCGAACGCCGTCAGCGCCCATGGACCCTTGGCCGGCGACACCGTCAGGCTGGCGTTGGCCAGCCAGTAGCTGTCGACGTCGTAGCGCGAACCCAGCAGCAGCGGCTTGGTCTTGTCATGGAAGGCGTAGTTGCCCTCCGCCTGGACCTCGTAGTCGCCGACCGCCCAGGTGTAGGCGATGTCGCCGTTGTAGCTGAGCGGCGGGAAGCCGACCTTGGCGCCGGTGCGGTCGATATAGACGGCCTTCTTGGCCGCGACGCTGGCGGGAATGTCGAGATCGTTGGTGTACTTGTCGAACTTGCCGGTCTTGTAGCCGATCGACTGACCGATCCGCAGGCCGGGGGCTGGGCGCCAGGTCAGCTCCAGTTCGCCGCCGTAGATGTGGGACTTCTGGGCGTTGACGATGGCCCCGATCGGACCGTTGTTGATGTCGTAGATCGCCGACTGAACCTGCTGGTCCTTGTAGTCATAATAGAACACCGAGCCGTTCAGCTGGACGGTGCTGTCGGCGAAGCTGGACTTGAAACCGGTCTCGTAGGCCCACAGCGTTTCCGGACGGAAGCCGTCGACAGCCGAGGCGTCGCCGACATTGTACGAGGTGAAGCCGCCGGACTTCGCGCCCTTGCTGGCGCTGGCGTAGATCAGCACGCCATCGAGCGGGCGGTATTCCAGGGCGAGCTTGCCGGTCAGGGTCTTGTTGCGCAGCGCCTTGTCGGCTGTGGGGCTGAAGTTGGTCGCCGGGGCCCCGGGGGCGAAGACGCCGGCTGTGACGAAGTCGTCCTGGTTGCGCTTCTCGTTCTCGCCGCGCAGGCCGGCGACCAGTTTGACCTTGTCGGTCAGGGCGTATTCGATCTGGCCGAACAGCGAGGCCGAGCGAACCTTCTGGCTGTAGGTCGTGCGGGTGTCGAACAGCAGCGACTGGTAGAAGTCGGAGTAGAAGGCTTCGTCGATCGTCTCGCGCGAATAGTAGCCGCCGACCAGCCATTGCAACGGGCCCTCGGTCTTCGACGACGCGCGAAGTTCCTGCGAGAACACCTTGGCGTCGGTATCGAAATAGGTCCCGGCGTACGCGTAGGGCGACGCGTCCCAGTCGTTGTATTCCTTGCGGTGCAGTTTCTCCAGCGCGGTGATCGAGACCAGGTCGACGCCGTCGGTTTCGACGTGGGCGCGCAGCGAGACGCCGTGGCTCTTGGTGTCGTGGAACGGCTTGGCGTTGGCGGCAATGCCGGTCAGGGCCGCGAAGGCGGCGGAGCCGCCCCAGCCGGTGTCCTTGCGGCCGCCGTCGGCGGCGATGGCCGGCAGGCTGGCGTTGTAGCCCAGCGGGTTGAACAGATAGAGGCCAGTGGGCTCGGACTTGTCGTAGCCGGCATGGACGCTGAGCAGGAAATCGGTCTTGTCGGTCGGGGTCCAGGCCAGCTGGCCGCGCACCGAGCTGGTGTCCTTGTCGCCGAGCTTTTCGCCCGTGGCGCGGTTCTTCTGCCAGGCGCCGCCCTGGTCGGTGACGAAGGCCAGGCGGCCGTTCAGCGTGTCGGTGATCGGGCCCGAGACGAAGCCTTCGGCCTTGAATTCCTCGTTGCTGTCGTACTCGGCGGTGACGCCAGCGCTCAGCGAACGGGTCGGGCGGTTGGTGATGAAGTTGATTGCGCCGCCGGTGGTGTTGCGGCCGTACAGCGTGCCTTGCGGGCCACGCAGCACTTCCACGCGGGCGATGTCGAACAGCAGGCCCTGGGTCTGGGCCTGGATCGGATAGGCGACCTAGTCGACACTGACGCCGACGGTGGAGGAGTTGTTCGAGGCGTAGTCGTCGAAGCCGACGCCGCGCAGGCGGAAGCTGGGCTGGCCGCTGCCGAATTGCGGGGTGATCTCCAGGCTGGGCGTGGCGAACTGCAGCTGGTTGACCGTGGCGACCCCGCGCGCCGCCAGCTGGTCGCCAGAGATCACCGACAGAGCCACGCCGACGTCCTGGGCCGACTGCTCCCGGCGTTGGGCGGTGACGATCACCTGCTCGACGGCGGTGTCGCCCGGCGTCTCGGCCGTGGCTTCGGCGAAGGCCGCGCTGGCGAAAGTCGTGCTGACCGCGCCGATGGCGGTTCCGATGAGAAGACGCTTGATCACTGCAGATCCCCGATGGTCGGCGCGCAGGCGTGTCGCGAGAAGCGCCGGTTTTTGTTCGTCAGATAATTCCTATCGAAAGGGTGGGAATTGAAATGGAGATTTCCTCCGATGAGGCCAAGCTTCTCTAATCGGCGTTCAGTTGAAACGAGGAAACGCCGATTGGGAATGCGGTTCGATCTTAGGCGCCGAGGATCGCGGCGAACCTGGCCCTCTGGCTATAGCCGTGTTGCGTGCTGGGCGATCAGGTCGGCGAGAAAGTCCAGCACCGCGCGGACGCGGGGCAGGGACGCCAAGTCCGCATGGGCCGAGACCCAGTAGCTGCGCTGCAGGTCCAGTTGCTCGGGCAGCACCCGCTGCAGGCGCGGATCGCCCTGCGCCGAGAACCGGTGCAGCACGCCGAAGCCCAGGCCCGAGGCGATGGCGGCCTGCTGGGCGGCGATCGAGTTGGAGCGGAACACCGTCGTCGCCCCGGCCGCCACCTGGTCCAGATAGCGCAGCTCGGGCACGTCCAGCATCTCGTCGATGTACCAGACCATCGGCCGCTCCAGCAGTTGGGCCAGGTCTTCCAGCGGCGGGGTGCGGGCCAGATAGTCCTTGGCCGCGTAGAGGCCCAGGCTGTAGTCGGCCAGCTTTCGCGTCACGATCCGGCCCTGGGTGGGACGGCTGAGGCTGATGGCGATGTCGGCCTCGCGGCGCATCAGATTGACGCTGCGCGACTCCGGAACCAGTTCCAGCTGCAGGCCGGGGAAGCGCTGGTGGAACTGGTGGGCGGCCGGGGCGACCAGGTGGGCGCCGAACGCTTCCGGCGTCGACAGCCGGACCGTGCCCGACAGGGTCTGTCCCACCGCGCCCAGCCGCTCGCTGGCGCTCATCAGCTCGGCCTCGATGCGCTCGGCGTGCTCCAGCAGGGTCAGGCCCTGGCTGGTCAGTCTGACCCCGCGCGGCGAGCGGTCGATCAGCTTGACGCCGAGATCGGTCTCGAGGGCGGTGATGCGGCGGGCCACCGTCGTCTGGTCCAGGCCCAGTCGCCGGCCGGCCGCCATCAGTCCCCCGGCGCGGGAGACGTATAGCAGGACGCGCAGGTCGTTCCAGTTTGGTGTGCGTAAATTTGCAGGCATGGTTGCGAAAATTCCGCCTCCCCATGCAAGAATGCCAGGCGTATGCCAAGGGGACAATCAGGGAGCTCCCCATGCGCACCATTTCCCATTTCGTCGGCGGCCATGTCGTCGAGGGCACGTCCGGCCGCTTCGGCGACGTCTTCGATCCCAACACCGGCAAGGTGCAGGCTCGCGTGGCCCTGGCCTCGGCCTCGGAGCTGGACGCCGCCATCGCCAACGCCAAGGCTGCCCAGCCGGCCTGGGCCGCCACCAATCCCCAGCGCCGTGCGCGGGTGATGTTCGAGTTCAAGCGCCTGCTGGAAATCCACATGGACGAACTGGCCGAACTGCTGTCGTCCGAGCACGGCAAGGTCATCGCCGACAGCAAGGGCGACATTCAACGCGGCCTGGAAGTCATTGAATTCGCCTGCGGAATTCCGCACTTGCTGAAGGGCGAATACACCCAAGGGGCCGGCCCCGGCATCGACGTCTATTCGATGCGCCAGGCCCTGGGCGTCGTCGCCGGCATCACCCCGTTCAACTTCCCGGCCATGATCCCGATGTGGATGTTCGGCCCGGCCATCGCCTGCGGCAACGCCTTCATCCTGAAGCCCTCCGAGCGCGACCCGTCAGTGCCGGTGCGCCTGGCCCAGCTGATGATGGAGGCCGGCTTGCCGGCGGGCATTCTCAATGTCGTCCACGGCGACAAGGACTGCGTCGAGGGCATCCTCGACCACAAGGACATCAAGGCCGTCAGCTTCGTCGGCAGCTCGGACATCGCCCAGTCGGTGTTCCAGCGCGCCGGCGCCAACGGCAAGCGCGTCCAGGCCATGGGCGGCGCCAAGAACCACGGCCTCGTTCTGCCCGACGCCGACCTGGACCAGGCGACGGCCGACATCATCGGCGCGGCCTACGGCTCGGCCGGCGAGCGCTGCATGGCCTTGCCGGTCGTGGTGCCGGTCGGCGCCAAGACCGCCGATGCCCTGCGCGAGCGACTGGTCGAGGCCATCGGCGGCCTGCGGGTCGGCGTCAGCACCGACAAGGACGCCCACTACGGCCCGGTGGTCAGCGCCGCCCACAAGGCCCGGATCGAAAGCTACATCCAGATGGGCGTCGACGAGGGCGCCGAGCTGGTCGTCGACGGTCGCGGCTTCTCGCTGCAGGGCCACGAAGACGGCTTCTTCGTCGGCCCGACCCTGTTCGACCATGTCCAGCCGACGGCCCGCTCGTACCACGACGAGATCTTCGGTCCGGTGCTGCAGATGGTCCGCGCCGAGACCCTGGAGGAGGGCATCGGCCTGGCCTCGCGCCACCAGTACGGCAACGGCGTGGCGATCTTCACGCGCAACGGCGACGCGGCCCGCGAGTTCGCCGACCAGGTCGAGGTGGGCATGGTGGGCGTCAACGTGCCGATCCCGGTGCCGGTCGCCTATCACAGCTTCGGCGGCTGGAAGCGCTCGGGCTTCGGCGACCTCAACCAGTACGGCATGGACGGCGTGAAGTTCTATACGCGGACCAAGACCGTCACCCAGCGCTGGCCCAAGGGCGGGACGGTGCTGGATCAAAGCTTCGTCATTCCGACGATGCGCTAACGAAGAGCGGGGCGGGTCGAAAGGCCTGCCCCTTTTTCTTGTCCGAAAGCGCTTTTCTTGTGCGGTTTGCGCACGTCCGTTCGTGGATCCTAAGGGCCGCACGTCAGGGCAAATCGCTTCCTCCAATTGCCAAATGTGACCGGTAACTTTCTCCTTTTCGAGTCCTCGATCGGCATGCTTATGTCCGCCCGAGCGACACCGGCGCGCAGCCGGGACGAAACAGGGGAGGCGGCCGCGTGCGAGCCCGGGACCAGATCGATCGCCGCGCGTGGCGCGCCTTGCTGACGGCCTCGGCCGCCGCCGCCATCCTCTTGGGCTCTGCCGCCCACGCCGACGAAGCCGCCGCCTGGCGCGACGCCAGGCTGCCGGCCGCCCAGCGCGCCGCCGACCTCGTTTCGCGCATGACGCTGGAGGAGAAGGCGGGCCAGCTGCGCCACGCAGCACCGGCCGTGCCGCGCCTGGCGATCCCGGCCTACAACTGGTGGAACGAAGGGCTGCACGGCGTCGCCCGGGCCGGCGAGGCCACGGTGTTTCCGCAGGCCGTCGGCCTGGCCGCGACCTTCGATGTCGGCCTGATGGGCCAGGTCGCCGACGTGATCAGCACCGAGTTCCGCGCCAAGTACGTCGAGAAGGTCGCTCCCGACGGCGCCACCGCCCAGTACCGAGGCCTGACCGTCTGGTCGCCGAACATCAACATCTTCCGCGATCCGCGCTGGGGGCGTGGCCAGGAGACCTATGGCGAGGATCCCGTCCTCACCGCCGAGATGGGCGTGGCCTTCGTGAAGGGGCTGCAAG
>CBIHOB010000041.1:0-44352 GCA_966211605.1 uncultured Caulobacter sp.
CCAGCGGGTGCGGCGGGTTGACCTAGCGTTCCGGGGAAAACGGCTTAACTAGGCTCCAGACAAAGCCCAGGAGCCCCCATGTCGCTGCGAGTCGCCGTCCAGATGGACCCCGTTCTGGGGATCAACATCGACACCGACACGACCTTCCTGATGATGCTGGAGGCCCAGGAGCGCGGCCACAAGCTGTGGTTCTACACGCCCGACAAGCTGTCGCTGGAGGATGGTCGGGTGTTCGCCCGCGCCCAGCCGCTTGAGGTCTTCGCCGAGAGGGGCGCGCACGCCAAGCTGGGCGAGACGGTCGTGCTGGACATGAAGGACGACATCGACGTCGTGCTGATGCGCCAGGACCCGCCGTTCGACATGGCCTACATCACGGCCACCCACTTCCTGGAAAAGATCCACCCCCACACCCTGGTGGTGAACAACCCGGCCGAGGTGCGCAATGCGCCCGAGAAGCTGTTCGTCACCGACTTTCCGGGCGTGCAGCCGCCGACCCTGATCACCAGCGACCACGAGGCGATCTACGACTTCCGCGCCCGCCACGGCGACATCGTGCTGAAGCCGCTGTACGGCGGCGGCGGATCGGGCGTGGCGCGACTGCTGGCCGACGATCCCAACCTCGACGCCCTTCTCGAACTGCACGCCATGATCGGCCGCGAGCAGGTCATCGCCCAGAAGTTCGTCCCGGCCGTCAGCAAGGGCGACAAGCGCGTGCTGCTGGTCGACGGCGAGCCCGTCGGCGCCATCAACCGCGTGCCGGCGACCGGGCAGGTGCGCTCGAACCTGCGGGTCGGCGGCCGCGCCGAGGCCGTGGCCCTGACCGCCCGGGACCTGGAGCTCTGCAAGATCATCGGCCCCGAATTGAAACGTCGGGGACTGATCTTTGTGGGCATCGACGTGATTGGCGAGTATCTTACCGAAATCAACGTCACATCGCCGACCGGCGCCCAACAGCTCAAGCGCTTTACCGGGATAAACGCCGCGGCCGTGCTCTGGGATCGTATCGAGGACATTCGCCGCAGCGGTGGGTAACTCTGCGTCACGATCGCTTTTTCTCGAAACGTTCGTTTTTCGTTCTTGCTCCATTTCGCAAGCTATGCTGTGACTTGTGGATAACATCCATGGTCCGTGAGGGTTTGCGATGGCCGCCAGGGTGGTCACCGTCGCGTTCGAGGGCGTCGAGGCGCGACGCGTCGACGTCGAGGTGCAGCTGACCACCGGTCATGCCGCGTTCGTCATCGTCGGCCTGGCCGACAAGGCGGTCGCCGAAAGCCGTGAACGGGTGCGCGGCGCCTTCGCGGGCCTGGGCCTGTCCCTGCCCGGCAAACGGATCGTCGCCAATCTGGCGCCGGCCGACATGCCCAAGGAAGGAACGCATTTCGACCTGCCGATCGCCCTGGCGGTGATGGCGGCGCTGGGCGTCATTCCGCTGGACGCCTTGGACGGCTGGGCGGCCATGGGCGAGCTCTCTCTGGACGGCCGCATCGTCCCGGCCGCCGGCGCCCTGCCGGCGGCCATGGCCGCCGGCGCCTTGGACCTGGGCCTGATCTGCCCCGAGGGATCCGGATCGGAGGCGGCTTGGGCGGGCGGCACGCGGATCCTGGCGCCGCGCTCGCTGGTCTCGCTGATCAACCACTTCCGGGGCGCCCAGATCCTGTCGCCGCCGACGCCGGGCCCCATCATCGAGGGCGAGGCCGCCAAGGACCTGCGCGACGTCAAGGGCCAGGAGCAGGCCAAGCGCGCCCTCGAGATCGCCGCCGCCGGCGGCCACAACCTGCTGTTCGTCGGCCCGCCAGGCTCGGGCAAGTCGATGCTGGCCCAGCGCCTGCCGGGCCTGTTGCCGCCGTTGACCTCCAGCGAACTGCTGGAGACCTCGATGGTCCATTCGGTGGCGGGGCTGATCGCGCGGGGGTCGCTCACGCGGGCCCGGCCCTTCAGATCGCCCCACCACAGCGCCAGCATGGCCGCCCTCACCGGCGGGGGCCTCAAGGCCAAGCCGGGTGAGGTCTCGCTCGCCCACAACGGCGTGCTCTTCCTGGACGAACTGCCCGAGTTCGGCGTCCAGGCGCTGGACAGCCTGCGCGCGCCGCTGGAGACCGGCGAGGTGATGGTGGCCCGCGCCAACTTCCACATCCGCTATCCGGCCCGCGTACAGCTGGTGGCGGCCATGAACCCCTGTCGCTGCGGGCACGGCGGCGCGGGGCGCGGGGCCTGCGGCAAGGCGCCCCGCTGCCAGAAGGACTATCAGGGTCGGGTCTCGGGCCCGCTGATGGACCGCATCGACCTGGCCGTCGATATGCCCGCCGTCACCGCCGCCGACCTCTCGTTGCCGCCGCCCGCCGAGGGCTCGGCCGAGGTGGCGTCACGCGTCGCGCGAGCTCGAGCGCTGCAGCAGGATCGCGCCGACGAACTGGGCGCGGCCGATGGCCTGAACGGCCGCTCCGAAGGCGCCTTCCTGGAGAAGATCACCGCCCTGGACGATCGCGGCCGCGCTCTGCTGGCCCGGGCGGCTGAGGCCGGCCGGCTCAGCGCCCGCGGCTGGACCCGGACCCTGCGCCTGGCCCGCACCATCGCCGACCTGGAGGGCGCCGAACGCGTCCAGCGCGTCCATGTCGCCGAGGCCCTGGCCTACCGGCGAGCGACGACGCCGAGCGAGGAAAGTCTGCTGTCGGCCGGACCGGCTTGACCGCCCGTTAAGCCGCGTCGGCTAAGGTCCCGGCTCATGAGCGATCCCAAACCCGCGAACGGGCGACCCGGCGTCACGCCCGAGCAACTGGCGACCCTGAGCCATGAATTCCGCACCCCGCTGAACGGCGTGCTGGGCATGGCGCGCCTATTGGAGAACACCAAGCTGACGGCCGAGCAGCGGTCCTATGTCACCGCGCTGCGCGAAAGCGGCGATCACCTGCTGTCGCTGGTCAATGACGTCCTGCACTTCGCCCGCCTGGGCGCGGCCTCGATCGAGCTGTCGCTGGCCCCGGTCGATGTCGAGGGCCTGCTGCGCCAGGTCGCCGAACTGATGAGTCCGCGCGCCCACGAAAAGGGGGTCGAGATCGCCTGGGCGGTCCCTGCGGCCCTGCCGGTGATCCGCGCCGACGAAGGCCGCCTGCGCCAGATCCTGCTGAACTTCGCCGGCAACGCCGTGAAGTTCACCGAGGCCGGCGGCGTCCTGCTGACGGCCACCGCGACTGCCCCCCATGGAGAAGACGGCGGTCGCATTCGCTTCTCGGTGGCCGACACCGGCCCGGGCGTCGCGCCCGAGGCTCGCGCCCGCGTCTTCGAGGCCTTCGTCCAGACCGACATCACCCACGCCACCCAGCTGGGCGGCGCGGGCCTGGGCCTGGCCATCGTCGCGCGCCTGGCCCAGGCGATGGACGGTGAGGTCGGGGTCGGCGGCGAACTGGGCCAAGGCGCCGAGTTCTGGTTCGAGGCGCCGTTCGAGATCGCCGCCCCCGCCGTGCGCGCCGCGCCGCTGGAGGGCCGCAGCGTCGCCATCGCCTCGCCCAACGCCATCGTCCGCGCCGCCACCGTACGCCAGATCGAGGCCGCCGGCGGCCGGGCCTTCGCCGCCGTCGACATCGCCTCGGCCCTGTCCGGCGCGCCGGCCGACGCCGTGCTGCTGATCGACGCCGCCCTGTCGGGCCCGCGCGGCGCGCTGAAAGCGCCCGCCGGCCGCAAGGCCGTAGTGCTGCTGACCCCGGAGCAGCGCGACCGCATCGACCGCCTGAGGGCCGCCGGCTTCTCGGGCTATCTGATCAAGCCGCTGCGCGCGGCCTCTCTGATCGCCCAGGTGCTGCAGGCCGACGCCGCCGAAGCGGCCCAAGCCGACGCGCCGGCCCACGACGACCGCATCGCGGGGGCGGTGGCCCAGGGCGTGCGGGTGCTGCTGGCCGAGGACAATCCGATCAACGCCCTGCTGGCCCGCACCCTGCTGGAGCGCGAGGGCTGCAAGGTCGACCGCGTCGCCGACGGCGAGCAGGCCGTGGCCGCGGCCGTGGCCGGGACCTACGACCTGATCCTGATGGACCTGCGCATGCCGGGCCTGTCCGGCGTCGAGGCCGCCCGCGCCCTCCGCGCCAAGGGCGTCGCCGCCCCGATCGCCGCCCTCACCGCCGACGCCTTCGACGAGGACAAGCGCGCCTGCCTGGCCGCCGGCATGGACGACTTCCTGGTCAAGCCCCTCACGCAGGAGGCCCTGCGCGACGCCCTCAAGCGCTGGACCACCTCCGGCCTGGCGCGCGGCTGGACGAAACCCGCGACGCGAGCCAAGGTCGCCGGCTAAGAGGGAGGCGCGTCCTCCTCAGGGGGACCGCCAATGACCGAAGCCGCCAGCCCTCAGGAAAAGGGACCGCAGGAAAGGAAAAGCCTGCTGAAGACCCTCGCCTTTTTTGGCGAGCGGCGCAGCCTGGTGATGCTGGGCCTGGGCTTCGCCTCGGGCCTGCCATTCATGCTGATCTTCGACACCCTGTCGCTCTGGCTGCGTGACGCGGGTCTGTCGTTGGCGGTGATCGGCTTCTTCAGCCTGGCGACGCTGTCCTTCTCGTTCAAGTTCCTGTGGGCCCCGCTGATCGACCGGGCCAAGGTGCCGATCCTGCACGGCTGGCTGGGCCATCGCCGCGCCTGGATGCTGGTGTGCCAGCTGGTCATCATTCTGGGCCTGCTGGCCATCTCCGGCCTGAACCCCGCCGCCAACCTGCCGCTAATGGCGCTGGTCGCGGTCGTGGTCGGCTTCACCACCGCCACCCAGGACATCGTCATCGACGCCTGGCGGATCGAGGTGGTCGACACCGAGCGCCAGGGCCAGATGGCCGTGGCCGTGCAGTGGGGCTATCGCGGGGCGATGATCATGGCCGGCGCCGTGCCGCTGCTGCTGGCCGAGCGCTTCAACTGGAACATTTCGTACCTGTGCATGGCGATCGCCATGCTGATCGGCGTGCTGGCCACCCTCTACGCGCCACGCGAGCAGGTCCACGCCATCCGCCCGATCCACACTGACGGCGTCGACCAGCCCAAGGCGTTGGAGATCGGCGAGTGGCTGGTGCGCCTGGCCATCCTGCTGGTTGGGGCCCTGCTGATCGGCTCGGGTCTGTCGGGCGATGCGGGCCTCTTGTCCAACATCGTCGGCGGCCCTGCCCTGGAAGAGGCCTGGAAGGCCAAGCCCAACGGCGTCTGGCTGCAGCTGGTCGGCGTGCTGATCGGCCTGGCCGTCGTCGTGATCGCCGCCTGCCCCGTGCCCAAGGTCCCGACGAAACCCGGCGTCTACCTGTCCACGGCGCTGGGCTCGCCGCTGAGAGAGTTCATGACCCGCTTCGCCGGCGTCGCCGGCCTGATCCTGGCGACGATCTGCGTCTATCGCGTCTCGGACTTCGTGCTGAACATCATGAACCCGTTTTACCGCGACATGGGCTTCACCCTGACCGAGATCGCCGAGATCCGGAAGGTGTTCGGCATCATCGCCTCGATGGCCGGGGTGTTCCTGGGCGGCGTGATCGTAGCGCGGCTGGGCCTGATGAAGGCCCTGATCATCGGCGCCTTCGCCCAGCCGATCAGCAACCTGATGTTCGCCGTGCTGGCCATGAGCGGCCACAACACCGGCATGCTCTTCGCCGCGATCTGCATCGACAACCTGGCCGGCGGCGTCGCGGGCACGGCCCTGATCGCCTACATGTCCAGCCTGACGACGGCCGGCTTCACGGCCACGCAATACGCGCTCTTCTCGTCGCTGTACGCCCTGCCCGGCAAGCTGATCGCCTCGCAGTCGGGCCGCATCGTCGAGGCCTCGGCCCAGGCCGCCGAGCACGGCGGCGTCACAGCGCCCTTGAAGGGGCTCTTCACCCGGCTGTCGCCCGAGAGCTTCACCGCCGCCGGCGCCAAGCTGGACGTCAGCGCCCAGGCCATGGCGGCCGGCTATACGGCTTTCTTCATCTACACGGCGCTGATCGGCGTGGTGGCGATCATTCTGTCGTTCGCGGTAGCGGCGCGACAAAAGCCGGCGGATGCTGAGACGGCAAAAGCCTAGACCGCCAAGCACACCACCTGCGCCACCCGCAGGTCCCGCCGCAGGCCGTCGGCGACGCGGCCGTAGTTCTCGGTGGTGATCGGCTCGCTGGGCGCGAATTCCGACGGACTAGGCCGGCGGCGGGCGCCCAGGACGGTCTTCAGCGTCTCGGGGGCCGTCGTGTAGATCCGGCCCCGGCGCGGCGCCTCGGCCACCGTGACCCCGATCACCCGTCCGGCGCTGTCCAGCGCCGGAGCGCCGGAGAGGCCCGAGAGCGTGCCCTTCAGGCTGTCGGTGCGGCCGACCTCGGCCCAGACCAGCACCGGCTCGGTGCGTGCGCCTCGCCCATGGACGACCAGGTTCTCGCGACCCAAGAGGCGCGAGGCGGCTTCGCCCGGATGGCCTTGGGGAAAGCCGGGGTGATAGGCCCGCGCGCCCCGCCGCAGCGGCGCGTCCAGGCCCAGCGGCACGGCCGGCGCTCCGCCCTCGGTGGTCAGGATCGCGGCGTCGGCCCGAGGATCCACGGTGATCTTGGCGGCCACGCCGCGTCCGTCCGCAACGACGATCGCGGCCGACTTGCAGCCGTCGACCACGTGGCGGGCCGTCAGCCAGACGCCGTCGTCGCCGACCGAAAAGGCCGTGCCCGAGCCCGGTTCGGGCCGGTCGGGCACCTGGACGACGATCGACGGGTCGAACGGCGAGGACGGCCCCAGCGGCAGGCCCTCTTCGCCTGGCACCGGCG
Organism: uncultured Caulobacter sp.; assembly: GCA_966211605.1. Classification (GTDB taxonomy): domain Bacteria; phylum Pseudomonadota; class Alphaproteobacteria; order Caulobacterales; family Caulobacteraceae; genus Caulobacter. Next base: position 6,741 of record CBIHOB010000041.1, read on the forward strand.
GTGGCGGCGGCGGCGCGTCCGAGCGCTCCTGCCGGCCGACGGCGACGATCACCAGGGCGCTGACCGCCGCGGCGTAGACCAGCCAGTCGGGAAGCTTGGGAAAATGCACCGTGACGCCCCCGGACCCTGCAGGCTCAGCCCGCCACGGCGGCGGCGAGGACCAGGGCGGTGGCCAGCTTGGCGCCGACCAGCAGGGCGGCGGCCGAGATCTCACCGTCCTGGATGCGTTCGGGCAGCCCCTTCAGCACCATGTCGGTGACGCGGAAGACCAGCAGCTGCACGGCGATGGTCGCCGCGCCCCAGATCATGATCTCGATCACCGAGGTCGAGGCGGTCAGCGAGATAGCCAGCGGAATGGCCAGGCCGACCATCACCCCGCCCAGCGACAACGCCGCGGCCGAGTTGCCCTCGCGGATCAGGGTGATTTCCTTGTGCGGGGTCAGCAGGGCGTACAGCGTCGTGCCCAGGATCAGCATCACCAGGGTGACGCCGGCGTGCAGCAGGGTGACCGGGAAGCCGGTGGCGAAGGCCTGGACCTCGGGCGACTGGAGCTGGGACGGCATGGACGCGGACTACCCCGATGGACTTGCAGGACCCTGACTAACACGGGTCGGCGAGTCTTGCGTAGGGGGCGCCCGCGTCAGGGGAGCCAAGGCCTATTTATAGAAGCCCGCGCGCAGGTTCAGGCCATGCTCGACGAAGACCTTCAGGGCGCACAGCATGCCGGTCCAGCCCTCGCAGTTGCCGAAGGCGGCCTTTTCGCCCGCCGAGGTGTCGCTCCAGCCGGCCTCGTGGATCCGGACCAGGGTGCGGCCGTCGCCGGTGTCTGCGAAGGTCATGGTGACGGTAGTCTTGTAGGTCGCCCCCGGCTCGGCCGAACCCCAGCGCAGCACGATCTTCTCGTTCTGGACAACCTCGACCACCTCGACCGGGAAGGCGCCCGGGAAGTCGTGGAAGTCCCAGGTGACGGTTGCGCCTGTCTCGAGCCGCCCCTGGGCTCCGCCGGTGGTGAAGTAGCCGGACAGTTTCGCGGGGTCCGCGACGGCCTCGAAGACTTCGGAAACCGGCTTGGCGATGCGGCCGCTGACGGTGAATTCGTGCGACATGGCGGATCTCCCTGATTGGGTTTGGCCTTGCTGGACGCGACCATGTGTTATAATCTTATAACATGTCAAGCGAGGACGAAGCCGACCTGATCTTCAAGGCGCTGGGTCACCGGGTCCGGCGGCGGATCCTGGATCTGCTGAAGGCCGAGTCGCGCACGACCGGCATGCTGTGCGCCCTGTTGCCGGAGCTGGACCGCTGCACGGTGATGCAGCACCTGGGCGTCCTGGAGGAGGCCGGCCTGGTCGTGGCCGAGCGGCGCGGGCGCGAGCGGTGGAATCACCTGGACGCGCTGCCGATCCACGCCCTTCACGAACGCTGGATCGGCCCGTACGCGGCCTATGCGGCGGGAATGCTGAGCCGGCTGAAGAAGGCGGTGGAGGAAGAGGCCTAAGCCGCCTCGTCCTCGTCATCCTCGCTCAAAACCCCGGCCATCGCCGCCAGCGACAGCTTGCGCAGAACGCTGGCGCGGACCTTCTCGCTCTCGCTCTTCAGCTGGCCGCAAGCGGCCAGGATGTCGCGACCGCGCGGGGTGCGGATCGGCGAGGAATAGCCGGCCTTGTTGAGGATGGCGGCGAAGGCCTCGATCGTCGCCCAGTCCGAGCACTGGTAGTCGCTGCCGGGCCAGGGATTGAACGGGATCAGGTTGATCTTGGCCGGAATGCCCTTGATCAGCTTCACGAGGGCGCGGGCCTCGTCCGGGCTGTCATTCACGCCCTTCAGCATGACGTACTCGAAGGTCACGCGGCGGGCGTTCGACAAACCCGGATAGGCGCGGATTCCAGCCATCAGCTCGGCGATCGGATACTTCTTGTTCAGCGGCACCAGCACGTCGCGCAGGGCGTCGTTGGTGGCGTGCAGGCTGATCGCCAGCATGGCCTGGGTCGTATCGCCCAGCTTCTCCAGCATCGGCACGACACCCGAGGTCGAGACCGTGATCCGGCGACGCGAGATGGCGATGCCCTCGTTGTCGCTGATGATCTCGATGGCGTCGGCGACCTGGCCCAGATTGTACAGCGGCTCGCCCATGCCCATGAACACGATGTTCGAGAGCTGCCGGTCCTCCTTGTCGGACGGCCATTCGCCCAGGTCGTCCTTGGCCACCTGCACCTGGGCGACGATCTCGGCCGTGGTCAGGTTGCGAACCAGCGGCTGGGTGCCGGTGTGGCAGAAGCTGCAGTTCAGGGTGCAGCCGACCTGGCTGGAGACGCACAGGGCGCCGGCGCGGCCGACGCCGGGGATGTAGACGCTCTCGACCTCGATGCCCGGCGCCATGCGGATCAGCCACTTGCGGGTGCCGTCCTTGGACACCTGGCGCTCGACGATCTCCGGACGGGCGATCGTGAAGGCGTCGGCCAGGCGCGCGCGGGTCTCCTTGGCGACATCGCTCATCTCGGCGAAGTCGGTGACGCCGCGATGGTGCATCCAGCGGAAGATCTGGGTGCCGCGCATCTTGGCCTTGCCGTGCTCGACCACGCCGCTCTCCACCAGGGCCGCGACCAGCTGCGGGCGCGTGAGGCCCGAGAGATTGACCATGGGTTTTGCGACGGGGGCGGCGGGCGCGGCGTCGGAAGAGACGCGCGACAGGTCGAGGGTGACGCTCAAGGGGGTGTCCGGATGCTCGGGGTCGAGGCGGACATATAGCAGGTCCGGACCGGTTTTCCAAAAGGACGCCTCGGGACGGGACGTCACACCTTCCGGAAGCGGCTTCCCTGGCTGGCCATCAGGGCTAGAGCCCAGTCGTCGGGCACCGCCTTGGCGATCGCGGCGATGGCCTTGTTCGGGGCGCCCGGCACGCAGATCGAGCGATTGGCTTCGGCGGCCTCGTAGCCGGCGGCGGCGACCTCGTCGGCGCCCAGCCAAAGCCACTCGGGCACGCCCTGGCTGACCTGGGCCCGGGTGCCGTTGACGTCGTGGAACTCCGAATAGGTGAAGCCCGGGCACAGGGCCGACACATGGACGCCGGTGGCCAGGTTTTCCAAGTGCAGGCTCTGGGAAAACTTGACGAGAAAGCCCTTGGTGGCCGCGTACAGCGTGTGCCCGGCCGCGCCGGGGACCAGACCCGCCAGCGAGGCGACGTTGACGATGCGGCCGAACCGGCGCTCGACCATGCCCGGCAGGACCTTGTGGGTCATCTCGCAGACGCTGGTCAGCATGAGCTGCAGGAAGGTCGCCTGGTCGGCCCAGCTCGTCGTCGCGTAGGTCCCCGGCAAGCCATAGCCGGCGTTGTTCACGAGCGCGTCGACCACCCTGCCCTGCTCGGCTATGGCAGCCAGCACCGCGTCGACCCCGGCCGAGTCAGAGAGATCGGCGGGAATGGCGTAGGCCTCGACTCCCGAGCGCAGCTTGATCTCGGCGGCCAAGCCCTCCAGGCGGTCGGCCCGGCGTGCGGTCAGGGCCACGTCGTAGCCGTGACTGGCGTAGATGCGGGCGGAGGCGGCCCCGATGCCGGCGGAAGCGCCGGTGATCAAGGCGAGGCGGCGGGCCATGTCGAGGTGATCCGGAAGAAGGCTAAACTTCGCCGGAGACCAGCACGGCCCGCGATTTGGTTCAAGAAGCCCTCGGTCCCTTGCGGACAAGGGAAGCGGAAGGGGCGCGCGGGGTAGGCTGGGGAGCGCGCCCCTTCCGGGCGCGGCGGGGAGGGACGCCGCCGCGACTTGGGCGTCCTTAGGCCGCCTTGCCGAGGTCGGCGGCGGCGCCGGCGCCGACCGCCCAGCGGACGGCCGCCGTGGCGACGCGTTCGCCCACCAGGCGGGCGGGCTCGCGGTCGCCAGCCGGCGGGGTGATCTCCGGCGAGGCGGTGTCCGACTGGGCCGCGACGCCCAGGAACGAGCCGACGCGGTTCAGGGTGTCGGGACCGCGCTCGGCCGCCGTCACGTTCGGCGGTGCGATGCCGAGATTGACCCAGTTCATGCCGTGCTGGGCGGCCAGGATGGTCAGGCTCTCCAGGGCGTGGCCCTTGTCGCCGGCGAAGCTGTGCGAGTTGGTGAAGCCTGCGGCCAGCTTGTCCTTCCAGGCGCCGGTGAAGAACACCGAGGCGGTGGCGTCGGCGAATACTTTGAACACGCCCGAGACGTCGCCCATGTAGGTCGGCGCGCCGAACACCACGGCGTCGGCCTTGGTGATCTGCTCGATCAGCGGGGCGAAGTCCTGGGCGGCGCTGTCGATCTTCAGCAGGACCGGGGTCTGGCCGGCGTCGCGGACGCCTTCGGCGACCTTCTGGGCCAGGACTTCGGTGTGGCCGTAGCCCGAGTGATAAGCGATGGCGATGGTGGTCATTTTGAATTCCCTCCGATTTCGAAACTGAAACGGTAGCGATTACGTAATGCGCCGAAGCGGCGCCGCCAGAGGATCAGCAACAAGATGTGATGCAATTTTTCTGCGGGCGGCCTTTAGCGCGACTTAAGGGCTCGACTCGCCGAACGGCGAAATGTCGCCCCACCTTGCGACAACGTTGTCATTTCCTTATGTACAAGGACCTTTTGCAATGCAGCATGACATCCGGCTCGCCGCTCCCCCGGCAGGTCGCATCCGTGTTGCGCCGCTTTGTGTGTGAGGCGCCGGCATGACCCCCAAGACGACCCATCCAGGCCTTGTCCTGGCCGCCCTGGCCCTAGGCGGCTTCGCGATCGGCACGACCGAGTTCGCGTCGATGAGCCTCTTGCCCTATTTCGCCAAGGACCTGGGGGTCGACGCCCCCACAGCCGGCCATGCGATCAGCGCCTATGCGATGGGCGTGGTGGTCGGAGCGCCGGTGATCGCCGTGGCGGCCGCGCGCTGGCCGCGCCGGGTGATCCTGACGGTGCTGATGGTCGTGTTCGCGGTCGGCAACCTGCTGTCGGCCATGGCGCCCGACTTCGGCTGGATGATCGCCTTCCGCTTTTTCTCGGGCCTGCCGCACGGGGCCTATTTCGGCGTCGCGGCCCTGGTCGCCGCCAGCGTCTCGCCGCCGGAGAAGCGGGCCCAGTCCGTCGCCATGGTGATGATCGGCCTGACCATCGCCACCATCGTCGGCGTGCCGATGGCCAATGTCGTGGGCCAGTGGGTCGGCTGGCGGTGGGGCTTCGTGATCGTCTCGGTGCTGGCCGGCCTGACCGCGCTTTCCGTCTGGCTGTACGCCCCGCGCGTCCCGGCCGACGCCGACGCCAGCCCCCTGCGTGAACTGTCGGCCCTGGCCAGAGGTCGGGTATGGCTGACCCTGGCGATCGGGGCGATCGGCTTCGGCGGCCTGTTCTGCGTCTACACCTACCTGGCGGACACCCTGCTGGCCGTGACCCACGCCTCGCCCGCCGCCCTGCCGGTGGTGCTGGCGGTGTTCGGGGCCGGCATGACCGTGGGCACCCTGGTCTGCGCCTGGGCCGCCGACCGCGCCCTGATGCCGGCCATTGGCGCGATCCTGCTGTGGAGCGCCGGCGCCCTGGCCCTGTATCCCCTGGCGGTGGGCAGCCTTTCGACCCTTCTGCCGGTCGTGTTCCTGATCGGCTGCGGCGGCGGCCTGGGCTCGGCCCTGCAGACCCGGCTGATGGACGTGGCCGGCGAGGCCCAGACCCTGGCGGCCGCGCTGAATCACTCGGCCTTCAACACCGCCAACGCGCTTGGTCCCTGGCTGGGCGGCCTGGCCATCGCAGCCGGCTACGGCTGGGCCTCGACCGGCTGGGTCGGCGTGGCCCTGGCCTTGGGCGGCTTCGCGATCTGGATCGTCGCGGCGCTGGACGCCCGCCAGCAGCAGACGCGCCTCAGTCTGGCCGCGGCCGAATAGCCAAGGCGGCTCAGCAGCCGCTCTCGAGCGCCGCGTGCGCGCCGTTCAGCAGGTCGGCGACGGTGATCTGACCCAGGCGCTCGGCGGCGGCGCGGTCGGCGGCGAGAATGGCCGAGCGGACCGCGTCGGGAATCTTCTCGCCGACCGGGCAGCCCTTCACGCCCTTGGGCGCGACCCCAAGATGCGCGCAGCCGTTGACGGCCTTCAGCACGACGTCGAGCGTGATCGTGTCGGCGGGCTTGAGCAGCCAGGCCCCGCCATTGGCCCCGGCGCGCGCGCCGATCAGCCCCGCCTTGCCCAGCATGGCGGTGACGCGGCGGACCACGACCGGATTGGTCGGGACCGAGGCGGCCAGCTCGGCGCTGGCCACGGCGCGGTCGGCGGAAAACGCCTCCTTGTGCGCCAGATAGGCCAGGGCGTGGGCCGCAACGGGAAATTTCTGACTGTCCGACATCTCAACCGGGAACGTAAGGTTGTCGCCCGCGCGTTCAACTGAAAACTGTTTCATCTCCGCAACGAGCCCCTTCCCCAATTTTAAGGAGGAGGGCGACGCCGGGGGATGATTGAACCCGTCGCGGATTGGGTGTATCGCGCCGCGCTTGATCGATATGGGTCGGCCGACAGCATTTTGCGAGGGCGGCCCGGAGGGATTGAATGGCTTCCGAAGCCTCCAGCGCCGCCGGCGACGACTGCGCCCCCGCCTCTTCCGATATTCCGCAGCAGGAGGGAACGCCCTCCAACGGTCATGGTCCCGGCCATGGCGATGCGAAGGGTCATGGCTTCATGGCCCTGGCCCTGGGCTCGATCGGCGTTGTGTTCGGCGACATCGGCACCAGCCCGCTGTACGCCCTGCGCGAAGCCCTGAGCCATGCCCGCTCGTCGGCCTCGGCCGAGCACGCGGTGCTGGGCGTGGTGTCGCTGGTCCTGTGGACCATGACCCTGTTCGTGACGATCAAGTACGTCATCTTCTTCATGCGCGCCGACAACAAGGGCGAGGGCGGCACCCTGGCCCTGATGGCCCTGGCCCAGAAGGCGCTGGGCGGCATCGGCCGCAAACGCTCGGTCGCGGTCTTCTTCCTCGGCGTCGTCGGCGCCGCCCTGTTCTACGGCGACGGCATCATCACCCCGGCCATCTCGGTGCTCTCGGCCGTCGAGGGCCTGAAGGACGCGCCGGGCTTGGGCCATGTCTTCCGCCCCTACATCCTGCCGATCTCGGCCGGCATCCTGATCCTGCTGTTCGCCGTCCAGGCCAAGGGCACCCATCGGATGGCCTCGCTGTTCGGCCCGATCACCGCTGTCTGGTTCGTGATCCTGGGCGCGCTGGGAGCCTTCCACCTGGCCGACGACCTGTCGATCTTCCGCGCCTTCAATCCCTGGTACGGCCTGCGCTTCCTGTTCGAGAACGGCTTCCTGGGCTTCGTGATCCTGGGCAGCGTGTTCCTGGTCGTGACCGGGGCCGAGGCGCTGTACGCCGACATGGGCCACTTCGGGAAGCGGCCGATCCAGGCCTCGTGGCTGTGCCTGGTGTTCCCCTGCCTGGCGCTGAATTATCTGGGCCAGGGCGCCCTGGTGCTGCACCACCCCGTCGCGCGCCACAATCCGTTCTGGGAGATGGTGCCCGGCTTCGCCTACTGGCCGGTGCTGATCATGGCCACCGTCGCCACCGTCATCGCCAGCCAGGCGGTGATCACCGGCGCCTTCTCGATGACCCAGCAGGCCGTGCAGCTGGGGCTGCTGCCGCGCATCGAGATCAAGCGCACGTCCGAGACCCAGGCCGGCCAGATCTTCGTGCCCGCCGTCAACCAGTTCCTGCTGATCGGCGTGCTGGTGCTGCTGTTCACGTTCCGCAGCTCGCACAAGCTGGCCAACGCCTACGGCATCGCCGTCACCGGCGCGATGTTCGTCGACACCCTGCTGGCCTATGTCGTCATCCGCCGCGTGTGGAAGTGGAACCTGTGGCAGACCGGTCTTCTGCTGATCCCTCTGGCCGCCCTGGACAGCGTGTTCATCGCCTCGAACATGCTGAAGGTGCCCGACGGCGCCTGGTTGCCGCTGGTGTTCGGCGCGGTGCTGGTGCTGATCATGTGGACCTGGACCCGTGGGGCCAACATCCTGACCGCCAAGACCCGCCGCGACAGCGTGCCCTTGATCGACCTGATGGAGATCCTGCGCGCCCGCGCCCCGCACCGCGCGCCCGGCACGGCGATCTTCCTGACCTCAGATCCCGACATGACCCCGGTCGCCCTGATGCATAACCTCAAGCACAACAAGGTCCTGCACGAGCGCAATGTCATCCTGACGGTCCGCACGACCGAGACGCCGCGCGTCAACGAAGAGGACCGGGTCAAGATCGAGAAGGTCAACGACGACTTCAAGAAGGTCATCGTCAACTACGGCTTCATGGAAAGCCCCAACATCCCCAAGGCGCTGGCGGTGTGCCGCAAGCAGGGCCTGAAGTTCGACATCATGGCCACCAGCTTCTTCCTGGGTCGACGCTCGATCGTGCCATCGGCCAATTCGGGCATGCCGCTGTGGCAGGACCGATTGTTCATCTACCTGATGAAGAACGCCGCCAACCCGACGGACTTCTTCAAGATCCCTCCCGGCCGCGTGGTCGAGCTGGGCGCCCAGGTGACGGTCTAGGCCTCGAGGACGTCCGCCCGTTCGGCGCAGACGGTCTCGATCTTTTACATTTTTGAACGCGGCGGACGCCGAAACCGCTCACGCTTTCGGCCGCGCCGTTCTAAGTACGCCGCCATGGAAACGACCCTGCGCGTGCTGGGCGACGGTCTGTCGATCGCCGCCCTCGCCATCATCGCCGCCACCGCTCAAGGCGCCTGGAAGCGAATCCCCAAGGACGTGGCCGTCCCCCTGCAATGGGGTTTCGACGGCCGGCCGACCTGGCGCGCGCCCAAGCCGGTGGGCCTGCTGAGCATCCCGATCCTGTCGACGATCGTGCTGCTGTCGTTCACCCTGACCCAGGCCACATTCACCGATGACCCGACGCGGGCGATCATCATCTTCCTGGTCCGCGCCACCCTGGCCGCCAGCCTGGCCCTGAGCCAGCTTTTCCACCTGCGGTTCGTCATCAAGACGTTGCAGGACGAAGGTCAGCTGTAGCGGTCCGCTTTAACGCTTGACCCGCGCGCCCTGATCCCGTTGAAGGCGCGCGACTTTGTGTTTCTCTCGGAAGGACCCGCGCTCATGGCCGACAAGCCCGTGAAGAAGGTCGTGCTCGCCTATTCGGGCGGCCTCGACACCTCGATCATCCTCAAGTGGCTGCAGACCGAGCACAACGCCGAGGTCGTGACCTTCACGGCCGACCTGGGCCAGGGCGAGGAGATCGAGCCGGCCCGCGCCAAGGCCCTGGCCGCCGGCGTCAAGCCCGAGAACATCTTCATCGAGGACGTCCGCGAGGAATTCGTCCGCGACTACGTGTTCCCGATGTTCCGCGCCAACACGGTCTATGAGGGCCAGTACCTGCTGGGCACCTCGATCGCGCGGCCGCTGATCGCCAAGAAGCAGATCGAGATCGCCCGCAAGACGGGCGCCGACGCCGTCAGCCACGGCGCGACCGGCAAGGGCAACGACCAGGTCCGCTTCGAGCTGGGCTACTACGGCCTCGAGCCCGACATCACCGTGATCGCGCCCTGGCGCGAATGGGACTTCAAGTCCCGCGAGGCCCTGCTGGACTTCGCCGAAAAGCACCAGATCCAGATCACCAAGGACAAGCGCGGCGAGGCGCCGTTCAGCGTCGACGCCAACCTGCTGCACTCCTCGTCGGAAGGTAAGGTCCTGGAGGATCCGGCGGTCGAGGCCCCGGAATTCGTCCACATGCGCACGATCTCGCCCGAGGACGCGCCGGACAAGCCCACCGTCATCACCATCGATTTCGAGAAGGGCGATCCGGTCGCCATCGACGGCGTCGCCCTGTCGCCGGCCGCCCTGCTGACCAGGCTGAACGAGCTGGGCCGCGACAACGGCATCGGCCGCCTCGACCTGGTCGAGAACCGCTTCGTCGGCATGAAGTCGCGCGGCGTCTACGAGACCCCGGGCGGCACGATCCTGCTGGCCGCCCACCGCGGCATCGAGAGCATCACGCTGGACCGGGGCGCCATGCACCTGAAGGACGAGCTGATGCCGAAGTACGCCGAGCTGGTCTACAACGGCTTCTGGTTCTCGCCCGAGCGCGAGATGCTGCAGGCCGCCATCGACTACAGCCAGGAAAAGGTCGCCGGCCGCGTCCGCGTGAAGCTGTACAAAGGCAATGTCACGGTCATCGGCCGCGAAAGCCCCTACAGCCTGTACGACCAGGACCTGGTGACGTTCGAGGAAGGCAAGGTCGCCTACGACCACCGCGACGCCGGCGGCTTCATCAAGCTGAACGCCCTGCGCCTGCGCGTCCTCGCCAAGCGCGACAAGCGCGGCTAGTCGGCTCGCGATCCATTCGCATACGAGAACGCCCCGGCCGATGGCTGGGGCGTTTTCCGTTCACACCCGGTTGTACGGATAGCGGTCCCGGATCATCCGCTGGAAGAACCGCCCCTTGGACGGGGCGCGGAAGAACGCCTTGCTGATCCGCTCGGGCACGCCGACATAGACGTATTCGTCGCCGTCGCTGAACGTGACGAACAGCTTGCCGTGCTCGGCGGAGTAGTCGATGTCTCGGATGGCGGTGGATTCCACATGCATGGCTTTACGAAGCCTCCGCAAAAGGGATCGTTCAGTCCTAGGAGCGAACGAGCGCCGGCGGGGTTCCCACGGTCTCGCTCGCGCCAGGTCGACGAGCGCCTTCCTGCTATGCCCTTCCTGGCCGCGTGCATATTCCGGACGAATACGGCTAGGGTTCCCCGCAAGGCGGCCTGAAGTCCGCGGGAGGAACACGAAAGATGCATCAGTCCCATGCCCTCGTGGCGATCGTCACCCTGGTGTCGCTGCTGGTCTATGTCTGGATGATCCTGCGCATTCCCGGCGCGCGCCGCCGCACCGGCATCGACGCCCCGGCGATGAGCGGCCATCCCGAGCTGGAGCGCCACCTGCGCGTCCAGGCCAACACCGTCGAGTGGCTGGTCATCTACCTGCCCGCGCTGTGGCTGTTCGCGATCTACTGGAACGACCTGGTCGCCGCTGGCCTGGGCGCGGTCTGGATCCTGGGCCGGATCGTCTACGCCCTGGGCTATGCCGCCGATCCCAAGAAGCGCGAACTGGGCTTCATCATCCAGGCCCTGGCCACGGCGGTGTTGCTGTTCGGCGCCCTGGGACGCGCGATCTGGGTCTACATGGTCATCGGAGCATAGGCGAAGCCTGGCGCGGCGGCCTATATCCGCGCCATGGACCATCTGCCCGTCGACCCCGCCCGCTACGGCGCCTTCCTGGTCGCCATGTTCGTCATGGCCATCACGCCGGGCCCGGCCAATCTGTTCGCCATCGCCACCGGCATGGAGCGCGGCAAGGGCGCGGCGCTGATCGCTGTCGTCGGCATGAACACCGCCACCCTGGTGTGGTTCACCGGCTCGGCCCTCGGACTGGGCGCGATGATCATCGCCTTCCCGGAGGCCTTCCACGTCCTGGCGCTGGCCGGCGCGGCCTATCTGGTCTGGCTGGGACTGAAGTCGCTGTGGGCGGCGATCCGGAACCTGGAAAGCCATGCGTCCGCGACCGTGCGGGCGGGCCGCTCGGCCTTCCTCGACGGCTTCATGGTCCAGATCGCCAATCCGAAGATCCTGCTGTTCTTCTCGGCCGTACTGCCGCCGTTCCTGGACGTGAAGCGGCCGCTGGCCCCGCAACTGGCGATGTTCGCCTGCGCCACCATCGGCATGGACCTGATCAGCATGTCCAGCTACGGCCTGGGCGGCGCGGCCCTGTCCAGCCGGATGAACGAGCCTGGCTTTCGGCGGGGCTTCGCCATCCTGGTCGGCGTCCTGCTGATCACCGCGGCCGTACTGATCGTGTCGAGAGGCTGAAGAAGAGTCCGCTATTCGACGCTGGTGGGATGCAAAACGCAGATCTAGTTTCAACGCCGTATCAAACGGCGCCTTGGCGAAACCACAAAGCCCAGCCAGAGTTGTCCTTAAACACCGAGGACTCCGCTTGAAGGAGCAAGTCATGTCCATGAAGAAGGTCGCCATCGCCGCGACACTGGCGCTCGCCGCGACCTTATCGGCCTGCGCCACGCCTACCCCGTATCAGCCCAGGGTCACGTCGGGTGCGGTCACCGGCGGCTTCTCCGAGCAGAAGCTGGAAGGCGATCGTTATCGCGTGTCCTTCGCCGGCAACAGCCTGACCTCGCGCGAGACGGTCGAGCGTTACCTGCTCTATCGGTCGGCCGAGCTGACCGTGCAGCAGGGCTACGACTGGTTCGAGACCGCCGACCACCGCACCGACCGCACCGCCCGCAGCTATGTCGAGCCGGATCCGTTCGCGCGTCCGGGCTTCGGCTATGGCTATCCGTACGGCTACTGGCGTCCGTCCTGGCGCTATTTCGGCGGCGGCTACGGCTGGCGCACCTGGGACCCGTTCTGGGGCGACCCCTTCTTCGCCGATCGCGCGCAGATCCGCACAATCGAACGCTTCGAGGCTGGGGCCGAGATCGTGATGCATCGGGGCAAGAAGCCGGAAGGCGATCCCCGCGCCTACGACGCCCGCGAGATCATGGCCAACCTCGCCAACACGATCCAGCGCCCGGCGCCGAAGTAAGAGACCACAAAAAAGGGGCCCCGGTCGGGGCCCCTTTCCTTTGCGCTCCGACCGCGCCTACCGCGGCGCCATGCGGATGCCGCCGTCCAGGCGGACGTCCTCGCCATTGAAATAGCCGCAGGTGATCATGGTCAGCGCCAACTGGGCGTACTCCTCGGGATTGCCCAGGCGCTTGGGGAAAGGCACCGAGGCGGCCAGGCCGGCCTTCACGGCCTCCGGCGCGCCGTTCATCAGCGGGGTGTTGAAGATGCCCGGCAGGATGGTGTTGACCCGGATCCCCTCGCCCATCAGGTCGCGCGCGATCGGCAGGGTCATGCCGACGACGCCGCCCTTGGACGCGGAGTAGGCGGCCTGGCCCATCTGGCCGTCTTCGGCCGCCACCGAGGCGGTGTTGACGATCGCGCCGCGCTCGCCGTCCGCCAGCGGCTCCAGGTCCAGCATGCCCTTGGCCGACTTGGCGATGCACCGGAAGGTGCCCACCAGGTTGATCTGGATGATGCGGTCGAAGGCGTCGAGCGGGAAATGCTTGGTCTCGCCCGTCTGCTTGTCGCGGCTGGCCGTCTTGGCGGCGTTGCCGGTGCCGGCGCAGTTGACCAGGATCCGCTCCTGGCCGTGGGCGGCGCGGGCCTTCTCGAAACCGGCGTCGACATCGGCGTCACTGGTCACGTTGACCTTGCAGAACACCCCGCCGATGGCCTTGGCGACCTCCTCGCCCCCGGCTTCGTTCATGTCGAAGATGGCGACCTTGACGCCTTGGGCGGCCAGGGCGCGGGCGGTGGCCTCGCCCAGGCCCGAGGCCCCCCCGGTGACGACGGCGGCGACGGTGTTGTCGAGTTTCATGGACGTTTCCCCTTGGCTTCGCGTTTGGCGGGTTCGCGTTTAGGATCGGATTTGAAGAGAGGTTTAGACCCATGAGCCGCGACGCCAAACCGTCCCCCGACGTCAACGTCAACGAGGTGCTGGATCCGAAGAAGGCGCTGGCTCCCGTCACCGTGCGCGTCAACGAGGAGCGGGTTCGCGAAGGCTTCCTGCCCAAGATCCGCAAGGTCGCCGCCAGGGTGCCGTTCGCCGCCGAAGCCCTGTCGGTCTGGTGGGCCGCACGCGATCCGGAGACCCCCGTGGCGGCCAAGGGCATGATGCTGGCGGCCCTGGCCTATTTCGTCCTGCCGACCGACGCGATTCCCGACATCCTGCCGGCCATCGGCTTCACCGACGACGCGGCGGTGTTCGCGGCGCTGATGGCCATTCTGGGCCGGACCCTGAAGCCTCGCCACAAGGAGGCCGCCCAGGCCTTCCTGCGGCGCCTGTCGGACGAGGCCTGAGGGCCCGGCAAAGACGCCCCCTGCGAAGCGTGGCGCGGGCCCTAGCCGGCGTAGTTGTACTCGGCCTTGCCGTAGACGCCCACGAGGTCGACCGCGAAGGCCGCGCCATCCGCCAGGTCCGCCAGGAACGCGTCATTGGCCCTGGCGTACTGGCCGACATCGGCCTTGGCCGCTTCAGCCAGAAGCCAGCCCACCATGGCCGCCTTGGTCCCGATCCCGTTCGCCCCGTCGCCGCCGTAGCTGGCGAAATAGTCGACGCGGGCGTCTATCAGGGCGTGGACCTTGGCGTCCGTCGGCGTTCCTCCGAAGATGGTCTTGTAAGCTTCGCGCGTGGCGTCGAAGAGGCTGAGACTGGCGTACTTGGTGGCGAAAGCGTCCTTGCCCTCGCCGACCTTGCCCAGATTGACCGCGAAATTGATGTAGCGGTTCTCCAGATTGAACGACTGGTAGTAGGCGCTGTTCAGGTTGTTGGGATTGGGGCCGGTGGCCGAAACCAGGTAGTCGACCCCGCCCTGTCCCGGAATCTTCCCGGTGAAGAACTGGTAGGCCAGCGTGGCGACCGTGGTCGTGGCGTCGGCCGCCTTGATCAGGTCCGCGATCCCCTGGCTGGCGCTCTTGACGCCGTTGCCGACCAGGATCGAGGTGTCGGTCGTCACGCTGGAGCGCAGGATGTTGGCCGCGGCGGCGTCGATCTGGGTGCTGACGGCGAACACGCTGAGCGTCCGGTCGTCGAACTTGATCCGCTCGATGCTGCTCAGGGTGTCCGTCCCCTGACTGCCGTTGGGGCGCGTGTCGCTGACGATCCAATTCGCGCCGCTCTTGCTGATCTTGAAGTTGGCGAGCGCGCCGTTGAAGGCGGCGATGTCGTTGCCTAGGCCGCCGTCGATCGTGTCATTGCCCGCATCGCCGTACAGCACGTCGTTGCCGTCGCCGCCGTAGATCTGATCGTTCCCGGCGAAGCCGCGGATCTGGTCGACGTCGTCTCCTCCATAGAGCTGGTCGTCGTTCGCCAGGATGTAGGACTGCAGGCCCAGGGCGTCGCCCGACCGGTAGAAGCCGACGATCACGGAGATCGAAAGGTTCAGATCGGTGAACCAGATGTCGGCCACGCCGTCCGTATAGCCGGTCATGGCGGTGACGACCCCGCCGGTCGGCATGCCGTCGGCGCCGAAGGTGAAGCCCGAGCCCATGTACGTCTCGGTGACGCCGAAACCGTAGTCGAAGACGAAGCTTGTCGACGATCGCTGCGTCGCCGGCGGGTAGGCCGCCCCGGACGAACTGAGATCCAGGAAGTCGACCGAAACACCCGCCCCAAGCCTCATCGTCGTCATGGCGATCTCCCCCAGATGGTTCCGAACGCTGGAACCTCAACCTGAAATGGAGAGATACACGACGGTCCGGGCCGCGGTCTACCCCACCCGGAACCGCAGCACGGCGCCATCCCACCGCGCGTCGTGGCGATCCTCCTCGACGACGTCGCGCACGCCGGGATAGGTGGACGCCGCCTGCCGCCAGAAGGCCAGCGCGCCGGCGTTGCGGCGGACCACCGCCGCTTCCCAGACGCCCCAGGCCGAGCCGAACAGCGCATGGGCGGCCGCCAGGCCCACGCCGCGTCGCCGGTGCTTGCGGACGACGAAGAACTCGGCCACCGCCCGGTCGACCGGGGTCGGCGCGTGGGGCGCATCGTTCAGCAGGGCGAAGCCGACCGGCAGGCCGTTCACGGCGAACAGCCACGCCTCGCGCGCCGGATCGGTCCAGTAGGTCTCCAGGCCGGGATAGTCCGCATAGCGGCCGTCCGGGCCCAGCTCGCCCTCCGACGCGCGGTCGAACCACAGTTCGGAGAAGTCGTGGATGTAGAACTGCATCAGGTTGGCGATCACCGGCGCCGCCTCGGCGCCGGCGCGGCTGACGACCAGGCCGTCGATCGACATGCATTTCCTCCGTATGCGACAGGTTGTCGCGGACGAACTTGCGCTTAAGTTGGTCGGATGATCGAAGCCCTGCTCAGCAAAATGATCAAGACCGGCGACTTCACGGCGCATCTGCCCGGAGGTCGCGTCGTCAAGGCCGGGGACGGCTCGGGGCCGCCCGTGGTGATCCGGATCAACAGCCGGGGCCTGCGCCGCCTGGCCAATCCCAGCCTGGGCCTGGGCGAAGGCTATATGGAAGGCGACATCGTCTTCGAACAGGGAACGATCGACCAGCTGCTGACCATCGTCGGCGAGAGCGGGGGGCGCAAGCCCAAGCGCGGCTCGGCCCTGACCCGCTTCCGCAAGGCGCTGAAGCGAAGGGTTCAGCAGGTCAACGACCGCGTGGCCTCGCGCCGCAACGTCGCCCACCACTATGACCTGTCGAACGACCTGTACCGCCGGTTCCTCGACGCGGACATGCAGTACAGCTGCGCCTATTTCGAACGTCCCGACATGACGCTGGAGGAGGCCCAGGCGGCCAAGAAGGCCCTGATCGGCCGCAAGCTGCTGATCCAGCCGGGCATGAAGACCCTGGACATCGGCTCGGGCTGGGGCGGCCTGTCCATGACCCTGGCCAAGGACTTCGGGGCCCGGATGACCGGCGTCACGCTCTCGACCGAGCAACTGGCCCTGGCCAGGGAGCGCGCCGATCAGGCGGGCCTGTCCGACAAGATCGACTTTCGCCTGACCGACTATCGCGACCTGGACGAGACGTTCGACCGCATCGTCTCGGTCGGCATGCTCGAGCACGTGGGCGCGCCGAACTTCCGCACCTATTTCGAGACCATCGCCAAGCTGCTGGACGAGGACGGCGTCGCCCTGGTCCACTCGATCGGCAAGATGCACGGCCCGGGCGCGACCAACGCCTTCACCCAGAAGTACATCTTCCCGGGCGGGTACATCCCAGGCCTGTCGGAGATCGTCGCCGCGATCGAGCACGCGGGCCTGTGGATCACCGACATCGAGATCCTGCGCCTGCACTATGCCGAGACCTGCCGCATCTGGCGCGAGCGGTTCATGGCCGATCCGGACATCCCGACGATGTTCGACGGCCGATTCCGGCGGATGTGGGAGTTCTACCTGGCCGGCGCCGAGCTGGGCTTCCGGCACGGCGGCCACATGGTCTTCCAGATCCAGCTGGCCAAGAAGCGCGACGCCGCGCCCCTGACGCGGGACTACCTGCTCAAAGCGGCGGGGTAGGCTCCTCGCTAAAGCGGGGATGAGCGGATATTTCCGGCTAGAGGTCGGGCATGTCGCGGTCTATAGCGCGCGCCTGACCGTCCCAAGGAGCCGCCATGGCCCCGTTCCGCGCCGCCGACCTGTTCCGCCGCAAGCCCGTCGCGCAAGTTCAGGGCGAGCATCCTCCCGAGCACCTGCCGCGCACCATAGGCCTGTTCCAGCTGACCATGCTGGGCGTCGGCGCGACGATCGGCACCGGCATCTTCGTGGCCCTGACCACGGCGGTGCCGGCCGCCGGTCCCGCGGTGATCGTCTCGTTCGTGCTGGCCGGGATCACCGCCGCCCTGACCGCCCTGTGCTACGCCGAACTGGCCTCGACCATTCCGGTGTCGGGCTCGTCCTATTCCTACGCCTACGCCACCCTGGGCGAGTTCGTCGCCTTCATCGTCGGGGCGTGCCTGCTTCTGGAATACGCCGTCTCGGCCTCGGCCATCGCCGTAGGCTGGGGCCAGTACCTGAACGAGATGCTGGTCGACCTGGTCGGGATGAAGATGCCCGACGCCATCGCCAAGGCCCCCGGCGCAGGCGGGGTGTTCAACCTGCCGGCCGTCGTGCTGGTCGGGGCCTGCATGGTGCTGCTGCTGCGTGGGGTGAAGGAGTCGACGACCGTCAACGCCGTCCTGGTGGTGCTGAAGCTGCTCGTCCTGCTGTTCTTCGTGGTCATCGCCTTCAGCGGCTTCCACGCCGGCAACCTGACGCCGTTCATGCCGATGGGCGTGGCCGGCGTCGGCGCGGCGGCCTCGTCGATCTTCTTCTCGTACATCGGCATCGACGCGGTCTCGACGGCGGGCGAGGAGGTCAAGGACCCGCGCCGCACCCTGCCGCTGGGCATCGTCCTCAGCCTGCTGATCGTCACGGCCATCTACATCCTGGTGGCCCTGGCCGCGGTCGGGGCCCAGCCCTGGACCGCCTTCGCCGGCCAGGAGGCGGGGCTGGCGGTGATCCTGCGCAACCTGACCGGCGCGTCCTGGACCTCGCTGGTGCTGTGTGTCGGGGCGATCGTCTCGATCTTCTCGATCACCCTGGTGGTCATGTACGGCCAGACGCGGATCCTCTACGCGATGAGCCGCGACGGCCTGCTGCCCAAGCTGTTCCAGCGCCTGGACCCGAAGACCCGCAGCCCCGACCTCAACACCTATGTCGTGGCCGCCTTCATCGCCGTACTGGCCGCCCTGGTGCCGCTGGACGTGCTGGTGAACCTGACCAGCATGGGCACGCTGATCGCCTTCGCCATCGTCTCGCTGGGCGTGATCATCCTGCGCCGGACCCAGCCGGAGCTGCCGCGCGGCTACAAGGTTCCGCTGTATCCGGTCGTTCCGGCGCTCAGCGTGGCCTTCTGCGGGTACCTGATCGTCGGTCTGCCGCTGGACACGTGGCTGCTGTTCGCGGCGTGGGTCGCGGGAGCCTGCGCGGTCTATTTCGGCTATTCGGTGAAGAATTCGCGGCTGGCCTAGTTTCTCCTCCCCCTCTGGGGGAGCAGAGCTGGGAGCCCCCTACTCCACCGTCACCGACTTCGCCAGGTTCCGCGGCTGGTCGACGTCCGCCCCCTTCACCACGGCGACGTGGTAGGCCAGCAGCTGGATCGGGGCCGACATCACCAGGGTCGAGACCAGCGGATCCGAAGCTGGCGCCGTCACCACCACCTTGGCCCCCGCCGGCGCGTGCTTCACCCCCTCGGTGTCGGTGATGAAGATCACCTGGCCGCCCCGGGCCATGACCTCGCTCATGTTCGAGGCCGACTTCTCGAAATAGCTGTCATGCGGCGCCAGGATGACGATCGGGGTCTGGTCGTCGACCAGGGCGATCGGGCCGTGCTTCAGCTCGCCGGCGGCGTAGCCCTCGGCGTGGATGTAGCTGATCTCCTTCAGCTTCAGCGCGCCTTCCAGGGCCAGGGCCGACATCGGCCCTCGGCCCAGATAGAGCACGTCCCGCGCCTTGGCGACGTCGGCGGCGATCTCCTTGATGGCGTCCTCCAGGCCGATGGCCTCGGCGATCAGGCGCGGAGCCTCCAGCAGCACCTTGACCAGGCGCTGCTCCTCGGCGGCGTCGATGGTTCCACGCGCCTTGGCGGCGGCGATGGCCAGGGCGATCATCACGCTGACCTGGGCGGTGAAGGCCTTGGTCGAGGCCACGCCGATCTCGGGACCGCAGTGGATCGGCCACACGACATCGACCTCGCGCGCCATCGTCGATTCCTGGGCGTTGACGACCACCGCGCTCCGCATGCCCTTGGCCTTGCAGTAGCGCAGGGCCGCCAGGGTGTCGGCCGTCTCGCCCGACTGCGACATGGCGATGACCAGGGCGTCCTTGCGAATGGCCGGCTGGCGGTAGCGGAACTCCGAGGCGATCTCGACGTCGACCGGCAGGTCGGCCAGCTGCTCGATCAGATACTTGCCCACCACGCCGGCGATGTACGAGGTGCCGCAGGCCACGATCTGGATGCGCTCCAGCTTGGCGAAGTCGATGTCGCCGGGGACCGAGGCGCGCGCGCTCAGGGTGTCGACATAGGCCGCGATGGTGCGCTGGCAGCCCTCGGGCTGATCATGGATCTCCTTCTCCATGAAGTGGCGGTAATTGCCCTTCTCCAGCATCACCGCCGACGTCGGGACCACCCGCACGGCGCGGGTCACGGGCGCGCCCGAGGCGTCGAAGATCCGATAGCCGTCGTGATCCAGGGCCACGTAGTCGCCCTCGTCCAGATAGACCACGCGGTTGGTGAAGGGGCCGACCGCCAGGGCGTCCGAACCCAGGAACATCTCGCCCTGGCCCTCGCCCACGACCAGCGGGCTGCCGCGACGTGCGCCCAGGATCAGCCCGGCCTCGCCCTCGATCAGCACGGCCAGGGCGTAGGCCCCGGTCAGGCGATCCAGCGTGGCCTTGAAAGCTTCCAGCGGCGCCAGGCCCGCGGCCAGCTCGGCGTCGATCAGGTGGGCGATGACCTCGGTGTCGGTGTCGCTGGTGAACGTGCGGCCGGCCGCGGCCAGCTCGGCCTTCAGCTCGGCGAAGTTCTCGATGATGCCGTTATGGACCAGGGTGACTCGACCCGCCGTGTGCGGGTGGGCGTTCTGGACGTTCGGCGCCCCGTGCGTGGCCCAGCGGGTGTGGCCGATGCCGGTCGCGGCGTCCAACGGCTGATCCGCCAGAACCGCTTCCAGGGCCTTTATCTTGCCCTGGGCCCGCCGGCGCTCGACCTTTCCGCCGACGACACCGGCGACGCCCGCGGAATCGTAGCCTCGATACTCCAGACGCTTCAGGCTCTCGATCAGACGGTCGGCGACCGGTTGCTTGCCGACGATGCCGATAATGCCGCACATGGGCCATGATCCCTTGTAGAACGCGTCGACAGGATTATCCCTAGCCGCACGAGGATTTCGAGGTCGGGCTTTAGCACTCGCTCAAGACCACTACCGATAAATCTGCATTTCGGATCGTTTCGGGTCCGAAGCACGGCCCCAAAGAGACCAGAAGACGACATGAGCAAGCGCGCCTATTTCGGCACCGACGGCATCCGGGGCCAAGCCAACAAGCACCCGATGACGGCTGAAGTGGCCCTGCGTGTCGGCCTGGCGGCCGGCAAGCTGTTCCGCTCGCAGGACGACCGCCGCCACCTCGTGGTGATCGGCAAGGACACCCGACTGTCGGGCTACATGATCGAGCCGGCCCTGGTCGCCGGCTTCACCAGCGTCGGCATGGACGTGCGGCTCTTTGGCCCCCTCCCCACCCCGGCCGTGGCGATGATGACCCGCTCGATGCGCGCCGACCTGGGCGTGATGATCTCGGCCAGCCACAACAATTTCGCCGACAACGGCATCAAGCTGTTCGGCCCCGACGGCTACAAGCTTTCGGACGAACAGGAGCTGAAGATCGAGGCCCTGATGGACGAGGGGCTGCAGGAAGGCCTGGCTGCTCCGCGCGACCTGGGCCGCGTCAAGCGCATCGACGACGCCCAGGCCCGCTATGTCGAGATCGTCAAGGCGACCTTCCCGCGCCACCTGAACCTGTCCGGCCTGCGCATCGTCATCGATTGCGCCCACGGCGCGGCCTACAAGGTCGCGCCCACGGCCCTCTACGAGCTGGGCGCGGAGGTCATCGCCCTGGGCGACAATCCCGACGGCACGAACATCAACGAAGAGTGCGGCTCGACCCATCCGGAGGCCATGGCCAAGATGGTTCGCGAGTACCGGGCCGACATCGGCATCGCCCTGGACGGCGACGCCGACCGCTTGGTGATCTGCGACGAGAAGGGCGTGGTCGTCGACGGCGACCAGATCATGGCCATCATCGCCGCCGCCTTCGCCAAGGCCGGGGCCCTGAAAGGCGGCGGCGTCGTCGCCACGGTCATGTCCAACCTGGGGCTGGAGCGTCGCTTGAAGGACCTGGGCCTGACGCTCGAGCGCACTGGAGTCGGCGATCGCTATGTGATGCAGCGCATGCGCGAAGGCGGCTTCAATGTCGGCGGCGAGCAGTCGGGCCACCTGATCCTGTCGGACTTCTCGACCACCGGCGACGGCCTGATCGCCGCCCTGCAGGTGTTGGCCGTGCTGATCGAGAGCGGCCAGCCGATGAGCGTCCTGGGCCGCCAGTTCGAGCCCGTGCCGCAGCTCCTGGAGAACGTCCGCTTCGCTGGCGGCAAGCCGCTGGAGGCCAAGACCGTCAAGGAGGCCATCGCCGACGGCGAGGCCCAGTTGAACGGCGCCGGCCGCATCGTCGTGCGCGCCTCGGGCACCGAGCCCTTGATCCGCATCATGGCCGAGGGCGACGACCCGGCCCTGGTCAGGAAGGTCGTCAAGTCGATCGTCGGGGCGGTCAAGGCGGTCTGACACGGTCCTTGATCCAGGCCATCCGCCCCAGCTGCGCTATTTGGGACTAGCCAAGGCCGCAAAAACCTCCATCATATAGAAAAGCATCCCATATTTCGGGATGAATGAGGGAGGAAGCCATGCAGCCCATCGGATCGTCGCCCCGCGAGACGCGCGCATGAACCCGCTGCTCGGCGTCCTCTTCCACTGGCTGGGCGGCCTGGCCTCCGCCAGCTTCTATGTCCCCTATCGCGGCGTGAAGCGCTGGTCGTGGGAGATCTACTGGCTGACCGGCGGGATCTTCTCCTGGCTGCTGGCCCCCTGGCTGTTCGCCTCGATCCGCACCCACGACCTGATGGGCGTCATGGCCCAGGTGCCGTCGAACGTCGTCGGCCTGTGCGTCCTGTTCGGGATCCTGTGGGGCTTCGGCGGCCTGACCTACGGCCTGACCATGCGCTACCTGGGCCTGTCGCTGGGCATGGCCGTGGTGCTGGGCCTGTGCACCGTGTTCGGCACCCTGATCCCGCCGATCGTGCGCGGGACCTTCGCCGAGACCCTGCTGGGCTCGACCTCGGGCAGGATCATCCTGCTGGGCCTCTTGATGACCCTGGCCGGCATCATCGTGGTGGCCATGGCCGGCGCCCGGAAGGACGCCGACCTGTCGCCGGACCAGAAGGCCGAGGCCGTCGCCGAGTTCGACTTCAAGAAGGGCGTCGCCGTGGCGATCTTCTCGGGGATCATGTCGGCCTGTTTCGCCTTCGGCCTGGCGGCCGGCGAGCCGATCAAGGCCCTGTCGGCCGCGGCCGGCACCGGCCCGCTGTGGACCGGCCTGCCGGCCCTGTGCCTGGTGATGTTCGGCGGTCTGATCACCAACGGCGTCTGGTGCGGCTATCTGATCGTCAAGAACAAGACCGCCGGCCAGTGGCTGGGCCAAGCGCCCAAGGACGCCGATCCGGCCGAAGGCAAGCCGCCGATGCTGGCCAATTGGCTGCTGTGCGCCCTGGCCGGCACCGCCTGGTACTTCCAGTTCTTCTTCTACACCATGGGCGAGAGCCAGATGGGCAAGTACGGCTTCTCCAGCTGGACCCTGCACATGGCCTCGATCATCATCTTCGGCACCTTGTGGGGCTTCGCCTTCAAGGAGTGGAAGGACGCCCGTCCCGCCGTGCGCAACATGGTCTGGGCCGGCGTGGCCCTGCTGGTCGGCGCCACCGTGGTGATCGGCTATGGCAACATGCTGGGCAGCTAGCCGCGCCCAATTCGCTCATTCCCGCATCGGCGGGAATGAGCGGTGGCGGGGCCCGCCGCTCTACACCCCCAGCTTCGGCGACTTCATCCGGCGCTTGTTGACGTGATGGCTGGGGGCCTCGGCCTTGATCTCTTCCGGGTACTCGCCCTTGAAGTAGAAGCGCTGCCAGGCCTCCTTGGTGGCCTCGGGGTCGCGCTTGAAGATCAGGGCGTTGAACTCGCTGCGCTTCTCGGCCCAGACGTCGTACTGGCGGCGCAGGTCGGGGTTGGAGTTCATCGAGCGGATCACCGGCTGGAACGCCTCCATCGGCTTGTCCTGGATCGGCATGATGAAGCAGAAGGTCTCGCCCTTTTCGAAGCGCACCGTGCCGGGCCGGGTGAAGATCCAGTTCATCGTGAACGGGAACGGCAGCCAGTCGGTCTCGATGACGCCCGCTAGGGGCTGGATGCCGTCCTTGACATGGTTGGGCGGCCCCATCGCCATCAGCGACCAGCCCGGCGGCGTGCGGAACAGATAGCCGGTGTGGAAGGTCACGACCCCCCGGGTGAAGTGCGACTTCACGAAGTCGGTGAAGCCCGGATAGGGGTGGTCGGGCTGGAACTTGATGCACTCCTGGTGCGCCCCGCCGTCCCAGGTCATCGAGAAGCCGACCGGGCAGATGATGTCCCAGCCCGTGGTGTTGGCCATGGTCAGCGGCAGGCAGCGATAGGGATGGCGTTCGGCGAACCGGTCCATCCAGGCGCGCTGTGGCCGGCCGGGCACGATTTCCGGCGGACGGTTCTCGGTGGGATAGCACTCCAGTTCCATGCCGGTCCTTTGCTTGGCTTCCTGCCCTTTAGGTCTTCTGGTCTAGCGCTCGCGCCCTTGGCCCGTCTAGAGAGACCGCATGAAGACCAGAGCCGACCTGTTCGCCTTTTTCGAGGCCCACGGAATCTCGCACCATACCCTGGACCACCCGCCGGTGTTCCGCGTCGAGGAAGGGCTGGAGATCAAGAAGGCCCTGCCCGGCGGCCACACCAAGAACCTGTTCCTCAAGGACGCCAAGGGCCAGCTGTGGCTGATCTCGGCCCTGGGCGAGACGGCCATCGACCTCAAGAAGCTGCATCATGTGATCGGCTCGGGCCGGCTGTCGTTCGGTCCGCAGGAGATGATGGTCGAGACCCTCGGCGTGACGCCGGGCTCGGTCACCGCCTTCGGCCTGATCAACGACACGGACCGGCGGCTGCGCTTCGTGCTCGACAAGGCGCTGGCGGACAGCGATCCGGTCAACTTCCACCCGCTGGGCAACGACGCCACCACGGCCGTCTCCCAGGCCGACTTCCGCAAGTTCCTGTCCGCGCTGGGCGTCGTCCCGATGATCGTGGATTTCGCGGCGATGGAAGTGGTGGCCTAGGTTCGCCCCACGCGCGAACGGGACATTGCGCGCGGCCGCACGAAGGACCATCTTGCCGGTTCGAGCGTTCCCCACCTTGAGTGCATGAGAGACCCGATGTCCCTGATCGGCGAAAAGCCCGCTGCCCCGGCCAAAAGCGAGCACATCAAGGACGGCTCGGACGCCAGCTTCATGGCCGACGTCATCGAGGCCTCGAAGATCCAGCCGGTCATCGTCGACTTCTGGGCCACCTGGTGCGGCCCCTGCCGGCAGCTCACGCCCACCATCGAGAAGGTCGTCAACGCGGCCAACGGGGCGGTGAAGCTGGTCAAGATCGACGTCGACGCCAATCCGGGCTTCGCCGGCCAGCTGCGCGTGCAGTCGATCCCCACCGTCTACGCCTTCGTCGACGGCCGCCCGGTCGACGCCTTCCAGGGCGCCCTGCCCGAGAGCCAGGTCAAGGCCTTCGTCGAGAAGCTGGCCGGTCCGGCGGGTCCCAGCGCCATCGACGACCTGATCGCCCTGGGCAAGGAATCACTGGAGATCGGCGACGTCGGCGGCGCGGCCCAGGCCTTCGCCCAGGCGCTGAACACCGACCCGACCAACATCAAGGCCCTGGGCGGCATGGCCCGCGCCTATCTGATCGGCGGCGACCTTGAGGGCGCGGCCGAGGTGGTCGCCATGGCTCCGGCCGACGCCAAGGACCCCGACCTGGACGCCGCCCGCGCCGCCCTGGCGCTGGCGGAGGACGCGCCCTCCGAGACCGCCGCCTTCGAGCAGCGCCTGGCCGCCGATCCGGACGACCACGAAGCGCGGCTGGAGCTGGCCAAGGCCCTGGCCGGGACCGGCCGCCTCCAGGACGCCGCCGACCATCTTCTGACCATTATCGCCCGCGACCGTACGTGGAACGACGACGCGGCGCGCAAGCAGCTGCTGACCGTCTTCGAAGCCGCGGGCCCCACCTCGGAGGTGGCCAAGCAGGGTCGGCGCAAGCTGTCGACCCTCCTCTTCAGCTAGGCCAGAACACAGGGAGCAACGGATGCCGGCAAACTACCGCAAGCTTGGCGACCTCCCGCTGGTGATCCCCGTGTTCCCTCTGGACGGGGCCCTGCTGCTGCCGGGCGGCCAGCTGCCGCTGAACATCTTCGAGCCGCGCTACCTGAACATGCTGGACGACGCCATGTCGGGCGAACGGATCATCGGCATGATCCAGACACGCCCGCACGCCGCCGGTCCCGCCGCTGACCCGCAACGTCCCGCCCTGGCCCCCGTGGGTTGCGCCGGTCGGGTGACCAGCTTCGCCGAGACCAGCGACGGCCGCTACCTGATCACCCTGACCGGGGTCTGCCGCTTCCGCGCCGGCGAGGAGCTGCCCGTGCGCACGCCCTATCGGCAGGTGCGCGCCGACTTCACCCCCTACGAGCCCGACCTGCGCGAGGACGCCGTCGGCGAGCGCACCGCGCCCGACATCGACCGCCTGCTGTCCGCCCTGCGCCGCTACCTGGACCACCGCGGCCTGGCCATCGACTGGGGCGACGCCGAGAGCGCCCCCTCGGACGCTCTGATCAACAGCCTGGCCATGGCCCTGCCTTTCGATCCGCTGGAGAAGCAGGCCCTGCTGGAGGCCGAGACGATCTTCGAGCGCAAGGCGACCCTTACGGCGTTGCTGGAGATCGACGCGGCCGGAACGGACGATGACGAACCGACGTCTATCCAGTAGAGAGGCGTCATGACCGAAGCCGCTCCGCCCCCCGTCGATGTCGATCCGCGCCTGCTGGAAGTGCTGGTGTGCCCCGTGACCCGCGGCCCGCTGGAGTACGACCGCGCCAAGGGCGAACTGATCAGCCGCGCGGCCAAGCTGGCCTATCCGATCCGCGACGGCGTGCCGATCATGCTGCCGGAAGAGGCGCGCGAACTCAGCGAGTAAGAACAGACTCTGCTCCCCCTCTGGGGGGAGCTGTCGCAGAGCGACTGAGGGGCGCCGCCGGTCGACGCCGAGCTGCCCCCTCCGGCCCTCCGGGCCACCTCCCCCTCTGGGGGAGGAGAGCTAGAGACTCACCCCGCGCAGCAGCTTGGGCAGGTCCCCGACCCCGCCGCCGGCCTCGTGCATGAAGAACCGCCGCGCCGGCGCGATCTGGTTGACCACCGCCAGGCCCGCCCCGCGCACGGCGCGCAGCAGCGGATTGTCGTTCGAGAAGATCCGCACGAAGGCGTCGAAGGCCAGGGCGTTGCTGACGGTGTCGAACCGCCGCCAGCGAGCATAGCGCTCCAGCACCGCCTCGGCGCCGATGTCCTCGCCGTTGCGTAACGCTTCGACCAGCACCTCGGCCAGGGCGGCCGCGTCCTTCAGACCCAGGTTCAAGCCCTGCCCCGCGATCGGGTGCACCCCATGGGCGGCGTCGCCGATCAAGGCCAGGCGCGGGGCGACCATGCGCTCGGCCAGCGACAGCGACAGCGGATAGACGAAGGTCGGCCCCTCGATCGAGACCTCGCCCAGGAAGTCGCCGAACCGACGCATCAGATGGGCGTGGAAGGCCTCGGGACCGGCGTGGCGCAGGGCCTCGCCGCGCGCGGAGCTCTCGGTCCAGACCAGGCTGGCGCGGTTGTCGGTCAGCGGCAGGATGGCGAACGGGCCGCTGGGCAGGAAGTATTCGTGGGCCACCCCCTCGTGCGGGCGCTGCAGACGCACCGTAGCGACCACGCCGCTCTGGCCGTAGCTCCAGCCGATGTCGCCGATGCCGGCCGCGCGGCGCAGAACCGAGCCCCGCCCCTCGGCGCTGACCGCCAGCGGGGCCGACAGCACGCGACCGTCCGACAGGGTCAGCTTGGCGGCGCCGGCCTCGACCTGGAGGTTCTTCGCCGCCATCGGCGCGATGACGGGGATCTGCTTGTCGATCACCGCCTTGGACAGCGCCGCGCGGATCTGGCGGTTCTCGACCAGATAGCCCAGCGGTTCACCCTCGATGCGGCCGGAGATCTCGCTGCTGTCGAAGCGCAGGAAGGCCGGCAGGGGCTTGCGGGCTGCCGCGCCGGGCGTGCGGCCGTCGGTGACCAGGATCTGCTCGATGCGCTGGGCGTGGGGGGCCAGGGCCTCGCCAGCTCCGATCGCCCGCCACTGGCGGAAGCTGGAATAGGCGATGGCCGAGCTGCGCCCGTCGAAGGTCGCGGCCAGCTGGGCCTCAAACGGCTGGGGATCGACCAGCAGGGGCTTGAGCCCGCCTGAGGCCAGGGCCAGGGCCAGGGTGGAGCCGGCCATGCCGGCGCCGGCGATGATCACATCGGCGTCATGAGCGCGCATGGCGGCGATATGGGCCCCGCCGCCCGCCGGTGTCCAGAGCCCGCCGCGACTTAAGGCTTCTCGGCGTAGGGCGCCTTGGCGTCGTTGTTGATCAGGCCGCGCGTGGCGTCGCCGACGCCGACCAGCACGAACTGCACCGCCAGGGCGCACAGGATCAGGCCCAGCACCCGAACCACGATGCTCATGCCGATGCGGCCCAGCACCCGGCTGATCAGCGGCGCGGCCCAGAAGGCGGCCACGACCACGGCCGAAACGGCGGCGATCACCGCCACCCCGATGCCCGCCCCGGCCAGACCCAGGGGGCGGGCCTCGGCCGCATAGATGATCACGGTCGAGATCGCGCCCGGCCCGATCAGCAGCGGCATGGCGAACGGCACGATCAGACGCTCGAACCGCTTCTTGGCGTAGGCGCGCGGCGACTGGTCCTCGACCCCCTCGGCGGCGTCGGCGAACATGGTGGTGAAGTCGTCGCGCACCATGTCCAGGCCCAGGATGAACAGGATGATGCCGCCGGCGATGCGGAAGGCTTGCATCGAGATGCCAAAGAAGGCCAGGAGGCCGACGCCCGTGAAGTAGAAGAAGATCAGGAACGCGGTCATGAACAGGCCGATATAGACGGCCACCATCCGCCGCCCCGCCGCGGCGGCGCCCAGGGTGGCGGCGGCGAACAGCGGCACGTTGCCGATCGGGTCGATCAAGGCGAACAGGGCCACGAAGAAGTTGACGGCCAGCTTCGCCTCGTCCATTCGACGTCCTCGCCTTTCAAATCGCGCCCAAGCTCGGCTCTGTCCTAGAGCGGACGGTTGCGCGCGCCAACCCCGGGGACCCAACATGACCGCCGACCCGCGCCTGATCGTGCCGCTCGACCTGCCCACGACCGACGATGCGCGACAACTGGTCGAGCACCTGGGCGACGCGGTCAGCTTCTACAAG
Source organism: uncultured Caulobacter sp. (assembly GCA_966211605.1). Taxonomy (GTDB): domain Bacteria; phylum Pseudomonadota; class Alphaproteobacteria; order Caulobacterales; family Caulobacteraceae; genus Caulobacter. The sequence goes on from CBIHOB010000041.1 coordinate 35,482, forward strand.
ATCGGCCTGGAGCTGCTGGCCAGCGGCGGCATGACCCTGGCCCACGAACTGAAGGCCAGCGGCAAGCAGATCTTCCTCGACTGGAAGCTGCACGACATCGGCGCGACGGTCGAGCGCTCGGCCCGCGTGCTGGCCCAGAGCGGCTGTGATCTTCTGACCGTCCACGCCGAGCCGCAGGTGATGACGGCCGCGGTCAAGGCGCGCGGCGACTCGTCCTTGAAGATCCTGGCCGTCACCGTGCTGACCAGCCTGACCGACGCTGACCTGATCGAGATGGGTTACGCCTTCGGGGCTCGCGACCTGGTCGAGCGCCGCGTGCGCCAGGCCATCGACTGCGGCGTCGACGGCATCGTCTCGTCGCCCCACGAAGCGGCCTTGGCCCGCGAGATCGCCCAGCAGGCCGGCAGGCCGGGGTTCCTGATCGTCACCCCCGGCGTGCGTCCGTTCTGGGCGGCCAAGAACGACCAGGCCCGCGCCGCCACGCCCGAAGCCGCCATCCGCGCCGGCGCCACCCACCTGGTCTGCGGCCGCCCGATCTCGGCCGCCAACGACCCGCGCGAGGCGGCGCTGAAGGTGGCGGCCGAGATCGCGGGGCTTTAAACGCCCCCGCGGGCGAGGATCACTTCACCACCATCCCCACGCCCCTTGCCCGCGGGTCCGCCTCGGGCGCGGGCGTCCTGCCGACGATCTGGATCGCCTCGACGTCGCCGCTGAAGTCCTCGACCCAGGCGTAGCCGCGCCCCTCGAGCGCCGTCCTCAGCGCCGGCGACGGCGGGAACTTGGGCTCGTAGAACAGGGTGTTCTCGGGCAGCAGCTGGTGGTGGAAACGCGGCGCCTTCTGGGCCGCCTCCAGGGTCAGGCCGTGGTCGTAGACATTGGCCAGCACCTGGAACACCCAGGTGAAGATCCGCGAGCCTCCGGGCGTGCCGATCACCATGGCCGGCCGGCCGTTCTTCACCAGGATGGTCGGGGTCATCGACGACAGCGGCCGCTTGCCCGGCGCGATGGCGTTGGCCGCGCCGCCCACCACGCCGAACATGTTGGGCGCGCCGGGCTTGGCCGAGAAGTCGTCCATCTCGTCGTTGAGCAGGAACCCCGCCCCCTCGACCACCACGCCCGAGCCGAACCAGCCGTTCAGGGTGTAGGTGTTGGACACCGCGTTTCCCCAGCGGTCGACGACCGAATAGTGGGTGGTCTGGAGCTTCTCCAGGCCGGGCGACACGGCCTTGGTGGCGGAGGGCCTGTCCGGGTTCACCTCCCGCGCCCGCCGCGCGACATAGGCCGGGTCGATCAGGTTCGAGACCGGAACCTTCACGAAGTCCGGGTCGCCCAGATACTCCGCCCGGTCGGCATAGACGCGCTTTTCGATCTCGGCGAGCAGGTGGACGTATTGCGGGTCGTTCAGGGCCACGCCCTTGAACCGCGGCGCCAGGTCCTGCTTCATCAGCAGGAGCTGCATCAGCGCTATGCCGCCCGAGCTGGGCGGCGGCGCGGTGATCACGTCATAGCCGCGCCACTTGGCCGTCAGCGGCTCGCGCCACACGGCCTTGTAGGCGGCGAGGTCGGCCTTGGTGATCAGCCCCTTCACCGGCCCGCGCGCCATCTGGGCGACCAGCAGGTCAGCGGTCTTACCCTCGTAGAACTCGCGGTCGCCGCCCTTCGCGATCCGCTCCAGGGTGGCGGCCAGCTCGGGCTGCTTGAACAGGGTCCCGGCCTTCACCGGCGCGAAGTGAGCCCGGAAGTTGGTCTTCTCGAATGCCGGCGGAACCTCGCCGGCCAGCACGCCGGCGAACTGGTCGTTCACCGTGAAGCCGTCGCGGGCGTAGCGGATCGCCGGGGCCAGCACCCGCGCCCAGGAGAGCTTGCCAAAGCGCTTGTGGGCCATGGCCAGGCCCCGCACCGACCCCGGCGTGCCGACCGCCCGGTTGCCGAACAGCGACAGGCCGGCGACCGGCTCGCCGTCGGGGCCGATATACATGTCGGCCGAAGCCGCGGCCGGGGCCGTTTCGCGATAGTCGAGGAAATAGGGCTTGCCGTCCACGTACAGCGTCATGAACCCGCCGCCGCCCAGATTGCCGGCCTCGGGATAGGTGACGGCCAGGGCGAAGCCAGTCGCCACCGCCGCATCGACCGCGTTGCCGCCGGCCTTGAGGATCTCCCGCGCCGCCAGGGCGCCGTAGCGGTCGGGCGAGGCCACCGCCCCGGCGTCGAGCGCGCGGACGGCGGCGGCCTTCGCCCGCGCGGGGGCGGCCAGGACCGGCGGCGCGGTCAGCAGCAGGGCGACCGAAACGGTCGCGGCCATCGTGGCGATCAGGCGCAAGACGAAACCTCCAGAGGGTCGGACGGCCACGTTAGCCGTGATCAGAGAGACGATGAAAGATCCCGCTGTCGGCGCGCTTCGTGGCGGTCAGATACGGCGTGGATAGTCGAAGTAGCTGGAAGGCCCGGCGCTCCATCGGTCGGCAAGACGCTTTCCCAGAAGGCCTGTAACGGCCTCGCGTTCGGTGTCGCTCTCCGGCTCTGCGCCAATGCTTACGACGCCGTTTCGGATCACCACCAGGCCGTGCTCGTAAAGATAATCGCAGCCGAAAACGCACAGCGGAAAAACGACGTTCGGGTCCAGGCGCTCCTGCTCCGTACACAACGCCCGCCTTTTCTTGTGGGCGGTGACCATCGCACGCACCGAAAACCGCTTCTGGCAGATCGCGCAGTTCGCGTGGGTGTCGTTTCCGAACACCCATTCGGCCAATATAGACTGCTCTCGGCGGGCCAACGCTATTGTCTCGTTGTCGGTTCTTCCCAATGCGCGCAGGCGAGCCTTAAGCCTGTCGTAGATCTCGACGGGCGCGGCGGCGACGGCCGTATGCGAGACCAGAGAGAACCTGTATCGCGTTCGGCCGGCCGACTTGTCGACGCGGACGATCGGCGAGCTGAACAGCGCCTTTTGAATCGAGGCTGCGCTATAGCCCTTGTCTTTCAAGATCTTCGAAAGGATGTCCGAGCCGACAGGCTCCTTGCCAGCCATGATCTCGACGACGGAAACCTCGATTGGATTCAGGACGGCGGGTTCGCTGTTCGGCGTCACCAGTCCGCCGACGACATTGAAATGCATGGATTGCCCAAGCCATTCCTCGATCATGGAGGACGGCGGATAGGGGTACTCTCGCGCTCGACTGGTCAAGGAATTGGCCAGCACCTCTGCACAGGCTTCGAGGGGATAGCTATCGACGACGGCAAAAAGCTTCGTCGAATTATATAGAAGCACGTTTTCCTTGTTATCAAACGAATACCAGAATTCCCCGTCGCGCTCCTGTCGCCACACGTAGCTATTTGCGCGGATGATGGTCTTTATGTTTTCCAGGTTCGCATCGGGCATGTCCTGAAGAACATAGGAAACCTCGGCCAGGCCGCATTTTCCAGGGATCCCCTTCGCCACCGCGAATTCTGCTCGCACCTGGGCGAGATCATCGTTGTGGACGATAAGCCTGTCGTCATAGTCAAAATAGACGCTGCGGGTCGCCGGCGACATGTCGGGAAGATGGACCGAATACTGCTGACCCAACGATTGGGAATTCAAATAGTTGAGCAGCCCGATCGCGCTCGACATCTCGCCGATCAGCCCCTGCTCCCGCAACGCCTCGAGATAGTCGCGTTCCGACCAGATGCGACGCGTGTCCAGAAGCGCCGCAGCGGCCAAGCATGACGGCAGCTGGATTCCAGAGATAAGGGAAACGTAGCTTGCGTCGATGATCTGACGCACGCGCTCCCGCGTGCCGATTCCATATTTCAGACCAAGCTCGTCTAGCGTCGGCCAGAAGGACGACTGCGCCCCGAACATGAAGTGATCCAGGATCAGCGACAGGTTGCGCTCATCGATCTCGGGATCCTTTTTTCGCGGCTTGCGGGGAGCGCCATCCTTGCGAACCTTGCCGGGCGCGCGCTCGATGTCGCGCAGAAAGCCGATCAGTTCCTCTTCCAGCGTCATATCGCCGTCCGCAGCCCGAGAGACGCGCAACCTGCGCGCTTCCACATTTGAGGACGCATCCGTCGATTGTTCGTAAACGACGCCTGTCCGGCGTTTGCTACCCCAGCTCCAGCGCCCGCAGCACCGCGAACTGGTCGTAGTAGGGCCGCTCGCAGACGATCCTGTCGCCGCCGGGAGCGAACTCGAAACTGGCGGCCATGCGGATGCGGAAGGGCTTGCCGGTGGCCTCGACGGTGCGGTCGGGCAGGCGCAGGGGGCCCAGGTGCGTGCCGGTCAGCCAGAACTCGACCAGCACCGTGTCGCCGGCGTGGGCGATGGCGATGATCTCGTTGCCCTGGTCCGGGAACGGCGTGCGCGAGGCGGCGAAATAGCCGCGCACGGCCGCCTCGCCGTCGAACACGGCGCCGCTGCCGTACATCTCGTAGCGGGGATGCTCGAAGGTGGCGATCACCGCGTCCCAGTCGTGGACGCATTCCAGGGCCATGTGGTCGCGCACGACCTTCAGCCGGCGCTCCGCCAGATCGTCCAAGACGTCCTCCCTCCGGTTTTCTTTCGCGGGAGTCTGGACCCTTGCAGCTCAGAAGTCGACGGCGACGCCCTTCTTCTCCCAGTCGCCGAAGCGGGTCGGCTCAGGGCCCTCGCGCCCCCCCTGCTCCGTCGGCAGGGCCGGCGCGGGCTGGGCCGCGCGGCGGGCGGCGGCCTCCTCCAGCGCGCGGCGGGCGGCGGGGCTCAGCGCCTTGCCGGGCGCGGCGCCGGGAACTTCGGGAGCGGCTTCGGGAAGATCGGACATGGACCCAGTTTAGCACCGTCCGGCCGCGCCTCGCCACCGCGCGTCGCGGCCGCGCCGTTCGAATCCGCTTGCGCTCGCGCCCGCCTCTTGGCACGGCGGGGCGGTGACTCAAGAACTGAACGACGGCCTCCCCGCCCGGGAGGCCGCCCTGAACCTTATCGACGCGGCCCTGTCGCGTCGCGGCGGCCTCGACGAAGCCGCCTCGGCCAACGGCTTCCGCTTCCTGGAACCGCGCGAGCGGGCGTTCGCCCGCGCCCTGGCCATGGCCGTGCTGCGCCACCTGGGCCCCATCGACCGCGCCCTGGCGGCCAAGCTGCAGAAGGCCCCGCCCGACCGGGTGATGAACCTGCTGCGCCTCGGCGCGGCCCAGGCCTTCCATCTGGAGGTCCCGGCCTTCGCCGCCGTCGCCACCTCCGTCGAACTGGCGGGCGCCAACAAGGCCAGCCGCCCGTTCAAGGGCCTGGTCAACGCGGTGCTGCGCGGCCTGTTGCGCGACGGCGCGCCCGACGCGGATCCGACCCTGCTGGCCCCGCCATGGCTGTACGCCCGCTGGGTCGCGGCGTTCGGCGAGGCCACCGCCCGCGAGATCGCCGCCCAGATCGCCCTCGAGCCGGCCACCGACCTGTCCTTGAAGCCGGGCGCCGACGCGGCCGCCCTGGCCCAGGCGCTGGAGGCCGAGGCGCTTGCCGGCGGCTCCCTGCGCCTGCGCCGCAAGGGCGACGTGGCCGGCTGGCCCGGCTTCGAGAACGGGACCTGGTGGGTGCAGGACGCCGCCGCCGCCATTCCGGCCCGCCTGCTGGACGCCAAGCCCGGCGACCAGGTGCTCGACCTCTGCGCCGCGCCCGGCGGCAAGACCCTGCAGCTGGCCGCCACCGGCGCGAGCGTCGTCGCCGTGGACCGCTCGGCCGCCCGCCTCAAGCGCGTGACCGAGAACCTGGCCCGCACCGGGCTCGAGGCCGAGATCGTCGCCGCCGACGCGGCGGTGTGGGAAGACGCGCGGACCTTCGACGCCATCCTGCTGGACGCCCCGTGCAGCGCCACCGGCACCTTCCGCCGCCATCCGGACGTGCTGTGGGCCGCCCGCCCCGGCGACGTCGCCAGCCTGGCGGCCGTGCAGGCCAGGATCCTGGACAGCGCCGCCGACCGCCTCAAGCCCGGCGGCCAGCTGGTCTATTGCGTCTGCTCGCTGGAGCCGGAAGAGGGCGAGGCCCAGGTCGAGGCCTTCCTGGCCCGCCGCAAGGACATGACCCTGGCCCCGATCGCTCCCGGCGAAGGCGGCGCGCCGGAGGCCAGCCTGACCCCCCGCGGCACGCTGCGCCTGCTGCCGCACCAGCGCGAAGGCGGCCAGGACGGCTTCTTCGCGGCGCGCTTTCGCAAGGCCTAAGGGCTGACAGATCGGCGCGACGCGGTTATCCCAGGACCATGACCGCGCCGATCATCGCCCCGTCCATCCTCGCCTCCGACTTCGCCAAGCTGGGCGAGGAAGTCGCCGCCATCGAGGCGGCCGGCGCCGACTGGGTCCACGTCGACGTGATGGACGGCCACTTCGTGCCCAACATCACGCTGGGCCCCGACATCGTCAAAGCGATCCGGCCGCACGCGACGATCCCGTTCGACGTGCACCTGATGATCAGCCCGGCCGATCCGTATCTGGAGGCCTTCCGCGCCGCCGGGGCCGACCTGATCAGCATCCATCCGGAAGCCGGCCCGCACCTGCACCGTTCCCTGAAGCGCATCCGCGAGCTGGGGGCCAAGGCCGGGGTCGTCTTCAACCCCTCGACAGGCCTCGACCATGTCGAGTGGATCCTGGAGGACGTCGACCTCCTCCTCGTCATGTCGGTCAATCCCGGCTTCGGCGGCCAGAGCTTCATCCCGGGCCAGCTGCGCAAGGTCGAGGCCCTGCGCAAGCTGGTGGACAAGGCCGGCCTGCCGATCATCATCGAGGTCGACGGCGGCGTGACCCCGGTCACCGCCCCGCAATGCGTCGCGGCGGGCGCCACCGCCCTGGTCGCCGGCTCGGCGGTGTTCAAGGGCGGCCCGGCCGCCTATGCCGACAACATCCGCGCGCTGAAGGGCGGCTGACCGCAAGCGATGGCCGTCAAGCGTTCCGCCAACGGCTTAGCCCTCAACACGCCCCCTTTGGCGTTGCGGGGCCGTGGCGGCGTCCTATGGACGGCGCTGACCGCCGAGCTCGGCGGCCATGTCGAGCGCGAATGGTTCGGCTCGGGCCCGCACCGCCTGGCCATCGCCTATCCCCGCCCCGAGGGCCTGGCCGCCCGCCCCCGCGACCCGCGCCCCACCGACGCCACCCACGGCCTGAAGATCCTGACCGGCACCCTGACCCTGGACGGCGGCAGCCTGCGCCTGGGCGCCGAGGGCGATCCATTCGACACCGCCAGCCCCTCGCGCCGCTTCGCCGTCGGCCTGCACCGCTTCGACTGGCTGCCCGACCTGACCGCCGCCGGCTCGGACGGCGCCCGCCGGGCCCTGCGCCTGCTGGACGACTGGCGGCGGGTGTTCGGCAAGTGGAACGCCTTTTCCTGGGGCCCCGAGTGCATCGAGCGCCGGGTCTTCCACCTGGCCTGCGCCGCCAAGGCCCTGGCCGCCGAGGGCAGCGACGCCGAGATCGCCGACCTGACCCGCGACCTGGCCCGCCAGGCCCGCCACCTCCTGGAGATCACCAGGAGCTCCGAGCGCGCCCTGGAGCGCGCCGTCGCCGCCACGGTCGCCGGCTGCGCCCTGGCCGGCAAGCCGGGCGAGCGGATCATCGACAAGGGCCTGAAGGCCATCGCGCGGCGCATCGACCAGATGGTGCTGGCCGACGGCGGCCACGCCACGCGCTCGCCGGAAGCGGGCGTGGAACTCCTCTTCGACCTGCTGACCCTGGACGACGCCCTCGGCCAGCGCGGCCGGCCCAGCCCCGAGGCCGTATCCCGCGCCATCGACCGCCTGTCGACCGCCACACGCTTCTTCACCCTGGGCGATGGCCACCTGGCCGCCTTCCACGGCGGCGAGGCCATCGGCCCGCAGCGCATCGCCGCCGCCCTGGCCCACGACGACGCCGGCCCGCGCCCGCTGAACGCCGCCCCGCACAGCGGTTTCCAGAAGATGGTCGGCGGCAGCCTCGAGGTCATCGCCGACGCCGGCCGCCCGCCGCTGGGGCCCCTCTCCGTCGCCGCCTGCGCTCAGCCGGCCGCCGTCGAGATCGTCTGCGCCAAGGACCGCCTGATCACCAGCTGCGGCTGGAGCCCCGAGGCCGCCGGCGCCCACGCCTTCCGCCTCAGCGACGCGGCCTCGACGGTCAGCGTCGGCGACGGCTCGGCCGGCCGCCCGCTCTCCGGCTTCCGCGCCAAGGCCCTGGGCGCCTGGCTGGTCGACGGCCCCACCCAGGTCGAGGCCAAGCGCCACGACGACGTCGGCGGCGTCTGGCTGGACATCGTCCATGACGGCTGGCGCCATGTCGGCCTACGCCACGCCCGCCGCCTGTTCCTGGACGCCGTCGCCGACGAGCTGCGCGGCGAGGACAGCCTGACCCCGCTCACGGCCGACCCGGCCGCGGCGGATGGCCCGAGGCGCTACCTGCCCTTCGCCGTGCGCTTCCACCTGCACCCCGAGGCCCGCGCCTCGATCGCCCGCGACGGCAAGAGCGTGCTGATCCGGGGGCCCAACAACATCGGCTGGTGGCTGAGGAACGACGCGGTGGACGTCGAGATCGCTCCCTCGGCGCACTTCGACCACGGCCTGGCGCGGAAGGCGGGCCAGATCGTGCTCAAGAGCCAGGTGCGGCCGGAGGTCGGGGCCAAGATCCGCTGGAAGCTCACGCGGGCGGAGGGCTGACGGCATGGGCTTCTCGCGCCGCCGTCCCCAGGACCCTGGCCGCACGCACCAGGCGCCGGAGTACACCGCCGAGGAAATCTCCGAAGTGATCGCCGCCCTGACGGCGGACGCGCCGGAGCTGCTGGCGGTGCTGGCGCGCGAGGCCGAGGCGCCGGGCAGCGTGGCGATGGCGGACTATGACGACGTCTACGACCGGATGCTGACGTACCTGTTCGAGCACGGGTACGTGCACACGCATATCGAGATGGCGATGGTGTTT
>CBIHOB010000042.1:0-42708 GCA_966211605.1 uncultured Caulobacter sp.
AACCGGGCGCTCGACGCCAAGTTCCCGAAAGGCGGATAACTTCGTTGACGGGTGAGCCGAACCGTCCCGACCCGGAGGCGCTGCTGGCCGCCGCCAACAAGGCGCGCCGGGGGCGTCTCAAGGTGTTTCTGGGCATGGCCCCGGGCGTGGGCAAGACCTACGAGATGCTGCGCGCCGCCCGCCGCCGCAAGGCCGAGGGCGTCGACGTGCTGATCGGCGTGGTCGAGACCCACGGGCGGCGCGAGACTGAGAGCCTGCTGCGCGGCATGGACGTCCTGCCGCGCCGGCCGATCGAGCATCGCGGCCGGGTCGAAATGGAGTTCGACATCGACGCGGCCCTGGCCCGCAAGCCCAAGATCCTGCTGGTCGATGAGTACGCCCACTCCAACGCCATCGGCTCGCGCCACCCCAAGCGCTGGCAGGACGTGGAGGAGCTGCTGGCCGCCGGCGTCGATGTCTGGACCACCCTGAACGTCCAGCATTTGGAAAGTCTGGTCGATGTCGTCCAGCGCATAACGGGCGTTCGCCAACGCGAGACCGTCCCCGACAGTGCGCTGTCGCGGGCCGACGCCATCGAGTTCGTGGACATCACCCCCGACGAATTGCGCGAGCGGATGGCGGCCGGCAAGGTCTATGTCCCCGAGACTGCGCGGCTGGCGGCCGACAACTTCTTCAAGGTCGAAAACCTGACGGCCCTGCGCGAGTTGGCCTTGCGTCGCGCGGCTCAGACCGTCGACGACCAACTCGTCGCGACCATGCGCGAAAAGGGCGTCGAGGGCCCTTGGGCGGCGGGCGAGCGGATCCTCGTCCTCGTCAGCGGCGACGCCATGGCCGGATCGCTGGTCCGCGCCGGTCGCCGGCTATCGGACATGATGATGGACGCGCCCTGGATCGTGGCGCACGTCGAACGCACGGACCGGCCAGCGGTCGGAGAGGGCGGAGCGGCCCGTTTGCGCGACGCCTATCGCTTGGCTGAACAACTGGGCGGCGCGACCGTGGCCCTGACGGGCGGCGACATCGTCGCCACGGTGATGGCCTATGCCCGCCGCCATAACATCACCCAGATCGTCATCGGCAAGTCGGTCGAGAGCCGCTGGCGTGAGTGGCTGGGGCGTTCGCTGGCGACGGCGCTGCTGCGCGAGGCGCGGGGCGTGGCGGTGCATGTCGTCACCGAAGCCGTTCACGAGCCCGAGCCGAGACCGGCCAGATCAACGGTTCCCGGGCGGTGGCAAGGCTACGCCGTTGGCGCGCTGTTCGTGCTGGCGGCCACGCTGGCCGCTTGGGCGCTGGATATCGCCTTCGACCGCGTCGACCTGGGAATGATCTTCCTGGCTGCGGTGCTGGCCGCTGGCGTGCTGCACGGTCTCCGCCCGGCGCTCGCGGCCGCGACCGTGGCGTTCTTCATCTACAACTATCTGTTCCTGGAGCCGCGCTACAGCCTGGCGATCGGCGCCCCGACGGACTTCATCACCCTGGTGGTGTTCTGGGCCGTGGCCCTGGCCTCGGGCGGCCTCGCGGGCCGGGTGCGCGACCAGGCGCTGGGCTCGCAACGCCGCGCCGCCGCCGTAGCAACCTTGCTGGCGGCCAGCCGGACGCTTTCAGCGGCCACGGGCAAGGACGCCGTCGCCCGGGCCTTGGCCGAGCAGATTTCGGCGGCGGCCAGGGGGCGCTCCATGGTGCTGCTGCCCCAGGGCGACGAGATCGTACCCATCGCCGGATCGCCAGATCTCGAAGCCCTCGACGCCGCCCAGATGGCCGCCGCCCGCTGGGCCTGGGAAAAGGGTGAGGCGGCCGGCGCCGGTACGGGCACCCTGCCTCAGGCCCGCTGGACGTTCTGGCCGCTGGACGGCGTGAGGGCCCGCACCGGCGTGGCTGGCGTCGAGGCGGGCGCCGCGCCGCCCGGCTCCGACGTCGAACGCCTTGTCCTGGCCCTGCTCGAACAGGCCGCCGTAGCGCTGGAGCGTTCGCAGCTGGCGTCGGAGGCCCTGGAGACCGAGACCCTGCGCCGCGCCGATCGCTTCCGTTCAGCCCTGATGAACTCGGTCAGCCACGACCTGCGCACGCCGCTGTCGACCGTTCTCGGCGCCTCGACGACGCTGCTCGACTACGGCGACAAGATGAAGAAGGCGGTGCGCGAGGATTTGCTGCTGAGCATCCGCGAGGAGGCCGAACGGCTGAGCCGCTATGTCGCCAACCTGCTCGACATGACCCGCCTGGAAGGCGGCGGTCTCAAGCTGCGCACCGATTGGATCGATGTTCGCGACGTCCTGAATGCCGCCGCGGAGCGCGTGTCGCGCCGCCTTGATGGACGCGCGCTGGCGCGGGACTATCCAGAAGCCCTCACCCTGGTCGCGGCCGACGCGAGCTTGCTTGAACAAGTCCTTGTGAATATTCTGGAAAATGCAATTTCTTATAGCGGTTCCGGAAGCCGGATCGAGGTCGCGGCCTATGAGGACCGCGCCAATGTCGTGATCAGCATCGAGGACGAAGGCAGGGGCGTTCCCGCCGCTGAGCTGGAGCGGATCTTCGACAAGTTCCGCCGCCTGGAGGAGCCCAGCGATCGCCAGCAGGGCGGCGGGCAGGGAACCGGCCTGGGCCTGGCCATCGCCAAGGGCTTCATCGACGCCATGGGCGGCCGGATCGCCGCCGCCAGCCCGATCCGCGACGGGCGCGGCACACGCATGCTGATCAGCCTGCCCAAGACCGTCGCTACGCCGCACGATCTGCTATGAGCCGCTGATGAGTCCGCGCCAACGCATCCTGGTCATCGACGACGAGCCACAAATCCACCGGTTCCTGGGTCCGGCCCTGGAGGCCGCCGGATACGAGCCGCTGCGCGCCGACAGCGGCCAGGAGGGCCTGCGCGCCGTGGCGCTGTGGTCGCCAGACGCTGTCGTGCTGGACCTTGGGCTGCCCGACATGGACGGCAAGGCGGTGCTGGAGAAGGCCCGCGCCTTCTACGACGGCCCGATCCTGATCCTGTCGGCGCGCGATCGTGAGATCGAGAAGATCGAGGCGCTGGATCGCGGCGCCAACGACTATGTCGAAAAACCCTTTGGCGTCGGTGAGTTGCTGGCGCGACTTCGCGCGGCCTTGCGCCAGGCCGGCCGCGCCCAGATTGCTAGCGGTCCGATCCGCGCCGGCGAGATCGAGATCGACCTGGATAAGCGCCGCGTCACCCGCGCCGGTGAGGCGGTGAAGCTGTCGCCCCGAGAATACGACGTGCTGACGCGTCTGGCGCTGGGCCACGGCAAGGTGCTGACGCACAAGGAGTTGCTGACCGCCGTCTGGGGGCCGGCCCATGCCCACGACACCCAGTACCTGCGGGTCTTCATCGGCCAGCTGCGCCAGAAGCTGGAGGTCGACCCGGGGACGCCGAAGCTGCTGCAGACCGAACCGGGTGTCGGCTATCGCTTCGTCGGCGACGACGCGTAGCGACCTGAGCCGATTACTTGAACTGGAACCAGATTTCGAACTCGGTGTCGGCGCGCAGGCCGGCCGGTGGTTTCGGGAACGGTCCGGCGCGCTGCACCGTGGCGATGGCTAGACGGTCCAGCATCGGGTCGCCGCTGGAGCGGGCGATGCGGATGTCGCATGGCGCGCCGTTCGGCATCAGGTGAAAGGCGATCTGGGCCCCGCCGCGCAGGTGCGCGGTCGGCGGACGGCGAGCCATGATCATTCGCCAGACCAGGTCCTGATAGCGCTGCAGGGCGTCGTCGTCGCGCGGCGGAGGTTCCGCGACGGCCGTCGTCTGGATCGGCGTCGGCGCGGCCGAGGTTGGCGTGGGCCCGGGGCCCTGGACCGGCGCGGGGGCCGGCGGCATGGGCGTGGCGGAGACCAGGGTTCCGCTGCGGCTGGGCTTGGCGGCGGCCTGGCTGACGGCTTCGGTCTTGGCGGGCCTTTTCGCGGGCTGAGCTACTTGGCGAAGGATCGGCCGAGGCGCCGGTTCGGGGCGGACCCTGTCGATCGGCACCAGGCTGACGACGATGTCCGGCGGCGCCGGCGCTGGCGGCGGAGCCGGCGCCTCGAACGTCACCAAGGACAACTGCGCGGCGACGATGCCGCACGACGAGACGAAGGCGACGCCCTTGGACAGCAAGGCTTGGCGGAACCCGACGCGCCGCCCGGCCGCGAGGATGGCGATCGGGGTCATGGGGCTAGAACCTCGCGGTCAGTCCGACGTCGACCGAGCGACCTCGGCCGGACGTCTGGCGCAGCGCGCCGGTCGCGCCGTAGTCGCCCAGCGAGACGCCGCCCAGCGGCAGGTCGTAGCTCTGGTTGGCCAGGTTTTCGACCGCCAGGCTGAGCGTCACCGTCTTCCACTGATAGGCCGTGCGGACGTTGAACAGCTGATAGGCCGCCGTCTTGCGCTCGTTGCGGACCGGATCGACGCGATCCTTGTCGGCGACCAGCTCCAGCTCGACCGCGCTGCTCCACGGACCCTTGGCGTGCTGCAGGGCGATGCGGCCGTTCAGCGGCATCTGCCGGTAGAGCGCCGCGCCGGTGACGCGGTTCTCGCCGTGCAGGGCGCTGAGGGTGGCCTCCACGCGGGCCTTGCCGTAGGCCTCGCTGGACCACAGCGGCGCCTGGGCCGAGACGTCGACGCCGCGGAACTCGGCGTCGACATTGACGAACTGCAGCTGCACGAAACCGCTGGGCTTGCCCATCATGTTGGTCAGATCGGCGATCTTGCGCGCGTCGATGAAGTCGGCGACCCGCGTGTAGAACGGCTCGATCTTCAAGCGCCAGCCATCCTGGCCGCCGCCGGCGAACTGGACCGCGCCGCTGAAGGTGTCGGCCTTCTGGGGCTTGAGGGCCAGGTTGCCGACATAGCCGTTGCCGTCGCCGTACCAGCCGATCATCTGGCTGGACATGGCGCCGCGGCCCCACGCGTACAGCTGGTACAGGTTCGGCGACTGGGTCTTGCGGGCATAACCGGCCTCCAGCGTCAGGCCATCGCGCGGCGCATAGCGGACGAGGGCGCTCGCGCCCCAGTTGCTGTCGTCGTGCTTGTGGTCGGCGGCGTTGAAGGCGGTCGCCGCCATGGCGTCCTTCATGCTCATCATGCCGGTGGAGTAGGGCTGGACCTTGCCGGTGTTCATCGACACCGCATCGTGGCGCACGCCGATCACGCTGGAGAGCTTGTCGGTCCAGCGGGTGTCCAGTTCGGCGAACGCGCCGAAGCGGTCGCGGCGACCATCATTCACGTTCAGATAGGTGTTCGGGCCCATCATCATGCTGCCGGCCACGGCCGGCCAGCTGTCGTCCAGCGCCTGGTGATGAAACTCGCCGCCGACGCGCAGGGTCTGGCGGGCGTCCAGGGCGATGTCGGCCTTGGCGGCGACGCCGCTGGACTTGACCCAGGTGTCCATCGGCATGCCGCCATCGGCGTCGCCGCCCTTGTCGTCCAGGAAGTTCATCTTGTGGCGGACGTCGCGGTGATAAGCGGTGACGTCCAGCGCGCCCCAGCCGAACGCCCCCTGATACCGGCCGGTCAGCGCCCAGGACCGGTTCAGGGTCATGTCCATCCACTGGTTCGGAAAGCCCTCGTAGGGCGAATAGTCCAGGCTGCCCTTGAGCGTGAACAGGCCCACGGCCGTGCGGCGGCCGATCGTCACGGCGTGGCTGGTCTTGGCGTATTCCGTGGCGCGTACGCGGCCGTCGCCGGCGCCGCCGCGATAATTCCGCGCCTTGGCGCCCGAGCCGGCATAGCCGACGCTCCAGCGCTCGTCGGCGAAGGTCGCCAGGACCGCGCCGCCCAAGGCGTCGTCGTTGCTGCGATAGAAGGCCGAAGTTTCGCCCGCGAACAGTGTCCTTCCGGGCTCGGCGAACTTGGGATCGGCCGAGCGAGCGGCGACGACGCCGCCGATATTGTCGCCGCCGAAGCTGACCGGCGAGACACCCTTGATCACCAGGACAGCGTCCAGGGTCTGGGGATCGACGTAGGACAGCGGCGGGTTCATGAAGTTGGGGCAGGCCATGTCGACCGGCGCGCCGTCGACCGTGACCATGACCTTGTCTTCGCCCAGGCCTCGGATCGACGGCAGGCTGGAGAAACCGCCGGCGCCTTGGGCCGCGACGCCGGGCGTGGCGCGCAGGATCTCGGCGACGTCGCTGGACGAAGCTTTCCTATGCCCGGAAGCCATGTGATCGACGACTTGGGCCGTCAGGCCCGCCGGGTTGGCGTCCAAGGCGGCCGAGGCCTCGACCTCGACGTCGCGCAGCTGCAGCGTTGTCTGAGCCAGGGTCGGCGTGGCGCCCAGGGCGACGGCCATGGCAAGCCAGGAAGCCATGGAATGTGTCTTGCGGGTCATGGGAAGCATCCGATCGCCGAGGTCGCGTCGCCTCAGGCTTTCTATTTTGATTTCAAGGGATTGCCGCTGCGCCTTGAAGCGCCGGGTCGGGTGTCAGCGGTGGCGCCGCGCCGGAACGGTCAACAGTCGTCGCAGCAGCCGCAGCGCAAGGTGCTCGGCGACGGACCAGGATGTTTCGGCGGCGCGGATCATCGCGGATCTCCAAGGCTGAAAGAGCCCGGAGCTCAGACTAGGGACCGCCAGGCCGCGTTCCTTGCGCAGGCGCAACCTGGCCCGGCCATGCGTATTAGTCCCTAGGGCGGATACGTGTGGGCGCGCAAAGCCGGAGGGGGAGGCCCATTCGGCAGCGCGGCGTTTCCGATGGAATGGCGACGGGGCCGGCGGCGGCGTCGCGAGCCCTCGGGCAAAAGCTGTCGCTATCCGGCCCGAGCGACTGGTCGGCCCATGGTGACCGTCGCTCGGGCCGGGATCTTCGCTCTAGAACCGGCGACTCAGGCTGAAGCCCCACTCGCGCGGGCGTCCGAAGCTGGCTTCCTTGAGTCCGAAGCCGCTGGAGGCGTTGCCGGACACCATGTAGCGCTCGTTTGACAGGTTCGTGCCGAACAGCGCCGCCTGCCATGCGCGGTCGGGCGAGGCGTAGGCGAGCCGCGCGCCGAACAGATCATAGGCCGGTTGGGTCAGGTCAGGATCGTTGGCCACGTCATTGTAGATGGTGCTGTAGTGCGTCCAGTCGAGCCGGGCGGTCACCCGACCGCCACCCGGCAGTTCATGGCCATATTCGACCCCACCGTTCAGCGTCCATTTGGGCACCTTGACGAAGTGCGTCGCCAGGGTGATGGGCAGCACCTGGCCCGCGGCCAGGCCGGCGCCGACCTCGGTATATTTGGCGTCCATGTAGCCGCCGCCGAAGTTGAAGCTCCAGTTGGCGGTCGGCTTGGCCTGGAGTTCGACCTCGACGCCCTTGACCTCGCCTGCCGCGGCGTTGGCCACGAAGTTGCGTGGCGTCTGGTTCACCGTGACCTGGATGTCCTGGTAGTCGCTGAAATAGCCGGCGACATTGAGGATCAGGCGGCGGTCCAGCCAGGCGGTCTTGGCCCCGGCCTCATAGGTCAGCAGCGTTTCGGGCTGATATTCGGTGACCTCGCTGGCGTCGTTCAGCGGGCGGGCGTTGAAGCCGCCGCTCTTGAAGCCCTTTCCGACGGAGGCATAGAGCAGGACGTCGGGCGTGGCCTTGAACTCGAGCCCCACCTTGGGCGTGAAGGAGCTCCAGGATCCGCCCGGACTGACCTGGGCGATGACGCCGCCGTCGCGGATGCGGCGATGGTCGAGCACATAGTCCTTCTCGTCGCGGTTATAGCGCGCGCCGATGGTGGCGCTGAGCCGGTCGGTCAGGGTCAGGCTGCCTTGCGCGAACAGGGCGTAGGTGGTGCTGGTCACCTTGGTATAGACGGCCGCCGAAGGGCTGTACGGCGGCGGCGACACCCCCGGCGCCAGGCCGAGCGCCAGTTTGGCGTAACCGGAATCGGTGCCACGCTCCCGGAATACATAGGCGCCGGTCACCCAGGTCAGGCGATCGCCGAACGACTGGCCGCTGAGCTGGAATTCCTGGCTGTACTGGGCCTGGACGTCGTGGTTGTAGGTTTCGCGGAAGGTGAACGGCGTGTTGTCGCCGTCCCGTGCGAACGTCGCCTTCAGGCCGCGGACGGCGCTGATGCTCTTGAAGGTGATGGGGCCAAGGTCCCAATCCACCGTCGCCGAGCCGCCCCACAGGTCCAGGTCGTTGACGTTCGGCCCCGTGCCATAGGTCGTGAAGGGGCTATCGGTCAGGAACGAGGTGTTCAAGCTCTTTGCCCCGTTCGGCGCGGTGATCCCCAGGCCCGGCGCGACGTAGGTGTTGAAGTTGGCCATGAAAGGGCCGACGGCGAAGCCTGGGACGGCGCCGATCACCAGCAGCTTCTGCGGCGCCGAATGTTCCCGCGCCCGCGTGTAGTCGGCCGACAAGCTCACGGTAACCGCGTCGGAGGCCTCCCAGCGTAGCTGAGCGCGGGCGGCGGTGGCGTTACGGTCCCCCAGGTCGTCGCCGGTCAACAGGCGCTTGCCGTAGCCGTCACGGGTCAGGCGGGCGGCCGACAGCCGAGCCGAGACCTTCTCGCTCAGCGGAATGTCGACGTGGCCCTTGATGTCCAGCCGGTCGTAGCTGCCGGTGACGGCCTCGATCTTGCCACCCAGCTCGTCCTTGGGCTGGTCGGTCGTGATCAGCACCGCGCCGCCGATGGTGTTCTTGCCGAACAGCGTGCCTTGCGGCCCGCGCAGCACCTCGATACGGCTGACGTCGAACGCGTCCAGCGTGCCGCCGATCGAGCGCGCGTAGTAGACGCCGTCGACATAGACGCCCACGCCCGGATCGCTGAAGATGGCGAAGTCGTTCTGGCCGACGCCGCGGATGAAGACGGTGGCGTTGTAATTCCCGCCGCTCAGGGCTGCGGCGCCGTCGAAGCGGATGCTGGGCGCGAACTTGGCGATCTGATCGACGCTTTCGACGCCGCGGCTTTCCAGCGCCTCGCCCGCCAGAGCGGTGACGGCCACCGGGGCGTCCTGCAGCCGCTCCTCGCGCCGGCGGGCGGTGACGACCACCTCTTCGATCTGGACGGCGGGCGCTTGGGCCTGGCGTGCGGCGGCGGGCGAGGCGACGGCCTGAGCGCCCGCGGCGGCGCAGATCAGCATTCCTCCAGCGCGCAGGCGCGTGGAGATGGTCCCATTCCTGGGCATCTGTTTCCTCCTGGTACGTCGATGTTCTGGTTCGACGAACCCGCGAGCGTCCGCCGTCCACGCACATTTTGTTATGAGTACTAATTATTACAGATCATGATTGTATGCCGGGAGCAATCGGTCAGCGTCCGCCGGCCGAGCATTCGGCGAACGCTGTTGCGCGATCGCTACTAGGCGCTCACACGGCGCGAATCCGGCCGACGTGGTACGAAGGCGTCAAAGGTGGGAAAGAAGCAGGAATGATCGACGCGAGTGAGCGTGGGGAGACGACCGCCGACGGCGTATCGCTGGGAGGGCTGGAGACCACCGTCGGGTTCCTGCTCCGTCTGGCCCAGGTGGCGGTTTTCAAGGATCTGCTGGCGGCCCTGAAGCCTTTCGATCTGCGCGTTACGGATCTTTCGGTGCTGCTGGTGATCGAGGCCACCCCCGGCTTGCACCAGCGCGCTCTCGGCGAGGTTCTGCGCATCCAACGTCCTAATCTGGTGACCATCATCGACCAGCTGGAGGCTCGGGGGCTGGTGCGCCGAGGGCCGGTCAAGGGGGACCGTCGCGCCTATGCTCTCCACCTGACGTCGGAAGGCGAGGGGGTGCTGGGCAAGGCCAAGATCGCGCATGCCGAGCACGGCCGTAAGGTCCTCGACGCCCTCGGCGATCTCGAGCCTGAGCGAATGCTGGCCGCCCTGGAGCGCATCGCCGCCCTGTAATTTTGGCTTTAAGGACGGGAATTTCCAACAGCCCGACCCAGTTGACCAACAGGTCCCAGCCGGAAGCGCGGTTCGCCGATCCCTGTTCTTTGCCGCCTTGTTCGGTATTCTTGGCGCCCACGCACGTCATACGACCGAAGAGTTGTTGCGGCGAGGGAGGGGAGGCGGCGATGGAGACTGTTCTCGGCGCGCGAATTTTGCCGGCGCTCTACGGATGCTGCGAACGTCCGGAGAATTGGCGTGGATTGCTGGATGAAATCTGCGCCGGCCTGGGCGTACGCAGCGCCGCGGTCCAGATCTTCCGGCGCGAGGGCGCACGGCTCCTGCATCAATGGCAGGAGCGCGATTCCTATTCCCACGCCCATGCGTCGCAGCACGATCGATGGATCAACAACGCTGACAACCCTCGGCTCACCTTCGACGCCCGACTGGCGTCGCGTCCGCTCGCGGTCCTGACCGACGCAGATCGGTTTGGTCCCAATTCACCCTATGTGAACGAGACGCGGCGGCGTCTGGCCCAGGTCGGATTATGCGGCGGAACGGGCATGCTGTTCGAGTTCGCGCCGTCCCGCTGCTTCAGTCTGATCCTCCACCGGCAGGTCGGCGATCCGGCCGTACTGGGCGGCGAGGACGCGGCGTTCCTGCGGGATATCGGGCCTCACCTGATGTCCTTGTCGAGTCTGACCGGCAAGCTGCAAGCCGCGCGAACGGCGCAAGCCACGCTCGCAGCCATCATGGATCAGCTTCGGATCGGGGTCGTCCTGTGCTCGTCGGCCGGCGAAGTGCGTTGGCGCAACCGCGCGGCGGCCACGATGATCTTCGACGGCGCGCCCCTGATCATCGCCGATGGCCGGCTACGCGGCGTTTCGGCCGACAGCCGGCAGCGCTTGGCGCGGCTTCTCTCGCCGTCGGAGGGCAATGGCATGGCCACGGCCTGTTTTCGCCAGTCGAGCGGCGGCAAGTTGCAGGCCATCGCGCTGCCGGACGCCGCGCTGGGCGCGGCCGTGGACGGCGGCTGGACTGACGAGGCGGACGGCGTCGTGCTGATCCTGATCGATCCGGCCCAGGCGCCTCCCATGTCCGCGGAGCACGTCATGTCGCTGTTCGGCCTGACGCTGGCTGAGGCTCAGCTGTCCGTCGCCCTGTGCCAGGGCGCCTCCCTGTCCGAATACGCCGAGCATCGTGGGGTGTCGGTCGGCACGGTGCGGATCCAGATGAAACGTATCCTGGAAAAGACCGACAGCCGCCGCCAGTCCGAATTGGTCGGCAAGTTGTACGGCTCGGTCATCGCCCAGGTTCAGGGCCGCCCGCTCGACCACGCTCCAAGCTTGAGAAGCTAGAGCCTGGCCATATCCCATTTGGGAGGCGCGATCGATTTCCCCACGGCCCAGACATGTCCCCGCTGCGAGCGGATGAGCGTCGCAGGACAAGAGGCCAGAGGGGATCTGCGTGCGCAAACGGACAGGCTTTTTCGCGACTTTCGTTCTGGGCGCGCTCGTCGCGGCCGCGCCTCAAGCCGGGGCGCAGCAGACGCTGCCGCCCGTCCTGGCCGAGGGACCGCCGTCCAGCGTGCCGGTCGCTGTCCAGATCGCTCGCTGGCGCATGCTGGACGGCGACATCAACATGCTGACCTTTCGCAGCATGGACCGGCTGTTCACCACGCGCACGGTGGCTCACGCCGGGGCGGTGTGGCGCCTGCCACGCGCCGACGCTCCCCTGGACTTCACGTACAGCTTCCAGGGAAAGCAGCGTACGCCCGAAGAGTTTCTCGACCGCACCTACACCAACGCCCTGCTGGTGATGAAGGACGGCAAGATTGTCAGCGAGATCTATCGCAACAACAGCGACGAAAGCAGCCGCTTCATCGCCTGGTCTATGACCAAGTCGATCACCTCCCTGCTCGTCGGATGCGCGCTGGCGGACCACCGCGTCGCGTCCCTGGACGACGACATCACCACCTATCTGCCCGAACTGAAGGGCGGCGGCTACGACGGTGTCACCATTCGCCAGATCCTGCAGATGCGGTCCGGCGTCGACTACGAAGAACGCTATGACTTCGACCATCCCGGCATAGCCGCGCGCAACCATGTCGCCGCCCTGGTCAGGAACGTGTCGCGTTTCGCCGACGTAGCGCGGACGGTGAAGCGGCTTCACCCGCCCGGCGCGGTCTTCCAGTACAAGACCCTGGACACCGCGGTGCTGGGCTGGCTGATCGAACGCGTCAGCGGTTCGACCGTCGCCGCCTATACGGCGCAGAAGCTGTGGGAACCGCTCGGCGCGGAGCAGGACGGCTTCTACATCATGGACGGTCCGCCTGGCGTTGGCCGGGAATTCAGCGGCGCCGGCTTCAACGCGACGCTGCGCGACTTCGCTCGTATTGGCCAG
Organism: uncultured Caulobacter sp.; assembly: GCA_966211605.1. GTDB lineage: Bacteria > Pseudomonadota > Alphaproteobacteria > Caulobacterales > Caulobacteraceae > Caulobacter. Next base: position 12,173 of record CBIHOB010000042.1, read on the forward strand.
ATGATGCTCGATGGCGGGCGCGCCAATGGGCGCCAGGTGGCGCCTGCGGACTGGGTCCGCGCCTCGACCACGCCATCGACGCCGGCCCAGGCGGACGCGCCGGGCATGCCAACGGGCTATGGCCTGCAGTGGTGGCTGCTGGACGACAAGGGCGCCTATTCGGCCCTGGGTCTGCAGGGCCAGTACATCTACGTCGATCCCCGGTCCCGCACCGTGGTCGTCAAGATGAGCTACTTCCCGCCGGGTGACGAAAGCGCCACGGCGGAGACCGGCGCCTTTCTGCAGGCCGTGTCCGCCTGGTCGCCGAAATAGGCGAAACGGAAACCAAGAAAACAAAATCCATAAGAATGGGGAGGGACAGATGAAGCGCGTGTGGCTGGCGGGATCGACCGCCATCGTTACCCTATGGTCGTCTTCGGCCTTGGCGCAGGAGGCGGCTTCCCAGGCCAATGCCTCGACCGCACTGGGCGAAATCGTCGTGACGGCGCAACGGAGGACCGAGAACCTGCAAAAGGTGCCGACGGCGGCGAGCGCCCTCGACGCCGACGCTCTCAAGGCCAACGCCGTGGTCCGCATCAGCGACCTGCAGAACGCCACGCCGGCCCTCTCCATCACCGACGCGGGCATCACGGCCGCGGTCAACATCCGGGGCATCGGGCTGGCCAGCAACTCGCCCAATGTGACGGCGGGTGTCGCCACCTATGTGGACGGGCTTTTCCAGCCGCCGATCGTCCAGTCCAACAGCTTCTACGACCTGGCCAGCGTGGAGGTGCTGCGCGGCCCGCAGGGCACGCTGGTTGGCAGCAACTCGACGGGCGGCGCCATCTTCATCACCTCGCGCAATCCCGACCTGGACTCGCTGGGCGGCTATGCCGAAGGGGGCGGCGGCAACAGGGGGAACTTCAGCCTGGAAGGCGCCCTCAACATGCCCGTCTTCTCGACGCTGGCCATCCGCGGCGCGGGCTTCTATCGCGGCCACGACAGCTATTTTCACGATGTCGGCCCCTATCACAACAAGGCCGGCAAGCTGGACGAGAAGGGCGGACGGCTGAGCGTGCTGTGGCGTCCGGGCGACTTTCGCGCGCTGTTGAAGGTTCAGCTCAATGATCGCGACACCGGCGGCTACGCCTATCGCCCGATCGCCGGGACCGAGTTCGGCGGCTACCGTGTGGGCGACATCTATACCCTCAGCTTCGACGCGCCGGTGGCGATGCGGGAAAAGGCGTTCACCACCAGCCTTGAACTCCGGCAGGAATTCACCAACGGCGTCGTCCTGCGGTCCCTGAGCGGCTACCAAAACAAGAGCATCAAGGGCGTGAACGACATCGACGCGTCCCAAGCGCCGGTTTCGGCCGGGGGCGACATTCGCGAGAACTATTACGCGCGCGAACGGCAATACAGCGAGGAGATCAACCTGATCTCCCCGACCGGCGAGGCGCTGGACTGGATCCTGGGCGGCTATTTCCAGCGCAACGAGATCAAGGTGCGGATCGGCCAGCTCCAGGGCGGCTTTCCCACCGACATCGTCCCCGACAACACGCGCACCACCCTGGGCGCTTTCGCACAGGCCGGCTACCGGATCACGCCCGACGTCCAGCTGCAGCTCGGCGGGCGCTATTCGCACTACAAGGCTAGCGGGGCAGGGGATGTGCGCATCGGGGCGGGTATTCCCGGCTTTCCGCCGACCGGGCTGCCGGTCGCCGATCTATCGGGATCGCACCAGGACGGCCGCGTGACCGGAAAGGCGGCCATCAACTGGACCGTGGACGCCGATAATCTGATCTATGCCTTCGTTGCCCGAGGCTACAAGCCCGGCGGCTTCAACTCGGTCACGTCCGAGTTCCGGCCGGAAATGGTCTGGAACTACGAGATCGGCTGGAAGGCCAGCCTGCTGGACCGTCACGTCCGCACCCAGGTGGCGGCCTTCTACAACGACTATTCCGATTTCCAGTTCGAGGTCGTCGAGCCGAGCACCGGCTTCAACGGCGTGGAAAATGTCTCGAAGGGCAAGATCAAGGGCTTCGAGGGACAACTTCAGAGCCGCTTTGGCGATCTCAGCTTCGATGCGAACTTCGCCTACGTCCATTCGAAGCTCGGGGGGCTGACCTTCGTCAACACGCGGCTCATTCCGTCGAGCACGCTGGGACCGCAATGCCCGGCGGGCGCGCCTTCGTCGCCGCCGGTTTGCTTCGACTACACGCCAGCGATCACCTCGACCAACGGCGGCCCGAATCTGTATTCTCCAAAATGGACCTACGGGGCGAGCATCGCCTACGACTTCCACCTTGGCGAAGCCACGCTGACGCCGCGCGTCAACTATGCCTATGTCGGGCCACGCTTCACCTATCTCGCCTATTCGCCGGTATCCGATCGGATCGCGGGCAACGGCTTGCTGTCGGCCTTGCTCACGTTTCGCGCTGGCCAGTTCCACATCGAGGCCTACGGCTCCAACCTCACCGGCGAACGCTATGTCAGCGGCCAGTTCGGTCTGCGCGAATTCTATGGCGCGCCTCGCGAGTATGGCGTGAGGACCGGCTGGACGTTCTGACCCGGCGCCTTAAGCGCCCCCGATCAGCGACAGGCTGGCGGGGGCGCGGTCTCGGAAGTCTCCTAGACCAGCGGGAGGCCGACATAGTTCTCGGCGAGCGTGACCTGGGCGGCGCGCGAACCGCGGATATAGGCCAACTCGGCGATCTGGATCTTGCGGTCGAAGCCGTCTCGATCGGGGAAGCGGTGGGTCAGGCCCGTGAACCACCAGGAAAAGCGTTCGGCCTTCCACACTCGGGCCAGGGCGCGGGCGGAATAGCCGTCGATCCCGGCGTTGGAGCCGTCAAGATAATGTTCGCTCAGGGCCTGGGCCAGCATGATCACGTCGGACGCCGCCAGGTTCATGCCCTTGGCGCCGGTCGGCGGCACGATGTGGGCGGCGTCGCCGGCCAGGAACAGTCGGCCATGACGCATGGGCTCGCCGACGAAGCTGCGCAGGGGCGCGATCGACTTCTCGAACGAGGGGCCACGCGTGATCCGAGCGGCGGTTTCCTGGCCCAGGCGCAGGCAAAGCTCGTCCCAGAAGCGTTCGTCGCTCCAGTCTTCGAGCCGCTCGTTCAGGCCGCACTGGATGTAGTAGCGGCTGCGTGTCGACGAGCGCATCGAGGCCAGGGCGAAGCCGCGCTCGTGGTTGGCGTAGATCAGTTCGTGGTCGCAGGGCGGTACATCCGCCAGTACGCCCAGCCAGCCGAAGGGATAGACCCGTTCGAAGGTCTGCAACACATCGACCGGGACCGCCGCGCGGCTGACGCCGTGATAGCCGTCGCAACCGGCGATGAAGTCGCAATCCAGGCGATGCTCCACGCCGTCCTTGCGCCAGGTCACGTAGGGCTTGGCGCCGCCGACATCGTTCAGCGTGACGGCCTCGGCGTCGAAGATCACCCTGACGCCGCGCGGTTCGGCGGCGTCGAAAAGGTCCTTCATCACCTCCTGCTGGCCATAGACCATGACGCTGGCGCCGCCGGTCAGTTCGGCCATGTCGATGCGGAAGAGTTCGCCGTCGGCGGCGATGTTGGTTCCCGTGTGGACAAGGCCCTCACGGTGCATGCGCTGACCAAGGCCCAGGCCGTCGATCAGGTCCACCGTGATCTGCTCGAGGACGCCGGCTCGGACCCGGCCCTCGACATAGGCGCGGTCGCGGCGCTCCAGCACCACGGCGTCAACGCCCGTACGCCTCAGCAGGTGCGCCAGGAGCATGCCGGCTGGTCCAGCGCCGATAATGGCGACTTGTGTGCGCATGTATTTGGGTCTCCGCCCTCGCGCCGCTGTGGGCCGCTTGGGGGGCAGACTGAGCGCTTGCGTCGGTGCTGGGGATGGACAGAGCGCCACAAAAGTTGGACTTTTCTCGCATCATTTTCCGAGCGCGTGGGACAGTGACTTGGTCCAACCCTCAAGCATTCCGAGCTTTTTTCTGTTCGGTGAACCGCTCCGGACCGTCGAGGGCAAGTTTCTGCACCTCGAGGACTTGGACGATCGGTCGCGTCCGAACGACTGGAATATCCGTCCGCACGCCCATGCCGACCTCAACCACGTCTTCCTGATGGCCAAGGGGGCGGGGGTCATGCGAGCCGAGGGCGAGACGATCGCCTTCACCGCCCCCTGCCTGCTGCTGGTCCCGGCCGGCGTGGTTCATGGGTTCGTCTACGAGGCCAACAGCGTCGGTTCGGTGCTGACGATCGCCGACAGCTACCTGCGTGAGTTGGTCGGGCGCGAACCTGGGTTCGCCAACCTGTTCCTGGCCGCGCGCCAGCTGCCGCTGCCGCAGGACTCCCAGGTGGCCGACGCGCTGGTCCGGCTGGGGCGCGAGCTGGTCTGGACCGCGCCGGGGCGGGCTGCGGCGGTGGAGGCTCAGCTGCTGACCCTGCTGGTTGAAGCCCTGCGCCTGCTGGTCCAGACCCATGCAGCCGGACCGGCCGTGCAGGGCGCCCAGGCCCGGCTGGTGGCGCGCTATCGCGCCCTGGTCGAGAGTCATTTCCGCGAGGGGCGGTCGCTGGATTTCTATGCCGAGCGCCTGGGCTGCACGGTCTCGCGCCTGCGAACGGCCTGCTTGAAGGTCGCCGGCGTCGCACCGTTGCGGCTGGCGCACGATCGCATGCTGTTGGAGGCTAAACGGGCCTTGATCTATTCGAACATGACGATCGCCGAGGTTGGCTACCATTTGGGTTTCGAGGATCCCGCCTATTTCTCGCGGTTCTTCAGCAAGGCCGAGGGCGCCTCTCCGCGTCGCTACCGCGCCGAGCGTGGGGTCGAGGAATCCGCTTAGGCCTCTGAAGAAGGCGCCAAGCAGGGCTCTTGCGCATATTGTTCGCCAGGCATACAATTACTGGACATACGAATGACCGCTCGAGCGGCGCCGCACCAGGGAAGGAACACCATGAGTTCGACGAAGGCTGTCTTTGAGCGTCGCAATCCGGTGACAGGCGAGGTCGCGACCACCGCGACGGCCATGAGTCCCGACCAGGCCAGGGCGGCCGCGGAAGCCGCCCAAGCGGCCTTGCCGGCCTGGAGCGCCCTGGGGCCCAATGCGCGTCGCGCTCTGCTTTCCAAGGCCGCCGAAGCGCTCGAGGCGAGGGCGGACGCCTTCGTCTCGGCGATGATGGGCGAGATCGGGGCCACCGAGGGCTGGGCGCGGTTCAACCTCATGCTGGCCGCTTCGATGGTCCGCGAGGCCGCCGCCTTGACGACCCAGATCGCCGGCGAGGTCATTCCTTCCGACAAGCCAGGCTGCCTGGCCATGGCGGTGCGCGAGCCCGTCGGCGTGATCCTGGGCATCGCACCCTGGAACGCGCCGATCATCCTGGGCGTCCGCGCGGTGGCCACGCCCCTGGCGTGCGGCAACACCGTGGTGCTGAAAGCGTCCGAGAGCTGCCCGCGCACCCACGCGCTGATCGCCGAGGCCTTCGCCGCCGCCGGATTGCCGCCGGGCGCGCTGACGATCGTCACCAATGCGCCGCAGGACGCGGGCGAGGTCGTCGGCGCCTTGATCGATCATCCCGCCGTGCGGCGGATCAATTTCACCGGGTCGACGGCGGTGGGCAAGATCATCGCCAAGCGCGCGGCCGAGCACCTCAAGCCCGTGCTGCTGGAGCTGGGCGGCAAGGCGCCGCTGATCGTGCTCGAGGACGCAGATCTCGACGAGGCGGTCAAGGCCGCCGCCTTCGGCGCTTTCATGAACCAGGGCCAGATCTGCATGTCGACCGAGCGGATCATCGTCGTCGACGCGGTCGCCGACGCCTTCGTCGAGAAGTTCGCCGCCAAGGCCGCCAGCCTGGCGGTCGGCGATCCGCGAGAGGGCAAGACGCCGCTCGGCGCCGTGGTCGACCTGAAGACCGTCGCGCACGTCCAGGACCTGGTGGCCGACGCCGTGAAGGCCGGCGCCCTCCAGGTCAGCGGTGGAGCGGCCGATGGCGTGCTGATGCCGGCCCACGTCGTCGACAAGGTCACGCCAGACATGCGCCTCTTCCGCGAGGAGAGCTTTGGCCCCGTCGTCGGGGTGATCCGGGCTCGCGACGAGGAGCACGCCGTCGCCTTGGCCAACGACACCGAATACGGCCTCTCGGCTTCGGTCTTCACGCGCGACATCGCGCGGGGGCTGAAGGTGGCGCGACGGATCCAATCCGGCATCTGCCATGTCAACGGCCCGACCGTGCACGACGAAGCCCAGATGCCCTTCGGGGGCGTCAAGGGCTCCGGCTACGGCCGCTTCGGCGGCAAGGCGGGCATCGACGCCTTCACCGAGCTGCGCTGGATCACCGTTGAAACCCAGCCCGGCCATTTCCCGATCTGACGCCAAGCGTCACCCCTGCCAGATTTCCAAGGACCAGACATGACCGACGCCAAGAGCACCGTGAGCTTCACGGTCGAGAACCGCATCGCCTGGGTGAAATTCAACCGCCCCGACAAGCGCAACTGCATGAGCCCCACGCTGAACCGCCGGATGATGGAAGTGCTCGACGCGCTGGAGTTCCGCGACGACGTCGGTGTGCTGGTCCTGACGGGGGAGGGCTCGGCCTGGTCGGCGGGAATGGACCTGAAGGAGTATTTCCGCGAGACCGAGGCCCTGGGACTGGGGGCGACCCGCCAGGCCCAGCGCGAGTCCTACGGTTGGTGGCGGCGCCTGCGCTGGTACCAGAAGCCGACCATCGCGATGGTCAACGGCTGGTGCTTCGGCGGCGGCTATGGCCCGCTCTATTCGTGCGACCTGGCGATCGCCGCCGACGAAGCCCAGTTCGCGCTATCCGAGATCAACTGGGGCATCCTGCCGGGCGGCGGCGCAACCAAGGTGGTCGTCGACCTGATGCCGATGCGCGACGCGATGTATCACGCCATGACCGGCGAGCTGATCGACGGCCGCAAGGCGGCGGAATGGCGCCTGGTCAATGAGAGCGTGCCGCTGGAGCGTCTCGAGACCCGGGTCCGGGAGCTGGCCGAGGTGCTGCTCAAGAAGAACCCCGTCGCCTTGAAGGCGACGAAGGACGCGGTGCGACGGGTCAAGGAGATGACCTACGACAACGCCGAGGACTATCTGGTGCGAGCCCAGGAAGCGGCCAATTCCTTCGACAATGACGGTCGCAAGGAGGGCATCAAGCAGTTCATCGACGACAAGACCTACAAGCCAGGACTGGGCGCCTACGATCTCGCCAAGCAGAGCTGAGACGCAGGACGGGGCGGAAACGACGAGGGGAGGAGCGACCAGATGACCCCGACGGATCACGTCGCCATCCAGGCGAGGCTCCAGCCGGATCGGCTGGCGGCCGTCGACCTGGCCACCGATCGACGCTGGACCTACGCCCAGCTCGACGCCACGGTCGCGCGGGCCGTCGGCGTCTTGCGGCGGCGTGGGGTGGTCGAGGGCGATCGCCTGGCGACGCTGGCGCGCAACCGGGTGCTGTTGGTCGTGCTTCACCTGGCGTGCGCGCGCCTGGGGGCAATGTTCGTGCCGCTGAACTGGCGGCTCAGCGCCGTCGAGATCGCGGCCCTGGTCGAGGACGCCGCGCCGGCCCTGATCGTGGGCGACGCCCAGCTTGCCGCCTTCGGGCTGGACGGCGTCGACCTGGACGCTCTGCAGGCCGAGGTCGACGCGGCCGAGCCAGAGATCGCCGGGCCCGCTGATCGCGAACGCCCGTCCCTGATCCTCTATACCTCCGGCACGTCCGGCCGCCCGAAAGGCGCGCTACTGTCCGAGCGCAATCTGGACCAGACGGCGATCAACTTCGGCCGCCTCGGCAGGGTCACGCACCTCAGCGCTTTCCTGGTCGACGCGCCGATGTTCCACATCATCGGCCTGATCACCTCCGTCCGGCCCGCGCTGATGCACGGCGGAACGATCCTTGTGTCCGACGGCTTCGAGCCAGGCCGGACGCTAAGCCGGCTGGGTGATCCGGCTCTGGGGGTCACCCACTATTTCTGCGTGCCCCAGATGGCGGCGATGCTGCGTCGGGCGCCGGGCTTCGACGCCTCGAGCCTGCGCCGCCTGACGGCCGTGTTCACCGGCGGCGCGCCTCATCCCGCCGCGGACATCCGCGCCTGGCTGGCAGATGGCCTGCCCATTGTCGATGGCTACGGCATGAGCGAGGCCGGGACGGTGTTCGGCATGCCCGCCGACCTGGCGTTGATCGAGGCTCGAGCCGGCTCGGCCGGACTGGCCATGCCCGCCGTGGCGACCCGGATCGTCGACGAGCGCGACGAGGATTGCCCGCCGGGCGTGGCTGGCGAACTGCTGCTGAAGGGCGACAACGTCTTTCTTGGCTACTGGCGGCGACCCGACGAGACCGCGCGCGCCTTCACCGCCGACGGCTGGTTTCGCACTGGCGACATCGCCCGGGCCGACGCCGAGGGCTACCACTGGTTGGTCGACCGCAAGAAGGACATGTTCATCTCCGGCGGCGAGAACGTCTATCCGGCCGAGATCGAGGCGGCCCTGGCCGATCATGCGGCGATCGCCGAATGCGCTGTCGTCGGCATGCCGGATCCCCGCTGGGGCGAAATCGGCCACCTGGTCGCCGCTTGCCGCGAGGGCGCGATGCTGGATCTGTCCATCATCCTGGATCATCTCGAAAATCGGCTGGCGCGCTATAAGCTGCCCAAGGCCCTGACCTTGGTGAAGGCTCTGCCACGTACGGCCTCGGGCAAGATCCAGAAGACGATCTTGCGCGAGCAACTGCTCGCCGGGGATCCAAGACCCTGAGCGCCGGCGGTCTCCGGGGGGAGCGACCGGCCAGCCTGACGGAGGATGACATGGTGTCCAATCTCGACAAGCATGGCGGCGCGATCCCGGGCGGGGGCGGGCTCGACGCCTGGAACGCGATGGTGGCGTCGACCTTCGACAATCTCGTCGTGGACGCCGACCGTGACGGCTTTGAGGGCAGCATGGACGTGCGCGACCTCGGCGGCATGGATCTGTCGCGCGTCGCCTCGAGTCCGGCTGTGGTGCGGCGGGGGCGCTCGACCCTGGCGCAGAGGCCCTATTTCAAGCTGCACGTCCAGGATGTCGGCCGCAGTCTGAACCTGCAGGACGGCCGGGAGGCGGTGCTGGACGAAGGCGATCTGATGCTCTGCGATCCGGCCCGGCCCTACACGATCCGGTTCGACGATCCCAACCGCATGTTGGTCCTGCGGATTCCGTCCGAGCGTCTGGCCGACCGCATGCCCGATCCCGAGGCCCTGTGCGGCCGGCGCCTGGCAGGGCAGGGCATGGCCGGCGCGCTGCTGACCTCCTTCATCCGCACCCTCTGGATCAACGCCGGCCAGCAGGGCGCGCCCATGGGCGAGGCGCTGCAGGACGCGGCCCTGTCCCTGTTGTCCGCCGCGGTTCAGGAGAACCAGGGCGGAAGCTCTGGTGATCTGGCGGCCGGCCAGGGGACCGGCGCGCGCATAAAACGGTTCATCGACGACAACCTCTGCGATCCGGAGCTGAGCGTCGGCCGCGTGGCCTGCGCCCTGGGGGTGTCGCCGCGTTATGTGCAGATGGTGTTCGCCGGCATGGCCACCACGCCGCTGGCCTATATCCGGCGCAAGCGGCTGGAACGCGCCGCCCGCGCCCTGCGCGAAGACGGCTCGGCCTGTAACATCACCGAGCTGTCGTTCGGCCTCGGCTTCAACGACCTTTCGCATTTCAGCCGTGCTTTCAAGGCCTTCTATGGCGTTGGTCCGCGAGAGTTCCGGGCCAGCTGAAGCCGCCCGTCCAAAAACGGCGTTCGGCTTCGCGTCCGTGAAAGTCGCCTTCGCGCCTGGCCAAGTTTGATCGCGCCGCCCGTGCTCCTCTGTCGACAACGACATAAAGGGAGGTTCGGGCCATGGGGCGCAAGCTCTGGTTACATCGGGTGTTTGGCGCCGCGTCGGTGCTGGCGCTGGCGGCGGCTGGCGCCGCGCACGGTCAGGTCGTCGAGGAGGTTGTCGTCACCGCCCAAAAGCGGGCCGAGAACGTTCAGGACGTGCCGATCGCCATTTCCGCCTTCACCGCCAACGCGTTGCAGGAGCGCGCGGTCGGCAATGTCGCCCAGCTGTCCAATCTGGCGCCCAATGTCACCCTGGACGGCGGTACGCCGTTCTCGGGCTCCCCCTCGGTGCTGTCGGCCTACGTCCGCGGCATCGGCTCGGACGACTTCGCGTTCAACATCGACCCTGGCGTCGGCATCTATGTCGATGGCGTCTATCTGGCGCGCACCGTGGGCGCCAACCAGGACTTGCTGGACGTCGAGCGCATCGAGATCCTGAAAGGTCCGCAAGGCACGCTCTTCGGCCGCAACACCATTGGCGGTGCGATCTCGATCGTTACGCGAGACCCGGGCGACGCGTTCAAGTTCAAGGGCGATGTCACGATCGGCAGCTTCAACCTGATGCAGGCGCGCGGCAGCGCCGACTTGCCGCTGGCCGAGGGACTGTCCTCGTCGATCACCTTCGGGATCAAGAGCCGCGAGGGCTATGTCGAGCGCATTCCCTATCCGGATGTTCGAGCCCGAAACACGACATCCTACACCGCGTTCCCGTCGTCCGATTTCGACACCGCCTCGCGCGAAGGCGGCGAGAACAGCTGGAACCTGCGCGGCAAGCTGAAGTGGAAAGGCGAGGCGACCAAGATCGTGCTGTCGGCCGACTACACCCGCGAAGACGGCGGCGGCCTGGCCAATACCTTGATCGGGACCACCGAGACGGTTCCGGGCAATTTCGCCGGCTCCAGCCATCTGCCTGGCACGGCCTTCGATCCCACGGGGACCAGCGGCTTCCTGTTCGGCGGGCTCTACAACTTCTGCATCGGCGCGAGTTCGAGCCAGATCGCGGCTCGCAACGCCCAGGCCCTTTGCGGCGTACGGGGCACGCAGTACAGCCCGACGCTGCATGTCGCGTCGCTGGCCAGCCTCAATGTCGACGCCGACCCGAACAACGATCGGCTGCCCTATGACAGCCGGTTCGTCAGCAAGGACATCGACAAGAGCTACGCCACGGGCAACAGCTTCTCGAACCTGGTGAACTGGGGCGTAGGGACGACCGTCGAGCACAGCCTTACCGACGACGTGACGCTGAAATCGATCACGGCTTATCGCAAGCTGTTGTGGAAGAGCGGCACCGACGCCGATGGCTCGCCGCTGAATATCGCCCAGCTCAGTTTCGACATGAAGCAGTGGCAGTTCAGCCAGGAGTTGCAGCTGCTGGGCTCGGCCTTTGACAAGAAGCTGAACTATGTACTGGGCGGCTATTACTTCAAAGAAAAGGGCTCGCTGCACGACTTCGTCACCTTCGACGAAGGCCTGTTGCAGGTCGACGGCCCCAATCAGCTGGAGACCAAGAACTACGCCGCGTTCGGCCAGATCGACTGGCGGCCGATCGACCTGATCGGGATCACCATCGGCGGTCGCTACACCAAGGAAAAGAAGCTGTTCGAGGGCGGCCAGCAGGATCTGAACGGCTTCAACTACAAGCTCTTCGGCTGCTCCGACGCCAACGGCGACATCACGCCGAACGGGGCCTTCCCGCTGGCGCCGATCTCGTGCCAGACCGGCCTCAGCTATCCCGATCCCAGCAATCCGGTGCGGGTCTACGCGCCGGGCGTCAACAGCCAGGAGTTCAGCAACTTCTCGCCCAAGGTGGGGGTGCAGTTGCACCCGGCCGACGACCTGATGGCCTATGTCAGCTGGTCCAAGGGCTACAAGACCGGCGGCTGGACGACCCGCCTGACCAATCCCCAACTGTTGGCGCAGCCTTTCGGCGAGGAGACCGCCACGACCTGGGAAGCGGGCTTCAAGTCCAAGCTGCTGGACCGTCGCCTGCAGTTGAACGGTTCGGTGTTCCAGACCCAGTACGACGGCATCCAGCTGAACTTCCAGCAAGGCACGTCACCGACGATCCGTAACGCCGGCAACGCCAAGATCAAGGGCGTCGAGGTCGAGGCGGTCGCCGTGCCGGTGGAAGGGCTCACCATCAACGCCTCGGTGGGCTATCTGCATGCGCGCTACACCGACGTCCTGGCGGGCGTGCTGGCGGTCAGCGGTCCAAACGTCTTCCAGGCGGGGACGTTCGTCGGCGCGCCACTGCCCAAAACGCCCAAGTGGAAGATCAATGTCAGCCCGCGCTACGAGTTCAAGCTGGCCAACGGCGGCTCGGTCACGGCCATCGCCGACTGGACCTATACGTCCAGCATCTGGAACAACGCCCAGCGCACCTATCTGTTGAGGCGTCCGGCGGTGCAGGTCGTCAACGCCAGCCTGGCCTATGCCGATCCCGGCGGCGCCTGGAGCGTCACCGTCGGCGGCGCGAACCTGACCGACAAGCGCTACCTGACGACCGGCAACGAGAACATCGCCGCCGGCACGATCTTCGGCACCTACAGCCGGCCGCGCGAGGCCTATGTCCGCCTCGGCGTGACGTTCTGACCGGGAGCACGATCGCCATGAACGACATGAGTCCGAGCTCCGTCCGAAGCGACGCGCCGCTGCTGTCGGCTGACCAGTGGACCGAGCGATTGTATTCGGACGGCTGGCGCAGGCCCGCGGGCGGCGTGATCGAGGTCCAGGAACCGGCCACGGAAACGGTGCTGACGCGGGTGGGACGCGCCGACCGCTCAGATGTGGCGCGGGCCGCCGCTTCGGCGAGGGCCGCCCAGCCGGCCTGGGCGGCGCTGACCGCCGATGCGCGTCAGGCGATCCTGCTGCGCGCCGCGGAACTGTTGATCACCCATGCCGCCGACCTGGCGCCGTGGATCATGCGCGAGAGCGGCTCGGTCGGGGCTAAGGCCGCCGTCGAACTGGAGCATGCCGCCGGCTTCGTGCGCCAGGCCGGCGCCGCGGCGACCGAGGCCGCCGGGCTGGTCTTGCCCGCCTCCCAGGGCAAGACCAGCATCGCCCGCCGTGTGCCGCTGGGCGTGGTGGCGGTGATCTCGCCGTTCAACTTCCCGCTGGTCCTGTCGATCCGCGCGGTCGCGCCCGCCTTGGCGGCCGGCAATGCCGTGGTGCTGAAGCCCGATCCGCGCACGCCGATCAGCGGCGGCTTCCTGATCGCCCGCGTGTTCGAGGCCGCCGGCCTGCCGGAGGGGCTGCTTCATGTCCTGCCCGGTGACGCCGAGGCCGGCGACGCCCTGTGCCGCGATCCCAACATCGCCATGGTCGCCTTCACCGGTTCGACCGGCGCGGGCCGCAAGGTGGGCGAGGTCGCGGGCGCCCACCTGAAGAAGGTGTCGCTGGAACTGGGCGGCAAGAATCCGCTGATCATTCTCGACGACGCGGATCCCGACGTGGCGGCCTCGAACGCGGCCTGGGCCGCGTGGCTGCACCAGGGGCAAATCTGCATGACCGCCGGTCGTCTGCTGGTCCAGCGCGGCGTCCACGACGCCGTGGCCGAGCGCCTGGCGGCCAAGGCCGCGCATCTGCCCGTCGGCGATCCGACGCGCGGCGACGTGGCCCTGGGCCCCCTGATCAGCCGAGGCCAGTTGGAGCGTGTCCATGACATCGTCTCCGACACGGTGGCGGCTGGCGCGCGCCTTGTCGCCGGCGGAACCCATGTGGGCCTGTGTTACGCACCGACCGTGCTGACCGGCGTTGCGCCCGGCATGCGCGCTTTCGACGAGGAGATCTTCGGCCCCGTGGCCGCGCTCACCATCTTCGACGATCTGGACGAAGCCGCGCATCTGGCCAACCATGGACCCTATGGCCTCGCGGCAGGGATCATCACCGGTTCGGTAGGACGCGGCATGAGCCTGGGCAGCGCGCTGGAGGTGGGCCATCTGCACATCAACGACCAGACGGTGGACGCCGGACCCCATTCGCCGTTCGGCGGCATGAAGGCCTCGGGCAACGGCAGTCGCATCAGCGGGCCGGCCAATCTGGACGAGTTCACGACTTGGCGATGGGAGACGGTCAAGGCCGCCGCCACCGCCTATCCATTCTAGGAGCGCCGCCGCATGCGGATCACCGCCGCCGTCACCCGCAGTCCGAAGGGTGGCTTCAGCCTGGAAGCCCTGGAAATCGAGCCGCCGCGCGCCGGAGAGATCCTGGTGCGGGTTGTCGCTACCGGCGTCTGCCACACCGACATGGTGATGCGAGACCAGCACCTGCCAACGCCCCAACCCGTGGTGCTGGGGCACGAGGGGGCGGGAGTTGTCGAGCGCGTCGGTCCGGGCGTGACCAAGGTGGCCGTGGGCGACCACGTGGTCATGACCTTCAACTCCTGCGGCCATTGCCCTTCCTGCTCGGATCACGCGCCGACCTATTGCCACGAATTCTTCCCGCGCAATTTCATGGGTGCGCGCGACGACGGCTCGTCCGGACTGTCGCGGGGCGACGAGGTCATCCACGCCAACATCTTCGGCCAGTCCTCGTTCGCCACCCACGCGCTTTGCCATGAGCGCAATGCGGTCAAGGTCGACAAGGCCGCGCCGCTGGAGCTGCTGGGGCCGCTGGGCTGTGGCGTCATGACGGGAGCGGGGGCGGTGATGAACGCCCTGAAGGTTCAGGCCGGCCGGTCGCTGGTGGTTTTCGGCGCCGGGGCTGTCGGTCTCTCCGGGGTGCTGGCCGCCAAAGCCGTCGGCGCCAGCCCGATCATCGCCGTCGACATCAATCCCGAGCGCCTGGCCCTGGCGCTGGAGCTCGGCGCCGACCACGCGCTGAACGGAACCGAGGGCGGCGTGGTGGAGAAAATCCAGGCGATCACCGGGTCCGGCGCCCACTTCTCGATCGATACGACAGCCAATCTGACGGTGATGCGCCAGGCCGTCGACTGTCTGGGCCCGCGCGGGGTCTGCGGCCTGGTCGGCGCGTCGAAGATGGGCGATGAGCTGCCGCTGGATGCGGTGTCGGTGATGAGCGGCGGCAAGGTGGTGCGCGGCGTGGTCGAAGGCGACGCCGATCCCGACGTCTTCATTCCCGAGCTGATCGCGCTGCACCAGGCCGGCCGCTTTCCGTTCGATCGCCTGATCCGCTTCTATCCGCTCTCGGATATCAACCAGGCGGTCGCCGACGGCGAGACGGGACGGGTGATCAAGCCAGTGGTGCGAATGGCCTGATCCAGCGGCGGCGGCCTGCGCCGGATCTTCACGGGACGGCTCGAGCCTAGCTATGGCGAGAGAAGCGCTCTAGATGCGATCGGCATACAGTTTCCTGGGTGCGCTGATCGGAGCTGAAGCTATGGAGGAGATCGCCGCTTTCGGCGTTCTGGGCGAGCGGTTGGGGCTGCGGCTGCACTATGCCGACGTCCGCTCCATGGCGGCGCTGAGCATGCGTCTGGCGCCGTTGGGCGTAACACCCGCGCGCGCCACGGCGATCGTCTATATCGCCCTGAACGCCGGCTGTGATCAGATGTCTCTTGGGCGCGCGCTCGGGATCAATCGCGCGAGCACCGTAAAGGCCGTCAACGAGTTGGAGGCGCGGGGCGTGATCGAGCGGCGTCCCGGCCGTGACCGGCGCGCCAACGCCCTGCATCTCACCGTCGCCGGCGAGGCGCTTCGCTTGCGGATCGAACAGGAAACGGCGGAGCATGATTGCGCGACGTTCTCCACCCTGTCGACGGCCGAACAGGCGCAGCTCAAGGACTTGTTGAGCAGGATTGGTGTTCCTCCCGCATCGATGTGACGGGGCAGGGGACGCCTATTGCTCGGTTCCGATCGCCCTGTACGCGCGCCCGACGTCTCTAGCGACGCATCGACGCTCTATCGCGACCTTGCCGGTTATCCGGCGTCCAAATCGGCTGAGCACGGCGGAGGGGCGGCGCGGGAGGGCCAGGCGCCGATACGCTCCATCCGACGGTCTCCCTCAGGCTTTTAACTTCCGTCGGGAGAATATTTTCGAGCGCGGAACAGGGGGGCCTTCGCCCGGTTCAGCAGAGCGTCTGGATCCGGCGAACCCGGTGCAATGCTCCCATACGCCAGGTTCACCGTCCGGCTTTGACAGCCACAGCGCTTCTCAGCGACAGCCCTGCCGCTTCGGACCCAGCGCGACCAGGAGGAACCCTGATGATCCGTCTTCTGTCCGTCTCCGCCGCGGCGATCGTGCTTGTCGCGGCGCCCGCCTTCGCCCAGCACGGCGATCACGCAGCAACGCCCTCCACGGATCAATCCGGGGCTCATGCCCCAATGGCCAAGCACGACTACATGCAGGCCATGCAACGCATGCACCAAGCCATGAACGCCGCCGAGGACCCCGATCCGGATCGCGCCTTCGCCCTCAAGATGATCGAGCATCACCGTGGCGGTGTCGCCATGGTCGAAGTCCTCGAGAAGCACGGGGACGACGCGGAGCTGAAAGCCATGGCGCGCAAGACCGCCGATATGCAGCGCAAGGAGATTGCCGAACTCCAAGGCTGGCTGGACCGCCACGGCGGCGCCGCGCGCAAGTAGGCCGAAGGCGAGGAGGCGGCCATGGCCGAGCATCACACCACACACGATCACGCCGGTCTCGCATCCTATGGGCGTTTGGCGGCGATGGCCGCGCTGTCGTTCCTGGCGATGTACGGACTGATGTACGCCATGGTCGACAAGGCGTCGAACATCCATCCTAGCCTGAACCAAGCCTACATGGCCGGCTTGATGACCGCGCCGATGGTCGTGTTCGAACTGATGTTGATGGGGATGATGTACCCCCGAAAGGGCCTCAACCGGGGTCTGTTGGGACTGAGCGTCGTCGTCGGCGTGCTGTGCTTTGTAGGAATTCGTCAGCAGTGGCTGATCGGCGACCGCGAGTTCCTGGCCTCGATGATCCCCCACCATTCCGGCGCGATCCTGATGTGCGGCAAGGCCCCCGTACGCGATCCCGAAATCCGGCGGCTGTGCGCTACGATCATCGAGGGCCAGCAGCGGGAGATCGAGCAGATGGACTCTCTGTTGGCGCGAGACCGCTAGGGCGGACCTCTCCGGCTTGTGACCCGGTTCAGCTGACTTCAGCCTGTTCAACGCCGCGACGGCGGCATATCGGGCAAGGCGGGTACTCTCACGAGGGCTAAAGTCTTTGCGCGCGTATGCAGGCGTGTGAGGTCAGGGGATCGGCCATGAGCGACAAGCTCGATCAACTTCTGATGGCGGCGCGCGAGCAGCCGTACGAGGCTCTCCCGGGGCTGGAGGGACAGGTCTGGGCCATGATCGACGCTCGGCGGGCGGCGGGACTTCTTGTTCTGCTTCGCGGAACCTCGGTCGCGGCGGCGCTTGGCCTGGGAATGGTCGGCGGTAGCCTCGCGGCTAACGCCGCCGCGCGCAGGCCGCCCGAGATTTCCGCCCTTTCGGTGGATGCGCATCTTGCGCCATCGACCCTTCTAGCGGGGCGCTGAGATGCGCCGGATCTCACGCGGCGCGGCCCTGACCGTCATCCTGGCTCTTCTGGCGGGCGTGATCGGCGGATGGCTTGGTTCAGCGCAGCCATGGTCTGCGCACCAGAGCCGGTCGCTCCACGAGATGGTGCACCATGAGCTGAAGCTGAGCCCGGCCCAGGACCGCCAGTTACACGTCCTCGAGCGGGATTTCGCTGTGCGTCGCAAAGCGCGCGAATCCGAGCTTCGCGCCGCCAACGTCGAGTTGGCGGCGGCGATCCAGGCGCATCATGCGTACGGGCCCGAGGTCAAGGCCGCCGTCGAGCGCTTCCATACCGCCATGGGGGCTCTGCAGCTGGAGACGGTCCAGCACGTCCTGGCCATGCGTAAGGTGCTGACCCCCGAGCAGGCGGCCAAGTTTGATCGCCGCGTCAGCGAGGCCCTGACCGACGAGCGACCGTGACCGCCGACCTGGGCGAAGAAGATGACGGCGTACTCGCCTGGCGCGCGGCGCGAGGCGACGAACGCGCCTTCAGCCAGCTCATGCGCCACTACAAGGGACCGCTACACGCTTTTGCACGCCGTCACCTCGGCGACCGCGAAGCGGCCCTGGACGTGGTGCAGGAGAGCTTCGTCGGCGCCTGGAAGGCGATCGGACGCTACGATGCGGCGCGGCCTTTCGGGACCTGGATGCGGGCGATCGTTCTCAACAAGTGCCGCGATCGGGGACGGCGGCTGCGGGTGCGCCGGCTGATCCTCGGCGAGCGCTCGATCGACGCGCCCGATGCGCCCGACTTCGCCGATCCGGCGCCCAGCCCTGAGATGTCGAGCCTGCGCGCCGAGCAGCTGACGCGTCTTGAGGCCGCGATAGCCCGATTGCCTGATCAGCTGAAGGAGCCGCTGATCCTCACCTATCTCGAAGGCTACAGCCAGCAGGAGGCGGCCCTCGAATTGGGGGTCAGCGTCAAGACGATCGAGACGCGGGCCTATCGCGCCCGCAAACGCCTGGCGGACTGGCTCGCCGAGCCGTGATTTCCGGCGGGTGGGCGAGGGAAATGAACGGACGCCGCGTAACCCTCACTGAGATCGCGTCGCGTCCATGCCGGATGCTTTCACCGCACGGTCGATAGAGGGCTGTTCATGCGTTCATCCGGCGGGGCTTTCGATCGCCGTGGCTTCCTTCGGCGTCTCGCGGTTCTGGGAGGCGGGGCCAGCTTGGCCGGCCTGCTGCCCAGCTGGGCGTGGGCGGCTGGTCAAGGCGGCTCACGCCTCGAGGGCCTGTCGGGCGCCGACATCAAACTGACGATCGGCCACACACCGGTTCGCATCGACGGCCGAAGCGCCCATGCGGTGACCATCAACGGCACGGTCCCTGGGCCGCTGATCCGGCTGAAGGAAGGCCAGCACGTCCGCCTGTCGGTGACCAACACCCTGGACGAGGAGACCTCGATCCATTGGCATGGCCTGCTGGTGCCGTTTCAGATGGACGGCGTGCCCGGCGTCAGCTTTCCCGGTATCAGGCCGGGCGAGACATTCACCTACGAATTCCAGGTCCGTCAGTCCGGAACCTATTGGTATCACAGCCACTCGGGGCTGCAGGAGCAGATGGGGCACTACGGCCCGATCATCATCGATCCGGCGGGCGAGGACCTGGTCGCCTTCGATCGCGAGCATGTGGTGGTGCTCTCCGACTTCAGCCGGCTGCACCCGCACCAGATCTTCAAGAAGCTCAAACAGCAGAGCGGCGCCTTCAACTATCAGCGTCAGACCTTGAGTGGCCTCTTGGCGGGCAAGGACCAGACCCTCGGCGAGCGGCTGGAGTGGGCCAAGATGCTGATGGACCCGACCGACATCTCGGATGTCACCGGCGCGGCCTACACCTTCCTGGTCAATGGCCACGGCCCTAAGGACAGTTGGACCGGCGTGTTCACGCCGGGCGAGCGCGTGCGTTTGCGGTTCATCAACGCCGCGGCCCAGTCGATGTTCAATGTCCGCATCCCTGACCTGCGGATGACCGTAGTGGCCGCCGACGGGCAGGCTGTGCGGCCGGTGGAGGTCGACGAGTTCCAGATCGGCAACGCCGAGACCTACGATGTCATTGTCCAGCCCACCGAGGACAAGGCGTTCACCATTGTCTCGGAGTCGGTCGATCGTTCCGGGCTGGGACGCGCCACCCTGGCCCCGCGCCTCGGTATGAGCGGCGAGGTCCCGCCGCTGCGCGAGCGCCCCCTGGCCAACATGCGCGACATGGGCATGGACATGGGCGGCATGGACATGGGCGGCATGGATCACGGGGCCATGGATCACGGCGCGACGGGCGCGAAGAATCCCGCGCCAGGGATGGCGGCGCCCCGCGCGCGCGGTTCGGACGTCATGGGCGACATGTCGAGTATGGGCGGCATGGACATGTCGATGCGCAATCCGCTCAACGCGCCCCAGGTCAGGCTGGGGCCCGCGGTCCAGATGATCTCGCCGATGCCGGTCGATCGGACCGCCGAGCCGGGGCAGGGCCTGCGGAGCGTGGGTCACCGCGTGCTCGTCTATCGCGACCTTGTCGCGCTCGAGCCCAATCCCGACCGGCGCGCGCCAAGCCGTTCTCTGGAGATCCATCTGACCGGCAACATGGAGCGGTTCATGTGGGGCTTCGACGGCTTCAAATACAGTGACGAGCCGCCTGCCTACGCCTTCCGGCGTGGCGAGCGCGTCCGGGTCACGCTGGTCAACGACACCATGATGGCCCACCCGATCCATCTGCACGGCCACTTCTTCGAGCTGACCTTCGGGCCAAGCGGGCGGTCGCCACGCAAGCACACGGTGATCGTGCTCCCCGGCGGCAAGGTCAGCTTCGATTTCACCGCCGAGCACGGCGACTGGGCCTTCCACTGCCACATGCTCTACCACATGCATGCGGGGATGTTTCAGGTCTTCAGCGTGCGTGACGACCAAGGGGAGGTCGCGCGATGAGGGCCTATCTTCTCAGCCTGCTGCTGCCTTTGTGGGGCGCTCCGGCGCTGGCCCGGCAAGCCGATCACAGCCATCATCACGCCACGCCTGGCTCGCCGTCGATAGCAACGCCGGCCCAAGCCGCGCCGTCGTCAGATCCCCATGCTGGCCATGATATGTCGTCCATGGGGCAGGGGAGCGCGGAGACGTCAACGGCGATCCCGGCCGAGATGGAAGGGCCGCCCGCGGCCGCGCAGCAGACCCTGGTCCTGCCTCCGCCTACTGACCACTTGGCCGACAAGCTGTTCGACCCCGCCGCGATGGCGCGCGCCCGTCAGGTGCTGCGAAACGAACATGGCGGCGCTCAGATCTCGCAGGTCATGGCGAGCCTTCTGGAGCGTCAGGTTCGCTCCGGACCGGACGGCTATCGCTGGGAAGGCGAAGCCTGGTTTGGCGGCGACATCCACCGTTTGGTGGTCAAGACCGAGGGCGAGGGGGATCGTCATGGCGTCGAGATCGGCGAGGCGCAGCTTCTCTATTCCCGGGCCATCGCACCCTACACCGACCTGCAGTTGGGCGTCCGTCAGGACGTCGAGCCCAAGGCGCGAACCTACGCCACGCTCGGGTTCGAAACCCTGCTACCCTATTGGGTGGAGGCCAACGGAGCGGTCTTCCTGTCCAACAAGGGCGACCTCCTGGCGCGGGTCGAAGGCGCCTACGATCTTCGCCTGACCCAGCGCCTGATCCTCCAGCCGCGGGCCGAGCTCGACTTCGCCGCTCAGGATGTCGTCGAAACAGGTACGGGATCGGGCCTCTCCCGCGCCGAGCTTGGTCTTCGCCTACGCTATGAGATCCGCCGCGAGTGGGCGCCCTATGTCGGCGTTTCATACGAGCGCGCGGTCGGCCGCACCGCCGATTTCGCTCGCGACGCTGGCGGAAAGGCCGCGGCGACCAGCGTGGTGTTCGGTGTCCGGGCTTGGTTCTAGCGGAGCAGCCTGAGCCATAGCGCGCCCGATGATCTCGCCTCTGGTCTATTGCGATGAGATCGGCGCCAATCGGCCCAGCCAAGCCACCAGCGCCAGCACCGTCAGGCTCGCGCCGGCCTCGAGCAACAGGCTGCGCCTCAAGGCGGCGACCGCGCCCTTCATACGTTCGGGATTGTCGATCGCCGTCCGGAGTCTCGGGGTCAGACGGAAGCGGTTCATCGCCGCAAGGAGCAGCATGACGCCGAAGCCGGCCAGCTTGAGGAGCAGGAGGCCGCCATAGAGCGTGGAGAATAGGCGCTCTAGGCCCGTGGCGCCGACCAGGTACCAGCTGTTGATCAGGCCCGTCCCCAGCAGAACGGCCACCAAGCCCGAGCCGATACCGGAGAAGCGGGCCAAGGCTTGGTGGAAAGCGGCCAGGCGGTCCGAGTCGATGCCTCCAGGCGCAAGGGCCAGGGCCACGAAGAAGGCGAGGGCGCCGATCCAGACGGCCGCGGCGCCCAGATGGGCGAGATCGGCGAGAAGATGAAGCAAGCCGCCGGCGCCTTCGGCGGCCGACCCATGGCCCATCCACGCGAAGCTCGCCGTGGCGATCGCGCCCATCACGCCAACCGCCAACCAGCGCTGCCAACCAGGGCGCCCGGGAACGAGCAGGGTCAGGGCAAGGCCGCTGGCGATGACGCGCGCCGCCGAAGCAGGTCCCATGGCCATCTCCGTCAACACCGAGCCCAAGGTCGCTGGGTCAAGTGCGGCGGCGAGGGAGCCCGCGAGGTCGACGGTCTGAGCGATCAAGCCCAGGGCCGACGTCACGAGGAGCAGCGCGGCCGAACTCGCCAGCATGCGCCGTGGCCAGCCCAGGGCGGCGGCGCTGGTTTGGCCATCCCGGGGCAAGCCGTAGAGCGCGAACAGCGCTCCGCCCATCAGGACGAAGCCCGCCGCGTACTGCGCCCAGCGCAAGAGGACGATCGCCGGCTCCACGGCTATTTCACCGTGAAGGCGACGACGCCGTCCATCCGATGACCGTCTTCGGCGGAGGCTGCATGCCAGACCACCTTGTAGGCGCCAGCCATGAGCTTGCCTTTGGGTGCGCCCGAGATCGTCAGCCGATCCTTGGAAACCGTCGTCTTCACCGGAACCTTCATGCCGCTGGCCATCGTGATCTCGAAGCTCGAGAAGGCGGCGGCAAGCTTTTCGTTGAACGTCAGGGAGACGGTCTTGGGCGCCGACACCGAAGCGTTGGCGGCCGGATCGGAAGCGACGAGCTTGGCGTGAGCACAGGCTTGGCCTGCGGTCAGCAGCGAGAAGACCAGGGTGGCGGCGAGAAGGGAGCGAGCAAGCATGGGCGAAAATCCTTCGAGAGGCGGGATGCCTCGAAAGATACGCGCCCATAGCCACGGTCCCTCGTCGCCGCCCGGCGCTTTCTCCGTCCAGAGCTTGATCGCCCAGGCGCAAGGCGTTGCCGACGACGCGCAGGGATCGCGGACGACAGCAGCCAGCCGAAGGTCGGGTTTCTGAAGGCATCCCAGCGGCGGCCGTTGGCGCTCTTCGGCGATGCCTTCGGTCGTTCCCGCGATCGATAATTGTCGAGCGCCCACGCCGAATTCCGTGGGGCCGGGGCGTCACGGCGGCGCCGTCACCTCAGGCCAGAGCGATTATTTGACGGAAAATCGGACGCCGTGCATCGCTAAAGGTGAAGGATCCACCAACCGACGAGGACCGGTGTCCGAAGGGCGCGCGCGGGTGACGGCTTGGCTGGGGCGGCAGGTGCTGCCCCACGAGGGGGACTTGCGCGCCTGGCTGCGACAATCGTTCGCCGCCGCGGGCGACGTCGACGACATCATTCAGGAGACCTATTGCCGTTTGGCGGCCTTGACCCAGGTGGATCACATCGAGCATCCGCGCGCCTATTTCTTCCAGGCGGCCCGAAGCGTGGCGCTGGAGCAGATCCGGCGCGCACGCGTAGTTCGGATCGAGACCGTCAGCGAAATGGAGACGCTCAACCTGATCCTCGACGACCCGTCCGCCGAGCGCGTGGTTTCCGGGCGACGCGAGCTGCAGCGGGTGCGGGGGCTGATTGCCGAATTGCCTGAACGCTGCCGGCGGATCTTCGAGATGCGCAAGATCGACGGTGTGCCTCAGCGCGAGATCGCCCGGCGGCTGGGCGTGACCGAGCACGTCGTCGAGAACGAGGCGGTGAGGGGGCTGCGCACCATCCTCGACGCCATGACCGAACAGGACGCTCCGACAGGAGCGAAGGGACCGAGAGTGAAGAGTGATGGCCGAACGCGAAAGCGCCGCTGACATCGAGGCGGACGCCGCCCGGTGGGTGGTCCGCGTCGACCGTGACGGCGATGATCCCGGCGTCCACGCCGAACTGGAAGCCTGGTTGGCTGGCGATCGCCGGCGGGTCGGCGCCTATGCGCGCGCCGAAGCCGGCTGGCGCAGCTTGGACCGGGTTTCGGTGCTGGCCGCGGAACCGCCAGCTTCGAAGCCCTCGCCGATCCGCCGACGTGGCGTTGTGACGGGCCTCGGCGCTCTGGCCGCCGGCTTCGCGGCCGCCTTGGTCGCGCCGCGCCTGGCGGGGCGTCGCTATGACACCGCCCTGGGCGAGATCCGACGCGTGCCAATGGCCGACGGCTCGGTGGCGGCGATCAACACGGACTCCAAGCTCGAGGTCGCGCTGCGCGATCGGCGGCGGACGGTCCGGCTTGACCAGGGGGAGGCCTGGTTCGAGGTCGCCAAGGACCCGCATCGCCCCTTCGTGGTCGAGAGCGGCCCGGTGCGCGTTCGCGCCGTCGGCACGGCGTTCTCGGTCCGCCGACGCCCCGCAGGCAGCGATGTCCTGGTGACGGAAGGCGTTGTCGAGGTCTGGACGGAGGGCGGCAGGTCGCCGCCGCGCCGCGTCGCGGCGGGCCAGCGGGTGTTCGCGGACAATGCGCTGGGCATCCTGACGCCGCCCAAGGCCGATGCGGATCTTGGCCGGGACCTGGCCTGGCGCGACGGGCAGATCGTGCTGGATGGCCAGACGCTGGCCGAGGCGGCGGCCGAATTCAACCGCTACAACGATCGCAAGATCGAGGTGGCGGACGCGCATCTCGCCGACAAGCGCTTCGTCGGCTGGTTCCGCATCAACGATCCCGAAGGCTTCGCCGAAGCCGCCGCGGTCACGTTCGACGGCCAGGTCGCAAGACGCGAAAGCGTCATCATCCTGCGCGCCAAGGGTGACTCTCAATAAAATTGTCGGTTTTCCTGACGGAACTCCGCTCCCGGCGCATCCCTTTCAATAGACGCTCCGAGAAGCGTCGGTTTAACCAACGCCAGAGGGAGGGGGCCCATGCGCACGACGCAAGGCAGCCATTACAGATCCTGTTTGATGCTCGCGGCCAGCGCGGCGACGCTGATGGTCGCGGCCGGGGCGCAGGCCCAGGTGCGCCGCTTCGACGTGCCGGCCCAGCCGGCGGTCACGGGCATCCCCCAGTTCGGCAAGCAGGCGGAAACCCAGATCCTGGCGCCGCAGAGCGCGATCCAGGGTAAGCGCGTCAACGCCGTTCAGGGCGCCTACACCGTCGCTGACGGGCTGGACCGTCTGCTGCGCGGGGCCAATCTGTCGGTCGTCTCGAACAACGGCCGCACGATCGTGCTGGACCAGACCGCCCAGACGGCGGACCCGCCGGTTGGCGGCCAGGCCGCTCCTCCGGAAGACACCACCGTCGATGAGGTCGTCGTCACGGGCCTGACCTCGCGCAACCGGCCTCTGATTACGGCGTCGGCGGACATCACCTATGCAACGCGGGATGATCTGGAACGCAAGGCGCCGCGCTCGACGGCGGACCTGCTGGAGCTGGTGCCGGGGATCTTCGTCGAAGGCACCGCCGGCGAGCTTTCAAACAACTATTCCGTCCGCGGCCTGCAGGGCGGCGGCCAGCGCTTCATCCAGCTCGAGGAGGACGGGCTGCCGATCATCTACCAGGGCGGCGGCGCGGACTTCTTCTTCTCCGAAGACGTCACGATCGACCGGCTCGAGGCGGTCAAGGGCGGCACGTCCGGCATCCTGACCGTCAACGGCGCCGGCGCGACGATCAATTTCATCTCGCGCAAGCCCAATTTCGACAAGGCCGAGGGCGTCGCGCGCCTGACCGGCTACAACTACGGTCTCAAACGCGCCGACGTCTATTATTCGGCGCCGATCACCGACAAGCTGGCCTTCAACGTCGGCGGCTACATCCAGTCGAACCCCGGCGTCCGCCACAACAGCTTCGACTATGACGGCTATCGCTTCAAGGCGATGCTCGAATACCGCTTCGACGGCGGCGGCTACGCGCGGTTGACCGGCAAGATCGGCGACGTGAAGGCGGCGTATTATGCCGACCAACCCTATGCCTACAACAACGGCAAGCCTGCCAGTATTCCCGGCCTCGGCACCCAGTTCGACAACATCGGCGGCGACGCCTTCACCCGACTTTCAGCACCAGTCTCGACCTTCGTCGAAAGCGACGGCTTCCGCGACTTTCGTCTTTCGGAAGGGGTCCGGGTCAAGACCAAGCAACTGCGGTTCGACGTCGAAAAGCCGATTAGCGAGAGTTTCGAGGTCTTCGCGCGCGCTCGCTATCTCGACCTGAGCGACGACTTCAACGGGCTCTTTCCGGGCTCGGGCACCGGCAATGCAGGCCTGGCCAGCGCGGTAACCTATCTGACGCCGGGTTCGGCCTCACCGATCAACGACCTTTTGACCTTGGGCCAGGCCGCCTATCCGACGGCGACGCGGTTCGGGATCAAGAACCTCCGGACGGGCGTCGTGATCGGCGCCGATCAGGTCTCGGCGCTGAACGCGCTCAACGGCAACGGCTTCCTGCAGCAGACGACGCTGAACCACGACTATCAGTCAGGGCACGACTTCGCGCTGAACGCCGGCGGGCGTTGGGAGCAGGGCGGCGCCGGTTATCAGAACTCGCTGACTGCGGGCGTGCAGTACTACGACGTCAGCCGTTCGCAGAACCAGTCGGCGGTGGCTTCGGTGGTCAACGACGTCAAGAACAACAGCGACATCTACGACATCGTCGCGCTGGACCCCAGCAACAACGTCATCGGGACCCTGAGCGACAACGGGATGATCTCGTACGGCAACTGGGGCGCGGGCATTCGTCGCCGCACGGACAAGTCCGTCTCGCTCTATGCCAATGACGAACTGGCGATCGGCGACAAGATCCATATCGACGGCGGCATTCGTTGGGAAAGCGACGACGCCAAGCACTTCGAAGGCAATTCGGCGGCGGTGAACCAGCCGGTCCAGCCCGGCGTGGTCGGCGTCGTCCGCACCGTCGGCTCGACCTTCGACGGAACCTATACGGTGACGCAGGCGACGCAGAAGAAGGCCGCCTGGACGCTGGGCGCGAGCTATCTGTTCACCCCAAGCCTGTCGGTCTATGCCCGCTACGCCAACGGCTTCCAGACCAACAACACCGATCCGGTCACCAAGATCGAGCTGTACGAGGCCGGCGTCCGGTTCAAGCGCGGTGACCTGATCAACGCCTCGGCCACGGTGTTCCGCACCAATTTCAACAACCAGTTCTACAATTTCATCGACCCCGCCGACCCGACCAAGCAGACCAGCTTCCTGGCCGATCTGCATACGAACGGCGTCGAAATCGATGCGCTGGTCCGTCCCACGGCCTGGTTCTCGGTCGATGTTTCCGGCGTGCTTCAGAAGCCGGAGCTGAACAACTTGCGGCTCAACGGCGTCGCCCAGCCGACCTATGACGGCAATCGACCCGAACGCACCCCGGCCAAGCTGTTCACGATCACGCCGACCTTCAAGCTGCCCAATGGGCTGGGCGAGGTCTATGCGCGCTACAAGTACATCGGCAAGATCTACGCCGACGCAGGCAACGGCGTCGCCCTGCCGGGGTATGGCGTGACCAGCGTCGGGGTGTCGCTGAACGTCAAGGACAATGTCCAGGTCAGCTTCAACGCCGACAACATCTTCGACGTCGTCGGCCTGACCGAAGGCAATCCTCGCCAAGGCCAGACCCAGAACGCGGCCTCGGGCTATTTCTACGCACGCGGCATTGCCGGTCCGACCTATGGCGGGTCGATCACCCTGCGTTTCTAGCTGACCGCTTTGTCCAGGCGTAACTGGCGGACGCCAGCGTGGCGTCCGCCTCTTTTCGGGATCGAACCGCATGAGAACCGCCACCCGCGCGGCCGTCCTCCTGGCCA
This sequence comes from uncultured Caulobacter sp., assembly GCA_966211605.1. Classification (GTDB taxonomy): domain Bacteria; phylum Pseudomonadota; class Alphaproteobacteria; order Caulobacterales; family Caulobacteraceae; genus Caulobacter. The sequence continues at coordinate 39,586 of CBIHOB010000042.1, forward strand.
TCGCCCTGGCTGCGCCGCTAGACGCGGCGAGCGCCGCTTCGCCGGGTGCGCCCGAGTTGGCCTATCAGCTGACCGAAGGCCAGAACCTGAACGTCTTCGTCCGTGACCGCGCGGTGGCTGCGCATCTGCTGCTGCGCAACGGCGCCGAGCCGCGGATTCTGGTGGCCTTTCCCGCCGGCAACAGCGGCGTGGGGCTATGGTTCGAGCCGCTGGCGCGTCCGGCTCAATGGCGGTTGGAAGCCGCGCCGAAGCCCGTGAGCGAGGGCGCGCTGCACGGGATCGTCTTTTCGACCGAGGTCACCGCGCCGCGCTTGGTCGTGCGCCAGGCGGTGCTGTCGAACGTGCGCTATCTGCGGGACTATCAGATCGCCGGACAGTTTCCGCCGGAGGTGGCGGTCAAGGGCGCTGTTTCGGGTGACACGCTCACCTATCGACGGCCACGGCTGGACGGCGCGCCAGGTTACAGCCTGACCCTGCGCGTGACGGGCGGGCGCCTCGAGCAGGGCGTGATCGTCGCGGGGCCCGACGGCAAGATCCGGCTGGAGGTCACGGCCCTGACCGGCGATCCGCCGCTGACGCCCTTACCCCTTCCCCAGTTGCTGAACGCCCGGGCCGCGGCGGATCCGGCCGCGCGCAACGCGCTCGCCTTCCTCAGCTACCGCGAGAAGTTCCTGGCCGGCTCGTGGCGATTCAACACCTATTTCGGCCGAGACACCCTGATGTCGGTGCGGCTGCTGCTGCCCGCGCTTAGGCCCGAGGCGGCGGAAGCCGGCCTGAATTCCGTCCTGGCGCGGGTCTCGCCCGAAGGCGAGGTCGCGCACGAAGAGGGCATCGGCGAATTCGCCGTGCTGCAGAACCGCAAGGCGGGCCGACCGGGCGACGCGGCCGAACTCGACTACGGCATGATCGACGACGACTACATGCTGGGCGCCGTGGCCGCCGACTATCTGCTGGGACCCGGGCGAGAAAGGGCGGTCCGCTACTTGGCGACGCCCTTGGCCAGCGAGGCCGAGCCCGGCGCGCGCCAGCCGGTCGGCGCCTTGCTGGTCCGCAACCTGCGTTTCGTCCTGGCGGCCGCCGAGCCGTTCGCCAAGGCGCCCGGCAAGGACCGGTTGATCGCCATCAAGGCTGGTCGCAAGACGGGGGAGTGGCGCGACAGCGAAGAGGGCTTGGGACGCGGGATCTGGGCCTACGATGTCAATGCGGCGCTGGTTCCGGCGGCGCTGCAGGCGGCCGAGCGGCTGCGCCGGGCCGGCCTGCTTGATCCCTACCTGTCGGATCAGGACCGGCGGACGTTCGCCAGAGCCGGGGAGATGGCCCGAACTTGGCGCGAGAAGGCGCCGCCGCTGTTCAGCGTGACCTTGGATAACGCCCGGGCGCGGGCCGCAATCTCCAGCTACGCGGGCGCATTGGGCGTTCCGGCCCAGCCGGCCCTCACCGCCCTGGGCGGCTTGTCCCTGACCTTCCATGCCCTGTCGCTCGACGCCGACGGGCGCGCCGCGCCGGTCGTCAATTCGGACGAGGGCTTCCTGCTTCTGTTCGGCGAGCCCTCGGCCTTCGCGTTGGACACCTATCTCGGCGCGGTCATGCGGCCGTTCCCGGCCGGGCTGATGACCGACGTGGGCCTTGTGGTCGCCAATCCGGCCTTCGCGAGCGACGAGGTCAAGGCGCGCTTCTCGCCGGCCGAATACCACGGCGCGGTCGTCTGGTCGTGGCAGCAGGCGCTGCTGGCCGCGGGGATCGAGCGGCAACTGGCCCGCCGCGACCTGCCAACGGCGACCCGATCCCGGCTTAAGGCGGCCCAGGGCGTTCTGTGGAAGGCGATCCGGGCCACGCGCGGCATGCAGAGCTCAGAGCTTTGGTCATGGGCCTTCCGGGACGGCCGCTACCAGGTGGTCCCCTATGGCGCGGGGAAGACCTATGTCGACGAGTCGAACGCCGCCCAGCTGTGGAGCACGGTGTATCTGGCGGTTCGCCCTCCGGCTGGACGATAATCGGCGCTTCGAAGGAGAAGCTGATGAGCCGCATCACTCGGGTCGTCATCCTGGGCGGCGGAACCGCCGGCTGGATGACCGCCGCCGCGCTGTCGCGATGCTTTGGCCGGACGCTGAAGATCGATCTCGTGGAGTCCGAGGCGATCGGTACGGTGGGGGTCGGTGAGGCGACGATCCCCACGATCCATTGGTTCAACGAACTGATCGGCCTGGACGAAGCGGCGTTCGTGCGGGCCACCCAGGCCTCGTTCAAGTTGGGCATTGAGTTCGTCGACTGGGCGCGGCCCGGCCATCGCTACTTCCATCCGTTCGGTCGCTATGGCGTCGAGTTGGACCAGGTTCCCTTCCATCAGCACTGGCTGAAGGCCAGGGCGGACGGCCTTACGCGGCCGTTGTCGGATTTCTCGCTGGCGACGGCCCTGGCCGCCGAGAACCGGTTCGCCAAGCCAGTGGCTGATCCCAGGTCGATCCTGTCGACCCTGGGCTATGCCTACCATTTCGACGCGGCGCTCTACGCCGCCCACCTGCGCGGCCTGGCCGAGGGCGCCGGGGTCGTTCGCCACGAAGGCAAGGTCAGCCGCGTGGAGCGCGACCCGCAGAGCGGCTTCGTCACCGCTCTGCTCACCGACCGGGGCCAGCGGATCGAGGGCGAACTGTTCATCGACAGCTCGGGTTTCCGGGCGCTGCTGATCGGCGAGGCGCTGGAGGTCCCGTTCGAGGACTGGTCCCACTGGCTGCCGTGCGATCGCGCCGTGGCGGCGCCCTGCGCCCGGGTCGCGGAAACCACGCCCTATACGCGCTCGACCTTGCGTCCGGCCGGTTGGCAATGGCGCATCCCGCTGCAGCATCGCACCGGCAACGGCTATGTCTACGCCAGCGCCTTCGTTTCCGATGATGAGGCGGCCGCGACCTTGCTGGCGAACCTGGACGGCGAGCTGCTGGCCGAGCCCCGTCTCCTGCGTTTCAAGGCCGGTTTCCGGCGCGAGAGCTGGCGCGGCAACGTGGTCGCAATCGGACTGTCGTCGGGCTTCCTGGAACCGCTGGAGTCCACCAGCATCCACCTGATCCAGAGTGCGATCGCCAAGCTGATCGCGCTGTTTCCCGATCGTGATTGCGACCCGCGTCTGGC
>CBIHOB010000043.1:0-41569 GCA_966211605.1 uncultured Caulobacter sp.
ACATCCTGGGTGACGAAGATCACCTGGGCGACATGGACTTCAAGGTCGCCGGCACCAGCGAAGGCCTGACCTCGCTGCAGATGGACATCAAGATCGCCGGCATCACGCCCGCGATCATGGAGCAGGCCCTCGCGCAAGCGAAGGAAGGCCGCGCCCACATCCTGGGCGAAATGAACAAGGCCATGGACGCGCCGCGCGCCGACGTGGGCGACTTCGCGCCGAAGATCGAGACCATCAACATCCCGACCGACAAGATCCGCGAAGTGATCGGTTCGGGCGGCAAGGTGATCCGCGAGATCGTCGCCACCACCGGCGCCAAGGTCGACATCAACGACGACGGCGTGGTCAAGGTCTCGGCCTCGGACGGCGCCAAGATCAAGGCCGCGATCGACTGGATCAAGTCGATCACCGACGAAGCCGAAGTGGGCAAGATCTACGACGGCAAGGTCGTGAAGGTCGTCGATTTCGGCGCCTTCGTGAACTTCTTCGGCGCCAAGGACGGCCTCGTCCACGTCAGCCAGATCAGCAACGAACGCGTCGCCAAGCCGTCGGACGTGCTGAAGGAAGGCCAGATGGTCAAGGTCAAGCTCCTGGGCTTCGACGACCGCGGCAAGACCAAGCTGTCGATGAAGGTTGTCGACCAGGAGACGGGCGAAGACCTCTCCAAGAAGACCGAAATCGCTCCGGAAGACGCCGTCACGACCTGAGGTCGACGGCTCTCCTAGAGAGATGAACTCGCGAGCGGGCGGTTCCGGAAGGGACCGCCCGCTTTGCATTTGGGGACGGCTCTTTATGTTGACTTGATCAACAGTCTGATTATTGATTGAATCAACAACAAGAGGCTCGGAATGTCGCTGCAACACGATGGGGACGTTGCGGCGCTGCGCGCGTTCAACCGGCTCTACACGACCCGGCTGGGCCTGCTGGACCCCCACTATGACGGCGGTCCGTTCACGTTGAGCGAGGCGCGCATCCTGTTCGAGCTGGCCCACCGCGCCGACCTGACCGGGGCCGAGATCGCGCGGACGATGAACCTCGACCCGGCCCAGGTCAGCCGCACGATCAAGCGGTTCAGCCAGCGCGGCCTGGTCACCGCCCGCGAGAACCCGGCCCACAACCGCCAGCAATGGCTGTCGCTCACCGCCGAGGGCCGCGCAGCGTTCGATGCGCTGGAGGCCAGGACGCGAGCGTCGGTCGGCGGCCTGCTGGACGGCCTGAAGCCGATACAGCGCGCGCGCCTGCTATCGGCGACCCGAGCCATCACCGAGGTCTTCGACGGCGGCGACGGGGCGCCGATCCTGCGCGGCCTGCGGCCCGGAGACCTGGGCCTGGTCACCGCCCGCCAGGCAATCCTCTATGCCGAAGAGCACGGCTGGAATCGCGACTACGAAGCATTGGTCGCCCGCATCCTGGCCGACTTCCACGCGGCCTTCGATCCGCTGAAGGACGACGCCTGGATCGCCGAGGCCGGCGGGCGCATGGTCGGTTCGATCTTCCTGGTGCGCGGCGACCAGCCGGAGGTCGCCAAGCTGCGCCTGCTGTACGTCGAGCCCGAGGCGCGCGGCATGGGGGTCGGCCAGCGCCTGGTCGAGACCTGCATCGCCCGCGCCAGGGCGCTGGGCTATGCGCGGCTCGACCTGTGGACGGTCACGGCCCTCGCGCCCGCCCGGCGGCTCTACCAGCGCGCGGGCTTCACCCTGGTCGGGGAGGCGCCGGCCCGCCGCTTCGGCCACGATCTGGTCGACCAGACCTGGTCGCTGCCTCTGGATCGGGCTTGAGCCTGGGCGAAGAAACGGAAACGATGATTTTCCATCATTTCCATATCCGCGACGATCGGTCGCGGGCAATCTCTCGTCATCAAACGGCGGTAACGGCCTCTCGGGGGCCCAGCCAAGCGAGGGATGACGGACATGAGCAGCGGCTATTTCACCACGAACGACGGCGTCAAGATCTTCTACAAGGACTGGGGTCCCAAGGACGCTCAGCCGATCGTCTTCCACCACGGCTGGCCGCTCAGCAGCGACGACTGGGACGCCCAGATGATGTTCTTCGCGCTGAAGGGCTTCCGGGTCATCGCCCATGACCGTCGCGGCCACGGCCGCTCGGACCAGACCGACACCGGCAACGAGATGGACACCTACGCCGCCGACGTCATCGCCCTGGCGCGCCATCTGGACCTGAAGAACGCCGTCCACGTCGGTCACTCGACCGGCGGCGGCGAGGTCGCCCGCTATGTGGCCCGCGCCGAGCCGGGCCGGGTCGCCAAGGCGGTGCTGGTCGGCGCCGTGCCGCCGATCATGCTGAAGACCGACGCCAATCCGGGCGGCCTGCCGAAGGAGGTCTTCGACGGCTTCCGCGCCGCCCTGCTGGCCAACCGGGCCCAGTTCTTCCACGACGTGGCGGCCGGTCCCTTCTACGGCTTCAACCGCGACGGCGCGAAGGTTTCGCCGGCCGTGGTCGGGAACTGGTGGCGCCAGGGCATGGCCGGCGGCGCCAAGGCTCACTACGACTGCATCACCGCCTTCTCGGAGACCGACTTCACCGAGGACCTCAAGGCCATCGACGTCCCCGTGCTGATCCTGCACGGCGAGGACGATCAGATCGTGCCGATCGACGACAGCGCCCGCCTGGCCATCAACCTGGTCAAGGACGGCAAGCTGATCACCTATCCGGGCTTCCCGCACGGCATGGCGACGACGGAGGCCGAGACGATCAACAAGGACCTGCTGGCCTTCATCGAGGGATGAGGATCACGCCTTGGGCGTGACCTTCACGATGGCCGAGTCCGGGGCGCCATTGCCGCCCCGGCAAGCCGCCCATTTGAACTTCAGGTCCATGCAGACCCAGACCTCGGTCAGGCGGCCGTCCTTGACCCGGACGTTCAGGCCCTCGCGGGTCATGCCGCGATTGCCCTTCAGGAAGGCCTCGCGGATCTGGCCGGCGGTCATCGTCTGGTTCGGACCGGGTTTCAGCTCGGGCGCGTCCAGCCGTTTGCGCACCTTGCGGGCCTTCTTGAAGTAGGCCTCCGGCGTGTCCCAATGGCACGTGCCGTGCGCCTGCCACTCATGCTGCAGCAGCCAGGGCGACGGGGTCATGCACAGATTGGCCTTCACGGTCGCCGGACTCATCGGCGGGCTGGGACGGCAATAGCGCGGGTGTACGCGGTCGGGACCGTTGGGCCAAAGGCCGTGCACCGTGAAGCCGAAGCTGTTGGCCTGGCACTGGATCTTCTTGTCCGACTCGGGGATGCCCGCGCGGCAAGCCTCGGGCGACCAGAACAGCGCCAGCAGGTAGGCCGCGATCGGCACGTCGGCATGAATCTCGCCGGCCGGCGGGATCTCGGCCGGGGCCGGGGTGACGACCGGCGGCACGGCGCAGGCCTTCAGGCCTGAGGCCTGGGCGCCGCTCGAGAGCGCGAGGGCGGCGAGCGCGGCGGCGAGGGCGGTCTTCATGGCGAACTCCGGTCTACGTCGCCGGATAGACGCCGGCGCCGATGCGCCGTCAAGCCAAGGTCTAGCGTCGGGCCTCGGTCGCCATGCGCACGGCCAGGCCGCCCAGCACCGTGGCCATCAGCCAGCGCTGCACCAGGGCGAAGCTGGGACGGGTCGCCAGGAACATCGCGATCGTGCCGGCGGTGAAACAGATGGTCCCGTTGACCAGCAGGCTGACGCAGATTTGCGACAGCCCCAGCGCCAGAGACTGGGTGAACACCCCACCGTGCTCGGGCTTGATGAACTGCGGCAGCAGCGACAGGTACAGCATCGCCGCCTTGGGGTTCAGCATGTTGGTCACGAAGCCCATGGTGATCAGCTTGGCCGGGCTGTCCTTGGGCAGCTCGCGGACCTGGAACGGCGAGGCGCCGCCGGGGCGGATCGCCTGCCAGGCCAGCCAGGCCAGGTACAGCGCCCCGCCGAAACGCAGGATGTCGTAGGCGATCGGCGCCGCCATCAGCAGGGCGGTGATGCCCAGCGCCGCGCAGACCAGATAGACCACGAAACCCGCAGCCGTGCCGATCAGCGACACGAGCCCGGCCCAGCGCCCCTGCGAGATCGAGCGGCTGACCACGTACAGCATGTTCGGCCCGGGAGTCAGGGCCATGCCCAGGCAGACGAGCGTGAAGGCGATCCAGGTCTTGGCTTCGGGCATGGGCGGTGCTCGCGGATTGCGGAATGGCCGAGCTCTAGCATGGGGACGCGGGAAGGGCGAACGCAGCGACGGGGACGAGCGCTCTCCCTTTCTCCCCGGGCGGCGGAAGGGGGCGCGCAGCGCGGATGAGGGGTTGCTTGGCCTGCCGGATTGGCGTTGCGGCGCCAGGGGTTGGGCGGGGTGCGCCCCCTCATCCGTCCGCCTTCGGCGGCCACCTTCTCCCGCGAGGGCAGACGCCCGCCGTCGGCGTGGTCGAAGGCCAAGAGGCGTGTCTGGCTGTAAGCCCGTCCTCTTTGACCGTCGGACCTTGGGGAAACCCTAAGGTCCGGCTCACGGTAAGGCCTGAACAGGGCCACCTGCCGGGACGCTGGCGGATAACGGTCGCGCGGAGCGTTCGGGCTTCGTCGAAACGGTATCAACTCTATCCAACTCCGGACGTCGCCCGGTGCTCCGCGTCCCTTTCCATGACCTTCAGCGGCCGGCCGCGTGAAGCGGCGAAGGCGTGTCCTCACGCAACAAAGCGCCACTTTCCCGTCAAAGATGCCGCAATTGCGAACGATTATCATTGCGACAGCTTTGCAAGATCGCTAAGAACGCCTCGCAATTTCAGAAGGGGCGTCCTCGACGTCGCCCCCTGGGGACAGGACCAACAATGCGTAACCCGAACTCCGCCGGTGTTGTGAGCCGGCCTCGCCGCGCGCTGGGCGCCGCCGCCGTCGCCGGTCTGGCCGGCCTGGGCCTGGCCCATGTCGCCGTCGCCGCTGAAGTCGACGCCGCCGCGCCGGTCGCCACCGCCCCGGCAGACAGCAATGAGGTCACCGGCGTCAGCATCAACGCCAAGCGCGTGGCCGACCCGTCGTCGAGCAAGTTCACCGCCCCCCTGGTCGACACCCCCAAGTCGGTGACGGTCATCCCGTCCAAGATCATCGAGCAGACCGCCGCCACCTCGCTGACGGACATCCTGCGGACCTCGCCGGGCATCACCTTCGGCGCCGGGGAAGGGGGCCAGCCCTTGGCTGACCGGCCGTTCATCCGCGGCTCCAGCTCGGCCAACAACATCTTCGTCGACGGCGTGCGCGACAGCGGCGGCCAGACCCGCGAGATCTTCAACCTGGAACAGGTCGAGGTCGTGAAGGGGCCGGACAGCGCCTACAGCGGCCGCGGCTCGGGCGGCGGCAGCATCAACCTGTCGTCCAAGACCCCCAAGGCCGAGAGCTTCGCGCGCGGCGCGGTGGGCCTGGGCACGGACGAATATGTCCGCGCCACCGCCGACCTCAACCACGCCTTCAACGACAGCGTCGCGGTGCGGCTGAACGTGCTGGGCACGCAGGGGAACACGCCGGGCCGCAAGTCGGTGGACTTCAGCCGCTGGGGCGTGGCCCCGTCGCTGGCCGTCGGCCTGAACAGCGACACCCAGCTGACCCTCAGCTACTACCACCTCGACACCGATCAGACGCCCGACTACGGCATCCCGCTGATGACCAAGACGGGTGAGGCGCGCACGACCTCGGGCATCCTGAATGTCGACCGCCGCAGCTTCTACGGGATCAAGTCGCGCGACTATCAAAAGACGAAGTCGGACATCGCCACCTTCGCCATCGACCACAAGATCAATGACGACCTGAACGTCCGCCAGGTGGTCCGCTATTCGAAGTCGCTGAACGACTACATCGTCACCAATCCCGGCGACGGCGGCGCGGCCCAGTTCGTCCAGGGGCAATGGTGGATGAAGCGCGGCACCAAGACCCGCTGGAACCCGGCCAAGACCATCGCCGCGGTCACCGACCTGCACGGCAAGAAAGTGTTCGGCGGCCTGGAGCACAGCTTCGACGTCGGCGTCGAGCTGAGCCGCGAGGAAAACCTCAACGCCGCCTATTCGACCTTCACCAACTCGGGCGCGGCCTGCCCGACCGGCTTCACCATCGCGGCCGCCACCCTGACCAGCCTGGGCGCCGGCGACTGCACCCTGGTCTATCACCCCAACGACAAGGACGCCTGGACGGGGGTGATCAACCGGGCCCCGGCCGCGCGCAACGTCTCCAAGACCGCCGCGATCTATGGTTTCGACACCATCAAGTTCGGCGACAAGGTGCTGCTGAACCTGGGCCTGCGCCACGACAGCTATGACAGCCAGGGCGTGGACGTGGCCACCACCCAGGCCAACGGCGTCTTCACCTCGACGACCTACACGGCGCGCAGGGGCTCGTGGGACTTCACCAACTACCAGGTCGGCCTGGTGTACAAGCCGACGACCAGTTCCAGCCTCTACGCCTCGTACGGCACGTCCTCGACCCCGCCCGGCATCTCGGCCGGCGACCAGAACAGCAACACCTCGACCGGCACGGGCAACCTGGCCACGGTCCAGCTGGAGCCGGAAGACAGCGAGAGCTTCGAACTGGGCGCCAAGGCCAATGTCTTCCACGACACGCTGGCCCTGTCGGCGGCGGCCTTCAAGACCACCCGCAAGAACGCCCAGATCCAGATCGACGCCAACACCTACGCCCAGGTCGGCGAGGTCGAGGTCAAGGGTTTCGAGCTGGGCTTCTCGGGCAATCTGACCCCGAAGTGGCAGGTGTTCGGCGGCTATACCTACATGGACAGCGAGCTGGTCCGCGGCGCCTATACCAGCGTCAACCAGGGCGACCCGCTGGCCAACACGCCCAAGCACAGCTTCTCCAGCTTCTCGACCTACCGCGTCACCCGCGCCCTCTCGCTGGGCGGCGGCGCCTACTACGTGTCGAAGAGCTTCGGCGGCAACCAGGGCGGCGCCGGCGGCGGGACCAACCGCATCTACGCCCCTTCGTACTGGCGCTACGACGCCTTCGCCTCTTGGAAGGTGAACGACAAGGTCGACCTGCAGCTGAACGTCCAGAACCTGACGGACGAACGCTACATCGTGCGCACCAACGGCGTGCACCACGCCGACCCGGCTCCGGGCCGCCAGGCGATCCTGACCTTCAACGTGAAGTACTGATCCTCCACTTTCAGACTTCGCGTCCGCGCCCCGCTCGACAACGGCGTCGAGCGGGGCGCTTTACTTTTCGGGTCCTGATCCGGATCAAGGGGAAACGACGTCCGGCCGGCTAAGTCCGGCGTAGGACGGAGCGCATTAGGCGAAAGTGTTCGCGGTTTCGCCGCCAAATGCGCTCCAACTTTCTAGAACGAGCCTGCCAATGCAGGCTCTTGGAGCCGCCCGCATGATGCTGCAGATCCCGCAAGTGCTGACCAAGGCGCAGGTGGCCGAATGCCGGGCGATCCTGGACGCGGGACCGTGGGTCGACGGCAACCTGACCTCGGGCTTCCAGGCGGCGATGGCCAAGACCAACCAGCAGCTGCCGCAGGAGAGCGAGGCGGCCCGCACCGTGGGAGCCGTCATCCTCCAGGCGCTGAACGCCCATCCGCTGTTCGTCTCGGCGGCCTTGCCCAACTTCATCCTGCCGCCGATGTTCAACCGCTACGGCGAGGGCATGGGCTTTAAGGACCATGTCGACAACGCCATCCGCCGCGACCCGGTCAGCGGTCGGACCCTGCGCACCGACCTCTCGGCGACGCTCTTCCTGGAGGAGCCCGAAAACTACGACGGCGGCGAACTGGTCGTGAACGACCTCTACGGCGATCACGTCGTCAAGCTCGCGGCGGGCGACCTGATCCTCTATCCCAGCACCAGCCTGCACCATGTCACGCCGGTGACCCGGGGCATGCGCACGGCCAGCTTCTTCTGGATTCAGAGCCTGATCCGCGACGACGCCAAGCGCACCATCCTGTTGGACATGGACGTCGCCATCCAGCGCCTGGCTCGCCAGGTCGAGGCCGGCGACGAAGGCATCCTGTCGCTGACCGGGGTCTATCACAACCTGCTGCGACAGTGGGCCGAGGTCTGACGACGGGTTCGCGGAACGACGCTATCGGAGTTGAACCAGAAGTTTACGGTTGCGCTCCACGATCCGCCCAACTTCGCGGAGACCGAATGACCCAGGCGTCGACCACCGATGCGACCTCGACGCCCACGCCGTTCGGCGAGGCGGAGGCCGCGCGCTGGTTCTTCGACCACGCCAGCGACCTCTTCACCGTCGTTTCGGCCGAGGGCCGGTTCGTCACCGTCAACGCCGCCTGGACGGCGCTCACCGGCTGGACGGCCGAGGAGACCATCGGCCAGCCGACGATCAAATTCGTTCATCCCGACAGCCAGGCCACGCTGATGGACCTGGGCCATCGCATGCGTGAGGCCGGAACCGCGACCGCCGAACTGCGCGTGCAGCGCAAGGACGGCGGCTGGATCTGGCTGCGGGGGCGCGGCCGCCTTGGCCCCAACGGCGAGCTGGTCGGACTGCTGCACGACGTCTCGACCGAGGTCGAGGCCCGGTCCGAGCTGGAGGCCGCCCGCCACACCCGCGAGCTGCTGGCCGAGGCGGCGGGCATAGGCGTCTGGAGCTACGAGCCCGAGGGCGAGCGCATCGACTGGTCGCCGGACGCCCTGGCCCTGCTGGGCCTGAAACCGACCGACGTGGCCACCGCCGACATGTTCCTGGCCCGGCTGCCCGACGACCAACGCCAGGCGGTGCACGAGGCCTTCCGCCACGCGACCCTGACGGGGCAGGGCGGGACGATGGAGTTTCGCCTGCGCGGCGACGACGGCCGCTGGCAGACCTTCCGCAGCACCTATCGCGTCGAGCCCCGGCCCGGCGGGCTGCACGCCCTGAAGGGCATCTCGCAGAACATCACCGACGTGGCCCGCAGCCGCGACAAGGCCATTTGGAGCGAGCGCCGGGCGCGCCGCCTGGTCGAGGACGCGCCGTTCGCCGTCGCGGTCTATGACCTGGACATGCGCCTGAGACTGGTCAGCCCGCGCTTCCTCGAGATCTTCCGGTCGACCGAAGCCCAGGTGATCGGCAAGACCCTGGCCGAGCTGACCCGCGGCGGCCGCCGCCGGTTCGTGGCCGGCGTGACCCGGGCGCTGACCGGCGAGATCGTCACCCGCCAGGAGGACCGGCTCCAAGACGCCGACGGGGTGGAGCGCTCGTTCCGCTGGGAGGCTCGCCCCTGGCGCGACGCGGCCGGCGAGATCGTCGGCGTCATCACCTATATGGACGACGTCACCGCCCTGGCGACGGCGCGGCGCGAGGCGCGGATCAACGCCCGCCGGCTGAAGGTCGCCCTCGGGGCGGCGCGGGCCGGAGTCTACGAGATCGACTACGAGGGCCAGAGCTTCTGGGGCTCGCCCGAGTTCCACCGCATCATGGGCCGGCGCATCGGCTATGACGACATCCGCCGCCAGACCCTGCCGGGAGTGCATCCCGAGGATCGCGCCGCCCTGCTGGAAGCCGCCGCCCGCTGGCGGGACAGCGGCGACGGCGGCGCCCATGAGTACGACGTTCGGCTGGTCGCCCCCGACGGCGCGCCGCGCTGGGTGCGGGTCTTCCACGAGACGCGCCGCACGCCCGACGGCGCGCCCCGCAAGGCCTTCGGCCTGGTGCTGGACATCGACGAGAAGAAGAAGGCCGAACTGGCCCTGGTCGCCGCCGAGCGCGCGGCCCAGCTGGCCAGCGAAGCCAAGGCGCAGTTCCTGGCGAACATGAGCCATGAGATTCGCACGCCGATGAACGGGGTGCTGGGCGTCATGCATGTGCTCAAGCGCGAGCTGCCCGCCGGCGACAGCGCCGACCTGCTGGGCGAGGCCCTGGCCGCCGGCCAGATGCTGTCGACCCTGCTGGACGACGTGATCGACATCTCGCGCATCGAGGCCGGCCGCCTGGACCTGCATCCCGAGCCGGTGGATCCGCGCGACCTGGTCCGGGGCGTGGCGCGCCTGCTGGCCGGCCAGGCGGCGCACAAGGGCCTGCGGCTGGAACTGGACCTGGCCGACGACCTCGGCTGGATCGAGACCGATCCGACCCGTGTGCGCCAGGCCCTGTTCAACCTGATCGGCAACGCCGTGAAGTTCACCCTGAAGGGCTCGGTGACCGTCCGGGCCCGCCGTCCGTCCGGCAGTCGTCAGCTGGTGTTCGACGTCATCGACACCGGAGTCGGCGTGCCGCTGGAAGCCCAGGCGCGGCTGTTCGAGCGCTTCCAGCAGGCCGACGCCAGCACCACCCGCCGCTTCGGGGGCTCGGGCCTGGGGCTGGCGATCACCCGCAGGTTGGCCCAGCTGCTGGGCGGCGAGGTGACGTTCCGCTCCACGCCCGGCCAGGGCTCGACCTTCACCCTGACCATCGCCGCGCCGCCCATCGCCGCGCCGGAGATGGCCGTGCGGCCCGCCGACGACCTGCTGGCGGGACTGAAGGTTCTGGTCGTCGAGGACAACCCGACCAATCAGCTGGTCGCCCGCCGTATCCTGGAGCAGCTGGGGGCGGTGGTCAGCGTCGCCGACGACGGCGCTGCGGGCGTCGAGGCGGCGCGGGAGGGCGGCTTCGACCTCATCCTGATGGACGTTCAGATGCCGGGGATGGACGGCCTGGAGGCCTCGCGCCGCATCCGCGCCCTGCCGGGACCGGCCGCCCGCGCGCCGATCATCGCCCTGACCGCCAACGTCATGGCCCACCAGCGCGCCGCCTACCGCGCCGCCGGCATGGACGGCGTGGCCGCCAAGCCGATCGCCCCGGCCGCCCTGGTCGCCGAGATCGTCCGCCTTTCGCAGGCCGGGCCTGACGCGCAGGACGCCGTCGCCTGAGCTCGTTCCCCGAAACCCTCCCCATTTGCCGGGAACCGCGCTAAGCAGGGGCCAAACACGGGGGAAATCCATGGCCGGCGAAGGTCAGCAAGGCGCCTCGATGCGCACGGTGGTCGCGGCCTCGTCGGCGGGCACGGCCTTCGAATGGTATGACTTCTTCATCTTCGGCAGCCTGGCCCAGGTCATCTCCAAGACCTTCTTCACCGGCCTGCCCGACGCCGCCGGCTACATCGCCGCCCTGGCCCTGTTCGGGGTCGGCTTCGCGTTCCGGCCGCTGGGGGCGCTGGTGTTCGGCAAGATCGGCGACCAGGCGGGACGCAAGGGCGCCTTCCTGGCCACGGTGCTGCTGATGGGCGGCGCCACCTTCGCCATCGCCTTCCTGCCGACCTACCAGCAGGCGGGGATCATCTCGCCGATCCTGCTGATCGTCATGCGCTGCGTGCAGGGTTTCGCCTTGGGCGGTGAGTACGGCGGGGCGGCGATCTATGTCGCCGAGCACTCGCCGGCCGACAAGCGCGGCTGGTCGACCTCGTGGGTGCAGACCTCGGCCGCCTTCGGCCTGTTCGGCGCGCTGATGGTCATCCTGATCACCCGCGCCGCCGTCGGCGTCGAGGCGTTCGACGCCTGGGGCTGGCGCATTCCGTTCGCGGTCTCGATCGGCCTCCTGGGCGTCTCGGTCTGGATGCGCATGAAGCTGACCGAAAGCCCCGCCTTCGCCGCCATGAAGGAAGAAGGCCAGGCGTCCAAGGCGCCCTATGCCGAGGCGTTCGGCCAGTGGAAGAACCTGAAGCTGGTGATCCTGGCCTTCCTGTCGATGATGTGCGCCCAGGGAGCGGTCTGGTACACCAGCTTCTTCTACGTCCAGACCTTCATGGAGAAGTTCCTGAAGGTCGATCCGGTCACCATCAACGAGCTGATGATGACCGCCACAGCGATCAGCGCGGTCTTCTACGTCGTGTTCGGCTGGCTGTCGGATCGGATCGGCCGCAAACCGGTGATGCTGGGCGGCATGACCCTGGCGCTGCTCTTCTACTTCCCGGGCTTCCACGTCCTGGAAAAGGCCGCCAACCCGGCCCTGGCGGAGGCCAGCGCGAAGGCGCCGGTCGTCGTGGTCGCAGATCCCGAGGACTGTTCGCTGCAGTTCGATCCGGTTGGCAAGGCCGCCTTCGTGACGTCGTGCGACATCGTCAAGAGCGCCCTGGCCAATGCCGGCGTCTCGTACCTCAACCAGGCCGCGCCTGCCGGTGCGCCGGCGGTGATGAAGGTCGGCGGCGCCGAGGTGGCGTCGCAGAGCGCCACGGGCTTGCCCAAGGCCGAGATCAAGGCGGTGAAGACCGCCGTCGAGGGCCGGATCAAGGCGGCTCTGGTCAAGGCCGGCTACCCGGCCAAGGCCGATCCGGCGCGGATGAACAAGCCGCTGATCCTGGGCGTGCTGCTGGTCTTCGTGATCGCCGCCACGGCCCTGTTCGGACCGCTGGCGGCCTGCCTGGTCGAGCTGTTCCCGACCCGCGTGCGCTACACTGCGCTGTCGCTGCCGTATCACATCGGCACGGGCTGGGTCGGCGGCTTCGTGCCGTTCTTCGCCTTCGCCATCGTCACCGCGGTCGGCGACATCTATGCGGGCCTCTGGTACCCGGTCGCCTTCACCCTGATCAGCGTGCTGACCACGGCGTTCCTGCTGCCGGAGACGAAGAACCGGTCAGTGACCTAGCTGGCGGCGGGCAAGACCTCGACCGCGACCCCGGCCTGGGTCAGGGCGTGGACCAGCGTCGGATCCACCGCGTGGGTGATCAGCCGGACGATCTGGCGGCCCTCGCGGGCCAGCTGGACCAGGTGATCGGCGTCGACGCTGGCCGGATCGACGCGCTCGACGTCGCGGCGGGCCATCTTCACGACCTCCGGATCAACGTCGTCGTCTGGCGCCAGCACGTCGGCCGCGCCCAGGGCCCGGACGGCGCGCAGGGTCAGGAGGTCAGCGGGTCCCTTGCCGGCGATGAAGCGCACGACGCCCTTGCGGGCCGAGCCCTTGGCCAGGGCCTCGCGGAACAGCTGGCCGGCGCGGTCCATGTCGCCGGCGCGGGCGGCCTCGGCGGCCTCGCCCATCACGGCGTCGCGCAGGAAGGCCCGGCGCTCGTGCAGGGCCGGCAGGGCGCCGCGCACCTCGCTCTGGAACTTGCGCAACAGGGCGGCGACGCGGCCCGTGCCCTCGGGCACCTGAACCTCGATGTCGTTGCGCAGCATGGTCGCCAGCACCGGGGCCGAGCCGCCGGTGCCGACCGCCGCCACCACCTCGCCGCGATCGATCACCGCCGGGGTGTTGAAATCGCAGAGGTCGGGTTTGTCGACGACATTGACCAGCACCCGCGCCGCCCGGGCCGCGCTCGCGGCGGCCTGGACGAAGACTTCGTCGGGACTGGCGATGAAGGCCAGGGTCGCGCCCGTGTACGAACCGGGCAGATAGGCCTCGTGGCCGTCGAGGCGGATCAGCGTGGCGGGCGAGCCGTCGAACAGGCGGGCCTTGGCCTCGGCGGCCTCGCCGTGGCCGGCGATAACCACCTTGCGGCCGGCCAGGGGAAAATAGGCGGGAAAGGAATCCAACGCGTCGTCCTCGAAGCTTACTGCGATCGGCAATCGGCGTAGGGGCCGCCGGGGAAGCCCTTGAGCGTGGCGTCCGCGCCCTTGCTCCAGATCTCGGCGTCGCCCGCCGCATAGCGCGCCCCGGAGGCCGACCTGGCCAGCTTCAGTGTCCTGGTCGCGCCCCCGGCGCTGACCACGACCGTCTTGCCGTGCAGGGCGTAGGCCGCCGTGAACCGCTTGCCGCCCTTGCAGCCGTAGCGGATCGGCGCGTCCGTCGAGTCCATCGGAGCGACGGTGGCGCAGCCTGCGAGGACCACGGCCAGGACGGCGAGCGGGACGAGAACGCGGCGCAAGACGAGGCCTCCCAAGCGATTGCGGACCAAGCATAGCGGGCCTTCGTCCACGCGGCAGCGTTTTTCGGCCGCCGCGCGCTCCCGTCCGGCGGCCTAGCTCAATTTCCTCTGGTCAAGCCAAGTGTGAACGGTGTTAGGTTTGGAAAGGGGCGCGAGGCGTTCCTCTTTCGTTGGAGGCGAAGACGCATGGCCGTGACGCTCGACATCAACGGCAAGCCGACATCCGTGCAGGCCGCGCCCGAGACCCCGCTGCTGTGGGTGCTGCGCGACGAGTTGGGCCTGACCGGAACCAAGTTCGGCTGCGGCATGGCCCAGTGCGGGGCGTGTACGGTCCATCTGGACGGTCAGCCGATCCGCTCGTGCGTCACGCCGATCCAGGCGGTCGGGACCGCCAAGATCACCACGATCGAAGGCCTGGGCGGCCAGCACCCGGTGCAGCAGGCCTGGGTGCGCCACGACGTCCCCCAATGCGGCTACTGCCAGTCCGGCCAGATCATGTCGGCGGCCGCCCTTCTCGAACAGAAGGCCAAGCCCTCCGACGAGGACATCGACAACGCCATGTCCGGCAACATCTGCCGCTGCGGCGCCTATCAGCGGATCCGCGCGGCGATCAAGGACGCCGCCGACACCGGCCCGCCGATGGGCGAGCCGCACGCCGACATCGACGAGGCCATTGTCGCGGGCTCCGGCGCGACCCATCGGGGAGCCGGCCGATGAACGCGCCCTTCAAGCCGCAAGCCGGTCCCAGCCGTCGTGACGTCGTCGTCGCTTCGGCCCTGGTCGGGGGTTCGCTGCTGGTCGGCTGCTCGCCGGCCGACCTGATGAGCGCCGGCTCCAAGGTCGAGGTCGGCGCCTTCGGTCCCTTCATCAAGATCGCGCCCGACGGGGCCGTGACCGTGATCTCCAAGCACCTGGAGATGGGCCAGGGCAACCATGCGGGTCTATCGGCCATCGTCGCCGAAGAGCTGGACGCGGACTGGACCAAGGTCATGGTCGAGCAAGCTCCGGCCAACGCCAAGCTCTATGCGAACGGCGCGATGGGCGCGCAGTTGACCGGCGGCTCGTCGGCCATCTCCAACTCATGGGAACAACTGCGCAAGGCCGGGGCCGGGGCGCGGGCCATGTTCGTCCAGGCGGCCGCCAACCGGTGGAATGTCCCGGTCGGCGAGATCGCGGTCAAGGACAGCGTCCTGACCCACACCTCGGGCAAGACCGCCGGCTTCGGTGAGCTGCTGGCCGATGCGGCCAAGGTCCCGCCGCCGGCCGACGTCAAGCTGAAGGATCCCAAGACCTTCACCCTGATCGGCACCGACCGGGTGCGCCGCAAGGACGCCCAGGCCAAGAGCGACGGCGCGGCCCGCTATACCCAGGACGTCCGCTTGCCCGACATGCTGACCGCAGTGGTCGCTCACCCGCCGCTGTTCGGGGCCAAGGTGAAGAGTTTCGACGCCGCCGAGGCCAAGAAGGTCGCCGGCGTGGTCGACGTCTTCGAGATTCCCACCGGCGTCGCCGTCGTGGCGCAGAACACCTACGCCGCCCGCACGGGCCGCGAGGCGCTGAAGGTCGAATGGGACGAGGACAAGGCCGAGAAGCGCGGCTCGGCCGCGATCACCCAGCTCTTCAAGGACGTCGCCAGCGGCAAGAACACCGAAACCAAGTGGGAGCCCTTCGACCAGCGCGGCGACGCGACTTCGCTGGACTCGGCCTCGAAAGCCAATGAGGGCGAGCGGGTCTTCGAGGCGACCTATGAGTTCCCCTACCTGGCCCACGCGACCATGGAGCCGATGAACTGCGTCGCCTCGGTCGACGGCAACAAGGTGAAGATGGTCTTCGGGTCACAGGGTCAAACCCTGGACCAGCTGAACGCGGCCAAGATCGTCGGCTGCCTGCCGGGTTCGGTCGAGATCGAGACGGTGTTCGCGGGCGGCTCGTTCGGCCGGCGGGCGAACTTCCAGTCCGACTACGCCGCCGAATGCGTCCACATCGCCAAGAAGGTCGGCAAGGGTCGGCCGGTGAAGCTGGTCTGGACCCGAGAGGACGACATGCAGGCCGGCTACTTCCGGCCCATCGTGGTCCATGCGGTGAAGATCCGGCTGGACAAGGACGGCTATCCGGCCGCCTGGCGCCATCGCATCGTCACCCAGTCGATCATGAAGGGCTCGCCCATGCCGGCCGGCAAGGGACCCGACCAGACCGCGATCGAGGGGACAGCGGGCTCGCCCTACCTCAAGGCGACGCCGGTCGTGGACGCGCAGGTCGCGCTGCCGGATGTCGGCGTGCCGGTCCTGTGGTGGCGTTCGGTGGGCGCGACGCATACCGCCTTCGTCATGGAGCACACGATCGACCAGCTGGCCGCCAAGGCCGGCAAGGATCCGGTCGAGTATCGCCGGGCCCTCTACACCAAGGCGGGCGCCGACCGGCACCTGGCGGCCCTGAACCTGGCCGTCGAGAAGGCCGGCCCCGCGGCGGCCGCGGGTTGGACACGCGGCGTGGCGGTGCACGAGAGCTTCGGCTCGGTCGTGGCCCAGGTCGCCGAGGTCAAGCTGGAGAACGGCGTCCCGCGCGTCGGCCGGGTCGTCACCGCCATCGACTGCGGCGTCGCCGTCTCGCCGGACCAGATCGCCGCGCAGATGGAGGGCGGGACCTGCTATGGCCTGTCCGGCGCGCTGTTTGGCGAGATGACCCTCACCGACGGCAAGGTCGACCAGAGCAACTTCGACCGTTACCGCGTGTTGCGGATCAACGAGGCGCCGACCGTCGAGACCAACATCGTGCCGTCCGGCAATCCGCCCAGCGGCGTGGGGGAGCCGGGCACGCCGGTGATCGGCCCGGCGGTCGCCAACGCCTTGCTGGTCCTGAACAAGACGGCCACCACGCGTCTGCCGTTCGTCCGTTCGGAAGCTTAATTGTTCGGATTACCCGTTCTACTCGCTAGACGGGAACGGCGTGGCTGATCATCCTGCGGGCATGGTGGAGCGCGTCAGTACGGCTTTCGAGAAGCTTACCCCCCGGGAGCGGGAAATCCTCCGGCTGATCGCCGCGCATCTCCAGTCCAAGGAGATCGCGCGGGCTCTGGGGCTGTCGCCCAAAACCGTCGAGATGCACGTGCTCAGCGCGCGCCGTCGCCTGTCGGGCATGAGCCGACGCGACGCCGCCCTGGCCTTCGTGGCCTGGGAGGGCAGCGACCCCGGTAACGACTACCGTAAGCGACCAGACGATCTGGCAGCGCTTTCGGTCGGGCCGCTTTCTGATCGGGAGATCGGAAACGACCATGACCGAAGAATACGCAACGAACCCAGCATCCTGGTCCCCGCCAAGTCTGGCTGGCCAGGTCTGTGGCGGGCCACGTTCCGGGATCTCGTCGGACCCGACGAGCGACCGGTCGCCGGTCGGGGCTGGCGTCATGACATGAGTGACTTGCAGTGGCTCGGCCTCGTGGCGGGCGTCACGGCTTTGACCGCTGTGCTCTTGGCCGTCACGGCGCTCGGGGTGCACGCGTTCATTCTGACGATCCAGCGGATCACCGGCCTCTGACCGGTCGTCCAGGACCGTCGCCGTAATCACCAGAAAGTAGCGTCTGAACGTGCGGCTCGCGCCGCGCGACAGGATTTCCTTTGCATGAAACAAGCGTGCGTTAAATCGTCGGCATGGGGCGCGCCACGAAGGTGGGGGCCTCGAAGCGTATCGAACACGCAAGTGCTGTCGTCGGAATCTGGGCTTGGCCGAACTCTTCTCCATCCAGCTGATCGCCTACGCCGTCTATCTGATCGCCTTCGCCATCAGCGGCGTGGCGATTTGGAGGGGCGATCGACCGCTGCGGCTGGCGGCCGGCGCGCTGATCCTGGCCTGGACGTTGTCGGCGCTGACGGGTCATCGCGACAAGTACGGCATGAACTATCCGGTGACGATCATCGACACGAACTGCGCTCTGGCGTTCGTATGGATATCGGTTCGGTGGCGACAGATATGGTGCGCCGTGCTTGCGGCCTTGACGATCGTCGAGATCGTCATCCCGCTGGCGGCCTTCTTCGATCGCGACATTCACCGGTACAATCAGATGGCCTCCAACAATATCGTGGCTGTTCTGCAACTGGTGGTCCTGATCGTGGCGATTTGGCTGACGGCTCGCGCCCGGAGACGGGCCGATGAGGGGGCTGCGCAATCCTAGCCTCTGCGTCCTGGGCGATGAGCCATCGCATGTCTCGAGGCTGAAGCTTGTTCAGGCTTTTGTTCCCCTACGTCGGCTATCTGACCGCCCTGGCGATCTGCTGCCTGGCCTTCTGGAAGGGCGATCGCCCCTTGCGCCTGGCCGCCGCGGTCCTGATCGCCGCCTGGGCCATTTCACCGCTTGTCAGCAAGGGGCACAGGCACGGCCTGGACTATCCGGTGACGATCCTCGACACGAACGTCGCGCTGGTCTTTGTTTGGATTTCCATGCGGTGGCGAAGGGTCTGGTGCGCCGTGCTCGCCGCCTTGACGATCCTCGTCGTCCTGATCCCGATCGTGGTCCTGATCGATCCCGAGATCCGCATCTTCAATCACTGGCTGGCCAACACGATCGTGTCCGCTCTCCAGCTGGTCGTCATGAGCGTGGCGATCTGGCTGACCCTTCGCGACCGGAGACGGGCCGATGAGGGAGCTCTTCAGCCCTGACCTGGACGCGATCGTCGACGAGGAGGACATCGCCGAGTTCCGGCGCGGCTTCGCGGCGGTCGGTGAGCAGCATCGCCGCATCCTGGCCGTCCTGATCCCCCGGCTCGTGGCCCTCCAGGAGCGTGGTGATTCCGCCGCCGCCCTCAGTCTGATCGCCGAGATCAAGCGGGCCATCCAGGGCAAGGAGGGCGCTTTGCACTGATAGGCTGGGCGAGGGCCGCCGCCGAGATCCCCGGAGGGCGGGGAGCGTGCTCGGCTCAGCGGCCTTCGACGACGCGGACGAGATCCTCGGGACGATCCACGTCAAGATGGATTCCGGGATCCTCGACGGGAACCCGCGTCAGCGGGGCGCCCGCGCTCTCCAGGAGGGCGCGGGCGCCTTCGTCTCCGGACAGCGCCCGAAGCGCGGGCAGCCAGGTCGCGCCGAACAGGACCGGATGGCCTCGCCGCCCCCGGTGCGTGGGGACGACGATGTCGTGCGGGCCCTTGAAGGCGCGGGCCAGATGGCGGACCGTCGCGGGATCGATGGTGGGCATGTCGCCCAGCAACACGAAGACGCCGGCGGCGTCTTCGGGCACGGCCTGGGCCGCCGTCCGCAGGGAGGCGCCCATGCCCTCGCGCGGATCCTTGACGGAGACCAGAACCAGCCGATCGGCGGCGGCCAACCGAGTCGCCGTGGCCTGGATCGCCTTGCGCAGGGCGGGATCTTCGCCGACCGCCACGAAAACCCGCCGGACGGGCGCCAGGAAGGCGGTCAACAAGGCCCCGGCCACCAAGGGCGCACCCTTCATCGGCGCCAGCAGTTTGGCGCCGCCGAACCGGGCGCCGGCGCCCGCCGCGAGCAAGATGGCGTCCAGCGCCGTCGTATCCCTTTCCGTCATGAGCTCCAGCGCCTATTCTTAGCGGTGGATATGACGCCCTATGACGACAGCCCCGCGCAAGCGATCATCACCGCTCCGCGCCAGACCGACCCCGTGTTGATCGACGGGTTCGGGCGCGCCGTCACCTATCTCCGCGTCTCGGTCACCGATCGCTGCGACCTGCGCTGTCTCTACTGCATGTCCGAGCACATGACCTTCCTGCCGAAGGCCGAGGTGCTGACCCTCGAGGAGCTGGACCGCCTGGCCTCGACCTTCGTGGCGCTGGGCGTGCGCAAGCTGCGGCTGACCGGCGGCGAACCCCTGGTGCGCAAGGGCTTCATGGATCTGGTGGCCAGCCTGTCGCGTCACTTGCGCTCGGGCGCGCTGGACGAACTGACCCTGACCACCAACGGCACCCAGCTGGAACGCCACGCCGCCGACCTGGCGCGCCACGGCGTGCGACGGATCAATGTCTCGCTGGACACGCTGAAGCCGGATCTATTCCGCAAGCTTACGCGGGGCGGCGACATCGGCCGGGTGATCGCCGGGATCGATGCGGCCCTGGCCGCGGGGATCGCGGTCAAGATCAACGCCGTCGCCCTGAAGGCCGACAACGCCGCCGAGTTGCCAGCCTTGATCCAGTGGGCGCACGGGCGCGGCTGCGACATGACCCTGATCGAGACCATGCCCCTGGGCGAGGTCGACCAGGACCGCACCGACCAGTTCCTGTCGCTGAGGGACCTCCGTCGCGACCTGTCCTCCTTCTGGACGATCGAGGACATCCATCACACCACCGGCGGGCCGGCGCGCTACACGCGTGTGGCCGAAACCGGCGGGCGGCTGGGGTTCATCACCCCGCTCAGCAACCACTTCTGCGACACCTGCAACCGGGTTCGCCTGACCTGCACCGGCACGTTGCACAGCTGCCTGGGCCGCGACGACGCCAGCGATCTGCGCGCGGTGATCCGGGCCGGGGCGACCGACGCCGAGCTTGTCCAGGCGATCCACGCGGCCATCGACGCCAAGCCCAAGGGCCACGATTTCCAAATCGCCGCCGCCCGCCCGGCGGTCGCGCGCCACATGTCGACCACGGGCGGCTGAGGTGGCCCGGGTTCTGCTCTTCGGCCGCCTGGCCGACCAAGCCGGCTGGCGCGATCGGATGGTCGAGGCCGATGATCTCGCCACCCTGCGCGGCGCGCTGGCCGCCGACGATCCGGCCTTGGGCGAGGCCCTTGTCGCGCCCGGCGTCCAGGTCGCGGTCGACAAGGCCATCGTCCGGGGCGAGGCCGCGTTGACCGCCGCCACCGAGGTCGCCTTCCTGCCGCCCATGAGCGGCGGATGATCGTCACCCTGACCGCCCAGCCGTTCGAGCCCGGCGCGCTCGTCACGGCCTTCTGCGCCGACCGCCAGGAGACGGGCGCGGTGGCGACCTTCGTCGGTCTGGCGCGGTCCGAACGGGGCGCTGCGGCCGCGTTGGAGCTCGAGGCCTATCCCGGCTTCACCGACGCGGCGATCGGCGAGATCGCCCAGATCGCCGTTGAACGGTTCAAGCTCCAGGACGTGCAAATCGTCCACCGCACCGGCCGCATCGCGCCGGGCGAAGCGATCGTCTTCGTGGCGACGGCCGCCGGTCACCGTCGCGAAGCCTTCGAGGCCTGCGACTTTCTGATGGACTATCTGAAAAGCCGCGCGCCGTTCTGGAAGAAAGAGCACGGGCCCGGCGGCGCCCGCTGGATCGAGCCGACGGACCGCGATAGGACCGACGCCGAACGTTGGGATTGAGGGAGACACGGATGTCGGACACGGGCCTCAAGCCGGGCGGCGGGATCAAGCCCGAGCTGCCGTTCAAGCCGGTGCGCATCGCCGTTCTCACCGTCTCGGACACCCGCGACGAGAGCACGGACACCTCGGGCCAGATCCTGATCGACCGCGTCCGCGACGCTGGTCACGTGTTCGTCGGCCGCGCCGTGATCCGCGACGACATCGAGGCCATTCGCGCCCAGGTCCGCGACTGGATCGACAGCCGGGCCGTCGACGTCATCGTCAGCACCGGCGGCACCGGCCTGACGGGTCGCGACGTGACGGTCCAGGCGCTGGAGCCGCTGTTCGACAAGACCATCGACGGCTTTTCGGTGATCTTCCACCTGGTGTCCTACGCCACGGTGGGTCTCTCGACCCTGCAGTCGCGGGCCACGGCGGGCATCATCGACGGCGTCTTCGTCTTCTGCCTTCCGGGCAGCAACGGCGCGGTGAAGGACGGCTGGGACAAGGTGATCGCCGCCCAGCTCGACAGCCGCCACAAGCCCTGCAACATGGTCGAGTTGATGCCGAGGCTTTTGGAGCGGTGAGCAAGCTCACGCATATCGACGACCAGGGTCGGGCCCGCATGGTCGATGTTTCGGACAAGCCGGCGACGGCGCGGGAGGCGGTGGCGACGGGCTTCGTGCGGATGAGCCCGCGGACCCTGGCCCTGGCGGTGTCGGGCTCGGGCCGTAAGGGCGACGTGCGGGCCGTGGCCGAGCTGGCGGGCGTCATGGCCGCCAAGAAGACCTCGGACCTGATCCCGCTCTGCCATCCGCTGGCGCTGTCGAAGGTGGTCGTCGAGGTCGAGCCCGCCGAGGGCGGCCTGGCCGTCACGGCGCGGGTCAAGACCACCGGCCCCACCGGCGTCGAGATGGAAGCCCTGACGGCGGCGTCCGTCGCCTGCCTGACGATCTACGACATGCTCAAGGCGGCCGAGAAGGGCATGGTCATCGAGGCCGTGCGCCTTCTGGAAAAGACCGGCGGCAAGTCGGGGGACTGGACCGCCGGCTAGGTGTCAGGCGGCGCGCCGCTGACCCTGGCCGCCCTCGCTCGCAATCCGCAGCTCGCCCATGCGCTGGGCCAGGCGCGTGGCCTCCTGGGCCAGGGCGTGGCTGGCGGCGGTGGTTTCCTCGACCATGGCGGCGTTGCGCTGGGTGACCTGGTCCATCTGGTTCATGGTCGTATTGACCTCGGCCAGACCCCGAGCCTGCTCCTGGGTCGAGGCGGCCATCTCGCCGACCAGGCCGTCGATCTGATCGACCTCGTCGGCGATGGCGCGCAGGGCCTCACCAGCCTTGCCGACATACTGCACGCCCTGTCCGACCTCGGCGGTGCTGGCGCTGATCAGGGTCTTGATCTCCTTGGCGGCGTCGGCCGAGCGTTGCGCCAGGGCGCGAACTTCCTGGGCGACAACCGCGAAGCCACGGCCGGCTTCGCCCGCCCGCGCGGCCTCGACGCCGGCGTTCAGCGCCAGCAGATTGGTCTGGAAGGCGATCTCGTCGATGACGCCGATGATCTGGCCGATCTGGGCCGAAGACTTCTCGATCGCGCCCATGGCCTCGACGGCCTGGCTGACGATCGAGCCCGAGGCGTCGGCGGCGCTGCGGGCGCGCTCCACCACCTTGCGGGCGCGGTTGGCGCCCTCGGCGGTCACGCGCACGGTGCTGGTGATCTCGTCCAGGGCGGCGACGGCCTCCTCCAGGCTGGCCGCCTGGCGCTCGGTGCGGCCCGACAGATCGTCGGCGGCGTCGGTGATCTCGGCCGTGCCGCCATGGATGGCCTTCACGGCGTCCAGCGAGGCGGCGATGACGCCCGACAGTTTCTCGACGGCGACGTTGAAATCGACGCGAAGTCTCTCGTAGCCGGCGGGGAAGGGATGTTCCAGCCGGTGGGTCAGGTCGCCTTCGGACATGGACTTGAGGGCGGCGGCCAGGCTGTCGACGACGGCCTTCTGGGTGCTCTCGGCTTCGTTGCGGCGACGTTCGGCTTCCTGGCGTTCGACCTCCAGGGCGTCGCGGACGTCGGCGGCCTCCAGTTCCTTGCGGCGGGCCTCGACGGTTTCGTGGAAGATGCGCAGGGCGTCGGTCATCTGGCCGATCTCGTCCTCGCTCGTCTTCTTCGGCAGCGCGACCGTCAGGTCGCCGGACGACAGGCGCCGCAGGCAGCGGGTGATCTCGACCAGCGGCGCGACCAGGCCCTTCCTTGCGGCGAACATCAGGAGGGCCGCGAAGACGACGGCGGTCAGCAGCAGGGCGCCCATGATCACCTGGCCCAGGAAGCCCAGCGACTTGGCGGCGTCGGCGTCGCGCTTGGCGGCGGCCTCGATCTGGGTCGAGGCGCCTTCCATCCTGTCCTCGAGGGCGGAGAACTGCTTGGCGAAGTCCGGCAGCTTGGCGCGGGCGCCCGCCGCGTCCGAATCGACGCCGCCGACGATGGCGCTGGCCGAGGCGATATAGGTCCCGAGGGGGCCTTCGACCTCTTGCAGGGCGTTCTTTACGGCCGGGTCCTGGGCCAGCTGGCCACTGGCGGCGATGTCGTCCTTGAAGGCCTGGGTATGCTCGGCGAGATCGGCCCGGACGGTCTTCAGGTCGACGCCCAGGGCGGGGTCGGCGGACATGATTCCGCCCATGACGTCGGCGCGAAGGGCGTCGTGCATCATGTCGGCGTGCATGTGCAGGCGCAGGATCTTGGCCGAATGCTCGGCCCGCGACAGGGCGTTGTCGAGGCTGATGGCCACCCAAAAGCCCGCGCCGGCCGTCGCGGCGCATAGCAACGCCGCGCCGGCGGCGGCTCCCATGACCTTCTGACCCAAGGACGCCATGTCGATATCTCCCCGACGCGAATACGCTGCTCTCGGGAGAAGGATGGCCGACGAGGTCTCTAACGGGTCTTAACCGTGGTCCCGCCGAACGGGCGACAAAACGCCGCGCGACGCCGTTCTGTGAACTAGCGCGGGATCTCGGCGGTCTTGACCAGGGCGACCTGACGATAGACGGCGGCGATCTCGAAATAGCGGCCGAAGGCGGCGTGGAACTGGTCGACGGCCTGCTTGACGCCCGGACCGCCGATCTCGCTGATGTCGTGCCAATAGTCGTCCAGCACCATCATGCCGCCCACGCTGAGCAGACTGGCGCAGAAGCACAGGTCGATCAGCACCGCCAGCGCCGTATGGCTGCCGTCGACATAGATCAGGTCGAACTGGTCGTTCCGCTCCAGCATCTGGGGCAGGATGTAGGTCGAGAAGCCCTTGTGCGTGGTGAGGCTCTTGAATCCGCACTTGGCCATGTTGCGGCGGAAGCGCGGCTCGACGGCATGGTACTTCTCTTCCGGGTTCAGGGCCTCGTCGAACCAGGGATCGATGACGGTGACCGCCAGACGGTCCGGCAGCAGCCAGTCCATGAAGGCCAGGTTGCGGCCCTCGTAGGCGCCGATCTCCATGTAGCGGATCGTCTCGCCCTCAGACCGCTTGGCCGCGAAGTCGCGCAGCAGAGGGGCCACGAACGGAATGTTGTTGCTGGCCCAGGTCGAGGTGAACTCGAAGCCGGCCTGCTCGGCGTGGCGGTTGAAGGCCTCGACCACGGCGTGGTCACGTTGGCCGCCCAGCATGGTCCTGGCCAGGTTCGGGGCCAGGCGCGGATTGATCTTGGTCAGCGAGCGCAGCTTGGCGAGGCCGGCGCGGTGGGTCACCGTCTCGGCGTCGAAGTGCATGTCCGTTCCGTCGGCCATGGTGCGTTCCTTCGCAATCGTTCGCGCGGAGACTAGGCCAAAGGTCTTAAGCGACGATGATCTGGCCGTCGTGGACCGTGACGGGCCAGGGAAACAGCTTCTCGCCGGGGCACGGGCCGGCGACGCAGGCCCCGTCCTCGATCTTGAAGAGGGCCGCGTGGCCGGCGCACAGGATCAGGTCGTTCTCGCGCGTCAGGTAGCGTCCGGCAAAGCCCGCCAGCGGCCAGCCGGCGTGCGGGCAGCTGTCCAGATAGCCGACCACGACGTCGCCCTTGCGCACCACGAACCCGGCGAACATCGCGTCGCCCTCGCGCCATCGAAAGCCTTTCGAGCCGGGCGAGGGGATCTCGTCCAGCGCGCACAGCACCGTGCCGGCGACCGGGCGGGCGGGGTTGTCGGGATCGGTTCTCAAGTCAGCCGGTGATCGAGCCGACGCCGACGCGCCAGCCGTCGATCGCGACGCTCTCGAACAGGCCGGCCTTGGTGTAGGGATCGTTGTCGACCAGGGCCTGCACGGCGGCCTTGTCCTCGGCCTCGAAGATCAGCAGCGAGCCGATCGGCGAGCCGGCGTCGTCCAGCAGCGGGCCGGCGGCCTTCAAGGCGGTGGCGCTGTTCAGATAGTCCAGATGGGTGGGGCGGGTGGCCATGCGCGTCTCGAGCGCGCCAGGCTTGTCCTTGCAGTAGACGACGAAGAGGGCCATGGGGCGATCCTTGTGAGCTTAGGCTTCGGATTTGAGGGGGCGCGACAGCAGGCCTGCGATGGCCGCGTCGACCTCGACCTCGCCGGCCAGAATGGCGGCGACGGCTTCGCAGATCGGGACCTCGACGCCGACCTTGCGAGCCAGGGCGCGGACGGCGGGGGCCGAGGCGACGCCTTCGGCGATCGACACCTTGCCGGCGAGGGCCTGCTCCAGGGTCAGGCCTTGGCCCAGGGCCATGCCGACGCTCATGTTGCGCGACTGGGTGCTGGAGCAGGTCAGCACCAGGTCGCCCAGGCCGCACAGGCCGGCGACCGTCTCGGGCTTGGCGCCCAGGGTGACGGCCAGGCGGGTCAGTTCGGCGAAACCGCGGGTGATCACCGTCGCATGGGCGTTGCGACCCAGGCCCTTGCCCTCGACGATGCCGCAGGCGATGGCGAGGACGTTCTTTACCGCCCCGCCGGCCTCGGCCCCGATCAGGTCGCTGGCCGTGTAGGGCCGGAAGGTCGGGATGGCGATGGCCTCGGCGATGGCGCGGCCCAGCGCCTCGTCCTGGCAGGCCAGGGTGACGGCGGCGGGCAGATTCCGCGCCACCTCGCCGGCGAAGCTAGGTCCCGACAGCACCGCGATCGGCGCGCCCGGCAGGCTCTCGGCGGCGACCTCGGTCATCAACTTCAGCGAGCCCTGCTCGACGCCCTTGGAGCAGAGCACGACCGGCGCGCCGGCCTTGTGGTGCGGGGCGAAGGCGGTCAGGGCCGCGCGCAGGTGCTGGGCGGGGGCGACGGCCAGGATCAGGTCGCAGGCGGCGAGATCGGCGAGATCCTGCACAGCCCTGATGCCTGGCTCCAGGGCGACGCCGGGCAGGAACAGGGTATTCTCGTGGGTCTCGTTGATGGCCTTGACCACCTCCGGCTCACGAGCCTGCAAGGTGACTTGAAGGCCTGCGCGGGCGCAGACCTGGGCCAGGGCGGCGCCCCAGGCGCCGGCGCCGATGACGCCCACATGCCTAAAGGTGGCGTTGAAGCTCATGCCTTGGCTCCCTTGCGTCCGTAGGCGTTGGCGGGATTGGCCAGCGCCGCGGCCTCGTCCAGCGGCCAGCGCGGACGGGCGACGGCGTCGAGGTCGTCGGAAATCCCCAGGGCCAGCCGTTCGGCTCCGGCCAAGGCGATCATGGCGGCGTTGTCGGTGCAATAGGCCAGCGGCGGGGCGGCGAACGAGAAGCCGTTCTTCTCGCAGTCGGCCAGCAGGGCCGCGCGCACCGCGCCATTGGCGGCCACGCCGCCGGCGACGACGAAGCGCAGCTCGCCCGGCCCGTGGCTCTCCTTGTAGAGCTTCATCGCCCGGTCGACTCGCTCGGACAGCTGGCGGGCGATCGCGAACTGGACGCCGGCGGCCAGGTCGCGGCGCTCATCGTCGGTCGTCAGGGCCTCGGCGATCCGCGCGGCGGCGGTCTTCAGGCCCGAGAACGAGAAGTCGCAGTCCTTGCGGCCCAGCAGGGCCCGCGGCAGCGGGTAGCGGGTCGCATCGCCGTCCACCGCCAGCTTCTCCAGGGCCGGGCCGCCTGGATAGGGCAGTCCCAGGCTCTTGGCGATCTTGTCGAAGGCCTCGCCGGCCGCGTCATCGATGGTCGTGCCAAGCCGCTTGCAGGCCCCAACCCCCGAAACCTCCAGCAGCTGGCAATGGCCGCCCGAGACCAGCAGCAGCAGGAACGGATAGGCGATGTCGGCGCCCAGGCGGGCCGAGACGGCGTGGCCTTCCAGGTGGTTGACCGCGACCAGCGGCACGCCGCGCGCCAGCGAAACCGCCTTGCCGAACGCCAGTCCGACCATGACGCCGCCGACCAGGCCGGGCCCGGCCGTGGCGGCGACGCCGTCCAGCTGGTCGAAGCCGAGGCCCGAGGCGCGCACGGCCTCGGCGGCGATGGCGTCGATCGACTCGACGTGGGCGCGGGCGGCGATCTCGGGCACCACGCCGCCGAACGGGGCGTGCTGCTCGAACTGAGTGCCGATCACCGAGGACAGCACCGTGACCGTCCCGTCCTCATCCCGGCGCACGACCGAGGCCGCGGTTTCGTCGCAGCTGGTCTCGAGGCCAAGGATTACTAGGGCGGATTGCTTAGGGGGTGTCATCAGGTTGCGGGCTTCCCGCTGCTCCTGTAGCAGCGAAGACGGAATTTCATCACCGCAGGTAACGTTCCGACCGTGTCCCGGCAACCTCCCATCCGCATTGGCGCGCGTGGCTCCAAGCTCTCCCTGGCGCAGTCGGGCCTGATGCAGGCCCGCATCGCCGCCGCGCTGGGCGCTCCGGCCGGGGCGTCCAAGGACGAGATCGAGGCCGTCGCACCCCTTATTCCCATCGTCACCAGCGGCGATCGTATCCAGGACCGTCGCCTGATGGAGATCGGCGGCAAGGGCCTCTTCACCAAGGAGATCGAGGAAGCCCTGCTGGACGGCCGCATCGACTGCGCCGTCCATTCGCTGAAGGACATGCCGGCCGAGCTGCCGGCCGGCTTGGTGCTGGCGGCGACGCCCGAACGCGAGGATCCGCGCGACGCTTTCATCAGCCATGTCTGCGAACGCCTGGAGGACCTGCCCAAGGGCGCGCGCCTGGGCACCGCCAGCCTGCGTCGCCAGGCCCAGGCCCTGCACGTGCGGCCCGACCTCGAGATCGTCATGCTGCGCGGCAATGTCGACACGCGCCTGGCCAAGCTGGAGCGCGGCGAGGCCGACGCCATCCTGCTCGCCCAGTCCGGCCTGAACCGGCTGGGCCTGGGCCATCTCACGAAAAGCTGGCTCGACCCCGACGCCTGCCCGCCGGCGCCGGGCCAGGGGGCGCTGGTGATCGAGACCCGGGCCGAGGACGTGGACGCTCCGTGGCTGGACGCCGTCCGCTGCCGCGAGACGACCATCGCCGTGGCCGCCGAGCGCGGGGCGCTGTTCGCCCTGGAAGGCTCTTGCCGCACCGCCATCGGCGCCAGGGCGGTGCTGAACGGCTCGCGCCTCGCGATGATCGTCGAGGCCCTGACCCCGGACGGATCGCAGCGCTTCCGCCGCCAGGGCGAGGTCGCGCTTTCGGGCGTCGATGACGTCGGCGAGGCTCGGGCTCTGGGCCTGAAGCTGGGGGCGGAGGTCCGCGCCGAGGGCGGCGACGCCATCCTGCTGCCGGAATAGACCGTGAGCAACGGCGCGCCGGTCTGGATCACCCGCGCCCGGCCCGGCGCCACGGCGACGGCCGAGCGTGTGGAGGCCCTGGGCTTCACGCCGATCGTCGATCCCCTGCTGGCGCTCGAGCGCGTCGACGCCGAGATCGATCTCTCGCACGTGACGGCCCTGGCCTTTACCAGCACCAACGGGGTGGAAGCGTTCGCGCGGCTCTCGGACGAGCGCGGCCTGCCGGTCTTCGCGGTCGGCCGGGCCACGGCCAAGGCGGCGCACGACGAGGGTTTCGCGACCGTCGCCAGCGCGGACGGCGACGTGGAGGACCTTTGCAAGCTGATCGCCGCCGGAGCGTCCGGCGCCGTGCTGTGGGCCGGGGCCAGGGAACCTGCCGGCGATCTCGTCGGCATGCTGCGCGACCGCGGCGTCGTGGCCAGAGGCGTGACCGTCTACGAGACGATCGAGCGGGCCCCTTCGGCCGAGACCCTGGCGCGGCTCGGCGCGCCGCTCACGGTGCTTCTGCATTCGCCTCGCGCGGCGCGAATCCTGGCGGGACTCTTGCGCCAACACGCGGTCTCGGCGCCGCGTTGCCTCTGCCTGTCGGAGGCCGTCGCCGCGCCGCTGGCGGGGGTCGTTGAGCCGACGTCTGTGACCTTCGCGCCGCGTCCGGATGAAACCGCGCTGCTAGCCCTGCTAGGAGCTTGAGCGCGGCGTTGCGCGACGCCGCGGCGTGGGGCACGAATGGGTCATGAACGCCGCTCCAGATCCCGCTGAAATCGTCGCGCCCAGCGATCCGGCGCTCTATGCCCGCCGACGGGTGATGGGACCGGGCGTGTGGCTGTGGCTCCTGCTCTGCGTGCTGTGCATTGGCCTGGGCGCAGGGATCGCCCATTACGGCCCGACGCTGTTCGCGCCCAAGGCCAAGCCGACCGACGGCGCCGTCACC
Organism: uncultured Caulobacter sp.; assembly: GCA_966211605.1. Taxonomy (GTDB): domain Bacteria; phylum Pseudomonadota; class Alphaproteobacteria; order Caulobacterales; family Caulobacteraceae; genus Caulobacter. The sequence continues at coordinate 29,585 of CBIHOB010000043.1, forward strand.
GCAGCGCCCAGCCCGCGTCCGGTCGCCGATCGCGTGGCCACGGGCTCGGCGCTGCCCATCGAGAGCGGCGAGACCGCCGTCGCCCCGCCGACCGCCGATGTCGAGCGCCTCGACAGCCGAATCAGCGCGCTGGAAAGCAGTCAGCGCGGCGTGACCGACGCCGCCACCGCCGCCCTCGCCGTATCGGCCTTGGCCGAGGCGGCTGACACGTCCCGTCCGTTCAGCCGCGAGCTGGCGGGCCTCCAGCGCGTACTGCCCCCGTCTCCCGATCTGAACGCCCTCGAAGACCTGGCCAAGTCCGGCGCCCCGACGCGGGCGGGCCTTGCCGCGCAGTTTGGCGACCTGGCCGGTCGGGCGGCTAGCGCCGCGCGCGATCCGGGGCCCGACGCCGATCTCCTGTCGCGAATCCGCTATGCCCTCTCCAGCATCGTCACGATCCGCCATGTCGGCTCGACCCGGGGGACGACGCCGGACGCCATGCTGGCCCGCGCTCAGGCCCTGCTGGACGACGGCGACGTCGAGGGGGCGGTCCAGGCGCTGTCGACGCTGCCGGTCGCCGCGCGCGATGTGCTGGCGCCTTGGGTCAACGCCGCCAACCGCCGTATCGAGATCGACCGACACGTCGCCGGCATCCGCGCCGACGCCCTGGCCGGGTTGTCGCGCGTCTCGCGGACCGGACCCCAGGTCGCGCCCCAGGTCCAGCCATGACCCGCGTCGCTTTCGCCCTGTTCCTGGTCGCCGCCGTCGCCGTGGGCGTCCTGGCCCTGACGGGCGAGCCCGGCCGCGCGGCCCTGGAATGGATGGGCTGGCGCATCGAGATGACCGCCGCCGCGGCGGCCTTGCTGACCTTGTTCTCGGCCCTGCTGTTCACCCTGGTCTGGCGCGGCGTGATCTGGATCGTCGAGGCGCCGCGTCGCCGGGCCCGGGCCCGGGCCGAGGCCAAGCGCAAGCAGGCGATCGAGGCCCTGTCGCGCGGCTTTCTCGCGGTGGCCGCCGGCGACGGCTCGGAAGCCCGCCGTCTGGCCCAGAAGTCCGCCGAACTGGCCGAGGACGCACCGGCCTTGGTTCGTGTCCTGGCGGCTCAAGCGGCCGAGGCGGCCGGCGACCGGGGCGCGGCCAAGAGCGCCTACAACGCCATGCTCGGCTTCCCGGAAATGCGCCTGGCGGGTTTGCGCGGCCTGATGCAGGCGGCCCAGGCCGAAGGCGACAAGGTCGCCGCCGTTCGCCACGCCGAGACCGCCTACGGCCTGGCGCGCACCGCCCGCTGGGCCTGGCGGGCGCTGCTGGAGGCCCGGCTGGAGGTCGGCGACTGGGCCGCGGCGCTGGACCTGGTGCAAGGCGCCTTGGAGCGCAAGATCGTCTCGCCGGCCGTGGCCGAGCGCAGCCGCGCGGCCCTGCTAGCGGCGTCAGCGGCCAGCCTGGAGGAGTCGATCGATCCCAAGGCCCGCGCCCAGGCGCTGGATTTCGCCACCCAATCGGTGAAGCTGAAGCCTGACTTCGCCCCCGGCGTGGTCATGGCCGCCCGTCTGCTGGCCGACGACGGCAAGGCCGCCAAGGCCGGCCAGCTGATCGAGGCGGCCTGGAAGGCCGAGCCCCATCCGGCCCTGTGGCTGGCTTATCGCGACCTGAAGACCAACGAGACCCCGAAGGCTCGCGCTCAGCGCCTGGCGGCCCTGGCGGCGATGAAGCCCGAGGCGCGCGAGAGCCGCATGCTGCGCGTCGAAAGCGCCTTGATCGGCGGCGACCCCGTGGCGGCCCGCGCCGCCGCGCGTCTGCTGGATCAGGAGGCCCCCACGGCCCGCTTCGCCGGCCTGATGGCCCGCGTCGCGGCCGCCAATGGTCAGGCCGATGAGGCTCGCGCCTGGATCGCCCGGGGCGTGGAAGCCCCGCAGGAGCCGGACTGGTCCGATCTCGATCCCGAGGGGCGCGCCTTCGCCTATCGGCGCGAGGACTGGGCGCGGCTGGTGGGCAGCTACGGCGAAACGGGCCAGCTGATCCATCCGCGCCACGAACGCCGCGAGCGGACGATGAACGATCTGCCCGAGCTGCCTTCGGCCTATTCCGACTATGCGGAATCGACGCCGTTCATTCGCGCGGCCGAGACCGGCGGGGCGATGATGCCTATTCCGGACGATCCCGGGGTGTTCGACGCCGCACCGATTCCGGACCCCTCCGAGGATCCTCCGGGTGGCGGTCCGGCGCCGCGTCGCAATTCTGGTGCAAGACGGCGCTTGGCAAGTGGCTCGCGCGCCGCTAAATAGGCGCTCCCTTCGCTCCGGGGCAGCTGCTTCGGGGTGCGTGGGCCGCCTTAGCTCAGCCGGTAGAGCGGCGCATTCGTAATGCGTAGGTCAGGTGTTCGAGTCACCTAGGCGGCACCACTTCTTCTTCTCCTTCTGAAAATCGGAACTTGGAGCCCTAGGGTCCCGTTCGGGTCTCGAAGGAGATTCCGTATGGCCGATCGCGTTCATCCCCAAGTCGACAACGACACCGCTCTCGAGGAAGTCATGACCTTTCTCGGCGCGCCGCCCGAGCCGGGCAGCGTCGACGATGAGCGGTTCGGGGAGCGGCTGCGGCAGGTGATCGCCGCGTCGATCCCGCTGGACGAGGGCGAGGATCCCGAGGACGGGCCGACCTTGCAGCTGGACGACACGTTCCGCAGCCGGCTCGAAGCGGTGGCCAGGCAGCGCGGCGGCAGCTACTTCGGAGACCATCCGGACGGCATCGGCCCGACCTTGGGCATGGACGTCAGCCGCTCCTAGAGCCGCCGGGTTCGCGGACGCGGGCGGGGCCCCGCTCGAGTTCCACTTCGTGGCCGTGCGGTCGAGGGTGACCGCCGGCGCGGAGATAGTGCTTGTCGATCTCGGCCAGGATGGCCTCGGCCTTGTCGCCGGCCTGCAAACGGATCAGGGCGTCAAGCTTGGCCTCGGTGCGGTCGTCGTTCTCCTTGGACGAGGGCGATCCGACATACAGAAAGTAGGCCAGGCCCACGACCTGCCAGATCAGTTGCAAGAACTCCGACTGCCAGTTCTCGAACGTGTCGCGGCCCATCTCCATCAGGTAGGGCGTGAGTTCGACAGGCTGGTGCAAGGCTTTCTGGTCATCGACGAAGGCGTACCAGCCGAAGATCCAGTGACCGATGATCGAGACCAGGAAGAAGGCCAGGGTGATCCAGGCATAGGCGTAGCGCTTCATCGGGTTCTCCATCGTCTGGAGACCCGAACGGCGCAGGGGCGCACTGGTTCGCCGGCTTAACCTGCGGCGTCGCCTAGTCGTCCCACCCCTTGCGCTTCTTCTTCCTGCCCAGCGCGAAAATGCCCGGATACGGCCCCTTGCCGACGCGATAGAGGCACCAGTCGTCGTCCTTGGCGCACTCGCCGTCGAAGAAGGCTTTCTTGTCGGGATCGATGGCCGCGTACAGCGGGGCGGTGCGCGACCGCTGGCCGTCGGCCTCCGCGCAGGCGGCCTTCTGGTCGCGGTTCAGTCCGACGACCTTCTCGTGCCGGCAGCCCAGACTTCCACGCAGGCTCTCGCGGGTCTGGTCGCTCTGCTCGACCAGCTTGCGGGCGGTGAAGCCGGGCGGGGCGACGATGGCCGGCGGGTTCGAAGGCTTGGCTGCGGGCGAGACGGAGGGTCTCGCCGGCGCCGGCGGCGAAGGTGCGGCGGGGACGGGCCGTGTGGCGGATGGAATGGCCGGGCGCGGGCTTGGCGTCTCGGCGGATCTGGGCGGCGGATCAATCAGCTCGGCTTCGATGATCGGCGGCTCGACCAGATGCGGCATCCAGCGGGCGCCGGAGATCAGCGCCAGGATCACCGCGGCGTGCGCGATCACGGCCAGGGCCAGGATCGCGAGGTTGCGCCGCAGATCCCGCCGTGAGGGCGGCCGCCAGGTTCCGATGGCGATCGCCGGGCTCATGGTCTCTCCAGGCGCTGCGGCGCTGGATAGGGTTAGCCAGGCGATGCGGCGCGAGCGTGGCCGTACGTGACAACAAAAAGGCCCGGCGTCGCCGCCGGGCCTCTCCGTGTTTCAGCAATGAAGGCTGGCCTTAAGCCGCCGCCTTCGCCTTGGCGCCGAAGCGGCTGTAGAAGGTCTCGCCCTTCTCGGCCATCTCGCGCAGCAGCGCCGGCGGCGCGAAGCGCTTGCCATACTGCTGGGCCAGGCGATCGCAGGTCTCGACGAAGGCCTTGGCGCCGACGCCGTCGATCAAGCTGATCGGGCCGCCGGTCCAGGGCGCGAAGCCCCAGCCCAGGATGGCGCCGACATCGGCCTCGCGCGGGTCTGTGATGACGCCTTCCTCGAAGCAGCGGGCGGCTTCGACGGCCTGGCGATAGAGCAGGCGAGTGCGGATTTCCTGGATCAGCGCCTGGTCGGCGTCGGTCGTCTTCACCGGCGCCAGGTCGGCGAGGCCCTTCCACAGCGTCTTCTGGCCGTTCTCCGGATAGTCGTAGAAGCCCTTGCCGTTCTTGCGGCCCAGGCGGCCCAGCTCGACGACCATCTTCTCCAGCACGGGGGCGAACGGGCGCTCCTCGTACTGGTCGCCGAGATCCTTCTTGGTCTGTTCGCCGATCTTGTAGGAGAGGTCCAGCGCGACGTCGTCGTTCATCTCCAGCGGGCCGCGCGGCATGCCCGTGGCGCGGCCGACATTGTCGATGATGGCCGGCGCGATGCCCTCGGCCATCATCTCCAGGCCTTCCTGCACGAAGGTGCCGAAGCAGCGCGACGTGTAGAAGCCGCGGCTGTCGTTCACGACGATCGGGGTCTTCTTGATCTTCAGGACGTAGTCGATCGACTTGGCCAGCGCTTCCTGCGAGGTCTCCTGGCCCATGATGATCTCCACCAGGCCCATCTTGTCGACCGGCGAGAAGAAGTGGATGCCGATGAAGTTCTTCGGTCGGACCGAGGCCTTGGCCAGGCCCGTGATCGGCAGGGTCGAGGTGTTGGAGCCGAAGATGGCGTCCTCGGCCAGCTGGGCTTCGGCCTTCTTGGTGACCTCGGCCTTGACCTCGCGGTTCTCGAACACGGCCTCGATGACCAGGTCGCTGCCCTTGACCTGGTCGTAGTCGGCGGTCGGATGGATCAGGGCCAGGATCGCTTCACCCTTCTCCTGGGTCAGCTTACCGCGCGAGACGGCCTTCTTGACCAGCCCCTCGGCATAGCCCTTGCCCTTGTCGGCGGCTTCCTGGGTCTGGTCGATCAGCACGGTCTCGATACCGGCCATGGCTTGGACATAGGCGATGCCCGCGCCCATCATGCCGGCGCCGAGGACGGCGACCTTCTTGGCTTCCGAGGGGGGCGCGTTGGCCGGACGACCCGAACCCTTGCCCAGCTCCTGCAGGGACAGGAACAGGGTGCGGATCATGCCCTTGGCCTGGGGCGACATCATCGTCTTGAGGAAGTAGCGGGTCTCGATGCGGATGGCCGCGTCGAAGGGGACCTGCAGGCCTTCATAGACCGCCTTCATGATGTTCAGCTGGGCCGGGTAGTTGCCATAGGTCTGCTTGCGCAGCATGGCGTTGCCCATGATGAAGACCTGGCTGCCGGTCGGGGTGTACGGGCCGCCGCCGGGGAGCTTGAACTCCTTCTTGTCCCAAGGCGCGACCGGATCCCCCTTGGTCTTGACCCAGGTCTTGGCGGCCTCGACCACCTGATCGGCCGGGACGACCTCGTGCACGACCTTGTTGGCCAGGGCCTCGGCCGGCTTCATCGACTTGCCTTCCAGCAGGTACGGCGCAGCGGCCATCACGCCCATCAGGCGCGGCAGGCGCTGGGTGCCGCCGGCGCCCGGCAACAGGCCGACCTTGGCTTCCGGCAGGGCCAGCTGGATCTTCGGATTGTCGGCGACCACGCGATAGTGGCAGGCCAGGGTGATCTCGAGACCACCGCCCATGGCCAGGCCGTTGATGGCTGCGGCGACCGGCTTGCCGCAGGTCTCCAGGGCGCGGAAGGCCTTGTTCAGGGCGAAGCCGGCCTCGAAGGCCGCCTTCAGGCCCTCCTCGCCACCGGCGGCGCCGCCGGCGAGACCGCCGCTGCCGCCCAGTTCGCCCAGGTCGGCGCCGGCGCAGAAGCCGCTGGCCTTGCCCGAGGTGATGACCGCGCCCTTGATGGCGGCGTCCGACTTGATGGTCTCGACCACCTCGCCGATTTCCTTGATGACCGAAGCGGTCAGGGTGTTCATCGAGCGGCCGGGCACGTCGAAGGTGACGAGGGCCACGCCGTCGGAGTCGACCTCGATCTTGAAGTTTTCCATGTTCATTCTCCATCTCCTCCCCTCTGAGGGAGGTGGTCCGGAGGACCGGAGGGGCAGCTCGGTCTAAGCCGGCGATGCCCCCTCAGTCGCTCCGCGACAGCTCCCCCAGAGAGGGAGCATAGGTTTCCATCAGACGCGTTCGATGACCGTGGCGGTGCCCATGCCGGCGCCGACGCACAGGGTGATCAGGGCGGTTTCCTTGTCCGAGCGCTCCAGCTCGTCGAGGACGGTGCCCAGGATCATGGCGCCGGTGGCGCCCAGCGGGTGGCCCATGGCGATGGCGCCGCCGTTCACATTCATCTTCTCGTGGGGGATATCCAGCGCCTGCATCATGCGCAGCACGACCGAGGCGAAGGCCTCGTTCAGCTCGTAGAGGTCGATGTCCTTGACCTCCATGCCCAGCTTCTTGAGCAGCTTTTCGGTGACCAGCGAGGGACCGGTCAGCATGATCGAGGGTTCCGAGCCGATCGAGGCGGCGCCCTTGATGCGGGCGCGCGCCTTCAGGCCGAGGGCCTCGCCCATTTCCTTGGTGCCGATCAGGACGCCGGCGGCGCCGTCGACGATGCCCGAGCTGTTGCCGGCATGGTGGACGTGGTTGACCTTCTCGACCTGCGGATAGCGCTGCTGCACCACCGCATCGAAGGCCATCTCGCCCATGCCCGTGAACGACGGGTTCAGCGAGGCCAGGGTCTGCATGGTGGTCGAGCCGCGGACGGTCTCGTCATGGTCGAGAATGGTCAGGCCCAACTGGTCCTTCACCGGCACGACCGATTTCTTGAAACGGCCGTCGGCCCACGAGGCGGCCGCGCGTTTCTGACTCTCGACGGCGTAGGCGTCGACGTCGTCGCGGCTGAAGCCGTACAGGGTGGCGATCAGGTCGGCCGAGACGCCTTGCGGGGCGAAGTAGGTCTTGAAGGCCGAGGAGGGATCGGTCGGCCAGGCGCCGCCGTCGCTGCCCATCGGCACGCGGCTCATGCTCTCGACGCCGCCGCCGATGGCGAGTTGGGCCTCACCGGAGGCGACCTTGGCCACGGCCATGTTCACGGCTTCCAGGCCGGAGGCGCAGAAGCGGTTGATCTGCACGCCGGCGACGCTTTCGGCGTAGTCGGCGGTCAGGACGGCGGTGCGGGCGATGTCGCTGCCTTGCTCGCCGACCGGGGCGACGCAGCCCAGGACGACGTCGTCGACCTTGGAGGTGTCCAGGTTGTTGCGGTCGCGGAGGGCTTCCAGGACCTGGCTGGCCAGCGACAGGGCGGTGATCTCGTGCAGAGACCCGTCCTTCTTGCCCTTGCCGCGCGGCGTGCGCACGGCGTCGAAGATGTAAGCGTCAGCCATTCGATGGCTCCTTCCTGCATAAATCCATCCGCTCGCGCGGGGGTGGTTCGTTAACCAAAAGGGCGTCTGATCCCGCGAGTTCGGAGATCTCGACGATGATGAAGACAGAGCGCGCCCTGGAATCCTCCCTGGACCACCCGGTGGTCGAGAACTTCATCGCGCGCGGCTATCACGTGTTCGAAGGCGGCGTGGACCCGGCGGCGGCCAGCGCCCTGCTGGCCAAGATCCGGGCCCTGCGCACGTTCGACGCCGACCTGTTCCTCTCCGAGGCCGAATTCGACGCCAATCCGCAGTACACCGCGGTCAATCCCGCGCCGGGCCGCAACCTGCTGGAGCGGTTCGAGGAGGACCTCGCGTTCGTGGAGAGGGACGCCGCCATCGTCTCGGCCGTCAGCGCCCTGCTGGGCGGCGACTACGAGATCCTGCTGAAGAAGCTGATCTGCGGCGTGCCCGCCAGCGTTGTTCCCGACTGGCTGAAGGCCCGCATCGCCGGCAATCCGGTCAACAACCTGGGCGCCTACGTCAAGGCGCCGTACCGCGACATCACCTACTTCTACGGCATCGACTTCCACCAGGACCTGATCGATTACAAGGACCGGGAAGCCGACTTCATCACGCTCTACGTCTACCTGCACGACGTCGGCGCGCACGACGCGCCGCTGTTTCTGCTGGAGGACAGCCACAAGCTGGGCGGGACGCTGTTCCCGCACGATCTGACCAAGAACACCACGTCCGACGACAAGGTCGGTTGGCTGTATCGCGACGGACGAGGCCAAGAGATCCAGACCCGGCAGCATCTCCTGACCGGCAAGACCGGCTACGCGGCGATGTGGCATGCCTGCACCCTGCATGGCACCCAGCCCGACGCCGCCGACAACGAGCGGCTGAGCCTGCGCTATCTGCTGGCGCGCAAGCCGGGCGCGGCGGCGCCGGGCATCGACGCGGTCAATGCGACCTTGCAGGGCCCGCTCAGCCTGGAGGCCACGCGCCAGGATCTCGACGCGCGCGGCAAGGCGCAGATCAAGGCCAACAGCGTCAACAAGGCCTAGGGCCGGGCGCACTACGGCTTCCAGTTGCCGATCGGGTACGTGCCGATGGGCTCGCACGAGAGGCCGCGCGCCGAGGCCTTGGCGCGGTAGTAGACGCGCTTGCCGAATTGCGGCGGCGGCAGCGAACAGGCCGTAAAGCCCGAAGTGGTCACCTCCAGCTTCCACTCGGCGATCTTCGACCGCAACAGGGTCTGGCAGATGTCCTTGCCCGCCGGCGTCAGCGGCAGCTTGAAGGCGCCCGGCTGGGGTCGCTTGCCGACCAGTTCGCCGGAATAGGCGAGGGGGCGCGGACCTTGGACGGCGCGCACGCAGACGACGGCCGAGCGGGCGTCGTCCACCGGCTTGGCGACTTGCGCCGGGCCCTGGGCGGCGAAGGCGATGAGAGAGAGAGCAGCGGCGGCGATCACAGCGTCCTCGCGATCAGCAGTTTCATGATCTCGTTCGTGCCGCCGTAGATGCGCTGGATGCGGCTGTCCTTGTACATGCGCGCGATCGGATACTCGTTCATGAAGCCGTAGCCGCCGAACAGCTGCAGGCAGCGATCGACGATCTTGTTCTCCAGGTCCGAGACCCAGTACTTGGCCATCGACGCCGTGGCGGCGTCCAGCTTCCCGTCCAGGTGCTGGCCGATGCAGTGGTTGACGAAGACCTTGGCGACCGTCGCCTCGGTCTTGCATTCCGCCAGGACGAACTGGGTGTTCTGGAAATCGATGATCGCCTTGCCGAACGCCTTGCGGTCCTTGACGTAGGCGATGGTCAGCTCAAGGGCCCGCTCGATCGTCGCCATGCCCTGCACGGCGATGTTCAGCCGCTCCTGCGGCAGCTGGCCCATCAGCTGGAAGAAGCCCTGGCCTTCGTCGGTCCCGAGCAGATTCCCGGTCGGGACCTTGACGTCGTTGAAGAAGAGCTCCGAGGTGTCCTGGGCCTCCTGGCCCAGCTTGTCGAGGTTGCGACCGCGCTCGAAGCCCTCGGTTCCGTCGGTCTCGACGATCATCAGGCTGATGCCCCGCGCGCCGGCCGTCGGGTCGGTCTTGGCGACGACGATGATCAGATTGGCCGTCTGGCCATTGGTGATGAAGGTCTTGGAGCCGTTGATGACGTACTGGTTGCCGACTTTCTTGGCGGTGGTCTTGACGCCCTGAAGATCGGAGCCGGCGCCCGGCTCGGTCATGGCGATGGCGCCGACCAGCTCACCGGCGGCCAGGCGCGGCAGCCAGCGCTGCTTCTGCTCTTCCGTGCCGTAGTGGAAGATGTACGGCATGACGATGGCGTTGTGCAGGCTGGCGCCGAAGCCGTCGACGCCCTTCAGGCCCAGCTGCTCCATCAGCACGACCTCGTGCCGATAGTCGCCGCCGGCGCCGCCATATTGCTCCGGCGTAGAAAGGCCGAGCAGGCCGGCCTCTCCTGCCTTGGTCCACATGTCGCGGTCGACGCAGTGGTTCTTGCGCCACTGCGCGACGGTCGACTCAGACGCGTGCTCGTCGAAGAACTTGCCCACCGCGTCCGCGAAGATCGCGATGTCCTCTTCGGCCATGAAGGCGGGTTTTTCGACGGCGAGCACGCCCATGATCAGAAAGCCTCCGCGGGCAGCGCCATCAGGGTCGCCGAGCCCGTCTTCAGCTTGGCCAGATGCGACGCAGCGTCAGGCAAGATGCGTTCGATGAAATAGCGGCCCGTCGTCAGCTTGGTCGTGAAGAACGGGTCCGACGAGCCGGCGGCGATCTTGGCGTTGGCCGCCTTGGCCATCAGCGCCCACATGTAGGCCAGGCCCGTGAGGCCGAAGAGGTGCATGTAGTCGGTCGAGGCTGCGCCAGCGTTGTCGGGGTTCTGCAAGCCGTTCTGCATCAGCCACAGGGTGCCGTCCTGCAGCTGGCCCTTCACCCCGGCCAGGGCGTCGATGAACGGCTTCAGCTCGGCGTCGGCGTCATTCTCGCCGATGAACTGGTCGATTTCCTGGAAGAAGGTCATGACCGCGCGGCCGCCCTTGGCCGCGAGCTTGCGGCCGACCAGGTCCAGGGCCTGCACGCCGTTGGTGCCCTCGTAGATCAGGGCGATGCGGCAGTCGCGCATGAACTGGCTGACCGGGAAATGCTCGGTGAAGCCGCTGCCGCCGTGCACCTGCACCGCGTTGGAGCAGACCTGGAAGCCCTTGTCGGTCAGGTAGCCCTTCAGCACCGGGGTCATCAGGCCCATGTAATCCGACGACTTCTCACGGACGGCGGCGTCCGGGTGGACGTGCGACAGGTCGCCGTGAAGGGCGGTCCAGAACAGGAAGGCGCGGCCGCCCTCGATCAGGGCCTTGCTCTCCAGCAGCATGCGGCGGACGTCCGGGTGGACGATGATCGGGTCGGCCGGACCATCGGCGTTCTTCGGGCCCGTCAGCGAGCGGCCTTGCAGGCGGTCCTTGGCGAAGGCGACTGCGGCCTGGTAGGCGGCCTCGCCCTGGGCCACGCCCTGCATGCCGACCCCCAGGCGCGCCTCGTTCATCATGACGAACATGATCTTGAGGCCGGCGTTCTCCTCGCCGATCAGATAGCCGACCGCGTCGTCGTACTGCATGACGCAGGTGGCGTTGCCGTGGATGCCCATCTTCTCTTCCAGGCCGACGCACTTGACGCCCTGGTTGCGGTCGCCGACCGAGCCGTCTTCCTTGGGGAAGAACTTCGGCACGATGAACAGGCTGATGCCCTTCACGCCGGCCGGGGCGCCCTCGATGCGGGCCAGCACCAGGTGGACGATGTTGTCCGACATGTCGTGCTCGCCGGCCGAGATCCAGATCTTCTGGCCGGTGATGCGATAGGATCCGTCCGCCTGCGGGACGGCCTTGGTGCGCAGCAAGCCCAGGTCCGTGCCGCAGTGCGGCTCGGTCAGGTTCATGGTGCCGGTCCATTCGCCGGTGACCATCTTGGGCAGGTAGGTCTGCTTCTGCTCGTCGGTGCCGCCTGTGTGAATGGCCGAATAGGCGCCGTGCGCGAGGCCCGGATACATCGAGAAGGCCATGTTGGCCGAGCTCGACATTTCGCTGAAGGCCAGGTTCACGACGTGCGGCAGCCCCTGGCCGCCGTAGGCCGGGTCAGAGCCCAGGCCGGTCCAGCCGCCTTCGCACAGCTGCTTGTAGGCGTCCTTGAAGCCCGGCGGCGTGGTGACGACGTTGGTCGCCGGATCCAGCTTGCAGCCGTTCTTGTCGCCGACCGTGTTCAGCGGGGCCAGGACCTCGCCGGTGAACTGGGCGGCGGCGTCCAGGATCTGCTCGACCACATCGAACGGCGCGTCCGAGAAGCCGGGCAGGTCGCCGTGTTGGTCGATGTTGAGCACGTCGCGCAGGATGAAGGCGTGATCGCGAACGGGCGGCTGGT
>CBIHOB010000044.1:0-36209 GCA_966211605.1 uncultured Caulobacter sp.
GGGAAGGGTTGGGGATGGGGTGACAGCGGTTCCGGCGAGGGTGATGAGGCCGCGCCGCAAGCCCCCCACCCTGCCCTCCCATCAAGGGGAAGGGAGATCGATCAAACGTCCTTGAACCCCTTGCCCTCGGCGACCAGGCGCTCCAGCAGGGCAGACGGCTTGAAGTCGTCGCCGTGCGCGGCCTGGAATTCCTTCATCTTGGCCAGGATCTTGTCGAGGCCCACCAGCTCGCCCCAGAACATCGGACCGCCGCGATAGACCGGCCAGCCGTAGCCGTTGATCCAGACGATATCGATGTCCGAGGCCCGGATGGCCTTGCCCTCTTCCAGGATCTTCGCGCCCTCGTTGACCATCGGATACAGGCAGCGCTCCAGGATCTCCTGGTCGCTGATCTCGCGGCGCTGGATCTGGCGCTTCTCGGCGAAGTCGCGGATCACCGCCTCCACGACCGGCGACGGCTTGGCGGCGCGGTTCTCGTCGTAATCGTAGAAGCCCTTGCCGTTCTTCTGGCCGCGGCGGTCCATCTCGCACAGCACTTCGCGGACCGTCGAGGACGAGGTCTTGGCCGGGTCCCAGCCGATGTCGAGGCCGGCCAGGTCGCTCATCGCGAACGGCCCCATCGGCAGGCCGAAATCGTACAGCACGCGGTCGACGTCCCAGGGCATGGCGCCTTCCAGGATCAGCTTCTGGGCCTCGCGCTGGCGCTGGGCCAGCATGCGGTTGCCGACGAAGCCGTGGCAGTTGCCGACCAGCACCGCGACCTTGCCGATCTTCTTGCCGATCTGCATCGAGGTGGCGATCACCGACTTGTCGGTCTTCTCGCCCCGCACGATCTCCAAGAGGCGCATGACGTTGGCCGGCGAGAAGAAGTGCAAGCCGATCACGCTCTCGGGGCGCGAGGTCGAGGCGGCGATGACGTCGATGTCCAGGTACGAGGTGTTCGAGGCCAGGATCGCGCCCGGCTTGGCGATCTTGTCCAGCTTGCCGAAGACCTCCTTCTTGATCTCCATCAGCTCGAACACGGCCTCGATGATCAGGTCGCAATCGGCCAGATCGTCCAGGTTCATCGACGGTGTCAGCAGCGCCATGCGCTTTTCGACGTCGTCCTGGGTCAGGCGCCCCTTCTTGGCGGTGTTCTCATAGTTCTTGCGGATGACGCCGACGCCGCGATCCAGGTTGTCCTGCTTCGCCTCGATGATCGTCACCGGAACGCCGGCGTTGAGGAAGTTCATCGAGATGCCGCCGCCCATGGTGCCGGCCCCGATGACCCCGACCTTCTTGACCGGGAGGGTCGGGGTGTCGTCCGGCACGTCCGGGATCTTGGCCGCCTGCCGCTCGGCGAAGAACACATAGCGCTGAGCGGCCGACTGGCTGCCGGTCATCAGCTCCATGAACAGCTTGCGCTCTTCCTTCAGGCCCTCGTCGAAGGGCAGGTTCACCGCCGCCTCGATGCACTTGATGTTGTTCTCGGGGGCCATGAAGCCGCGGAACTTCTTGGCGTTGGCCGCGCGGAAGTCGGCGAAGATCTGGGGCGTGCCGCGCGCGGCCTCGACCTTGTCGTTCAGGTCGCGGACCTTCTTGAGCGGACGCCCCTCGGCCAGAACCTTGCTGGCGAAGTCGATGGCGCCGGCGCGGAGGCTCCCCTCCTCGACCAGTTCGTCGAACAGGCCCATGGCGAGGGCGGCCTTGGCCGGGACGTGCTGGCCGCTGGTCACCATCTCCAGCGCCTTCTCGACGCCGACGATGCGCGGCAGGCGCTGGGTGCCGCCGGCGCCGGGCAGCAGGCCGATGTTCACCTCTGGCAAGCCGGCCTTGGCCGACGGAACGGCCACGCGGTAGTGGGCGACCAGCGCCACCTCCAGGCCGCCGCCCAGGGCGGTGCCGTGAATCGCCGCCACGACCGGCTTGGGCGCGTTCTCGATGACGTTCTGCACGTCCTGCAGCGACGGGCCGGTCATGGCCTTGCCGAACTCGGTGATGTCGGCGCCGGCGATGAAGGTCTTGCCCTCGCAGATCAGCACGATGGCCTTGACGGCCGGATCGGCGATGGCGGCCTCGAACGCTCCCTTCAGCCCCTCGCGCACCTGGGCCGACAGGGCGTTGACCGGCGGCGAGTTCAGCGTGACGACGCCGATGTCGCCTTCGACGGAAAGATCGGTGACGGCGTTGATCGCGGCCATGGCGGCTCCACCCCTGCTTGTCGTTTGAACGATTGTTTGAAGCCAGCCTGCACGCTCCGGCGAAGATGTCCAGACCTCCGTGACGGCGCCTGTTCCGAAGGCAAGGCGTGTTGACGAGCTCGAAGGCATACTCCAAATTCGAAATCAGAGTTTCAGCCGAGATCGTCCGTGGAGACGGATGCGACGCCCCGCACGGCCGGACGCCGCATTTGCCTGATTTCCAGAGAGAATGATCCGCGCTGGGGAGGGCGTTCGCGGAAAGTCATGGGCTTTGGACGCGACTTGCACGCGTCCTGACGTTTCGAAGTCGGTGGATCCGCGAGCGTGGCGTATTGCTCGCAATGCGTCGGACTTTGGTAAAGCGCAACTCGGCGCGGGAGGGCATCCCGCGCCGTTTTCTTTGGGTGAAACCTCTCCTCCCCCGCTGCGGGAGGCGGCCCGGAGGGCCGGAGGGGGCAGCTCGGCATAGGCCGCATTAGCCCCCTCAGTCGGCTTCGCCGACAGCTCCCCCAGCGGGGGGGAGCAGAGCCCAGCCTACCCCGCCGCTTCCGTGAAGCTGGAATACACCAGCGTCCGCAGTTCCCGGCGGATCGGATACGAGGTCGAGGGCATCAGCTGGGTCATGAACACCACGGCCAGATCCTCGACCGGGTCGATCCAGAAGGCGGTCGAGGCCATGCCGCCCCAGAAGTACTCGCCCAACGAACCCAGGTTCTTGGTCCGCGCCTGGTCGATGGTCATGGCGAAGCCGAGGCCGAAGCCCAGCCCCTCGAACACCGCCTCGCTGAACAGGGACTTGGACAGGTGCACCAGCTCTTTGCCGCCCGGCAGGTGGTTCATGGTCATCAGCCTGATGGTCTTGGGGCTGAGCAGGCGCGCGCCGTCCAGCTCGCCGCCATTCAGCAGCATCCGGCAGAACCGCATGTAGTCGTCGGCCGTCGAGACCAGACCGCCGCCGCCGGACTTCACCGACGGATCGGTCAGGAAGCGGCTCTTCTCGGGATCGTCCTGCAGCACCACCTTGCCTGTCGGGGTCAGGGCGTAGCAGGCGGTGAAGCGGTCGCGCTGGCCCTCGGGGACGAAGAAGCCGGTGTCGACCATCTTGAGCGGATCGAAGATGCGGCTCTTCAGGAAGACGTCGAACGGCTGGCCCGAGATCTTCTCGACCAGATAGCCCAGGACATCCGTGGCGACCGAATAGTTCCAGGCCTCGCCCGGCGAGAACTCCAGCGGGATGGCGCCCAGGGCGTCGACATAGCCCTGCAGCCCCCCTTCGCTGTCGACGCCGTCCAGCCGAGCCTTGCGATAGGCCGCGTCGACATTGGTGCGCTGCTGGAAGCCGTAGGTCAGGCCGGCGGTGTGACGCAGCAGGTCGATCATCCGCATCGGCTCGGCGGCGCGCCTGGTCTGGAACGCGCCCGGCGTCCCGGCCACGAACACGCCCAGGTCGCGCCAGGCCGGGATGAAGCGGTGCACCGGGTCGTCCAGGGCCACCAGGCCATCCTCGACCAGCATCATGAAGGCCACGCTGGTGACCGGCTTGGTCATCGAATAGATGCGGAACAGGCTGTCGGCCTTCAGAGGCTTTCCACGCTCGATATCCGCCGCCCCCAGCACCGAGGCGTAGGCCAGTTGACCGCGTCGCCAGACTTGGGTGAGCGCGCAGGGCAGTTTTCCAGTATCGATATACTTGGACTTGATGAAGCTATCGATGCGCTTAAGTCGTTCACTCGACAGTCCCACGGCTTCCGGTGTGCTCAAAATCCTGACCTCCCCTTGCGGCCTTTTTCGACCATGCTTGCGTACTGAGGGATCGAAATCACCGCCGAGGCCTTTTGCCGCAACGTAAACTTTACCCGATCCTGCGATATCGATTGAAAACGAGGGAAACGGGATGGGCAAGCACTTGGATACCGAGGCTGCCTCCAGAATCGAAGCCGCGGCGGCCGACTGGTTCTTCCAGAGCAGCCTCGACATGTTCGTCGTCCTGCACGACGACGCCATCATCCGCGTCAATCCCGCCTGGACCGGACTGACCGGCTGGACGCCCGAGGACACCCTGGGCCGCCCGATCCGCGACTTCTTCCATCTGCACGACACCGAGGTGATCCAC
Organism: uncultured Caulobacter sp.; assembly: GCA_966211605.1. Classification (GTDB taxonomy): domain Bacteria; phylum Pseudomonadota; class Alphaproteobacteria; order Caulobacterales; family Caulobacteraceae; genus Caulobacter. The sequence goes on from CBIHOB010000044.1 coordinate 4,294, forward strand.
GCGATCGCCGACTCCCTGCGCACGGTCGGCCAGGCGCGGTCGCAGCACCGCCTGGCCCGCAAGGGCGGCGGCTGGCTGTGGGTGCGCTCGCAATCCAAGGTGCTGGAGGGGGGCGGCCTGCTGATCGTGTTCCAGGACTTCAGCGAGGATCGCGCCCGCGAGATCGCCCGTCAGCAGTCCGAGCGGTCCAACGAGCTGCTGCGCACCGCGGCTGGCGTCTATGTCTGGCGCTTCAACCCTCGCAAGGGCGTCTACGTGTTCGACCAGGACATCCCGACGCCCAGCGCGCCGCAGGGCGGCGTGCGGACCATGACCGTCACCGAGATGACGCTTTCGATCCACGCCGAGGATCGCGAGCGCGTCTGGGAAGCCTTCTCGCGCACGCTGCGCACGGGCGAGCACGTCGAGGTCGACTATCGCTACCTGGATCCGGTCACCGACGCCTGGGCCCACATGCACTGCGCCTGGCGCGGCGTGCGCGGCTCCAGCCCCGAGGTCTTCGACGTGATCGGCATCAGCCAGAACGTCACCGAACTGGTCGCCGCCCGCGACGCCGCCCTGGCCGCGGCCGACGCCAAGAGCCAGTTCCTGGCCAATATGAGCCACGAGATCCGCACCCCGATGAACGGGGTGCTGGGCGTGCTGCACCTCTTGAAGAGCGAGAAGCTGACCGACGACGGCCGTCGCCTGCTGACCGAGGCCCTGGGCTGCGGCGAGATGCTGTCGGAATTGCTGAACGACATCATCGACTTCTCGAAGATCGAGGCGGGCAAGCTGGAGCTGACCACCGAGCCCGTCGAGCCCGCCGAGCTGCTGGCGGGCGTCGCCGACATGCTGCGGCCCCAGGCCGAGGCCAAGGGTCTTTACCTGCGCATCGAGACGCCGCCCAGGAACCAGGAGGGCGACCTGGGCTGGGCGGCCACCGATCCTCTGCGCCTGCGCCAGGCCCTGTTCAACCTGCTGGGCAACGCGGTGAAGTTCACCTTGGAAGGCGGCGTGGTGGCCCGGCTGTCGGGCCGGCGGGTCGATGATCGCCTGCGCCTGCGGTTCGAGATCCAGGACACCGGCGTCGGCATCGGCGAGGAGGCCGCGGCGAACCTGTTCGAGCGCTTCCGCCAGGGCGACGGCTCGACCACCCGCCGGTTCGGCGGCTCGGGCCTGGGCCTGGCCATCTGCCGCCGCCTGGCCGAGATGATGGGCGGCGAGGTGGGCTTCGAGAGCAAGCTGGGCGAGGGCTCGACCTTCTGGCTGGAGGTCGAGGCCCGGGCCTGCGCGGCCCCCGCCCAGCACGACGACGAGATCGATGCGCCGCCGTTCGCCGGCTTGGGCGTGCTGATCGTCGAGGACAACGCCACCAACCGCCTGATCGCGACGCGCATGCTGGAGGCGCTGGGCGCGCGGGTCACCACCGCCGAGGACGGCGTCCAGGGCGTGGCCGCCGCCCGCCAGGGCTTCGACCTGATCCTGATGGACATCCAGATGCCGGGCATGGACGGCGTCGAGGCCACCCACCGCATTCGCGCCCTCAAGGGCCCGGCCGGAACCGCGCCGATCCTGGCCATGACCGCCAACGCCATGGCCCACCAGCAGGCCGGCTACCTGGCCGCCGGCATGGACGGCGCGATCGCCAAGCCGCTGTCCCCCGTCGCCCTGACCCAGGCCATAGCCACGGCCCTGACCGCCGAGCGACGGGGAACGCGCAAGGCGTCGTAGGAGGTTACTTCGCCATCGCCTCCAGGCGGCCGCCGTCGACCGCGCGCACCGCCGCCTTCAGGTCGTCGATGCTGCCGGCCGAGCCGTCGGCCTGGACCGAGAAGCGGTCGCCGTACACGACCGAGTACTTGCCGGACTTGCTGTCGCGGTCCCACTCCTCGCTGGTCAGGCGACCGTCGATGGTCTCGGTCTTCTCGTAGCCGCTGGCGGTCTCCTTGGTGGCGTGGCCGTTCATGCCGGCGGCCAGAGCGGTCAGTCCCGCCATCGGGCCAAGGTCGGTGATCTCCATGCGGAACGAGGTTCCGTCCGGCTTCTCGTACTGGCCGGTGGCCACCACGATCGCGGCCTGGTCGGTCCCGCTGGAGCTGGTCTCGACGCTGGACCGCGCGTAGCCGGCCGCGCTGGCGGGCAGCAGGGCCTTCAGCGCCTCGGGCGAGGCCGCCTTGCCGGGGTTCTTCGACAGCTGTTCGGCGCGCTCGGCGGCGGCCTGCATTCGGCCCATGTCGATCTTGTTGCCGTTGATCTCGACCGTGCCGGACGCCTTGTCGGCATGGCTCATGGCGTTCAGGCCAGACAGCCCCGCCAGGCCGCCGACCGCCGCCGTGGCCATGCCGATGACGATCGAGGCCACGATGGCGATCAGGATGGTCACCACCGCATAGCCCGTCGCCTTGTCGGCCGGCGCTTTCATGACGCGCGGCAGGCCCAGGTACAGCAGGTAGCAGCCGTAGAGGCCGGCCAGGATCGTGATGATCCCCAGGGCCGGGATGATCTGCAGCACGCCGGCCACCCAGCCGGCCGTGCCGGAATACGCCGCGACCTTGAACGCCTGCACCCGGTTCTTCTCGGCCCCGAAGCTGGGCGCCAGGGCGTCGATCACCGTGCCCAGGATGAAGGTCATCAGCAGCGAGCCGAGATAGCCGATCACCGCCGTGGCGATCGCGAAACCGATGCCGGGCTTGAACGAGAAGCCCGGAATGCCGTGGCCGAACACCTGGCCGCCGATCAGGCCGGCGACCGCCGGGATCGCCGCCAGAATGCACACATAGCCCGTGAACAGGCCGCCGATCGTGGCGGGTTCCCGCTCGATCCGGTCCCATTCCGCGGAGGGCGTGAGCAGTATGCCCTTGATCCGCCCCACCAGACCGGTCCCCGCCGATCCACCTTCAACAACAGACATCCTGCGAACGCTCCTTTTTCCAAAGTTCGCGCGCCCGCCCCGAACCCTCTTATAGGCACAGTTCGCGCGGAGGTCGAAAGACGGTTTTCCGACACAAGGACGAAGTCGCGCCCAAGGCGTGAAACGGGGCGGTTTGAAACAATCCTGACAAACCCTGGCGGTAGGGCCGGTTTATTGTCTCGCGACGGACGGAGCCGCCCTTTAACGCGGCCCGCCGAGCGCCTAAATTGGACCCGGTCGTCCAACGGCCGGCGCAACCGCACATAGGCATTGTTCGGGGCGGCGCTTCGGGCGACGGTTTTTGGGGTTTGGTTCCATGGATGACGGTCGGATCGCGGGGGTCGCGACGGCGCGCTACGCCCGCAAGAAGGAGACGATCCTGGCGGCGGCCACGGCGATCCTGAATCGCCAGGGCGTGCGGGGCATGACCCTGGCCGACGTCGCCGCCAAGGTCGGGCTGAACACCACCAGCGTCACCTACTACTATCGCAAGAAGGACGACCTGGCCGCCGCCTGCTTCATGCGCGGCCTGGAGCGCTTCGAGGCCATGGTCGAGGAGGCCGCCGCCCAGACGACGCCGGCCGCGCGGATCCTGAAGTTCCTCGACCTGTATCTCGACCTGAACCGCCGCGTTCGCCTGGGCGAGGCCACGCCCTTGACCAGCTTCACCGAGATCAAGGCGCTGAAGGAGCCGCTGCGCGGCTCCGTCGTGGCCGCATTCAACGACCTGTTCCGGCGGGTGCGGAGCTTCTTCGACGACCCCGGCACGGCCCACCTGGACAAGCGCCAGCGCAACGCCCGCACCCACCTCCTGCTGGAACAGGTGTTCTGGTCGGGCCGATGGCTGCGCCGCTACGACGTCGAGGACTATGGCCGGGTGCGCGACCGGATGGGCGACATCCTGCTGAACGGCCTGCCCGCCGGCGGCCGCGCCTGGGCGCCCCTGCCGCTGCCCGACCCCACCCCGCTGTCGCCCGAGGGCCTGGAGTGGCGCGAGACCTTCCTGGTGGCCGCCACCCGCCTGATCAACCAGCGCGGCTATCGCGGCGCCTCGGTCGAGGACATCTCGGCGGCGCTGAACGTGACCAAGGGCTCGTTCTACCACCACCACGAGGACAAGGACGCCCTGGTCGCCGAGTGCTTCGAGCGCACCTTCACCGTCACCCGCCGCTCTCAGTTGGATGCACGGTCGCTGGACGCCGACAGCTGGACGCAACTGGTCTCGACCGCCGCCGGCCTGACCTCCTATCAGCTGTCCGAGCACGGACCGCTGCTGCGCGCCTCGTCGCTGGGCGCCCTGCCCGATCCCCTGCGCAGCGACATGGCCGACGGCTATATGCGCGGCTGGCAGCGCTTCGCTTCGATCATTTCGGACGGCATCGCCGACGGCTCGATCCGCCCGATCGATCCCAGCATCGCCGCCCACATGATCAATTCGATGCTGAACGCCGCCGCCTCGCTGGAAGCCTGGGCGCCCGGCCTGGAGCGCGAAGACGCCGCCGAGCTGTTCGCCAAGCCGCTGCTGACCGGGGTGCTGAACTAGGTCGCGCTCCGCAAAGGTTGCGACCTATTAACCATAGGGTGGCCCTGCCCCCGCGACGACTGGTAACGTCAAGCGTCTGATTCGCTTCGAGTTCCGCGTCATGACGACGATCAATCCGTATTCGTCGACCTACGCGCCCGGCCTGACCGCCGGGCAGACGGCCACGCAGCGCGCCAACCAGGCCGCCGGCTATGGCCAGACGCGCGACCAGAGTCCGACGATCAACACCCCCGCGGTCAACGTCACCCTGTCGGCCGCCGCCCAGGCCGCGCTGAAGGCCCAGACCGACTCGCGCACCATCGACGCCGTGGTCGCCGAGGCCCGCGCCCAGATCACCGCCCAGCTCAAGGCCGCCAAGACCTCCAGCGCGCTGAAGGACGGCGACGCCACGATCGACCTCACGGGCCTCGACCGCCGCACGCTGTTCGCCGTGGCCAGCAACAAGGGCGGCCAATTTCCGCTGGACCAGCAGGTGGTCGCGGCCTTGGCCATGAAGGGCCAGCACGACACCGCCCTGGCCGGCCCCGCCGCCCAGGCGCGGCTGACCGGCGACTATGCCAGCCTCTACCAGGCCGCCCTGGACCAGATGGACGCCGCCGGCCCCGAGGAAAAGGCTTCGGCCGCCTGGAGCCAGGAGCGCGACGCCCTGGTCGAGGGCCGTAAGCAGGCCATGGCCCGTCCAGGCCTGGCGCCGGCGGGCATCGCCAATGACAGCGTCGCGGCCTACATGACCGAGACCGGCAGCGCCGTGGCCGGGGCCAAGACCCGCGACTTCGGCAAGGTGGCCGGCGACGTGCGCACCGCGCTGGACAAGCAGTACGAGTTGGCCTTCGCCCCGGGGGCGGCCAAGGATTCCAGCAGCGGCGAGATCGACTTCCGCCGCTTCGACGACCGCTCGCTGTCGGCCATCGCGCTGAACAAGGACGAGCAGTTCTCGCCCCATGAGATCGCCCAGGCCAAGGCCGAGATCCGCGCGCGCGACAGCGCCGCCATCAAGGCCAGCTACCAGTCGACCAGCGACGACGAAGGCGGCTTCGGCAAGGCGATGATCACCCGCTACGCCGGCATGACCACCGAGGAGCGCGAGGCGTCCGGCTGGACGCCCGCCGTCTACAGCAAGATGGTCGAACTGCAGGCCTCGCGCGACAAGCTGGCCCAGATGTTCAACGCCGATGGTTCGGTCGCCGGTCCGGCCAGCCTGCTGGACTACCTCTAGCCCCTATTCGACGGCGGCTTCCTCGCGCAGCGGCGGCGCCTCCCCCCCCTTGGCCAGCAGGCTCGTGCGCCGGCTGTAGACCAGGTAGACGACCAGCCCGACCGCGTTCCAACCCAGGAAGCGCAGCAGCGTCCCCATCGGCAGGCTGGCCATGAAATAGAGGCAGCCGACTACCGCCAGCGGCGCGACGACCCAGGCCGCCGGGCAGCGGAACAGGCGCGGCAGGTCCGGCCGTTGCACGCGCAGCACCATCAGGCACACCGCCACGCAGATGAAGGCCAAGAGGGTGCCGGCGTTCGACAGCTCTGCGATCTGGTCCAGCGGCAGGAAGCCGCCGACCAGGGCCACCACCGCTCCGGTGATCAGGGTCAGGGTGACCGGCGCGCCGCTCTTGGCGTGCAGCTTGCCCAGGTTGCGCGGCAAGAGGCCGTCGCGGGCCATGACGAAGAACACCCGGGTCTGGCCGAACATCATCACCAGGATGACGCTGGGCAGGGCGATGATGGCGGCGGCGGCGATGCCGAAGGCGGCGGCCGGATGGCCCAGTCCCCGCAGGATGAAGGCCAGAGGCTCGCCCGAACGGGCGAACTCGGCATACGGCCAGGCCCCGACCGCGCAGGCGGCGACCATCATGTAGATGATCGTGCAGATGATCATCGAGCCGATGATGCCGATGGTCAGGTCCCGCTTGGGGTTCTTGACCTCCTCGGCCGACGTCGACACCGCGTCGAAGCCGAAGAAGGCGAAGAACACGATGGCGGCGGCGGCCATCACCCCGCGCGGATGGCCGCCCTCGGTGTGGGCGCCGAAGCCGTAGGGCATGAAAGGCGTGAAGTTGTGGCCCTTGATGGCCGTGAAGGTCAGGCCGACGAACACCGCCAGGGCGACGATCTTGATGACCACCAGGAAGATATTGAGCGTGGCGCTCTCGCGGGCGCCCTTGGCCAGCAGGGCGGTGATCGCCACCGTGATCAGCACGGCCGGCAGGTTGATGATCCCGCCCGCGTGCGGCCCGGCCAGAATCTCGGGCGGCAGACCGATCCCGACGCTCTTGAGCAGGCCCACCATGTAGCCGGACCAGCCGACCGCCACGGCGGCGCAGGTCACCGCGTATTCGAGGACGAGGCTCCAGCCGACGATCCAGGCCAGCCCTTCGCCCAGCACGGAGTAGGCGTAGGTGTAGGCGCTGCCGGCCGCCGGGATCAGGGTGGCGACCTCGGCATAGGCCAGGGCGGCGAACACGCACAGCACCCCGCAGGCGGCGAAGGCCAGGATCACCGCCGGCCCCGCGCGCTCGGCGCCGATGCCGGTCAGGGTGTAGATGCCCGTCCCGATGATCGCCCCGATGCCCAGGGCCAGCAGGTGCGGCCAGGACAGGGTCGGCTTCAGCCGGCGATCGGCCTCGACCGCGACGATCGCGTCCAGCGCCTTGCGGCGGGTCCAGAAACTCATGTGATCTCCCCCTGAACTGCTGTGGGACCGGCGCGCGGTCAGGCCTCGCCGAACGGCGCGTCGATCGAGGGCGAGGGCTCGGTGAACCAGGCCGCGCCGTCCTCGGTGACATGGAAGTGGTCCTCGAGCCGCACGCCGAACCGGTCGGGCAGCACGATCATCGGCTCGTTGGAAAAGCACATGCCCGGCGCCAGTGGCGTGCGGTCGCCGCGCACCAGATAGGGCCCCTCGTGGATCGACAGGCCGATGCCGTGGCCGGTGCGGTGCGGCAAACCCGGCAGGGCGTAGTCCGGCCCCAGGCCATGGCGCTCCAGCACCGCGCGGGCGGTCTGGTCGATGACCTCGCAAGCCACGCCGGGCCGCACGGCGGCGAAGGCGGCGGCCTGGGCCTCGTGCTCGATGTCCCAGATCCGGCGATGCTCGTCGCCCGGCTCGCCGAAGACATAGGTGCGGGTGATGTCGGCGTTGTAGCCCTCGACCTGACAGCCGGTGTCGATCAGCACCAGGTCGTCCTCCTTGAGGGTCTGGTCGCCAGGCAGGCCGTGCGGATAGGCCGTCGCCAGACCGAACTGCACCGCGCAGAAGGTCGAGCCGCCATCGGCGCCCGCCGCGCGGTGGGCCGTGTCGATGAAGCGCTTGACCGCGCTGGCCGTGACGCCCGCCGCGAGGATCGCGCCGGCGCGACGATGCACCTCCAGGGTGATGGCCTTGGCGTAGCGCATCAAAGCGAGCTCGGCCTCTGACTTTACGCCCCGGCAGCCGTCGATGACCGGCGTCGCGTCGATCGCCTTCAACGAGGGCGCGGCCTTGTTCAGCGCGCTGAACAGCAGGAACGGCGCGGCCGGGTCCAGGGCCAGGGTGTCGGTCCCGCTCTCGGACAGGGCGCGGGTCACCAGGGCGGCGGGATCCTCGTGCTCCTGCCACAGGCGGATGTCGGCCTCGATCTTCAGGTCGGCCCGCAGCGAGCCCAGCTCGAAGCCCGGGCAGATCATGATCGGCTTGCCGGCGCGGGGCAGCAGCAGGGCCACCAGACGTTCCGTCGCGCTCCACGGTACGCCGGTGAAATAGCGCAGGCTGGTCCCCGCCCCGACCAGCAGAGCCTGGGCGCCCATCGCCGCGGTCAGGCGTCGCGCCTTCTCCAGGCGCGCTTCATACTCGGCGACCGCGATGGCCGGCGGACGCCCCGGCCGGGGAGAAAGACCCGTCAGTTGCGCGTCCATGGTCGAACCGCCGACACCCAGGGTCATGCATTGCTCCTCGTCGTGCGCCCGCGCTCGAACCTTGCCAGGTCGAACGGAGCCAGGTCGATCCCCGGCGCGCCGCCGCCCATCAGGGCCGCGACCCGCTCGCCGGTCGTCGCCGCCAGGGTCAGGCCCAGATGCTGGTGCCCGAACGCATAGTAAAGATTGCTCGCCCGCCGGCTGGCGCCGATGGCCGGAAGATAGTCGGGCAAGGTGGGCCGGGCGCCCATCCATTCGGCGACGGGCCCTTCCAGGCGCACGTCCAGCTCGGCCAGGTGACGCCGCAGCCGGGCCCACTTGCGCGGATCGGGCGGCGCGGCCTCGCGGCCGAACTCGACGAAGCTGGCGGCCCGCAAGCGATCGCCGAAGCGGGTCAGGATCATCGAGCGATCCTCGAACACCACCGGCGGCAGGTCGTCCCAGCGGCCGGCCCCGCCCTCCAGGTGATAGCCGCGCTCGGCGATCACCGGGGCGACATGGCCCAGACCGCGCATCAGCGCGCCGGAGCCGACGCCGCCGGTGACCAGCACCCGCTCGGGCGCCAGTTGCTGGCCGTCGGTCAGCTCGGCAACGACGCGGCCGTCGACGTTTCGCAAATGCCGGACCTGGCCGATCCGCCGCTGGCCGCCGGCGGTCTCGAAGGTCTCGTCCAGCAGGCGCAGCACCAAGGCCGGATCGCTGACCTGGCCCGTGTTCCGGAAGCAAACGCCGCCGGCGATCGCCGGCTGGATCAGCCGCTGCAGGCGAACCTTGGTCGGCTCGGCCAGCGGTCCCAGGCGGGCCTGGCCGATGTCGGCGGCCTCCCAGGCCGCGCGTCCGGCGCGGGCCGTGTCAGGCGTCTCCCAGACCACCAGGTGACCACGCTCTATCAGAAGGTCGGGACGGCCCAGCGACTCCGCCAGCCGCCGCCAGGCCGGCAAGGCGTCCTCCAGCAACGCGCCCAGCGCCCGCTGGCCCCGCGACGCGCGCTCAGGCGTCGCCGCCGCCGCGAAGCGGCCGGCCCAAGGCCCCCAGGTCCCGATGTCGGAAAGCCGGAAATCCAGCGCCCCGCCCAGGCCGAACAGCCGGCGGAAGGCTGACGCCAGGGCGGCGGGTGAGGCCAGCGGCGCGACCTGCTCGGTGGCGATGTGGCCCGCGTTTCCATACGAGGCCGGACGGGCGGTCGCCTGGGGGTCCAGCAGGGTCACGGACTCGCCGGCGCGCCGCAGCGCCACGGCGCAGGCCTTGCCGACCACGCCGCCCCCGATCACCAAGGTCCCCGACATCCTGTCCACCCAGGCTTTACCTCCGCCACGCCATTTCGTATACAGTATCCGAAGCAGCCGGAGGTGCAAGCCGTATGAGTTCCATGAATTGGTCGGGCGTGTTCCCGGCCGCCACGACCCAGTTCAACCCTGATCTGTCCATCGATTTCGACGCCAGCCAACAGGTGCTGGACGCTTTGATCCGGGATGGCGTGCACGGTCTCGTGGTGCTGGGCACCTGCGGCGAGAACAACTCCCTGGAGGCCGACGAGAAGCGCAAGATGCTGAAGGCCGCCGTCGAGGTGGTCGCCGGTCGCGTGCCGATCATCGTCGGCGTCTCGGAGCTGACCACGGCCCGCGCCGCGGCCTTCGCCAAGGACGCCGAGGCCCTGGGCGCCAACGCCCTGATGGCCCTGCCGGCCATGGTCTACGTGCCGACCGAGGCCGAGCTGGAAGCCCACTTCCGCACGGTCGCCCGGGCCTCGGGCCTGCCGATCATGCTGTACAACAACCCGCCGGCCTATCGCGCGGCCATCACCCTGGGCGTGCTCGCCCGCCTGGCCGACGAGCCGACCATCGTGGCGGTCAAGGAAAGCGCGCCCGACACTCGCCGCTTCACCGACCTGGCGCGCGCGTTCGGCGAGCGTTTCATCCTGATGGCCGGCCTCGACGACGTCGCGCTGGAAGGCCTGCTGCTGGGCGCCCGAGGCTGGATCTCGGGCCTGACCAGCGCCTTCCCGCAGGAGTCGGTGGCCCTGGTCGCGGCCGTCGATCGCGGCGACCTGGAAGAGGCGCGCCGCATCTATCGCTGGTTCATGCCGCTGCTGCACCTGGACGCCGAGCACGACCTGGTCCAGTCGATCAAGCTGGCCGAGACGATCATGGGTCGCGGGACCGAGTATGTGCGCCTGCCGCGCCTGCCCCTGGCCGGCGCCCGGCGCGCCCAGGTCGTCGCCATGGTCGAGGAAGCCGCCGCCACCCGGCCGGTCCTGACCTCGGCGGCCGCAGCCTAGGCAAGCGTGGCGGCCAAAAGTGTCAGCGGCTTTGGCGCCCGCCACGCGCCAACTGTTTGAAGCCTTAGAGGAAGTCCATGCGTCACACGTTCTTCTGCGTCGACGGCCATACCGCCGGCAATCCGGTGCGTCTGGTGGCCGGCGGCGCGCCGCTCTTGCGCGGCGACACGATGAGCGCCCGACGCCAGGACTTCCTCGCCCGCTTCGACTGGATCCGCACCGGCCTGATGTTCGAGCCGCGCGGCCACGACATGATGTCGGGCGGCTTCCTCTATCCGCCGACGCAAGCCGACTGCGACGCCGGCATCCTGTTCATCGAGACCAGCGGCTGCCTGCCGATGTGCGGACACGGCACGATCGGCATCGTCACCTTCGCCCTGGAGAACGGCCTGGTGACCCCGCGCGAGCCGGGCAAGCTGCGGCTGGAAGTGCCGGCGGGCGTCATCGACATCGCCTACCAGACCTCGGGCGACCGGGTCACCGCCGTGAAGATCCGCAACGTCCCGGCCTATCTGGCCCAGGAAGGGATCGCCATCGACGTGCCGGGCTTCGGCCCGCTGAGCGTCGACGTCTCGTACGGCGGCAACTTCTACGCCATCGTCGAGCCGCAAGGCGCCTACACCGGCATCGACGCGTTGGGCGCGGCCGAGATCCTGCGCCTCAGCCCGATCATCCGCGCCCTGGTGCGCGAGGCCTACGAGCCGGTCCATCCGCTGGATCCGACCATTCGCGGGGTCAGCCACGTGCTGTGGGCCGACGCCCCCCGCGCCCCGGACGCGGACGGCCGCAACGCGGTGTTCTATGGCGACCGCGCCATCGACCGCAGCCCCTGCGGCACCGGCACCTCGGCCCGCCTGGCCCATCTGGCGGCCAAGGGCAAGCTGAAGGTCGGCGACGCCTTCGTCCACGAAAGCATCATCGGCAGCCGCTTCATCGGGCGGGTCGAGGCCGAAACCGAACTGGCCGGCCAGAAGGCGATCATCCCCTCGATCGAGGGCTCGGCGATCGCCACGGGCCATAATATCCTCTGGATCGACCGGGCCGACGCATTCTGGGCCGGCTTTCAGGTGATCTAGACTCCCGCCGCCTGGCGGGCGACGGTATACGATAAGGCTCCCCTGCATCGCGGAGGGCGCCGACCGCCCGCCAAAGAGACTATCGCGCGCCTATGAACATCGTTGTCCGCTCGCTGTCCGACCAGACCTACGAGATCGTCCGCCGCCGCATCCTGGTGGGGGCGATGCAGCCGGGAACGGCCGTGCGCCAGGACGTCATCGCCGCCGAGCTGGGCGTCAGCAAGATCCCGCTGCGCGAGGCCCTGGGGCGGCTGGAGCAGGATGGCCTGCTGAAGTCGTTTCCCAACCGCGGCTATGTCGTGCGGGATCTGTCGACCGACGAGGCCAGCGAGGTCTTCGCCCTGCGCCTGAAGCTGGAACCCGGCGCGGTCGCAGACGCCTGCCTGCGCGCCACGCCGCAGGACCACGCCGCCGCCGAGAAGGCCCTGGCCGCGCTGGAGGCCGAGCTGGCCAAGCCGGACGGCGATCATGTCAGCTTCAACCGCGCCTTCCACCTGGCGATGATCCGCCCCGGCGGCCACATCACCTTCCAGCTGATGGAGCGCCTGCAGATCCTGGCCGAGCGCTATGTGCGGGTGCATCTGGAACCGAACGGCCGCGACGAACGCGCCAGCCGCGAGCACCGCGAGATCCTGGACGCCTGGATCCGCGGCGACGCCGAGACCGTGGAAGCGCTGACCGCCAACCACATCCGCGGCACCCTGTCGGACCTCAAGCAGCAGCTGGCGGGCTGATCCGCCGCTCCCGACGGCTCTGGCCGCCCCTGGCGATCGATCTACCGCCCCCTCGCCTTCAGCAGCACCGCGCCCTGGGGCGGCACGACGAAGCTCGTCCGCGACGCGTCCAGATCCGCGCCGGCCCACACGTCGCGCAGGCCGGCCAGCGCCCCGACGCCCGCGTCCGCCGCCGTCACGGCGATCGTCGCCGGCGCGTCGCCGCGATTGAACAGAGCCAGGGCCACCGCGCCGTCGGCCAGCGGCTTTTTCCAGACCTCGGTCGCTCCCTCGCGGCGCACCGCCTGCCCCTGAACGCCCAGGGCGTCCTGGTCGACGGCGATCACCTCGCGGTTGGTGAGCAGCTTCAGCACCTCGGGACGGGTCTGGCGCAGGTCGTGGCCCATCATCAGCGGCGCGGCCGACATGGCCCACAGGGTCATGTGGGTGACGTAGGCGTCGTGGCTCATGCCGCCATTGCCGATCTCCAGCATGTCCGGGTCGTTCCAGCCGCCGGGGCCGGCGTGCTCGGGCTTGCCGTTCTTGTCGAAGCCGATCCTGGCCATGGTCGGATAATCGTCCGTGATGTCGCCGGTGGTGCGCCACAGGTGGCCGCCGACCTTGCGCCCCCAGGCGCCGACGTCGAAGCGGCCGTACTCGCACAGCGAATAGACGATCGGCCGCCCCGTCGCCCGCAGCGCCGCGCCCATCTCGTAGTAGGTCCGCTGAACCTTGTCGGCGTCGTCGTAGAACCACTCGCCCGAGCACAGATCGTACTTCAGATAGTCGACGCCCCAGGCGGCGAAGGTCCTGGCGTCCTGTTGGACGTGGCCGTAGCTGCCCTCGTAGCCGGCGCAGGTCTTGGGGCCCGGCGCGCTGTAGATCCCGAGCTTCAGACCACGCGCATGGACGTAGTCGGCCAGGGCCTTCATGTCCGGGAACTTGGCGTTGGGACGCAGCGCCCCGTCGGCTCCGCGCGTCCCCTGCCATCCGTCGTCGATGTTCACGTAGACATAGCCCGCGTCGCGCAGGCCAGTGGCGACCAGGGCGTCGGCCATGGCGCGGACGGTCTTGTCGTCGATGTTTTCGGCGAACTTGTTCCAGCTGCTCCAGCCCATCGGCGGCGTGCGCGCCAGGCCGTCAGGGGTCAAGGTCCCCAGCGGCGGCAGGGTCCTGGGCTTGAAGGTGCGGGCCTTGGCCGCCTTGGCGGTCCCCCGTCGCCCGGTCTGCTCGGCATGGGCGTACCAGAAGTCGCCGACCAGCTTCAGGTCCTTGCCCTCCAGCACCGCCGTCCACGGGCGGGTGGGGTGGGCCTTGTCGTTGAGATTGCGCAGGTCGAACGTGGCCTTGCCATCCTTCACGACCAGGTTCTGCATCTCCATCGCCCCGTACCAGGCCGACGTCACCACGCCCTTGGGCTTGCCGCCCTGGGTGGTGAGCTGGACCATGGTGACACCGGGAAAGGACGGGGCCTTGTCGAACAGCCAGACGCCGTCCAGCGGGGTGGCGGCCTGGACTTGGGCGGCGGCGAAGGTCGCGGCGGCCGCGATAGAAAGCGTCGTCAGAGCGCGGAGCATGGCGGTCTTTCTTCCAGGATCAGGGTTTGAGGTCGCACGGCGGCGCAACGGCGGAGGCGGACGCGCGAAACGGTTGGGCCTTCGGGGCCAGCACCTCCCACTCCTGCACGGCGACGCCCGCGCCCGAGCGCTCGAGCACCGCGCGCACGCAGCGTGTGGTCACCGGCGCGAAGCTGGCCGACTGGAAGGCGTCGACGCCGGTCCCGAAGCCCTTGGGATCGCGAACCGGCTTCCAGCCGCCGGCCCAGTATTCCAGCCGCCAGGCCTTGGGCGGGGTCACGCCCGTGGTCGCGCCGGCCGGCTGGTCGGCCCAGAAGCGCATGCGGGCGCCGTTCAGGGTCACGGGCTTGTCGAAGCGGTACTCCAGCCACTGAGCGGCCGGCCCGGGCTCGGCGCCCCACAGATCGGGCGGCAGCGGCCTCGGACGGACGATCCCGTCGTTCAGCGCCTTGATCCAGTAGCGCGCCGGGATCGGGACGTTCGAGGCCGTGACGGTCGCCCGGCCGGCGATGTTGCGGCTGGGCGGGCGCGGCGGAACCGGCCTGCGGGTCGGGATCACGGGCAGGATGGCCGGCGGACTGACGCGGTCGTCGAAGGCCATCCGATCGATGGCCACGCTGCGCCGGAAGTGCCCGCCGCCGGCGGCGTCGGCGGTGTGATAGGCCAGCCACCACTGCCCCTTGAATTCGACCGCGCCCGAGTGGGAGGTGGTCGAGGACACGGGCTTCAGGATCACCCCGCGATAGGTCCAAGGCCCCAACGGCGAACTGGCCGTCCCATAGGCGATGCAGGCGTGATAGAGCGCCGGCGTGCAGTCGGGCCCGACCTTGTTGCCGGCATAGAGCAGGTAGTAGACGCCCTTGCGCTTCATCAGCCACGGGGCCTCGAAGAAGCCGTCCAGGCCGGTGATCGCCTGCTCCGGTCCGTTGGGCGTGACCATGTCGGCCGCCAGCTCCAGGCCGCGCAGCCGCCCGAAGGTGCCCCAGTAGATGTAGACCCGGCCGTCGTCGTCGATCAGCACGGTCGGGTCGATGTTCTGGATCGCGTTGGGCTCGGGGACCGTCTGCGAGATGATCGGTCCAGATGGATGGGCGTCGGTCCACGGCCCCGTCGGCGCGTCGGCGACGGCCACGCCGATGGCGAAGCGGTCCTTGCTCTCCTTCGCCTTCTGCAGCACCGGCGCGTACAAGTAGAACCGCCCGTCGCGCCCCTGGACGACCTGGCCGGCATAGGCGCGGCCGGGCTCGGCCCAGGCGAACACCGTCTCGGGCCGGGCGATGGCGGGATAGTGCGTCCAGTCGCCGGACGCCGGGTCCTGCGTCGCCAGCGCCTGCCATTCGTTCATGATGAAGTCGTCGACGTCCTGCGCGGCCTCGTCGCGGCCGGCCAGGATCCACAGGGTGTCGCCCACGACCAGTGGCGCGGGATCGGTGGAGTAATAGCGGCCGTCGGCCAGGATCGGGTTGCCTGGCGCGCGGACGGCGACGGGCGGCGGCTCACTCCACATCCGGATAGGGGCCCTTGCCCCCCGCCGCGATCAGCTGGTCGACTCGGGCGTCGATCACCGGCAGCGGCACAGAGCCCAGCTCCAGCACCGCGTCGTGGAAGGCGCGGATGTTGAACTTCGGGCCCAGCGCCTTCTCGGCCCGCTGGCGGGCGTTCTGGAAGGCCAGCATGCCCATGTAGTAGGACAGCGCCTGGCCCGGCCAGGCGATGTAGCGGTCGACCTCGGTCTGGATCTCGTGGTCGGCCATGGCCGTGTTGTCGTGCAGGTACTTCTGGGCCTGCTCGCGGGTCCAGCCCTTCGTGTGGATGCCGGTGTCGACCACCAGGCGCGCGGCCCGCCACATCTGGTAGCTGAGCATGCCGAAGCGGTCGTAGGGCGTGTCGTACAGGCCCATGTCCTCGCCCAGCGCCTCGCTGTACAGAGCCCACCCCTCGCCATAGGCCGACAGATAGGTGTCGCGGCGATAGGCCGGCAGGTCCTTGTTCTCGGCCGCTAGCGGCATCTGGAAGGCATGGCCCGGCGCGCTCTCGTGCAGGGTCAGGGCCATCTGCGAGTACAGGGGCCGGGACGGCAGGTTGTAGGTGTTGACCAGATAGATTCCCGGCCCGCCGCGACCGCCGGTGTAGAACGGCGCGATCTCGTCGGGCACGGGCTTGATGGCGAAGCGGCTGCGGGGCAGGCGGCCGAACCATTGCGAGGCCACGCCATCGAAGCGCTTGGCGTTCCAGGCCGCGCGGTCCAGCAGGTCCTGCGGGGTCTTGGCGTAGAAGCGCGGATCGGTCCGCAGATAGGTCAGGAAGGCCGGGAGGTCGCCCTCGAACTTCACCGCCTTCATCACCTCCAGCATCCGGGCGCGGATCTTGGCCACTTCGGAAAGACCGATCTGGTGGATCTGCTCAGGGCTAAGGTCGGTAGTGGTGAACTCGGCGACCTTGGAGCGGTAATAGGCCTGGCCGTCGGGCAGGTCGTAGGCGGCCAGGACGGTGCGGGCGCCGGGAATGTACTCGTCGCGCAGGAAGGTCCGCAGGCGGGCGTGGGCAGGAACCACCGCCGCCGTGATCGCCTCGGCGGCCTCGCGGCGCAGGGCGGCTTGGGTCTGCGCCGGGATCACGGACGGCATGGTCTTCTTGAACGGCGCGTAGAACGGCGAGGCCTCCGGCGTCGCGGCGTCCGCCACCAGGCCTACGCCCGCGTCACGGCCCTGCAAGGTGATCTGGGGCGGGGTGAAGCCGCGCTTCAGCCCCGCCCGCATGTTGACGATCTGCTGGTCATAGTAGCGGGGGATATCGCGCAGCATGGCGATATAGGCGCGATAGTCCGCCTCGGTCAGCAGGCTGTCGCGCGCCGACTCGGCGACGTCGCCCCAGAAGCTGCTGTCGGCGTTCAGCGGCTTTTCGTATTCGCGATAGCGCTGCTCGGCCAGCAGGGCGTCGATCTGGCCCTTGTAGACGGCGTAGTTGACCTGGTTGGTCTTCGACAGCCTGGCGACCGGGATCGTGGCCAGCTCTTTCGACACCTGGGTCCAGCGGGCCAGGCGCTCGGCCTGGACCTTCTCGCCGACGTCGGGAAGCTTGAAGCGCTCGGACTTCGGCCCGTCCTCGCTGGGGCCCATCTGGGCCTTGCGCCAGGCGTACTCGCCGTCGGCCAGGGCGGTGAAGCGCTGGTCGGCCGATTGCGCCGCCAGGACAGGCCCCGCCGACAGCGTCGCCGCCGCCGTCGCGCAGACCACCGCCGTGTCGAAGAGCCCGTGACGACGCATGGCTAGTCCTTTCGTTCGAGCAACTTGAGAATGTCGCGGTGCAGGGCCGCCGGCAGGGCCACGCCCTCGCGCTCGCTGATGGCGCGGGCGGCGTAGCGGCGCTCGGACGGCAGGCGCGCGCCCTGGGCCTGGATGGCTTCGAAGAGCGCTTCGGCGCGCTGAAGGTGCTCACCGGCCAGCGGGCCCAGAAAGCCCGCCGGGTCCAGGGCGATGATCAGTTCCCCGCCCAGCGGCGAGCCCTTGCGGCCGGCGTCGGCGTCCAGCGACTCCTGGCTGGTCAGGTCGCCGATCAGCGGACCGGCCAGCAGCTCGACCATCGCCGCCAGGGCCGAGCCCTTATGGCCGCCGAAGGTGCGCATGGCCCCGGCCAATACCGCCTCGGCCACCGTCGTCGCGGCGCCGTCGGCGTCATAGCCCCAGTCGGGCGGCACGGGCTGGCCGGCGCGGCGGCGCAGCTCGATCTCGCCCCGCGCCGTGGCGCTGGTGGCGAAGTCGAACACGAACGGATCTCGCCCCGGCCGGGGCCAGCCGAAAGCGATCGGATTGGTCCCGAACACCGGCCTGGTCCCGCCCTCGGGCGCGACCCAGGCGTGGCTGGGCGTGACGGCCAGGGCCACCAGCCCCTCGCGGGCCAGGGTCTCGACCTCGGGCCACAGGGCGGCGAAGTGGACGACGTTGTTCAGGGCCAGGGCGGCGATCCCGAACCGGCGGGCCTTCTCGACCAGCCGCGGCCGGCCGCGCTCGAAGGCCAACTGGGCGAAGCCGCCGCCGCCCGCCACCCGCACCAGCGCCGGCGCGGGCTCGTCCAGCAGCGGGGTGGCGTCGACCGACACCACGCCCTTGGCGATGCTGTCGGTGGCCACCAGCAGCCGATAAAGACCGTGCGAGGCGCAGCCGTCGCGCTCGCCCGCGACCATGGTCTCGGCCACCGCATCGACATGGGCCCGCGACAGGCCCGCCGCGCTCAGCACCCGCCGCGCCAGGCTCCGGGCCTCGTCGAGCGAAAGCCGGACCGTGTCCGCATCCGGCGCCAGGCTCATGCGACGGGCTTGCTAGCAGGCTGGGCCGTGAACAGGCGCACGCCGAACACCGGGCCGGCCGTGTTGCGTTCCGGCGGGGCGAACCGCACGCGGACCTTGGTCTTGCCCTGGGTCAGGGCCTCGGGCACCGGATATTCGACATCGAAGAACTTGCCCGGATGGTCGGCCTGCAGGTGCTGGGTGACGATCTTCACGCCGTCCACCAGGATGTCGAACTGCCGCTTGCGCTCCTCGCCCCAATAGGTGGCCTGCAGGATCAGCGGGCCGGGGCGGACCTTCATGTCGAACTCGAAGAAGCCGCCCGAGCGGGCGTCGCGGCCGTTGCGGTTGCGATAGGCCACCGGATACGAGATCTCGGAGGTCAGGTTGTGGTCGCGCTCGGGCTGCATCTCGCCCAGGTGCATGACGTCGACCGAGCGGGCGCTGATGTCCTTGAGCCGCGCCTGCTCGGCCAGGAAGGCGGCCTCCTCGGTCTTCCAGGCGTCCTCGGTGAAGCGCCGGAAATAGACGGCGCTGCGGCGCTCGTACTGGCTATAGAACGGCACGAAGGTCAGGTCCGCCGGGCGCATGATCCCCCGCGCGACATAGGTCGCCTTTTCGACGGCCACGGGCTGGAAGCGGTCCAGCAGGTTCTCGCCCACCATGGCCGGGTCGACGCCCTGCCACGGCGTGGCGACGGGGCCGAGATCGGCCGCCAGCACCATCGGCCCGCGCAGCACCGCGACCGTGCTCGCGTCGCCCGGCGCGGACTCCAGGCGCAGGTCCAGCGGCAGGCTGATGGCCACCACGTCGCCGGCCTTCCAGGCGCGCTCGACCAGGGCGTAGCCGCCGTCCAGCTTCGGCGCGAAGGCCTGGCCGTTGACGCTGATCTTGGCGCCCTTGCCGGCCCACGCGGGAACCCGCAGGGCCACGGTGAACCGGCCGGGCTTGGCCAGGGTGGACAGGGTCAGGCGCGACTCCGGCGCGTACGGATAGCCGGTCTCCAGCCTCAACCCCGCGCCGCGCGCTTTCCACTGCGCCTGCGCCGGGATGTAGAGATTGACCAGCAAGGCCCCCTCGCCTTCCCAGAAGATCGACTCGCCGTGCTTGGCGTGGGCCTCCATGCCGGTGCCGACACAGCACCAGAACGGATCGTCGGCGGGATTGGAGAACTCGCGCGGCGCGCCGGTCAGCAGCGGCGTCATGTAGGTGAAGCCGCCGGTCTTGGGGTTCTGCGCCGCCATCACGTGGTTCAGGTGGGCGCGCTCGTAGTAGTCGAACAGCGCCCCGTCCGGCTTCCAGCTGTAGAGCTGACGGGTCAGCTTCAGCATGTTGTAGGTGTTGCAGTGCTCGCAGGTCTGCTCGCTGATGTGGGCGGCGATCGTGTCGGGAGCCGAGAAGTACTCGCGGTCGGCGTTGCCGCCGATGACGTAGCTGTGGCGCTGCGTGACCGTGCGCCAGAAGAACTTCGCCGCGTCGGCGTCCTGCTGTTTGCCGGTCAGCTCGTACAGGCGCGCCAGGCCGATCAGCTTGGGCACCTGGGTGTTGGCGTGGATGTTGGCCAGTTCGTCGCGCTGGGCGACCAGGGGATCCAGCACCTTGCGGTCGTAGATCCGCTGGGCCACCGCCAGCCAGCGCTTGTCCCCGGTGCGCGCGTAGAGCTCGGCATAGCTCTCGTTCAGGCCGCCGTACTCGCAGCCCAGCAGGGTCTGCATCTGGGCGTCGTCCAGGGCGGCGAACACGCGCTCGAAATAGCCGGCCAGGCCGATGGCGACTTGCAGCGCCTGTGGGTTGCCCCACGCCTGGTGGACGTCCAGCAGGCCCGCGAAGACCTTGTGCACGGTGTAGAGCGGCGACCACGCGCCGTTCAGGTCGAAGCCGCCCGAGCGGATGTCGCCCTTCATCACCTCGGCGAAGATCTCCTCGCCGTCGACGACCTTGCCGTCCTTTCGCTTGCGCTGCAGGGCGCCGACATAGCCCGTGCCGCGCTTGGCCTGGGCGCGGGCCAGTTCCGAGACGATGTAGTCGGCGCGGCGCTTGCACTCTTGCTCGCCGGTCTGCTCGTACATGACGACCAGGGCCGACAGGTAGTGGCCCAGGGTGTGGCCGGCGATGGTGTCGCCTTCCCAGCCCCCATAGACCTCGCCCTTGGCCGGCAGGCCGGCGAAGGTCATGAAGTTGTGCAGCAGCCGGTCCGGGCTGAGCTGCAGCAGATAGGTCCGGTTGGCCTCGACCGCGGTCGCATAGGGCGATGGCAGAAGACGCACCGACGACAGCGGCAGGGGCTTGGCCTTGAGCGGCAGGCCGCCGCGCGGCGCGGCCAGGCCGGCGGCCGGGGACGCCGCGAAGGCCGCGGCGGTGAGCATCAAGTCCCGACGAGTCGCCATGAGAATACCCCTACTTGATATTGTATACGATCCTAGGGTGAGAGATCCCGAGCGTCAATCTCGACCTTGGCGGAGCGCTCCGTCGAAGGGCGTACGGATGAAAACGGCTGAATCTTATATCGTATAATTTCCTTGACGCCGCGCGGCCGAACGGCTGTGCTGCCGTGACGCTTTGTAGACGCGCCGCCCCGACGCTCCCACGAGGACCAGATGACGAACCTTCGCCCGCTGGCCCTGACGGCCCTGCTGCTGGCCACGACCCCGCTGGCGCTGAACCTGGCGCAGGCCGAGACCCCCGCCGCCGCGCCGGCCAAGCCGGTCTATCCGCCGATCGTCAAGACCGCCTACCGCACCGGCCAGTTCCAGCTGGCGCTGAGGGCCGACACCCAGACCCTGGCGCGACTGTCCCCTGTCGGCGAGCCGACCTTCGACTTCACCCCGGGCGGACGCGAGGCCGAGCGGGCCGGCGATGGCTATGTCCATGTCGGCGACATCCACCTGCGCCTCCGCGCGCCCGGCGGTCCGTGGCGAGACTTCAGTTCGGCCCACCAGCGCAAGCCGATCCGCCCCCTGCCGGCGGGCGGCGCGGTGCTGGCGGCGGCCGACATCACCGCTTCGCTGGGTGCGGACGCGCCGCTGCGGGTCGAGCGGCGCTGGGTGTCGGAGCGCGGCGGCCTGGTCCTGCGCTTCGTGCTGACCAATACCTCGAAGGCGCCCATCGAGGTCGGCGGCCTGGGCCTGCCCATGGTGTTCGACAACATCATCACCGACCGCTCGCTGGAGGAGGCCCACGCCCAGGCCAGCTTCGTCGATCCCTATATCGGCCGCGACGCCGGCTACCTGCAGGTGACCCGCCTGAACGGCAAGGGTCCCGCCCTGCTGGTCCTGCCCGAGAAAGCGACGCCCTTGGAGGCGTACCGTCCGATCCAGCAGGCGGGCGGGCCGGGCGCCAAGCCGGGCGACATCTTCACCGACCGCAGCAAGCGCGCCCAGACGTCCGAAGGGTTCTACGACTGGACCATCGCCTCCAAGGCCTTCGCCGAACAGGACTGGAAGGGCGCGGGCCAGCCCTGGAACCCGCCGACCAGCTTCACCCTCGCCCCCGGCGCCAGCCGGACGATCGGCGTGCGCCTGGTCACCTCGCCGTCGATCCGGGCGATCGAGGACACCCTGTCCGCCCACGGCCGCCCGGTGGCGGTGGGGGTTCCCGGCTATGTCGCGCCGACCGATCAGACCCTGTCGCTGTTCCTGAAATCGCCCAAGCCCGTGGCCCGGATCGAGAGCCTGCCGGCCGGCGCCCTGACCGCCACGCCGGTGAAGACCGGGGCCGGCTGGGCCCGCTACGCCGTGCGCGCCTCGGGCTGGGGCCGGGCGACCCTGTCGATCACCTATGCCGACGGCCAGGTGCAGGCGATCCCGTACTTCATCACCAAGCCCCTGGACCAGGTGATGGCGGACCTTGGCCGGTTCTCGACGACCAGGCAGTGGTTCGACGACCCGGCCGACCCGTTCAAGCGCGGCCCCAGCGTCATGACCTACGACCGTCAGGCCGACCGGATCGTCACCCAGGACCAGCGGGTCTGGATCGCCGGCCTCAGCGACGAGGGCGGAGCAGGCAGCTGGGTGGCGGCCTTCAGCAAGCAGCTGGACAATCCCGACGCCGCCGAAGTGGCCAAGCTGGAACGCATGGTCGACCAGACCCTCGTCGGCCGCCTGCAGGTCGCCGACGGTCCGCAGGCCGGAGCGGTGCGCAAGAGCCTGTTCTACTACGATCCCGCGGCCCTGCCGTCCTATTACGATCCCAAGCTGGACTGGAAGACCTGGGCCTCGTGGTCGAAGAAGGACTCCGAGGACCTGGGCCGCTCGTACAACTATCCGCACGTGGCCATCGCCCACTGGGTCCTCTACCGCCTGGCCCGCAATCACCAGGGCCTGGTCAAGAACCACGACTGGCGCTGGTATCTGGACCACGCCCAGATGACCATCGTGGCGATGATGCGCGACGCTCCCTACTATGCCGAGTTCGGCCAGATGGAGGGCGACGTCTTCGTCGACATCCTGAAAGACCTGCGCCGCGAGGGCCTGACCGCCCAGGCCGACGCTGTCGAGGTGCTGATGAAGACGCGCGCCGACCACTGGAAGACCTTGCCCTATCCGTTCGGCAGCGAGATGGCCTGGGACTCGACCGGCCAGGCCGAGGTCTATGCCTGGATGCGCTTCTTCGGCCACCAGCCCCAGGCCGACGAGACGCGCGAGGTGATCCTCGCCTATGATCCGACGATCCCCAGCTGGGGCTACAACGGCAACGCCCGCCGCTACTGGGACTTCCTGTATGGCGGCAAGGTCCCGCGCATCGAGCGCCAGATCCACCACTACGGCTCGACCCTGAACGCCGTGCCGCTGTTCGACGCCTATCGCGCCAACCCGGCCGACTTCCACCTGCTGCGCGTGGCCTATGGCGGGCTGATGGGCGGCATCACCAATATCGACCAGGACGGCTTCTCGTCGGCGGCCTTCCACTCGGCTCCGGACATGATGGCCTGGGACGCCTATAGCGGCGACTACGGCATGGGCTTCTTCGGCCATGCCTATGCGGCGGCGACCTACCTCGTAGATCACCCGACCTTCGGCTGGCTGGGCTTCGGCGGCGACGTCACCCAGAAGGCCGGCGGCGTGGTGCGGATCGAACCCAAGGACGGCGCCCGCGCCCGCCTGTTCGTGGCCCCGACCGGCGCCTGGCTGACCCTGGAAGCCGGCAAGATCGACGCGGCCGAGTACCGCCCCGCCACCGGCGAACTGACCCTGACCCTGGCGGCCAAGGATTCCACGACCCCGGCCGCCCGGCTGATCGTCGAGACCGCCACGCCGGGCAAGCGTCCCTATCGCCCCGTCGGCGCGGCCCTGGAGCGCGGGGCCTACGCCCTGCCTCTGGCCGACAAGCCGGTCACCGTCGTCCTGAAGCCGAACTGATCCAGCCCCGAGGCTCGCCATGAACATCGTCATCGCCCTGGGCGTCCTGGTCACCCTGGCGACGGGCGCGCCCGTCCTCATGCAGTTGCTGCGTCACCACCCCCGGGGGCTGCTGATCCTGTTCTTCGCCGAGATGTGGGAGCGCTTCTCCTACTACGGCATGCGGGCGATCCTGATCTTCTACCTGACCCAGCACTTCCTGTTCGATCCGAAGACGGCGGCGGCCCACTACGGGGCCTATATCTCGCTGGTCTATCTGCTGCCGCTGATCGGCGGCTTCGTGGCCGACCGCTATCTGGGCACGCGCAAGGCCGTGGTGTTCGGGGCCCTGCTGCTGATCGCCGGCCACATGGCCATGGCCATCGAGGGCAAGCCGGCGACCCAGACCCTGACCTATGGCGGCCATACCTACGCCTTCGTCACCGAGGGGCGCGGCGAGGGCCGGGTCTCCAAGCTGGTGGTCGGCGACAAGCCCTATCCCGTCTCGGCGGCCAAGTCGGGCGACTTCGTGGTCGAGGGCCTGCCGGCCGGCGCGGCGATCCCGGCGGTGCTGCCCAAGGGCCAGTACAGCCTGGACGTCGCCGGGCGCGACCCGGTCTATATGAACGTGCTTTGGCTGGCCCTGGCGCTGATCATCGTCGGGGTCGGCTATCTGAAGCCCAACATCTCGACCATCGTCGGACAGCTGTATCCGCAGGGCGATCCGCGCCGGGATCCGGGCTTCACCCTCTACTACTACGGCATCAACCTGGGCTCGTTCTGGGCCTCGCTGCTGTGCGGCCTGCTGGGCGTGACCGTCGGCTGGTGGGCGGGCTTCGGCCTGGCGGGCCTGGGCATGCTGGCCGGCTTCGTGGTCTTCATGCTGGGCAAGCCGCTGTTGCAGGGCAAGGCCGAGCCGCCGGACCCGGCCCGGCTGCGCCAGCCGGTGCTGGGCGCGATCCGCCGCGAGACCCTGATCTACGGCCTGTCGCTGCTGGGCGTGGTGGCGACCTTCTTCCTGGTGCGGCGCACGGCGGCGGTCAGCGGCATCCTGATCGCCGGCATGGTCGGCTCGCTGGGCTACGTGCTGTGGTTCATGTTCGCCCGCTGCGGCAAGGTCGAGCGCGAGCGGCTGGCCCTGGCCCTGTTCCTGATCTTCGGGGCGGTGATCTTCTGGACCCTGTTCGACCAGGCCGGCTCGTCGCTGAACCTCTACGCCGCCACCAACGTCCAGCTGGACCTGGTGTCCCATCCGGTGCGCCTGCTGGGCGGCGCGGTGACCCTGGCCACGCCGGGGCAGCTGGCCGCCGCCGGCGTCGACCGCCATGCGACCTTCTGGATCGACACCACCTTCAACGCCGCCCAGACGCAAGGCCTGGCCTCGGGCTGGCTGCTGATCTTCGCCCCGGTCTTCGCCTGGCTGTGGACGTGGCTGGGCGCGCGCGGCAAGGACCTCAACCCCGTCGTCAAGTTCGGCCTGGCCCTGCTGCAGGTCGGGGCGGGCTTCCTGGTCCTGCAGCTGGGGGCGCCCCTGGCCGACGGCGCCTTCCGCACGCCGCTGATCTTCCTGCTGCTGATGTACCTGCTGCACACCACGGGCGAGCTGTGCCTGTCGCCGGTGGGCCTGTCGCAGATGACCAAGCTGTCGCCCGCGTCGCTGGTCTCGTTCGTCATGGCCGTGTGGTTCATGGCCGTGTCGATCGCCAACACCGTCGGCGGCTTCGTCGCCGGCCTGACCGCCACCGAGACCGTCGGCGGCCAGGTGCTGGATCCCGGCGCGGCCCTGGCCCGCTCGCTGACGGTGTTCAACTGGATCGGCGGCGTCGCCATGGTGCTGGGGCTGGGCTTCCTGGCCCTGTCCCCCGTGCTCAAGCGCTGGTCGCACGGCGCGGACGAGACGACGAACGCCGAGGACGCGGCCAGCGCAGGGTAGGATCCGCCCTCATACCCCCGTCATTCCCGCCCACGCGGCGGGAATGACGAAGCGGTTTGGGGCTTGGGCTCAAAGCCATCCGCAACAGAAAAGAAGCCGCCCGCGCTGTCGCGGACGGCTTTGCAGTTTCGGGGAAGAACGGGGACCGTGGCTGACGGTCCCCCCGTGACCTCGGACTAGAAGTCCATGGTCAGGCCCACGAACATCGTCCGACCCATGGGATCGTAGACGCCGGGGTAGGTGTTGCCGTTGCCGAACGAGCTGAGCAGCCCGGCGGCGATCACCGGCGGATCCTTGTCGAACAGGTTGTTCAGGCCCGCGCGCAGGGTCAGCTGCTCGCGCACCTTCCAGTTCGCGGCCAGGTCGATGTAGTTGTACGCCTTGATCTTGCGGTTGATCTCGACGGGGTCGCCCTGCAGGAACGGATTGCTGTTGTTGCTGGAAAGATCGGTCGCGCCGAAATAGCGCCAGTTGGCCGACACCGAGGCGGCGATCCAGGGCAGGTTCCAGGTCGCGCGCAGCTGGTGACGCCAGGCCGGGTTCGGCTGGCCGCAGGTCGGGCCGAACAGGCCCTTGCAGTTGTACGATCCCAGGCCCGGCAGCTGCTCGATCTTGCGGCTGTTCAGGTAGGTGCCGACGAAGCTGAAGTCGACGTCGCCCAGCGACGACAGCTCGAGCCGGTAGTTGCTCGTCACGTCGATGCCCGAGGTCTGCAGGTAGCCCGTGTTCTGGTTGGTCGCGACGATGTAGCCGCGGTCGCCGAACAGCACGCCCGAGGTCGGGTCGCGATGGAACAGGCTGCAGAAGTACGGATTGCTGGTCTGGACGCACTGGTTGATGACGGTCGGGGCGTCGACCGCGCCGATGTACTGGTCGACATAGATGTCGAAATAGTCGACCGACATCGAGAAGCCCGGCAGGAAGCGCGGGGTCAGGACCACGCCGGCGGTGCGGGTGTCGGCCACTTCCGGCTTCAGGTTCGGATTGCCGCCGCCTTGGGTGACGCAGGTTTCGGCCGGGCAGTCCGGGATCTTGCCGTACTGGGCGGCGGTGACCCCGGTCAGGGCGCAGGCCGCGGCGCTGGCCTTGGGCGTCGGGCCCGAGCACGGGTCGACGGCCGCGACGTTGCCCAGGCCCTGGGGCGCGAACAGCTCGCTGATATTGGCGGCCCGGACGGCGCGGTTGTAGCTGGCGCGGAAGCGCACGTCCGAGGTCGGGGCGTACTGCAGTTCCACCTTGTAGGTCGAAACGCGCTTGTCCAGGTAGTTGTAGTCCGAGGTGCGGTAGCCGGCGTTCACCGACAGGGTCTTGATGAACGGGGCGTCCTGCACCAGCGGCAGATCCAGTTCGCCGTAGACCTCGTTGACGCTGAAGGCGCCGTTGTTCTCCTTGGTGCCGTTGGCCTGGGCCAGGGCGTCGGCCTCGAACTTCAGCTCCTCGCGGCGGTGCTCGACGCCGAAGGCGAGAGCCGCGCCGTCGGTCGCCCACGGGCTCTTGATCCCGTATTGGCCGAGGTCGCCGTTGACGTTGGCGCTGAGCACCTTCTCGCGCTGGACGCCGTGGGTGTAGGTCGGCGCGTAGAGGTACTTGTAGGCGGCCGCGCTCAGACCTTGGTACTTGAAGACGTCGATCGGAACGCAGTTGGGGTCGGTGCCGTCGATCACCGACTTACAGGTCGCCACGCCGTTGACGTTGACCACCTGCAGCGCCTTCATCGCCTTGGCGTTGTCGACGTTGTTCTTGTAGCTCTCGTCCAGGATCACGGTCGAGAACAGGAAGCTGGCGTCATAGGTCCAGCCCGGCGCGATCTCGCCGCGCGAACCCAGGTTCACGCGATAGTCGGTGTGGCGCAGGTCGTCCCGGCGCGGGCTGCTGCCCGGACCGGTCAGGCGGTAGCCGATGAAGGTGTCCTGGTTGACGTCCGTCCCGGCCGCCGAGCCGCACAGCGTCGCCGCCTGCGAGGCCGACATCAGCGGGTTGTTGCAGTTGATCTTGAACGTCGTGCCCTGGAACAGGGCGGACGGCGCCGCCTGCGAGAAGGTGTGGTCGTCCATGAACATGACGCTGCCGTAGATCTCGGCGGCCTTGTTCAGCTCGTAGTGGGCGAAGGCGCCGGCCGTGTAGCGGGCGTCCGAGCGCTGGATGTAGTTGGTCGGCGCGTAGTTGTAGAGGAACGAGCTGTTGTACGGGACCCAGGTCTTGGCCCCGTCCTTGGTGTTGTTCAGCGTCTGGCCGGCATTGGGGCCGCTGAGCAGGGTGAACAGGCCATACTCGTTGTTGCTGGAGCCGCCGCAGACCAGGGCGTTGTTGTTGGGCCCCGCCAGGTTCAGGCCGCAGGCCGAATAGTCGCGGGTGTCCTGGGTGACCGGCTTCATCTCGCGATAGCCGACATAGAAGGTGACGTTGCCCTTGCCGTTCGGCGCGTTCATGCCGATGGCCAGGTTGACGTCGATCTTCTCGCCGTCGCGCACGTGCTTCTCGGGCAGCTTGTAGTTGGCCTGGGTGATCAGCGACCGCGGATAGGCGTTGTCGTTGGTGTGCTGGGCGGTGCTGTACTGGGCGTCGAAGCGCAGGCCGTTCAGGTCCTTCTTCAGGATGAAGTTGACCACGCCCGAGACGGCGTCCGAGCCGTAGACCGCCGAGGCCCCGCCGGTGACGACGTCGACCCGGTCGACCAGGGCGCTGGGAATGAAGTTCACGTCGGCG
The DNA here is from genome assembly GCA_966211605.1 of uncultured Caulobacter sp. Classification (GTDB taxonomy): domain Bacteria; phylum Pseudomonadota; class Alphaproteobacteria; order Caulobacterales; family Caulobacteraceae; genus Caulobacter. Next base: position 32,522 of record CBIHOB010000044.1, read on the forward strand.
GTCTCGGTCGGCAGCATCCGTTGGCCGTCGACCAGAACCAGCACGCGGTTCGAGCCCATGTTGCGCAGGTTCACCCGCGCCGTGCCGTCCGAGCCGTTCGAGCCGTTCTCGTTCGAGTCGGCGGTGAACTGCGGCAGGCGATTCAGCACGCTGTCGATCGACGTCGCGCCCTGGAACTTGACCTCATCGCTGCCCACGACGGTCATCGGACTGGCCGCGACCAGGTTCGGACGCTTGATGCGCGAGCCCGTCACCACCACCGCGTCCAGGGTCGCCGGCTCTTCGGCCTTCGCGGCGTCCTGAGCGAAAGCAGCCGGCGCTCCGGCCATGAAGGACAGGACGGCGACCGCCGCCGCTCCCGCCAAAAGATCTAATCGCACCTGCCTGTTGGACATGGCTCTCCCCTCCGCCGCGCGGCCCACATCGACCGCGCCTCGCAGGGAGGAGGCACGATTATACGATTTGTGTCAAATATCTTATACGATATACCCATAACATCGTTTGACCCGCTTCCAGTCCAAGCGGACATGGCAAGGGTCGACCGCTTCCAAGGCGATCCGAAGCGCCCTCCCAGACCGCTTTCGCGCCAGCCGCGCCCGCAAACCAGGCGCCGCCGATCGCTGTTCCGCCCGCCGATGGACATCCGCTTGCGCGCGCGCCTCTTGCATTGAGATAGTTTTTATTATCGTAATGAGCCCAACCGGTCGCAGCACCGGATCAGAGGGAGCGTGAGATGAAGGCGGCTATGCTGATGGGGTGCGCCGTGCTGGCGCTTTCGGCGGGTCTGGCGGAGGCTCAGACGAAGCCCGCCCCGGCGCCCTCCCCGACACAGGACGACACCGCGATCGCCGAGATCGTCGTCACCGCCCAGAAGCGGGCGGAGAACCTGCAGGACGTGCCGGTCTCGGTGACCGCCCTGACCGCCGACACGCTGTCCGCGCGCGGGGTCAACAACGTGCTGGCCCTGAACAACATGGCGCCCGGCATGCGGATCAGCGCCAACGATGCGGCCGCCAATCCCAAGATCTACATCCGGGGCGTGGGCCTCAGCGACTTCAACCCCAACGCCTCCAGCGGCGTCGGCGTCTATGTCGACGGCGTCTATATCGGCTCGCCCCTGGCCCAGATGGCCGGCTTCTACGACCTGGCGCAGGTCGAGGTGCTGCGCGGTCCGCAAGGCACCCTCTATGGCCGCAACACCAACGGCGGCGCGATCAACATCACCACCAAGCGGCCCAGCCAGACCTTCACGGCCGACGCCTCGCTGGAGTACGCGACCTTCAACGCCGTGACCGCCGAGGCGGCCGTGGGCGGCCCGCTCGTCGCCGACAAGCTGGCCTTCCGCGCCGCCGGCCAGTGGGTCAAGGACGACGGCTACACCTACAACCGGGTGACCGGGCACGACGTCAACGCCGCCGACCACTGGGCCGGCCGCCTGTCGCTGCTCTACACCCCGACCGACGACTTCGAGCTGCTGGCCCAGGTCAATCGCTACGTGAACCGCGGCGACGCCATCGCGCCCGAGCACCGCGCGCTGTTCCCGGCCACCGCCGCCGCCGCCGGTCCCGACGGCCTGTGCGCCCCGGCCGCCTATGGCGGCGGGGCCTGCACGGACCTGCTGGGCTACGCCGACACCGACAAGAACCCGCGCGCCATCGACGCCAACCTGGAGGGCAAGGACAAGGTCGACCTGTTCGGCGCCTCGGCCCAGGCGACCTGGTCGTTCGACAGGATGCAGCTGATCTCGGTCACCGCCTGGCAATGGGCCCACCGCAACGACCTGGAGAACACCGACGGCAGTCCGGCCCAGATGCTGGAGATCAACTACCGCTCCCGCCAGCAGCAGTTCACCCAGGAGCTGCGCCTGCAGTCCGACAACCCGTCGGGGCGCCTGAACTGGGTGCTGGGCGGCTACTTCATGGACGAGACCGTCCAGGACAACACCCGCCAGGACACCCTGCGCGACCTGCGCCCGCTGTTCGTCGCGCCCGACAATCCCACCGGTCTCAGCCCCGAGAACAGCGTCGCGGTGTTCGGCTGGCCCTACACGCAGAAGACCAAGGGCTACGCGGTCTTCGGCCAGGCCGACTACAAGCTGACCGACAAGCTGACCGGCACGGTCGGCCTGCGCTGGTCGGCCGACGACAAGCACATGAACTACAAAAGCCAGATCGAGGACGGCCTGATCGTCCTGCTGACCTCCGACCAGAAGAAGACCTTCTCGGCGTTCTCGGGGCGCCTGGGCCTGCGCTACGAGGTCAGCGACGACAGCAACGTCTACGCCACCTACAACCGCGGCTATAAGAGCGGCGGCTTCTTCGGCGGCCTGGCCACCACGCCCGAAGAGGTCGAGCCCTACGCCAACGAGACGCTGGACGCCTACGAAGTCGGGATGAAGTCCGAATTCCTCGATCGCCGCGTACGGCTGAACGTGTCGGGCTTCTACTACGACTACAAGAACCAGCAGGTCTTCGCCCAGGCGCTGCGCAACGGCCTGACCGTGCTCGTCCTGGACAACGCCGCCAATTCCAAGGTCTATGGCGGCGAGGCCGAGATCACCGCGCGGCCGATCCAGCCCCTGACCCTGACCGCCGGCGTCTCGTTGCTGCACGCCAAGTTCGGCGAGTATTTCAGCGAGGGCCAGGACTACACCGGCAACCGCCTGCCCCAGTCGCCGAAGGTGACGTTCAACACCGCCGCCACCTGGGTGGCCCCGCTGGGCAACGGCGCGTCCATCGTCGCCAATGTCGACGCCAACTATTCGTCCAAGGTCTATTTCGACAACTCGAACGCCGAGCGCCTGTCGCAGGACGCGGTCTGGATCGCCGGGGCCCAGGTCAGCTGGCGCTCACCCGACCAGAAGCTCGAGGCCGGGGCCTTCGCCCGCAACCTGTTCGACAAGACCTATGTCGTGTCGATCTCCAACATCGACAGCCTGGGCGAGGACCTGCTCAGCATGAACCGCCCCCGCAGCCTGGGCGTCTTCCTGCGCTACCACTACTGACACAAGGGGGCGACGAGGCGGCGGGGGATTTGCCGCCTCGTCCGGACCAGGCAATCTTGCTATCAGGACCCCATGGCAAGACGCACCGCCGCCCAGATCACGGCCAGCAAGATCGACGGGCCTTCGCTCGACACCAAGTCGCGCCCGTCGCGGCGGCGGGGCAAGGACACGTTCGAGGTCATCCTGACCACCGCCGGCGAGCTCCTGGCCGAGGTCGGCTTCGAGCGGCTGACGACCAACCTGGTCTGCGAGCGCGCGGGCCTGACGCCGCCGGCCCTCTACCGCTACTTCCCCAACAAGTACGCCTTGCTCAAGGAGCTGGCCCATCGGCTGATGGACGCCCAGGACAAGGTGGTTCTGGCCTGGCTGGAGGCCGGCGGGACCAAGGCCGCGTCGATCGAGGAGTCGGTCGCCAAGAACCGCGACCTGCAGAAGCAGATCAACGCCATCACCCGCGCCTTCCCCGGCGGCGACTGGATCCTGCGGGCGCTGCGGGCCCTGCCGGTCCTCCAGGAGGTGCGCACCACCTCGCGCGACATGGTCGCCCAGACGCTGTTCGACATCCTCAAGACCGCCAATCCGAGCGCCGGCGAGGATCGTCTGCGCACGGCCACGCGCCTGACCACCCAGATGATGTACGCCGCCACCGAAATGGTCCTGGAAGAGCCGGACCAGGACGAGGAC
>CBIHOB010000045.1:0-35648 GCA_966211605.1 uncultured Caulobacter sp.
ATGGCGGAGACGGAGGGATTCGAACCCTCGATACCCTTTTGAGGTATGCCGCTTTAGCAAAGCGGTGCCTTCAGCCTCTCGGCCACGTCTCCTCCTGAGAGGGAGCGGTTCGATAGCCTGTTCGCTTCAGGATGACAACGGCGGATATCGGAAAATCCCCATGTTAACGTGACGCTCAGACGGCGACGCTAGGTTGAACGTGGTTTTCTCAACGAAGAGCGCCATGCGTCCCTTGCCTCAATCCGCCGCCAACGCTGAAAACACCTCGGCTTTCGTCGCCGCGACGGAGGCCGCTTCGCGTGTCGGAACCGGTGGCGGCGATCCCGGACGGGCGCGCCGAGGGCCGCTCCGTCCTGGCCAGCTGATCCCCACTCGGGCCCGGTTGGAGGCGCGGCTGCTGGCCCGAACCTTCCGCGTGGTCGACTTCCTGGTCGCGGCCGCGATCGCCGTCGGGGTGACGGTCGAGGGACATCCGGTGGCGGCTGGGCTCTGGGCCACCGCGACCCTGATCGTCCTGCGCGCCGTCGGCGCCTACGCCTTCCCGCGCAAGCAGACCCTGGCCCAGCACCTGGGCCGCGTGGCCGTAGCCCAGGCCGCGGGCCTGACCATCGCCGGCGTCGCCCTCCTGATCTCGGGGCGCGTCGACGCCCCGACGCTGTGGACCCTGGCCAGCGCCGCAGCCCTATTCGCCGGCCTGCACGTGGTCTGGCAGACGACCATCGCGCGCGGCCGCCAGCAGGGCCGTCTGACGCCCAACATCGTCGTGGTCGGCGCCACCGCCAACGCCGAACGCCTGATCGACGCGGCCATGCGTACGGGCGAGGTCAATGTGCTGGGCGTGTTCGACGACCGTCTGGACCGCGCGCCCGAGAATATCATGGGCGTGCCGGTGCTGGGCGACACCGGCGCCCTGCTCGATCACCGCATCATGCCCTATGTCGACCGCGTGGTGATCGCCGTGCAGTCCACGGCCCAGGTCCGCGTGCGCCAGCTGGTCGACAAGCTGGCCGTGCTGCCCAATCCCCTGAACCTGTTCATCGACGTGGGCGGCCCGGCCGAGGACGACGCGGCGCTCGCCCGCATCGCCGCCGGCGGCGAGAACGAGCTGTCGGGCGCCACGGCGGCCCGGCGCCACGCCTGGATCAAGCGCGCCCAGGACCTGGTCGTCGCCATTGCCGGTCTGCTGGTCGCCGGCCCGATCATGCTGATCGTCGCCCTGGCCGTGAAGCTGGACAGCCCGGGCCCGATCTTCTTCCGGCAGCGCCGCCACGGCTTCAACAACGAGGAGATCCTCGTCTGGAAGTTCCGATCGATGCGCCACGAAGCCGCCGACGCCACCGCTGCGCGCCAGATCAGCGCCAATGACGACCGCGTCACCAAGGTCGGCAAGTTCATCCGCAAGACCAGCCTGGACGAGCTGCCCCAGCTGTTCAACGTTCTGGTGGGCGAAATGTCGATTGTCGGTCCTCGCCCCCACGCCATCGGCATGAAGACCGCTGGCGTCGAGTCGGCCAAGCTGGTCGCCGAATACGCCCATCGCCATCGCATGAAGCCCGGCCTCACCGGCTGGGCCGCCATCAAGGGTTCGCGCGGTCCTGTCGACACCCCCGAGAGCGTCCGTCTGCGCGTGGCCCTGGACGTCGAATATATCGAGCGCCAGTCGTTCTGGCTGGACCTCTACGTCATCGTCATGACCATCCCCTGCCTGCTGGGGGACCGGTCGGCAGTGCGCTAGGCGACCGGCGATGTTCTGGCGCGGGGTTCTCGGCTACCTGCCCGTCAACGTGGCGCAGGGCGTGGTGGGCTTGCTCACCATCGTCCTGTTCACGCGCGTCCTGGATCCGGCCCAGTACGGCGTCTACGCCCTGGCCTTCTCGGTCGGCAGCCTGACCCAGACGATTCTGCTGACCTGGACCGAGGCCGCCATGGCCCGGTTCCTGGCCGCGCGAACGCAGGATGACCGCCTCGCGGATCATTTCGCGACCCTGTTTCGCCTTTGGCTCTGCGCCGCCGTCGTCGTGCCGCTGGCCTGCGTCGTCGTGTGGCTGACCCCGCTGGACGCGCCCCTGAAGATCGCCGTGGTCGCGGCCCTGGCCTCGACCCTGGTCAACAGCCTGATGAAGCTGGCCTTGGAGCGCCGCCGCGCGGCCGGCGAAGTCTCGGGCGCGGCCCTGCTGACTATGGCCCAGACCGCCGGCGGCTTCCTGCTAGGCCTGGCGCTGGCCTTCGCCGGCCTGGGCGGCGCCGCGCCGGTCCTGGGCGTCGGCATGATCTCGGCGATCTGCGTGCTGGCGGTGCTGCCCGGCGAGCTCAAGCGCATGACCGGCGGCAAGTTCGACAAGGTTCTGGCGAGATCCTACGCCGCCTATGGCTTGCCGGTGTCGATGTCGCTGATCCTGGCCCTGGTGCTGGCCAGCACCGACCGTCTGCTTCTGGGGGCTTTTCTCGACGAGGCCACGGTCGGCGTCTACCACGCCGGCTATTCCCTCGGCAGCCGCACCCTGGACGTCGTCTTCATCTGGCTGGGCATGGCCGGAGCCCCGGCTCTGATCTCGGCCCTCGAGCGCGGCGGCCAGGCGGCCCTGACGGAAGCCGCCCGCGAGCAGGCCGGCTTCATGACCCTGTTGACCCTGCCCGCCGCCGTCGGCCTGGCCTTGGTCGCTCGCCCGCTGGCGGACCTGATGATCGGCGAGGGCCTGCGCGCCGGGGCCAGCCACGTGACGCCCTGGATCGCCGCCAGCGGCTGGCTGTCGGGCGTGACGACCTATTATCTGTTGCAGGCCTTCACCCTGGCCCGTCGCACGCCGCTGCTGATCGTCAGCATGAGCGCGCCGGCCCTGGCCAATGTAATTCTGAACCTCGCCCTGATCCCGCGACTGGGCCTCGATGGCGCTCTGTGGGCCACCACGCTCAGCTACGGCCTCGGCGCCGTCGCCGCCTGGGCGCTGGGTCGCCGCGCCTGCGCGCTGCCGATCCCGTGGGACGTGCTGGCCAAGGCCGGCTCCGCCTGCGTCGCCATGGCCGTGATCGTGCAGGCCCTCCCCTCGCCCGGCGGCGTTCCGGAGCTGGCCCTGAAGGCTGGCGCCGGCGCAGCGGTCTATGGCGCGATCGTTCTGGGCCTGGACGTCGGCGGCCTGCGCGCCAAGCTTTCCTCTCTTCTCCGTCGGAGGGCCCCTGCCCTATGACCGCGCCCATCAGCGAAATTCGCATCGAGAACACCGCCTGGGCCAAGGCCCAGCCGCGCCTGTCGGTCCTGATCCCGACCTTCCGCGACGACCCCGTGGCCCTGCTCAAGGCCCTGGACGATCCCAGCGCCGGGGCCGAGATCGTGGTGCTGGACGACGGCGGCGGCGACGACGCCCTGGCCGAGCGCATCGCCCGCCGGATCGAGAAGCTGCGCGTTCCGGCTCGTTTCGTGCGCCTATCCAGCAACGAGGGCCGCGCCAAGGGCCGCAACCGCCTGACCAGCCATGCGCGCGGCGGCCACTTCCTGTTCCTGGACAGCGACATGCTCCCCGATACGCCGGACTTCCTCTCACGCTGGGCGGCCGTGGCCGACAGCGCGGCGCCGGTGGCCTTCGGCGGCTTCACCCTGGACCAAACGCCCCAGCGCCCCGAGACCGCCCTGCACCGGGCCATGGCCTTGAAGAGCGACTGCAACCCGGCCCCCGAGCGCGCCAAGGCGCCGGAGAAGCACGTCTTCACCTCGAATCTGCTCGTCCGCCGAGACGTTTTCGAGACCATCGGCTTCGACGAAGGCTTCGCCGGCTGGGGCTGGGAGGATGTCGAGTGGGCGATGCGGGTCGTACGCCGGCATCCGATCCTGCATATCGACAACACCGCCACCCATCTGGGTCTGGATCCCGCCCCGGCCATGGCCGCCAAGTACGAGCAGTCGGCGGCCAACTTCGCCCGCGTGGTTCGAAGCCATCGCGACATCGTCAGCGCCTATCCCAGCTACAAGGTCGCCAAGGCCCTGAAGCCGCTCCCGCTACGCGGCGTCTGGCGCCCCCTGCTGAAACGGGTAGCCCTCGCCGAGGCCGCCCCCGTCCAACTTCGCGCCTTCGCCATGCGGCTGTATCGCGCGTCGCTCTATGTCGAGGCCGTCTGATGCAGGTCGAGTTCGAGAAGGTCGACGCCTACGAGCCCGACCGCACCCTGAAGGGCAAGCTGCGCCGCCGCCTGATCCGCCTGGCTTACCGCCGGCCGGCCAAGGTGGCGCTGGAGCGACCGATGGTGTCATTCAGCTTCGACGACGCCCCGGCCACCGCCTGCGCGGCCGGCGCCGAAGCGCTTGAGGCGCGCGGCCTGCGCGGCACCTACTACTTCGCCGCAGGGCTGGCCGGGCGCGACGGCCCGATGGGCCGCTTCGCCACCGGCGCGGACGCCCGCCGCCTGCACCAGGCCGGGCACGAGATCGCCTGCCACACCTTCTCGCACCTGGACTGCGGCCAGTCGTCGAAGGCCAAGACCCTGGCCGATGTCGCTCAGAACGCCGTCAGCCTGGCCGAATGGGGCGCCGGCCAGCCGGTCAGCTTCGCCTATCCCTATGGTGACGTCGGCGCGCCGGCCAAGACGGCCCTGGCGGGCCGCTTCAAGACCCTGCGCGCCCTGCACCATGGCCTGATTACAGACGGCGCAGACCTCAACCAGGCTCCGGCCGTCGGCATCGAGGGCGAGGACGGCGAGGCGGTGGCCAACGGCTGGCTGGACAAGGCCAAGGCCCGCAAGGCCTGGCTGATCCTCTATACCCACGACGTGGCCGAGCAGCCCTCGCAGTGGGGCTGCACGACGGGCGCGCTGGAGCGGCTGATCGACCGGGCAGTGGCCGAAGGCTTCGACGTCGTGACGGTCGCCGAGGGCGCGCGCCGGATCGGGCTCTAGCCTTCTTCCAAGGCCCTGTCGGAAAAGGCCAGCTTGGCCGCCAGGGCCACGAAGATCACCCAGCGGAAGTCGTTGTAGACGACGGCGATGCTCTCGGTGAGGCTGACCAGGGTGTAGACGACCAGGAACGGGAACGCGAGCAGAGCCCCCCGGCTGCGGAACACCGCCACCAGGGCCAGGGCCATGGTCTGCATGTAGAACAGGCCCCAGGCGCACAGCCCGACCAGGCCGATGCCGATCCACTGTTCGATCCACGAGTTGTGCGCGTGCTGCGGGGTGAACTTGGCGTCGTGGACGATCCAGGCCAGCGGTCCCCAGCCGGACTTGTCGCTCCAGACGGCGGCATAGCCATAGCCCAGCCACGGCCGCTCCTCGATCTGGCGCATGGCGGCGGTCCAGATCTGGGTGCGGCCGGTCAGGGTCGCGTCCTTGCCCAGGATGGAAAAGAAGACGTCCGAGGCCAGCAGCAGGAACATCACCAGCAGCAGGAAGCCGGTGACGCCGGCCCAGGTCGCCGCCGCGCTGAAGGCGGGGCCACGCTGGCAGATCCAGACGAAGGCCAGCGCCATCAAACCCAGCATCAGGGAGGCCAGCGAGGTCTTGGACTGCGACATCAGCACCAGGCCGATGGCCAAGCCGGCGAAGACCAGCCAGGTCTTGGCCCGTCCCGGGTCCAGCAGAGCCGCCGCGCACAGCAGGCAGCAGCCCAGGGCCATCAGGCCGCCCAGGGAATTCTTTTCCATCCACAGGCCGCGCCACGCGCCGGGGAACAGCTCGGTCATGACGCCGATCGACGGCATGGCGATACAGATCACGTAGCTGGCGACGATCAGCACGCAGAAGGTGATGGCGAAGGCCCGCGCCAGGTCCGTCCAGCGAAAGCGCGAGGCCAGGGTCAGGCCCGAAATGGTGGTGCAGCCGACGGCGAAGCCGCGGCGGATCGAGACGTCGGGCTGGATCGACCAGGTGATCGAGGCCGCCACGATGCCCATCAGGATGATCAGGAACGGCTGGCGGATCCCGGCCCGGATGAGATTCCAGGGCTTGCCCATGATCAGGAAGAACGACAGGGCGTAGGCCGGCAGGAAGGCCACCCGCAGGACGCCCGAGGCGGACTCGTCGGCCTTCTCGCCGAACAGGGGCAGTTGCCAGCCGCCGCTGTAGATCAGCAGCATCAGCACGGCCGCGCCCATCGCCAGCAGCGAGGGCTCCAGCGACCGGGCCTGGTCCCGCCCCCACGCAGCGTCCGGGGCGGCGTAGGTCACGGCAGGATCGCCTTCAGGAAAGCGGGCGGCTGGACCGAGACCTTGTTGAAGAACATGCCGGCGCACCGGCCGCCGGCGGCGGTGATGGCGTCCCGCAGCATGGCCGGCTGGCGAACGTCCGGCTGCTCGGCCGAGACGACCAGCACGGTCTGGTCCATGTGCTGGGCCACGGTTGGGCCGGCCTGGGAGCGGTCCATCGCCGGACTGTCGACGACGATGATCTCGGCGTGCTTGCGCAGCGCCCGCCAGTAGTCCGCCGACGGAATGACATGGGCCTGCTGGCGGCCACGCAGGGCCTCGCGGTTGAAGCGGGCGACCCATAGGCGCGGCCCGCCGACGCTGTGGCCGGTCAGGTACTTGGAGTCCGGCCAGACACCGCCCTCGGCGCGCGGCGCCGGCGGCTGGACGGTGAAGAAGGCGGAGCCGTCGGGCGAGGCCTCTACGGGCGGCCCCAACGGACCAAAGCGGTTCGGGTCGGCCGAAAGCTCGCGAAACTGGCTGGGGCTGTTCAAATCCAGGTCGATCAGCCAGGTCTTGCGGCCGGCGCGGCGCGAGGCGAAGCGGGCGAACTCGCGGGCGACGGTCGAAGTCCCCTCACCCCGCCGCGCCGAGATGAACTGGATGACGTGCGGACGGCCGGCCGGTGGCGCGCCCAGCGCCCCCCACAGCTCCGTCATCTCGACGTTCAAATCCACCATCTACCGAATCGCCGCGCACTGAGAACGTCGCAACTTGCGATATTAACCCTGTTGGCGAAAGGCGACGAAACGGCTCACCGCTTGACCCCGGCCGTGGCTAGCACCGGCATGCCCAGGGTGCGGGAAGCCGAGGCCGGCGTCTGCAGGCCCGGACGCAGGAACATCCGCAGCAGGCCGGCGCACAGGGCGGTGAAGGCCGCGAACATGATCGCCAAAGCCAGCACGGGCTTCTTCAGGCTCTTGCCGGTCGACGGGGCGACGGCGCGCTGGACGATGCGGATGTTGTCGCTGCTCTCGGCCGACATCTGCCGCTGGGCCTCGTCCTGCTGTTCCTTGACCGTGAAGTCGCGAACGTTCGAGGACAGGACGTCCCGGTCGCGCGACAGCTCGTTGAACTGCGGCTCCAGTTGGGCCAGGCGCAACAGCCGGGTGTTCACGTCGGTCACCTGCTGGGCGTAGGCGGCTTGGGACTGCTGCAACGCCGCGACCTCGGCCCGCAGATCGTTGCGGGTGGTGGCCAGGGTCTGCCAGATCGGGTTCGGACCGCTGCGGCGCGCCCCCTCGCCATTGGTGCGGCCGGCGGCGAGGCCGGCTTCCAGCTGGGCGATCTGGGCGTTGATGTCCTGTACGGGTCCGGCATTGGGCGTGTAGCGGGCCAGCAGTCCCTCGCGGTCCAGCTTCAGCTGGGCCAGCTTGGTCGAGGCCGACATGTCGACGTCGCGATAGAGAATGGCCTCGGCCGGCGTCCGCGCCAGCTCGGCTTCCACGACCGCCAGGCGACCGGTGCGGTCCTGCAGCTGGGCGTCGATCGCATACTTCTGTTGCTCGACCTGGGCCTGCAGCTGGGTCAGCGCCGTCTTCTGGGCGGTGAAGTCGCCGATATCGTTGGTCGTCAGGAACGACTGATAGGCGGCGTCGGCCTCGGACAGCTTCTGCGAAAAGATGTCGCGCTGACGCTGGAGGATGTTGCTGTCGCCACCGATCAGCAGGCTGCGGCGATAGATCAGATATTCCTCAAGCAAGGTGTTCAGCACCTTCTCGGCCATCTCGGGATCGTCGTGCTGGAAACCCAGGCGGATGATCGAGTTGTCCGGCGCGGTCTGGATCTTCAGGTTCTTGCCGATGGCGTCACGGCCCTGGATCATCAGCTTGCGCTTACCCTCGGGCGTCGCGCCGGCATATTTGGCGGCGGCTTTCGGGAAGATCTTGGCGAAGCCGATCTTGCGGATCACCCGCTCGCGCAGTTCGCCGCTGCCCAGGATCTCGGCTTCCGACTGGATGACTTCGTCAATGTTCGGCACCGCGCCGCGGCCGGCGTCACCGGCGCGAGGCTCGTAGACGTATTCCTGGCCCAGCCGGACAAAGAGGCTGGATTCGGCCGTGTAGCTCTTCTTCAGCGTCATGGCGAAGCCGACGCCCAGAACCGCGATCACCAGGAAGACGACGAGCATCAGGAATCGCTCGCGCCAAAGCAGGGTGACAAAGTCGGTCGGCGCATATTTGGGGCGCGCGCCGCCGATCGCCGCCGCCATGCGGGGCGGTGGATCGTGAGGCACGCTGGTCCAGGCGCTCGTCGACATACGAATCCGGGCGGTTCAATCTGGCCTCACCCTGGGACGCGCGGTCTTAAGGGTTCGTTACCCATTCCTGTTAAGACTTGTCGCATGCAGATCCGCACGCACTTCATGACGGGCTTGGCCGTGGTCCTGATGGCCGGCGGGCTTTCCGCCTGCGGCCATATCGACGCCGAGCCGATCACGCCGGCTCCCAGGCCTAGCGCGAACTTCTCTAATATCGGTTACGCCGACTGGAGCGAGGACGAGCCATCGTACCGGTTCTACCCGGGCGACGAGGTCGAGGTGACGGTGCCTTCGGCGCCGGAATTGAGCAAGACCGCGACGGTGCAGCCTGACGGGCGGATCACTCTGCCCCTGGCCCAGCCGGTGATGGCGGCGGATCGCACGATTGACGAGCTGCAGGGCTCGATCAGCCAGGCCTATGCCGGCACGCTGTTGCGGCCGCAGGTCCAGGTCTCGGTCAAATCGACGCAGCCGCTCAAGGTGTTCGTCGGCGGCGAGGTCAAGAACCCTGGCGTATTCGACATGGCGGGCGACAGCGACGCCCTGCGCGCGGTCATCCAGGCCGGCGGCTTCACCAACGGCGCCAAGCGCAATCAGGTCGTGATCATTCGTCGCGGCCCCGACGGGCGGGCGATGATGCGGACGGCCAATTTGCTGAGGGGCCTGACCAGCCCGGGCGGCGCGGACCTCGTGCCCTTGCGCCGCTTCGACGTCGTCTACGTGCCGCGCAGCGGCGTGGCGGAGACGGGCCTCTTCATGCAGCAGTATTTCCGTGACCTGCTGCCGATCACCTTCAGCTACGCGATCAACGGGAACGTCAACTGACGGACGTTCCCCGTTGGACCGACGGTAGCCTGAACCCGGAAAACCGGGTTCAGCCGTGGGCGAGCCATTCGCGCGCCTGGCGCTGGGCTTCGGCGACGTCTTCGCTGGCCATCTCTTGCGACAGCTCCTTGCGATAGACCTTGGCTTCGACCGAACCGCGCATGGCGGCCAGGTTGAACAGCATGTGGGCCGACACGTAGTCCAGCGGCGCGCCGCCCTGACCGGTCGAGTACAGCAGGCCCATGCGGAACAGTTCGTCACCCGTCGACGTCGCGGTCGGCAACGGCAGGGTGGCGACGATGGCCGGCGGCGCTTCATTCATCATCATCATGGCTCATCTCCTCTCTCAAGCTCGCCCCGGCGTTTTGCCGGATCTGAGCCTGGAAGCAGAAAAGTCCAGAGCCACTGAACATATAGTTAAATGCGCGAACATCATGAATGCCGCACTTAGTATACTGGTTATTTAAAGTGATTACTGCGCGTAAACGCCAGTATACAGCGCGTTAACGCGCCCTCTGCCCAAAGAGGACTCTGCGAGCCTCTTCCGCAGCTTTTCCAGACGCTTGCAGCCCTCCGGACCGCAATTCCGCGCCGAGCTTGAAGCCCTTCTGCACCGCCTCGCGCGCGCCGACGCGCTCGAACCAGCTCCTCAGATTGGGGAACTCGTCGAGAATGATGCCCTGGTTTTTCCACGGAACAACCCACGGCCAGCTCATGAAGTCGGCGATGGACAATTGGCCGCAGATGAAATCACGGCCCTCCAGGCGCTTGTTCAGCACCCCGTACAGACGGTGCGTCTCGTTGGTGTAGCGGATTGCGCCATAGGCGATCTGGCGCTGGTCGGCGATGATCGAAGCGGCGTACTGGCGGAAGTGGTGGGTCTGGCCGGCCATGGGACCCAGGCCAGCCATCTGCCACATGACCCACTGATCGATATCGACGCGCTCACGCTCGGTCGAGCCGTAGAACTTGCCGGTCTTGCGGCCCAGATACTGCAGGATCGCGCCGGACTCGAAGATCGAGATCGGCTCGCCGTCCGGGCCGTTGTGATCGACGATGGCGGGCATGCGATTATTGGGACTGATGGCCAGAAACTCGGGCTTGAACTGCTCGCCGGTCCCGATGTTCACGGGGATCATCTCGTAGGGCAACCCCATCTCCTCCAGGGCGATGGAGACCTTCCAGCCATTGGGCGTGGGCCAGTAGTGCAGTTCGATCGGACGGCTCATCAGCCTCCCCTCCCCTGTCATCGTCGTTGTTGCAGAACATGGTCGCGACGCTTCGCCACGCCAAGGTCCGTCCGGCGGAATCCTGACGGAATGACTGACTGGACCGTTCAGGCTGGGTTCAGCCGCTCGCGCCCATCGTGCGTTTCAAGGTCGAGGGAAGTTTCTAGGCGGCGCTCCGACAGGGCCGCCCGACCACGAGGAGAAGACGAGATGAAACGTCTGCTGCTGACCATCGCCGCCGTGGCCTCGGTGGCCGGCCCGCTGGCCCTGACGGCGACCGACGCCGCGGCCCAGGATCGCGGCCGCTGGGAGCACCGCGACCGGGATTGGGATCGCGGCGGCCGAGACCGCGATTGGGACCGTGGCCGTGATCGCGGTCATTGGGATAACGGCCGCCACAACGGCTGGGACCGCGGTGATCGCTGGGATCGCGGTCGTCATAACGGCTATTACTATAACAATCGCTGGTCGTACGGCCCGCCGCCGGTCGAATATTATGGCCGTCCGGGCTTCCGACCCGGCTATTCCGCCTGGCGCCGCGGCGCTTATCTGCCCGGCTACTATCGCGAGCGCGGCTATGTGGTGAATGATTACTATCGTTATCACCTGCGTCCGCCGCCCCGCGGCTACTATTGGTACCGCACCGGCAATGACTACGTGCTGGCCGCCATCGCGACCGGTCTGATCTTCGACGTCATCGCCAATCACTAGACCTGACTGTCCCTGAACGGTCGAAGACGGCGTCCTGGGCTTTGCCTGGGGCGCCGTTTTGCCGCCATAGCCGCCGCAACCTCGCCGCGTATGGGGCCACAACGCCCGATTGCGAAGTCATTTCGACCGCATTGCCAAGCCAGCGTTGGCTTCGCGTCACACTCCGACGTTGAAGCAACATGGTCCCGACCCGATGAAGACCCTGCGCATCACCACCGCCGCGCTCACTCTGGCCGCCGCCGCCTATGCCGGTTCGGCTCTGGCCCAGACGACGGCGCCGCAGACCACGCCGGCCGACCCGCAGCCCAGCGCGACGACCCCGGCCCCGACCACGGCGACGCCGCCGACTTCGGATCCGTCGACCCAGGCCGCCCCGCCGACCTCCGAGACCGCCGCTCCGGCCGACAGCGCCGGCGCCCCCACCTCGGCTACGGCTCCGTCGACCGACGAGCAGACCGCTCCGGCGGCCGGCGACAAGACCGAGAAGAAGGGCAAGAAGCACAAGAAGCACGCCGACGACCCGGCTGCGCCCAACTAAGCCCGCAAGCGGCGACCCCAACAACAAAAGTTCGCATCAACGAAGAAGGGCCCGCGGCTTCCGTCGCGGGCCCTCGTCGTTTCCGGCCTGAACCGGCGCAGGCTATTCGACGCCGAGCTTCTTGCGCAGCAGGTCGTTGACCGTGCCCGGATTGGCCTTGCCGCCGGTCGCCTTCATGACCTGACCCACGAACCAGCCCAGGGCCTGGGGCTTTTCCTTCACCGCCTCGGCCTTGTCGGGATTGCCGGCGATCAGGTCGTCAATGGCCTTCTCGATGGCGCCGGTGTCGTTGATCTGCACCAGGCCGCGCTTCTCGACGATCTCGGCGGGACGACCTTCGCCGGCCCACATGTGCTCGAAGACCTCCTTGGCGATCTTCGAGCTGATCGTGCCGTTCTCGATCAGCTCGACCAGCTGGGCGATGTCCGACGACGGCAGCGGGGAGTTGGCGATCTCGTGCCCCCCCGCCGACAGCTTCGACAGCAGCTCGTTGGTCACCCAGTTGGCCACCAGCTTGGCGTCGCGCCCCTTGGCCGCGGCCTCGAAGTAGTCGGCGCGGTCGCTTTCGATGATCAGCACGCCAGCGTCATAGGCCGACAGGCCGTACTGGCTCTGCAGGCGCGCCTTCTTGGCGTCCGGCAGCTCCGGCAGGGTCTCTTCCAGCTCCTTGACCCAGGCCGGATCGAGCACCAGCGGCAGCAGGTCCGGATCGGGGAAGTAACGGTAATCGTGCGCCTCTTCCTTCGAACGCATCGAGCGGGTCTCGCCTTTGTTCGGGTCGAACAGGCGCGTTTCCTGATCGATCGCACCGCCGTCCTCCAGGATCTCGATCTGGCGACGGGCCTCGTACTCGATGGCCTGCTGGATATAGCGATACGAGTTGACGTTCTTGATCTCGCAACGCGTGCCCAGGTGCTTGAAGCTGCCGGTCTCGCGGAACTTCTCGTAGTCGCCGGGGCGGCAGACCGAGACGTTCACGTCGGCGCGCAGGTTGCCCTTCTCCATGTCGCCATCGCAGGTGCCGAGGTAGACGAGGATCGTGCGCAGCTTCTTGACGTAGGCGGCCGCCTCTTCCGACGTTCTCATGTCCGGCTTGGAGACGATCTCCATCAGCGCCGTGCCCGCGCGGTTCAGGTCGACATAGGTCGCGTTCGGATCCTGGTCGTGCAGCGACTTGCCCGCGTCCTGTTCCAGGTGCAGGCGCTCGATGCGCACGTCGAAGGTCGTGCCGTCGTCGCGCTCGACGGTGACGACGCCCTCGCCGACGATCGGCTGGTCGAACTGGCTGATCTGATAGCCCTGGGGCAGGTCCGGATAGAAGTAGTTCTTCCGATCGAAGCGGCTCTTCAGATTGATCTGCGCCTTCAGGCCCAGGCCCGTCTTCACCGCCTGCTCGACGCAGAACCTGTTCAGCACGGGCAGCATGCCCGGCATGGCCGCGTCCACCAGGCTGACCTGCTCGTTCGGACCCGCGCCGAAACCGACGGCGGCGCCGGAGAAGAGCTTCGACTTGCTGGCCACCTGAGCGTGGACCTCGAGGCCCAGAACGATTTCCCAGGGGCCTGTGCGGCCTTGGATCACTTTGGAATCTTGCGTCATGGCCGTCTCTCTACATCAAGCGGGCTAGGCCGGAAAAGCTCTGGGACATCGCGGCGAGCATCTTCGCCAACCCGAAGGGGGCAAGGCTTTGAAGTTGTTTCCAGTAAGCAGAACCGTTCGATTTTCGATTTTCTAGAATAAGGCCGGATTGAGTCAAATCCGGCGCCATTGCAGGGCGAGGGAACCGTCGAGTTATCGCGTCGTTCATTTTCCCGAACAGCTCACCTACGGAGGTAGAAATGCCCACCGCTTACACTACCCGCCCTACTCTTAATTTTGACGCCCCGGAACCGACCGTCGCGACCGATCCGAATGCTTCGGCTCTGTTTCCAACCCAGCCGGTCTATGCTCGCACGCCGAAGAAGAAGGCGTCGAACAACCTGCCGCTGCTGGTTGGCGTCCCCGTCCTGGCCGTCGCGGCCGGCGCCCTGATCTGGGGCATGACCGCCAACCGCGCCGAAGCGCCGACCGATCCGGCTTCGCTGCGCACCGCGGCCGCCGAAAGCCCGCCGCCGGCCGCCTCGACGCCCGTCCCGGCCAACACCGCCGCGACCCCGGCCCCGATCCCGCAGCCGACCGAACTGGCCGCCAACGAGGCCGCCCCCGCTCCGGCCGCCCGCTCGACCGCGCCCCGCGCCTCGACCACGACCCGCCCGGCCGCCCGTCGCGCCGCTCCGGTCCGCGAGAGCGCTCCGGCCGCCGAAAGCGCCTCGGCCAATGTCAGCGCCACCGTCCCGGCCGCGCCGACGGTGAGCGCCGCCCCGGCCCCGGCCGTGGCCGAGCCCGCTCCGCTGGTCGTTCCGCCGCCGGCCGCCCCCGCCCCGGCGGCCGCCGAGCCGGTCTCGCCGATGTAATCCCTCGGGATCCCACACCCCGAACGAAGAAGGGCGGCGCCACCGGCCCCGCCCTGTTCCTGTCACCCCCCCCTCACCGCCTTGGCCGTGAAGCCCGCGGCGTTTTCGACCGCCCCGGCGACCGAGAACACCGTGGCCTCGTCCAGAGGCTTGCCGATGATCTGCAGGCCCAGCGGCAGGCCGTTGGCGTCGAGGCCGGCCGGGAGGCTGAGGCCCGGCAGGCCGGCCAGATTCGTCGTCACCGTGAAGACGTCGTTCAGGTACATGGCGATCGGGTCGTTCGAATTCTCGCCCAGGCCGAACGCCGCCGAGGGCGCGGTCGGGGTGAGGATTGCATCGACCTTCGTCCAGGCGTTGTCGAAGTCCTCGGCGATGCGGCGACGCACTTTCAGCGCTTTCAGATAGTAGGCGTCGTAATAGCCGGCGCTGAGCACATAGGTGCCGATCAGGATGCGGCGCTTGACCTCGTCGCCGAAGCCTGCGGCGCGGGTCTTTTCATAGATTTCGGTCAGGTTGGCGCCGTCCTCGCGCAGGCCGTAGCGCATGCCGTCGTAGCGGGCCAGGTTCGAAGAAGCTTCGGCCGGGGCCACGATGTAGTAGGCCGGCAGGGCGTACTTCGTGTGCGGGAGGCTGATGTCGACGATCTCGCAGCCGGCCTCCTTCAGCCAGGCGATCCCGTCCTGCCACAGCTTCTCGATCTCGGCCGGCATGTTGTCGACGCGGTATTCCTTGGGAATGCCGATCTTCAGGCCCTTCACCGACTTGCCCACGAACCCGGTGAAGTCCGGCACGGGGATATCCAGGCTGGTCGAGTCCTTGGGGTCATGGCCCGACATCGAGGTCAGCAGCAGGGCCGCGTCCTCGACGGTCTTGGCGATGGGTCCCGCCTGGTCCAGCGAACTGGCGAAGGCCACGACGCCCCAGCGCGAGCAGCGGCCGTAGGTCGGCTTGATGCCGACGGTGCCGGTGAAGGCGGCCGGCTGGCGGATCGAGCCGCCGGTGTCGGTGGCCGTGGCGCCCAGGCACAGATCGGCGGCGACGGCCGCGGCCGAACCGCCGGACGATCCGCCCGGGGTCAGGGCCTTGTTCGAGCCCTGAGCGCGCCAGGGATTGGTCACCGGGCCGAAATAGCTGGTCTCGTTCGACGAGCCCATGGCGAACTGGTCCAGGTTCAGCTTGCCCAGCATGACGGCGCCGTCGCGCCACAGCTGGCTGGTCACGGTCGACTCATAGGTCGGCACGAAGTTCTCGAGAATCTTCGAGCAGGCCGTGGTGCGCACGCCCTCGGTGCAGAACAGGTCCTTCACGCCCAGCGGCGCGCCTTCCAGCGGGCCGGCTTCGCCCAACGCCCGGCGGGCGTCGGACTTGGCGGCCATGTCCAGGGCCTTTTCCGGCGTTTCCAGGATGTAGGCGTTCAGGCCGCGCGCAGCCTCGACCGCCTCGATATGGGCCTTGGTCAGTTCGACCGAGGTGAACTCGCGCTTGGCCAGACCGTCCAGGGCGCCGGCCAGGGTCAGCTTCGTCAGAGCCTTCGTGTCTTGGGCGCTCATTATTCGACCACCTTCGGCACGACGAAGAAGTTGTTCACGGACTTGGGCGCATTGGCGGTCACCCGGGCCGGATCGCCGCCCATGGTGACGACGTCGTCGCGCAGCGGCAGGCCGGCGGCCACGACGCTGGTCAGCGGCTCGACGCCGTCGGTGTCGACCTCGGCCAGCTGCTCGATCCAGGTCATGATGCCGTTGAGCTCATTGGCCAGGGCCTCGATGCGCTCTTCGGGTTCGGCGATGCGGGCGAGCCGGGCGACCTTCCGCACCGTGGCGGCGTCAATGGCCATGGGGATCTCCTGAAATTCGAACGCGTGGGTTAGCGGTCCCGAGACGAGGTTTCAAGCGCGCCCGCTCCTGATAAGGAGAGCCATGCCCGTTCTCGACATCGAAGACTTCGCCGCCGCCCTGCCGCCATACGCCCCCATCGTGGGTCTGGACCCCGGCGAGAAGACCATCGGCGTGGCCGTCTCGGACGTCACCCGCACCGTCGCCAGCCCCCTGGCCCTGATCGAAAAGACCAAGTTCACCCACGACGCCGAGGCGCTGTTCAAGCTGATGGACAGCCGGGGCGCCGTCGGCATCGTGGTCGGCCTGCCCATGAACATGGATGGGACCGAGGGCGTGCGCTGCCAGAGCAACCGGGCCCTGGCCCGCAACCTGCTGCGCCTCAAGCCCGACCTGCCCATCACCTTCTGGGACGAGCGCCTGTCGACGGCGGCGGTGACGCGGGTGCTGATCGACGAACATGATGTGTCTCGCAAGCGTCGGGATGAAGTCGTGGACAAGATGGCGGCCGGGTGGATCCTGCAGGGCGCGCTGGAACGGCTGCGGTCGATCTAGGCGCCCTTTCCCCATCAAGGAGAAGGGAACGCGTCTCGTCGTGCTCGCGCCGCGCGGCTGGGAGTGAGTGGAAAGGGACGCGGAGCGCCGGGCGACGCCCGGAGGAAGAGCAGATTGATACCGTTTCGACGAAGCCCGAACGCTCCGCGCGACCGTTATCCGCCAGCCTCCCGGCAGGTGGCCCTGTTCAGGCCTTACCGGGACCCGGGCTTCTGAGTTTCGCCAGGGCCCGACGGTCGAAGAGGACGGGCTCAAGAGCCAGACACGCCCCTTGGCCTTCGACCACGCCGACGGCGGGCGGGTGAGCCCAGCAAGCCCATCCCCGGACCGTCCGAGTATCCCCCTCGGACTAGGCCCCGCTCGACCGCCCCCCGCCGCCACGATGGTCGCTGGCCACGCGCCCTTTCCTCGCGACGAGGTGGGACCAGTATGGGGGCGGGATTCAACGCAGATCATTCGAAGGTGTGAAAAGGCGAGAAGTCGTTGATTTCGTGGGGTTAGAGTTCGCGAATGCGGATCATAGAGCGCGCTCAATCCCCGTACTTGCCCCCTCCGCGCTGCGGCGCTCCTCCCCCGGAGGGGGAAGAAGGACGGCGCGGAGCACCTTCTGCCCCCTCAGGGGGGCGGACGACCGCGAAGCGGTCAGGTAGGGGCCTTCGGCGGTGGCCGGATTGTCCGCCGCATAACGTCCTCCACAGAGCATTGCCGACCTCCGCCTTCCCTTCCCCGTCAAAGCCGCCTATGACGCGGGCTCATGACGGCTCCAGCCCATGACCCCGCCCGCGCCGCGATCGACGCGATCCGCGCCCGCGTTTTCGCCTTTCCCAAGCGCCATTTCCTCTCCGCCGGCGACCTGAACGCGCCCCAGGCGACGGATCTGCTGGACCTGGCCGAGGCCTTCGTGGCCCTGAACCGGCAGACGTCCAAGACCCTCGACATCCTCAAGGGCCGGACGCTGATGAACCTGTTCTTCGAGAACAGCACCCGCACCCAGAGCTCGTTCGAACTGGCCGGCAAGCGGCTGGGCGCCGATGTGGTCAACATGAACCCCAAGACCTCGTCGGTGGCCAAGGGCGAGACCCTGATCGACACGGCGGTCACGCTGAACGCCATGCGCCCCGACCTGCTGGTCGTGCGCCACGCCTCGTCGGGCGCGGCGTCGCTGCTCAGCCAGAAGGTCAGCGGCCACGTGGTCAACGCTGGCGACGGCCAGCACGAGCACCCGACCCAGGCCCTCTTGGACGCCCTCTCGATCCGCCGCGCCTTCGGCCGGGTCTCGGGCCTGACCGTGGCGATCTGTGGCGACGTGCTGCACAGCCGCGTGGCGCGCTCCAACGTCGCCCTGCTGCACACCCTGGGCGCCAGCGTGCGCCTGGTCGGCCCGCCCACCCTGATGCCCGCCCAGGCCGAACGCTGGGGCGTCACGGTCCACCACGACATGAAGTCGGGCCTGGCCGGCGCCGACGTGGTCATGATGCTGCGCCTGCAGCTGGAGCGGATGCAGGGCGCCTTCGTGCCGTCGACCCGCGAATACTTCCGCTTCTACGGCCTGGATCGCGAGAAGCTGGCCCGCGCCGCGCCGGGGGCCAAGGTCATGCACCCGGGCCCGATGAACCGCGGCGTCGAGATCGACAGCGACGTGGCCGACGATCCGGCCGTCAGCCTGATCCAGAACCAGGTCGAGATGGGCGTCGCCGCCCGGATGGCGGTGCTGACCAGCTTGGCGGCGCGTCTGGAGGCCGCACAATGAGCAAGTCGCCCGCCTCCCAGCCCCTGGCCTTCGTCAACGCCCGCCTGGTCGATCCCGAGAGCGGCTATGACGGCCCCGGCGGCGTCATCGTTTCCGAAGGCGTCATCGCCGACGTGGCCAAGGGCCGCGAGTTCGGCAAGCTGTCCAAGGCCGTGCGCGTGGTCGACTGCGGGGGCGCCCTGCTGGCGCCCGGCCTGATCGACCTGCGCGTCCGCACCGGCGAGCCGGGGGCTGAGACCAAGGAAACCCTGGCCAGCGCCGCCAAGGCCGCGGCGGCCGGCGGCGTCACCTCGATGGTCGTCCAGCCCGACACCACGCCGGCGATCGACGATCCCAGCGTCGTCGACTTCATTCTGCGCCGGGCCCGCGACATCGACAGCGCCCGCATCCTCGTGGCCGGGGCGGCGACCAAGGGACTGCACGGCGAGCAGATGGCCGAGATCGGCCTGATGCGCGAGGCCGGCTGCGTCTATGTCACCGACGCGGGCAAGCCGATCGTCGACAGCAAGGTCATGCAGCGCGTCCTGACCTACGCGAAAGGCTTCGACGCCCTCCTGGCCCACCGTCCGATGGACCCGTGGCTGGCCAAGGGCGGCGCGGCGACGGGCGGCGAGTTCGCCGGCCGCATGGGCCTGCCCTCGATCTCGCCGATGGCCGAGCGGATCATGCTGGAGCGCGACGTCGCCCTGCTGGAAGCCACCGGCGGCAAGCTGCTGGTCGACCAGATCACCTCGGCCCAGGCGCTGGAGACCCTGGATCGCGCCAAGAAGAAGGGCCTGAGGATCAGCGCCTCGGTGTCGATCAACCACCTGTCCTTCAACGAGCTGGACATCGGCGACTATCGCACCTTCGCCAAGCTGAACCCGCCCCTGCGCG
Source organism: uncultured Caulobacter sp. (assembly GCA_966211605.1). Lineage (GTDB taxonomy): Bacteria > Pseudomonadota > Alphaproteobacteria > Caulobacterales > Caulobacteraceae > Caulobacter. The sequence goes on from CBIHOB010000045.1 coordinate 19,200, forward strand.
GCGAGGACGATCGCCAGGCGCTGATCGAGGCTCTTGCCAACGGCCTGATCGATGTCGTGGTCTCCTCGCACAGCCCGGCCCCCGCCGAGGACAAGCGCCTGCCGTTCGACGAGGCGACGCCCGGCGCCGTGGGCCTGGAAACCCTGCTGCCGGCCCTGCTGAGCCTGTATCACGACGAGCGCATCGCCCTGATCGACCTGATCCGCGCTGTCACCCTGGCGCCGGCCGAGCTGCTGGGCCTGCGCGGCGGCCGCATCGCGCCGGGCGCGCCGGCCGACCTTGTGCTGTGCGACATCGACGCCCCCTTGATCGTCGACGCCGCCCGCCTGCTGTCCAAGTCCAAGAACTCGCCGTTCGACGGTCGCCGGCTGCAGGGCCAGGTGTTGATGACGGTGGTCGACGGCCGCGTGGTTCATAGGGCGGAGGGGTAATGCGCCCGGGCATCTCGGATATCGCCGGTCTCCCATTGTAAAAGCCGCTGCTTTCGGCAAACTTTCCCCGAAGCTGTTTTCGGGGACCACCAGATGACCGCGATAGATGCGGGCCGCCAGCCCATGGCGACCGTCGGCCGCCGGTTCTACCTGATCCTGTCGCTGCTGATGGCGGCGGTGTTCGTCGGCGGCTTCGGCCAGACCGTGCCGGATGATTTCACCCACAAGCCGGGCCTGCCGCTGTTGCTGCACGTCCACGGCGCGGTGTTCACCTTGTGGGTGTTCGTCTTCGTGGCCCAGCCGGCCTTCGTGGCGCGCGGCTCGATCAGGCTTCATCGGCAAGTGGGCATGGCCGGCGCCTGGTTGGCGGGGCTGATGGTCGTCATGGGCGTGGCCGCGACGGTCTTCGCCATTCGCTACAAGTTCATTCCGTCGTTCTTTCCGCCGACCATCTTCCTGGTCCTGAACCTGCTGGGCATCCTGACCTTCGGCGGGCTCGTCGCCGGCGGGATCGCCCTGCGGCGCAACGCCGAATGGCACAAGCGGCTGATGCTGTGCGCGACCATCTCGATCCTGGGACCGGGCCTGGGCCGCCTCCTGCCGATGGACTCGTTCGGCGCCGCCGCGCCGCTGGTGATGTTCGCGGCCATCCTGCTGTTCGCCGTCGCGGGACCGATCGCCGACCTGCTCGTCCGCAAGCGCGTCCATCCCGCCTATGGCTGGGGCGTGGCGGCGATCGCGCTCAGCAACCTGCTGGTCGCGCCGCTGGCCCTCACCCCGTCAGCCCAGATGCTGCTGAGGCTGCTGCAGAGCCGCTAGCGGGCGTTTTGCCCTGCTCCCGAGTCTGCACTACACCTACGAGCCACAACTATCGCTTGCGCAGCGGTTGAATTCGCGCGCAACTCGCCTTAGGGTCGAACCGTGCAAGATCTCGCCGCCATCACCTACCTGACGCTCGCGATCACCGTGCTTGGCGGTTACCTGCTGGGCTCGATCCCGTTCGGGCTGATCGCCACGCGTCTGGGCGGGGCCGGCGACATCCGGCAGATCGGCTCGGGCAATATCGGCGCGACCAACGTCCTGCGCTCGGGCCGCAAGGATCTGGCCCTGATCACCCTGCTGGGCGACGCCGGCAAGGGCGTGGTGGCGGTGCTGCTGGCCCGGTTCCTGACCCATGGCGCCCCGGCGGTCGTCGCCCTGGCCGGCGGGGCGGCGTTCCTGGGCCACCTGTTCCCGGTCTGGCTGAAGTTCAAGGGCGGCAAGGGCGTGGCCACCTTTTACGGCGTGCTGCTCAGCGCCTGCTGGCCGGTCGGCGTGCTGGCCGCGATCACCTGGCTGGCCATGGCGGCGCTGTTCCGCATCAGCTCGCTGGCCGCCCTGACCGCCGCCGTGCTGGCCGCGCCGTTCGCCCTGGCCACCGACCAGCCCTATCCGATGCTGGGCCTGGCCCTGTTCATGGCCGTGCTGATCTTCATCCGCCACCGCGAGAACATCGCCCGCCTGCTCAAGCGCCAGGAGCCCCGCATCGGCAAGAAGAAGACCGCGGAGGAAGCTCCTCCCGTCGCCCCCCTTTGACTATGGGCGCGCCGTGATCGTGGGCGTTTCGTGAACTTGGGCCGGCTCTCGGACATCCAGCGCTTCGCCTGGCTGCGCCTGGCGCGCACCGAGACCGTCGGCCCCGTCGCGTTCGACCACCTGATCGCCCGCTATCGCACGCCCGAGCGGGCGCTGTCGGCCTTGCCCGACCTGTCCCGCCGCGGCGGCCGCGCCGTGCCGCTGTCCCTGCCGCCCCGCGAGACGATCGAGCAGGAGCTGGAGGCCGGCGCTAGGCTGGGCGCACGCCTCCTCTGTGGCTGCGAGCCCGACTTCCCGCCCCGCCTGGCGGCCCTGGACCCGCCGCCGCCCGTGCTCTGGGCCCTGGGCCGGGCCGAACTGCTCTCCGAACCCAGCCTGGCCATCGTCGGGGCCCGCATCGCCTCGGCCGCCGGCCAACGCTTCGCCCGCCAGCTGGCGAACGACCTGGGGACCGCCGGCTATGTGGTGGTCTCAGGGCTAGCGCGCGGCATCGACGGCGCAGCGCATGAAGGGTCGCTTTCCACCGGCGCGGTCGCCGTGCTGGGCGGCGGGGTCGGCGACATCTATCCGCCCGAGCACGACCGGCTGCACGCTCGCCTGGCCGCCGAGGGCTGCGTCGTCTCGGAGAGCGCCCCCGACCGCCGCGCCCAGGCCAAGGACTTCCCGCGCCGCAACCGCATCATCTCGGGCCTGTCCCTGGGCGTGATCGTGGTCGAGGCCGAGCTGAAGTCCGGTTCGCTGATCACAGCGCGCCTGGCCGCCGAGCAAGGCCGCGACGTCTTCGCCGTGCCGGGCTCGCCGCTGGATCCGCGCTCGAAGGGCACGAACGACCTGATCCGCCAGGGCGCGATCCTGTGCGAAGGCGCCGAGGACGTGCTGCGCTCGCTGGCGGGCCAGGCGCACCTGCGTGAGCGTGAACGCCCCCATGACCTGGAGCCGCCGGCCGACATCGACCACGACGCGCTGCGCGAGCGCATCGCCGCCCTGCTCTCGCCCACGCCGATCTCGCGCAACGATCTGGTCCGCGCCGCGGCCGCCCCCGCCTCGGCGGTGATGGCGGCCCTGGTCGAGCTCAGCCTGGCCGGCCGCGCCGAACTGCTGGACGGCGGAATGGCGGCCAGCGCCTAGCCCCCGCTGCGCCGCGCGCCCTTGGCGAACAGCAGGTCCGACCAGCGCCAGCGGCCGCCGCCCAGCGCGAACCTCGCGCTGCCCGGGCCGTCGTTCAGCGAGATCAAAACGAGGCCGCGCATCGGCTCGGCCCGGCAGGCGGCGGGGGCGAAGGCGACTTCCATCATGATCATCTCGCGCAGGCCGGCCAGGCCGTCGCCCTCCTCGCCCATCGTGCGCTGCCAGTCGCCGCTCCAGACCAGGGGCGCGCGGCCGGCGGCGACCGTGGCGCCGTGGGCCCGCATCAGCGAGGCGCGGGCGCGAGGGTTCTTGCGCAGGCCTTCCTGCAGCAGCCGGACCATGTCGCAGCCCGCTCCGCCCCCGCCGCCGCCGCTGCCCGAGCCGGCGGTCGCCGCGCCCTGCAGCTCTGAGTCGCCCAGCCCCATGACCGGACTGGGGGCCGGATCGCGGCTGGCCGTGAAGGTCGGGACATTCCTGGGCGGCGGCGTCTTGGCCGCCCGCAGCGGCGAGCGCGGCGCGGCCCTGGGCTTGTCCTTGGGCTTTTCGGGCGACGGCGGTTTCTTCGGCGCCTGCACCGGCGACTTCGGCGCGTCGTGCGGCGCGGGCGGCGGCGGAGGGGGTGGCGGAGGCGGCGGAGGCGGCGGCGGATCGACCAGCGACACCATCACCGACCGTGGCTCGGGCGTTGGCGGCGTCACATGGGCCGCGAACAGCACCGCCACGGCGGCGACATGGGCGGCCACGCTCACGACCAGGGCCACGCTTCTCCCGCCGCGTCGTCTCCAGTGCGCCATCAGTCCGCCACGTCACAGGCCGAAGCGCCGGCCCAGGACGCGACTTAGGCCACGCCTCCGCGTCAGGAACGTGGCGATTGGTCTAGCTTGGGGAAGGGCGTCAGACCGACAGGTCGACCAGCAAACCCGTACCGGCGGCCGGCGCGGCGCGCACGGCCTGCTTGAGCCGATCGGCGATTTCCGCGCGTTCGGCGTTCGAGGTCACGGGCTTGATTTCCCGGATCGGCGAGACATAGGCCTCGGTGGCGATCCGGTTGACGGTGAGGTCCATCGGCGTCCGGTCACAAAACGACGCCTTGAACCTGCCACAACGGTCTTAACAAGGGGCTAAGCGCGGCCGTTTCACAGAGCCCGCGTTGACAGACCCCTAGTGAAGCCCCCACTTTCCCGGCGCTCGCCTCCAGGGCGATCCGCTTCCTAAAGCCCAGAGTCAGAATGAACGTCGTCGTCGTCGAGAGCCCGGCCAAGGCCAAGACCATCAACAAGTACCTCGGGTCCGACTACACGGTTCTCGCCTCGTACGGCCATATCCGCGACCTGCCGTCCAAGGACGGCTCGGTCGAGCCGGACAACGACTTCGCCATGAGCTGGGAAGTCGACGCCAAGGCCTCCAAGCGCGTCAGCGACATCGTCGACGCCATGAAGAAGGCCGACCGCCTGATTCTGGCCACCGACCCGGATCGCGAGGGCGAGGCGATCAGCTGGCACGTCCTGGAAGTGCTGAACAAGAAGAAGGCGCTGAAGGACAAGTCGGTCCAGCGCGTCACCTTCAACGCCATCACCAAGAGCGCCGTGACCGAGGCCATGAAGGCCCCGCGCGATCTGGACATGGAGCTGGTCGAGGCCTATCTGGCCCGCCGCGCCCTGGACTATCTGGTCGGCTTCACCCTCTCGCCCGTGCTGTGGCGCAAGCTGCCCGGCAGCCGCTCGGCCGGCCGCGTGCAGTCGGTGGCCCTGCGCCTGGTCGTCGACCGCGAGCTGGAGATCGAGCGCTTCAAGACCCAGGAATACTGGACCGTCGAGGCCGACGTCTCGGCCGGCTCGGATCCGTTCCTGGCTCGCCTGGTCAAGCACGAGGGCAAGAAGCTCACCAAGTTCGACCTGGGCAACGAAGCCTCGGCCCTGGCCGCCAAGGCCGCCGTGCAGACGGCCGTGTTCAAGGTCGAGGCCGTCGAGAAGAAGCCCGGCAAGCGCTCGCCCGCCCCGCCTTTCACCACCTCGACCCTGCAGCAGGAAGCCGCCCGCAAGCTGGGCTTCTCCGCCCAGCGCACCATGCAGGCCGCCCAGAAGCTGTACGAAGGCGTCGACATCGGCGGCGAGACCGTCGGTCTGATCACCTACATGCGGACCGACGGCGTCTCGATGGTTCCAGAGGCCATCAGCGAGGCCCGCACGGTCATCGGCAACGTCTACGGCAAGGAATACGTCCCGGACGCCCCGCGGATGTACAAGTCCAAGGCCAAGAACGCCCAGGAGGCCCACGAAGCCATCCGCCCCACCGCCATGGGCCGCAACCCCGGCTCGCTGCGCCTGGATCCGGACCTCGGCCGCCTCTACGAGCTGATCTGGAAGCGCACCATCGCCTCGCAGATGGAAAGCGCCCGCATCGAGCGCACCACGGTCGACCTGGAGAGCGCCGACGGCAAGACCGGCCTGCGCGCCACCGGCCAGGTGGTGCTGTTCCCCGGCTACCTCGCCGTCTACGAGGAAGGCCGCGATGATGAGGGCGACGAGGACAGCGCCCGTCTGCCGGCCATCGTCGAGGGCTCGCCCGCCCAGGTGCGCGACACCCGCGCCGACCAGCACTTCACCGAACCGCCGCCGCGCTATTCGGAAGCCAGCCTCGTCAAGAAGATGGAAGAGCTGGGCATCGGCCGTCCGTCGACCTACGCCTCGGTGCTGGGCGTGCTGCGCGACCGCGAATATGTCCGCATGGAGAAGCAGCGCTTCATCCCCGAGGACAAGGGCCGCCTGGTCACCGCCTTCCTGGAGCAGTTCTTCAAGCGCTACGTGGAGTACGACTTCACCGCCGCCCTGGAGGAGAAGCTGGACCTGGTGTCGGACGGCCAGCTGGACTGGAAGGCGTTCCTGCGCGAGTTCTGGAAGGACTTCCACGCCGCCGTCGGCGAGATCGCCGAGCTGCGCACGACGAACGTCCTGGACGCCCTCAACGACGCCCTGGGCCCGCACATCTTCCCCGACAAGGGCGATGGCTCGGATCCGCGCCTGTGCCCGACCTGCCATAGCGGCCAGCTGTCCTTGAAGACCGGCAAGTTCGGCGCATTCATCGGCTGCTCGAACTATCCGGAGTGTCGCTACACCCGTCAGCTGGGTGTGTCGGAAGGCGACGGCGAGGCCGAGAGCGCAGACAAGCAACTGGGGGTCAATCCGGCGACCGGCAGCGCGGTTTGGCTGAAGAACGGCCGCTTCGGCCCCTATGTCGAGGAATTGGCGGCCGAGGGTAGCGGCGACAAGCCCAAGCGTTCGTCCCTGCCCAAGGGCTGGATCGCCTCGGCCATGGACCTGGAGAAGGCGCTGCGCCTGCTGTCGCTGCCGCGGGAAGTCGGCAAGCACCCGGACGACGGCAAGGTGATCACCGCCGGCCTGGGCCGCTTTGGCCCCTTCGTGCTGCATGACGGCACCTACGCCAATCTGGAGAACGCCGACGAGGTGTTCGACGTGGGCCTGAACCGCGCGGTCGCCATCCTGGCCGACAAGCGCGCCGGCGGCGGTCGTCCGCAGCGCGCGGCCGCGGCGGCCCTGGCCGAGCTGGGCAATCACCCCGAGGACGGCAAGCCGGTGCGGGTGCTGTCGGGACGCTTCGGCCCCTACATCAAGCACGGCGACGTCAACGCCAACGTGCCCAAGGGCAAGGATCCGGCCGCCCTGACGATGGACGAGGCGGTGGCCCTGCTGGCCGAGCGCGCGGCCAAGGGCGGCGGCAAGAAGCCGGCGAAGAAGGCGGCGGCTCCGAAGAAGGCCGCGACCAAGGCCGAGGGCGACGCTCCGGCCAAGAAGACGGCGGCGAAGAAGCCGGCGACCAAGAAGACGGCGGCGAAAAAAGCCGCACCGAAGTCGAAGGTCGCCCAGACGACCGACGACGGCGCTGCGCCGTGGGACGACGAGGCCTAACGCCTATCCAGGCCGGTGGGAGGGGAGTACAGTTCGACGATGACCACGCTGGAACGGCCCCTGCCCCTGCATGTCGTGGTGTCCGCGCTGATCCTGTGCTGCGTGGGCGGCTTCGCCATGGGCCTGACCAACGCCATGAAGATCGACCGCGGCGGGTCCGAGGTCTCCAAGCAGCCGCTGGCCGAGGTCTCGGGCGTGCCGGTCAAGGACGCCGCCCCCGCCCTCGCCTACGAACCGCCGCCGGTCGAGGCCCCCAAGCCCAAGGCCGTCGAGGTTCAGACGGTCGAGCAGGAAGCCCCGGCGCCGGTCATCGAGGCCCCGCCGGCGAACGCCCCGCCGCCGCCCGAGCCCACGCCGAAGCCGGCCGATCCGCCGCCGCCGCGATCGATCGAGGACCTGTACTAGGCCTCAGCGCTTGCGCTCGGCCGCCACGGCGACGGGGCGGACATGCTGGTTGAGCAGCGCCAGATAGGCCGCTGTGTGGGTTTCAAGAGCGTGGTTGCCCGCCCCCGGGATCGTCACGAACAGCGTCTTGGGCGCCGTCACGCCATTCAGCCAGGTCTTGGCCATCGGCGGCGGCGCATTGGTGTCCTCGGCGCCCTGGATCACGAACACCGGCACGGCCAGGCGTCCGCCCAGCGACGCATAGTCGAAGGTCTCACCCCAGGCGCGGCCCAGGGCCTTCTCGTTCTGCATGGCGGCGGCCTGGGCGGCCATCAGCTCCTGAGGCGTCCAGTGCGGGGCGCTCAACGCCTCTTGCATGGGGTTGGCTGGCACAGGCGCGCGGTACTTGACGTAGACCTCCTGGAAGGCGGCTATGCGGACCGGGTCACGGGGCTCGCGGAAGGGATCGGGGCCGCTGGTCTTCAGGTCGGCCAGGGACGCCTCGTCGTTCGCCGCCGTGGCGAGCCGCAACAGGCGCTCGTAGCCGTAGCGCTCACGCTCGGCGCGGGGCTTCACCACTTGGCCGGCGGCGACATAGGCGCTGAACAGTTCGGGGCGGGCCTGGATCATCTTCACGGCCAGGGTCGAGCCGAAATTGACGCCGAGCAGCACGATCTTCGTCTTGCCCAGGCGGCCGCGCAGATAGTCGGCCAGTTCCAGCCCGTCCTGAACCAGCCGGTCGATGGTCAGGTCAGGTTCCAGCGTCCCGCCATTGGCCACGAAGGTCTTGCCCGCCCCGCGCGGATCCCACTGGACCAGCGTGAAATCTTTCTCCCACGGCTGGAAGGTGCGGACATAGGGGCTGAGGATCGCGCCCGGTCCGTCGACCTGGGTCCCGCCGACGATCAGCAGCACCGGGTTGGCGCGGCTCCCGCCCCGGATCGTCACCCACTGCTTAATGCCGCCGATCTGGACGAAGTCCTCCTCGTCGATCGCGGACGCCTGGGCCAACGCCGGGCTAGTCAAGACCGCGCAGGCCGTCAATCCTCGCAGAAAGTCCGTCCGACGCATGATCACCCCGGCAATTTACAATTGTAGACTCGAACAAGAACTACATACGTAAACGGAACGGTCAAGCGCGTTTCCCTTGGCCATTCGCCCCCTTAACGGGGTAAGGCAGGACATGGCCAAACTTCGTCCGCCCAAGACCTTCAAGCCTCAGTCCTCCAAGAAGGAGAGGCCCGCCGCCGGCCTGCCCGATCGTGAGACGCTGCTGGCGTTCCTGCGCGACGCCGGCGAGAGCGGCAAGGCCGACATCGCCCGGCACTTCGGCCTCAAGGGCGCCGATCGCCGGGCCCTGCGCGAAATGATCCGCGAGCTGGAGGCGCAAGGCGCCCTGGCCAAGCGCGGCCGCAAGGGCTTTGCGGAAGCCGGCTCCCTGCCGCCCGTCGGGGTGGCCGACGTGGTCGAGCGCGACGCCGACGGCGATCTCTATGTGAAGCTGACCAAGTCCGACGACGACGTGCCCAACGTGCGTCTGGCCCCCGGCAAGGGCGAGGCGGGCGGCGCGGCGCCAGGAATGGGCGATCGCCTGCTGGTGCGCTTCGAACGGCTGGAAAACGGCGAGACCGAGGCCCGGCTGATCAAGAAGCTGGGCCAGAGCGCCCACAAGATCCTGGGAGTCGTGCGCAAGCACCGCCGCGAGATCCGGGTCGAGCCGGTCGACCGCAAGTCCAAGGACAATCTCGTCCTCGACCCCAGCGTCGCCCACGACCTGAAGGACGGCGACCTCGTGGTGGCCCAGGTCGGCACGCACGGCGGCCGCTACGGCCCCAAGCCCGGCAAGGTGCTCGAGGTGGTCGGGACCGAGAACGATCCGCGCGCCGCCTCGCTGATCGCCATCCACAGCCATGGCATCCCGACGGGCTTCTCCGAAGCCGCCGAGGCGGAAGCCAAGACCGCCGTAGAGCCGACGCTGACGGGCCGCGAGGACCTGCGCGACCTGCCGTTCGTGACCATCGACCCGGTGGACGCCCGCGACCACGACGACGCCGTCTACGCCCATCCTGACGACGACGCGACCAACAACGGCGGCTGGGTTGTCTGGGTGGCCATCGCCGACGTCGCGGCCTATGTCCGCCCTGGCTCGGCCCTGGACCGCGACGCCCGCGAGAAGGGCAACAGCGTCTACTTCCCCGATCGGGTCGAGCCGATGCTGCCGGAGACCCTGTCGAACGGCCTGTGCTCGCTGCGCGAGAGCGAGAACCGCGCGACCCTGGCCGTGCGGATGGTGTTCGACAAGTCGGGCCGCAAGAAGGGCCACAAGTTCGTGCGCGGCCTGATGCGCTCGGCCGCCAAGCTGTCGTACGAGCAGGCGCAGAACGCCATCGACGGCCAGCCCGACGACAAGGCCGGCCCGTTGCTGGACCCGATCCTCAAGCCACTGTGGGAAGCGTACCGGACGATGAAGATCGGCCGCGACGCCCGCTCGCCCCTGGCCATCGAGAGCGATGAGCGGCGGATCATCATCCGCGACGGCGAGATCGCCTCGATCACCAAGCGCGCCAGCCTGGAAGCCCACAAGCTGATCGAGGAGATGATGGTGCAGGCCAACGTCTGCGCCGCCGAGAGCCTGGAGGCCAAGCGCTCGCCCCTGATCTACCGGGTTCATGACACGCCCAGCCTGGAGAAGGTGCAGAACCTCGCCGACTTCCTGCAGACCCTGGAGATCCGCTGGAACAAGGGCGAGGCCCCGCAGACCGCGCGATTCAACAAGCTCTTGGACGAGACGCGCGAGAGCCCGAACGCGGCGATCATCAACGAGGTGGTCCTGCGCACCCAGATGCAGGCCCACTACAGCGCCGACAACATCGGCCACTTCGGGCTGAACCTGGCCAAGTACGCCCACTTCACCAGCCCGATCCGCCGCTATGCCGACCTGATCGTTCACCGGGGCCTGATCCGCGCCCTGGGGCTGGGCGACGATGGCCTGACCGACCAGGACATTGCCCAGATCAAGGACACGGCCGAGGTCATCACCCACGCCGAGCGCCGGGCCATGGCCGCCGAGCGCGACGCCACCGACCGCTACATCGCTGCTTTCCTGGCCGACCGGGTGGGCGCGACCTTCGAGGGCCGGATCACCGGCGTCACACGCTTTGGCCTGTTCATCAAGCTGACCGACACCGGAGCCGACGGCCTGGTTCCGGTTTCCAGCCTGGGCGCGGAGTTCTTCGTCCACGACGACAAGATGCACGCCCTCGTCGGCGAGCGGACCGGCAAGCGCTGGCCGCTGGGCCTTTCCGTCGAGGTCAAGCTGGTCGAGGCCACGCCGGTGACCGGGGGCCTGCTGTTCGAGATGCTCAGCGATCCGCTGCCGCCCGATCCCAAGATGCCGCGTCCAAGGCTCGGCGCGCGCCGTCAGGCGGCCGTGAAGCCGCGCGGCGGTCTGCCGAAAGGCGTGCGACGCGGGAAGCGGCGCTAATTGGCGCCGATCGCCGCCTCCAGCCGATCGGCCATCATCTTCTGATCCGCCACCGAGGGGTGCCAGTGGCAGGCCCCGCGGTCCATGTCGGTGATCCGCACCGCCGTCGCGCCAGCGCGCTGGGCCACCTCGGCGACATCGTCGGCGAAGGTGTCGCCGGCGATCAGGAAGACGCGCGCGTTCGGCCGACTGGCCTTCAGGCCTTGGATGAAGCTCACGTAGCTGTCGCGATAGTCCTTGCGCAGCGCCGCCTCGTCCGCCCAGCGCTCGCCGGGGTTCAGCGGCGTCGAGAAGTCGTTGGTGCCCAGGCCGACGACGACGACGTCCGGCTTCCAGGGATCGTTGGCCGACACGCGCGGTTCGGCCTGGCCCGGAATCAGGCGCGGGAACAGCGCCGGCAGGGGCTCGCCCGGTCCAAAGCCGTTGTAATTCCTCACCACGCCCCGGCCCGAGAACGCCTCGATACGGTAGTCGGCGTTCAGCCGACCGGCCAGGACCGGCCCGAAGGCCAGGCTGGTGTCGGTCAGGTCGTGGACCTGGGTCTGCGTGCAATCACGGCTGGCCGAGCGCACGCCATAGCCGACGGTGTGGGAGTCGCCGATGAACTCGATCCGGCGCGGTCGCGTCGGCGCCGGCAGCGCCCTGCCCTGCCGTCCTACGAAGAAGCCCTCGAACCGCGCCGAGCCGGTCTGGCTCTCGGTCAGCTTGTCGAGACGGACGGTGTGTTCGCCGGGGCCCAGCTGGTCAAGCTTCAGCCGCGTCTCACCGGATTTCGTCAACTCGGCTTTGCGAACGCCATCGATGCTGACGGCCAGATGCTCGGCGCCCGTGTTCACCGCCACCTCGACCTCGGGACCGGAGAACCGCCCCTCGAAATAGACCCCCGGCCAGCCGAAATCGTAGCCCCCCTGCGGCGCGGGCGCGACCCGGCCTCCGATATTCAGCGGCAGGGCGCTCTGGGCGATGGCGGCGGCAAGGAGAAGCGGAAGCATGGCCCTTCTTCTCATCCGGGATGCGAGTCTCGTCAAACCCCGCTATGCCACGCCCATGCGCGCCGAGATCGAACCCTTCCACGCCATCGCCATCAGCCGCCTGGCTCACCAGCTGAAGCAGGAGGGCGCGTCGATCATCCACATGGAGTTCGGCCAGCCCTCGACCGGCGCGCCCAGCAAGGCGCTGGCCAAGGCCCACGAGATCCTCGACGCCGAGGCCATGGGCTATTGGGAGAGCCCCGCCCTGCGCACCCGGATCGCCGAGCGCTACCAGGCGCTCTATGGCGTCAGAGTCGAGCCGGAGCGGATCATCCTGACCTGCGGGGCGTCGCCGGCCCTGGTGCTGGCGCTGTCCAGCGTGTTCACGCCCGGCGACCGCATCGCCCTGGCCCGCCCCGGCTATGTCGCCTATCGCAACAGCCTCAAGGCCCTGCACCTCACGCCCGTCGAGATCGCCTGTGGGCCCGAGGACCGCTTCCAGCTGACCGCCAAGCACCTGGCCGAGCTGGACCCCGCCCCGGCCGGCGTCATCGTCGCCAGTCCGGCCAACCCGACGGGCACGATCATCGCGCCCGAGGAACTGGAAAGGATCGCGCAGGTCTGCCGCGCGCGCGGCATCCGGATCATCAGCGACGAGATCTATCACGGCCTCAGCTACGCCGGCCGCACGCCCTCGATGCTGGAGTTCGCGCCCGACGCCCTGATCGTCAACAGCTTCAGCAAGTACTTCAGCATGGCCGGCTGGCGGCTGGGCTGGCTGCTGGCGCCCAGAGGCGAGGACCTGGAGCGGGCGCGGGCCTATGTCGGCAACCTGTTCCTCACCGCCCCGTCGCTGTCCCAGCACGCCGGCCTGGCGGCCATGGACTGCATCGACGAGCTGGAAGGCCATATCGACGTCTATCGCGCCAACCGCCAGCTGATGCTGGAGGCCCTACCGGCCCTGGGCCTCAAGCAGATCGCCCCGCCGGACGGGGCCTTCTACATCTGGGCGGACATCGGCCACCTGACCGACGACTCGCTGGCCTTCTGCCAGCAATTGCTGAAGGACACTGGCGTGGCCACCGCTCCCGGGGTGGATTTCGATCCCGTCGAGGGCAAGCACTTCATCCGCTTCAGCTTCGCGGTCTCGACACCGGAGGTCGAGGAAGCGCTGCGGCGGATCACGCCGTGGTTCGAACGGCAAGCGCAGCAGGCCCCCACCTGATCGCTTCGCGATCGTCCGCCCCCGGAGGGGGCAGACGGTGTGCGCCCTGTCTTCCCCCTCCGGGGAGGAGCGCCGCAGGCGCGGAGGGGGCCAGTAGCCCCTACTTCCGCTCCAGATAATCCAGCGCCATGAACACCTCGGCCTTCACGCCGGTCTCAAACACCGCCTCGTCGACATCGAAGAACGGCGAGTGGTTGGCCGGGGCCGTTGCGGCCGGGACATCGGCCTTCCGCCCACCCAGCTGGACGAACACCGCCGGGACCTTCTCGGCGTAGAGCGAGAAGTCCTCGGCCCCCGTGACCAGCGCGGCGTTGTCGTCGACCTTGCCGGGCGAGGCCTTTTCCAAGCTCGACTTGACCCACTTGCTCAGCGCCGGATCGTTGTAGGTCACTGGATAGGGCTGGCTGAACACCGCCTCGGCCTTGGCGCCGTAGCGGTCGCCGATGCTGGCCACCGCCTTCTGGACCTTGGCGACCAGGTCCTCGTGGCGGGCGGTGGAGAAGGTCCGCATCGTCCCCTCCATCTTCAGGTCCTCGGGGATGATGTTCTGGCGCATGCCCATGTTGATCACGGCGATGGTCACCACCGAGGGCGAGGCGCCGACATCGACCTGGCGGGCGGCGATCTGGTTCATGGCCTGGATGATGTCTGCGGCCACGCTGGCCATGTCGATCCCGGCCCACGGCCGCGCGCCATGGGTCTGCTTGCCCTTCACCGTGATCGTCAGACGGTCGGACGAGGCGTAGAAGCCCTCGGGGCGGTAGTTCAGCTGGTGAGCGTCGCCCGGGCCGATATGGACGCCGAAGATCGCGTCGACCTTGGGCTGGTCCAGCGCCCCGTCGCGGATCATCAGCTTGGCGCCCCCCTCCTCGCCGGCCTGCGGGCCTTCCTCGGCGGGCTGGAAGATGAAGACCACCGTCCCCTTGATGTCCTTCTTCATGCCGGCCAGCACCGTGGCTGTCCCCAACAGCATGGCGACATGGGTGTCATGGCCGCAGGCGTGCATGACCGGGACGGTCTTGCCTTCCCAGGTCGCCTTGACCTTGGAGGCGAACGGTAGGCCCGTCTTTTCCTCGACCGGCAGGGCGTCCATGTCGGCGCGCAGGGCCACCACCTTGCCGGGCTTGCCGCCCTTCAGGACGCCGACCACGCCGGTCCTGCCGACGTTCTCGCGGACCTCGAAACCCAGGGCCTTCAGTTCCTTGGCGATCAGGGCCGAGGTGCGGACTTCCTGATTGCCCAGCTCGGGATGCTCATGAATGTCGCGCCGCCAGGCCACGACCTTGGGCTGGACGGCCTTGGCGGCCGCAGCCACCTGGGCGGGAGAAGGTGCGGCCAAGACCGGCGCGCCCAAAGCCAGGCCGGCGGCCAGCGCCAGCATCGAAACCCGTCCGATCATCGTGAAAGCCCCCTCAAGAATCCGCCTGACGTTACGTCGGTCTTTCCAGGCCGCGCAATCGGCCTAACCTAGTCGCATGAGAGACCTTCCGGCATGACCCTGCCGCCGATCGACGCGAAGTTCGACACGATCAACGACGGCGCCGTGCGCGAAACCGGCGCGGCGCTGAAGCCCAAGCACGCGGCGACGGTCATCATCGTCCGCACCGACGGCCCCTCCCCGCGCCTGCTGATGGGTCGCCGCAACCACGGCCACGCCTTCATGCCCGACAAGTGGGTGTTTCCGGGCGGCCGGGTCGACCGCACTGATTACGACGCTCCCAGCGCCAGCGAACTGGCGCCCGAGGTCGTCGCCCGGCTGGCGCAGGAGCCCCGCCACGGCAAGCCCGCGCGTCTGGCCCGCGCCTTGGCGCTGGCGGCTGTGCGGGAGACCTTCGAGGAGACGGGCCTCTTGCTGGCCAAGGACGCCCCCGAGCGGCCCGGCGCGGGGCCCTGGCGGCCGTTCCTGGCCCAGGGCGCCCTGCCCGACCTGGCGCCGCTCAGCTTCGTGGCCCGCGCCATCACCCCGCCCTATCGGCCGCGCCGCTTCGACGCCCGCTTCTTCATGGCGCCGGCCGAGGCGCTTCTGAGCCTGGACCGGCGTCCCGACTGCGGCGAGCTGGACGAGATCGCCTGGGTCGACTTCCAGGAGGCCATGGCCCTGGACCTGCCCAACATCACCCGTTTCGTCGTGCACGAGATCGGCCTGCGACTTTCCGACACTGGACGCCCCGCCCCCTTCATGCGTTTCCTGAATGGCAAGCGGCATCTGACCCACCTCTAGGAAGGCGGGTCCCCCTTCTTTCTAGAGGGGTCTGGGGAGGAGATTCGCGGTGATCGGTACGATTCTGGCCTTGGCTCTGCAGGCGGCTCCGGCGACCGCGCCGCCGGACATCAACAAGCTGGCCTTCATCGGCGGCTGCTGGACCTTGACCCGGCCCAACGGCGCGAAGATCGAGGAGCTGTGGCTGGCTCCCGCCGGCGGCGCGATGATCGGCATGAGTCGCAGCGTGCGCGACGGCAAGCTGCGCGAGTACGAGTTCATGCGCATCCTGGCGCGCGCCGACGGCAAGCTGCAGTACGTGGCGATTCCCTCGGGCCAGCCGGAAGCGGCCTTCCCGGTGAAGGAGATCGCCGAGAACGCGGTGACCTTCGAGAACCCGCAGCACGACTTCCCCCAGCGGATCCTGTATCGCCTGGTCGACAAGGACACGCTGGTGGCGCGGATCGAGGGCTCGGTAGGCGGCCAGGCGCGAGCGGCGGACTTTCCCTACAAGCGGTGCCCTAATGGGATGTGACTCCGGCAATTGACTTTGAGTCACCGATGAGTATGTTCCGCGCCTCTTATTTCCAACGCGCGGGAACCTGCGCGACCATCGCAGGGATTCGACCATGGCCAAACCGGCTTCCATCAAGATCCGCCTGAACTCGACGGCGGACACCGGCTTCTTCTACGTCACCAAGAAGAACGCCCGCACCAAGACCGAAAAGATGGTGCTGAAGAAGTACGACCCGGTCATCCGCAAGCACGTCGAATTCCGCGAAGGCAAGATCAAGTAAGATCGCTTCAGCGCTGAAACGACAAGAGGCCCGGCTAGCGATAGCTGGGCCTTTTTGCATTCCGAAATCGGCCCGCTAGCGCCGCTCGCCGACCCACAGCCAGCGGAAGAACGCGAAGCCGCCCCACAGCACGGTCACGGCCAGCAGCACCGGCCCGACGCAGACCGCGACGAAGGCGGCCAGGGTCGCGGCGGTCGACAGTCCGCCCGACAGGTGATCCCCGGCCTGCGCGCCCAGCAGGAACAACACCACGCAGGTCATCAGACCCAGAGCCAGCCAGCCACCCGGGAACGGATGCTGCTTGACCCGAACTCTTGCTCTCATCGCC
>CBIHOB010000046.1:0-34306 GCA_966211605.1 uncultured Caulobacter sp.
GGGACCCTGGCCTACAAGAAGGAAAACTTCCGCCGCGATACCGTCCGCCTCAACAACTATGACTATCTGACTTCGGCGATGACGGGTCTGACGCCGACGCAGTTCAACGCTGCGTACGGCCAGTACTTCTCGCCGACCGCCTGCGTCGGCAACGCGACCTCGTACTGCCGCTCGCTAGGCCAAGCCCTGGGCCTCTCGCCGACCGCGGCGGCGGCCTATGTGACCAGCAACACCGGCTCCAAGAGCACGAATGGCGTCTGGGCCAACAGCGCCATCCGCCAGTATACGCGCATGAACGTCGGCAAGGTCTGGTCGGGCTCGGCCGGCGTCGAGTGGAAGCCGAACGACAACACCAAGGTCGGGCTCATCGGCTTCTCGACCGACCGCAACCTGCCCGACACCGTCCAGTACTTCCTGATCAACTACGTCGCCCCGTCCTCGACGCCGGGCGCGGGTACGGTGATCACGCCGACGGGCGCGCCGATCCAGACGAATGACGGCCGCTATCTCTATCAGAGCTACTCGTTCGCCAACATGAACGGGCTGTCGTCGACGCGCCTGTACTCCCAGCACCAGAAGTCGAACGGCGTCATTGGCAACGTCGACTGGGCCAACGACAAGTGGCGCCTGGCCGCCGCCCTGAGCCTGTCCTCGGGCTCCAACGCCTCGGTCGAGACCTCGGTCGACGTCGTCAACCCCACCCGCGCGGGCGGCAACGGCATCACCGGCTCGATCTCCACCGGCCTGGACGACATCGGCGGCTATTCCTACGTCACCCGTCCCGATCCGCAGAACTCCCTTGGCCCGGCCAGCACGGTCTGGACCTGGGGCGGCGCCAACGATCCGGTCTCGTATTACAACAACGGCACGTCGGCCAACAGCACCGCCCGCCTGGGCCTCGAGGGCTCGCAAAGCTACGCCAAGAACGAGCTGAACAGCCTGGGCCTGGACGGCGAGCGCTTCGTCGAATGGGGTCCGATCAAGAGCATCCAGGCCGGCGTGCGCCTGGAACGCGAGAAGTACGTCTCCACGGGTTATCGCGTGTTCGGCTATGGCATCCAGCTGTCGAAGATCACGCCCGACATGCTGACCACCGCCCCGTTCGTGAAGGACTTCATGGGCGGCATCGCCGGCGACTACAGCAAGAATTGGCAGACCCTGGACATCCGCCGCTTCCTGGGCGCGGTCACGCCCGTCACGGTCTATCCGGGCGGCAGCCTGTCGCCGACGGGGCTGAACATCCAGTACGCGGACGGCGCCTACTACGACAAGAACTTCACCAACGAGAACGATATCAATCAGTTCTACATCCAGGCGAAGTACGACACCGAGATCTTCGGCCATGGCGTGCGCGGCAACTTCGGCGGCCGCTACGAAGACACCAAGAACACCATCACGACCCTGGACCGCACGAAGCCGCCAGTCGACTCGATCGGTTCGCCGAACGATTTCAAGTCCGACCAGTACAAGAACAAATACAACTTCTTCCTGCCGTCGGCGATCGTCGTGGCCGACGTCACCGATGACCTGATCCTGCGCGGCGCGTACTACAAGACCTACGTCCGCCCGCATCCGCGCCAGTATTCGCCGGCGACCAAGGTCAATCCCGGGCAGATCCTGAATACCGGACTGAGCTCGGGCTCGGTCAGCGTCTATGACGTCTCGGTCCAGATCGGGAACAACAATCTGCGTCCCTATATGGCCGAGTCCTTCGACCTGTCGCTGGAGTGGTACAACCGCCCCAACGGTCTGGTCTCGCTAGCCTATTTCCGCAAGAACATCACCGGCCGCATCGCGTCGACCAGCGACCCGGCGCTCCTGTGTCCGTCGGACGGTTCGACCTGGGGCTTCGGCGCCCTGTCGTGGGACGGCGCCTACTGCAACGCCACCAGCCTCTCCACCGCCACCCGCCAAGTCCACGTCAACGCCAGCGGCGCCTACAACCTCGACAAGCCGACCACCGTCGAGGGCGTCGAGTTCAACATCCAGCAGAACCTCGATTTCCTGCCGGGCTTCTGGAAGAACTTCGGCGGCAGCTTCAACTATGCCTACACGACGTCGAAGAGCCCGGCGATCGCCCCGTTCCCGGGCATCTCCAAGCACAACGTCAACGTCATTGGCTATTACGAGACGACCAAGTTCGGCATCCGCGCGGTCTACAACTATCGCTCGGACTACCCGCTGAACGCCAACGGCACCTACACCGGCGGCGCCCGCTCGGTGCGAGCCCGCGGCCAGCTGGACATGTCGGCGTCATACAATGTCACCGACAACTTCAGCCTGTCGCTGGACGCTTACAACCTCACCGACTCCGCGCGCTTCGAGTTCGAAAACGACCACCGGGTCTCGCGCTGGGTCGACTACGACGGCCGCACCTTCACCTTGACGGCGCGAGCGACGTTCTAAGCTTCAACCTCCTCCTTGTGAGTTGAAGGCCTGAGCTCCACTCCCCTTGAGTTGGAGCACCTGAAAGCCGGTCCCTCGCGGGGCCGGCTCTTTTTTGCGCCCGGCGCCGGCCAAGATCACCCTAAAGTTAGCGCTACCATCACCACCCTCCCCACGATAAGGTGGCCGAAAGCGTCACGCCGCGGCGATCCGGACGTGTGACTTGCCCGACAAAAAGGGGACTGCGGCTGCGCCGCAGCTGGGAGAGAGGAAACGCCATGCTTGGGCACGCTTCGCCGGATCGCAGACCGTCGCTCAACGGAGGGGCCTTGGGGTTCATCTCCGCCCTGGCGCTTCTGGCCGTCGGCGGCGGCCAGGCGCAGGCGCGCGAAGCGGCCGCGAAGGCGGCGCAGCCCGCCCAAGCGCCGAACGCTACGTTCGAATGGTTCGAGTACGAAGGCGCCGATCCGTCCGACGCGGCCTTCAAGCCCAACGCTGGCCAGTACGCGAACCCTATCCTCAAGGGGACCTATCCGGACCCCGCAGTCATGCGCGTCGGCAAGGACTTCTACTTCGTCAGCTCGACCTTCGCCTGGTTCCCGGGCCTGCCGGTTTTCCATTCGACCGACCTGGTGCACTGGAACCAGATCGGCAACGCGATCGACCGCCCGGGCATGCTGGACTTCGGCCGCCTGGGCCTTTCGCGCGCGGTGTTCGCGCCCACCTTGAGCCACCATGACGGGGTCTTTTACATCCTCAACACCTGCGTCGACTGTCGCGGCAACTTCCTGATCACGGCGACCGATCCCAAGGGCCCCTGGTCTGATCCGGTCTGGCTTCCGGCGGTCGAAGGCATCGATCCCTATCTGTTCTTCGACGATGACGGCAGCGCCCTGATCGTCTTCAACGGCGAGCCGCCCGGCCCGCCCGAATACAGCGGCCACCGGGCGATCTGGGCGATCGCCTATGACCTCAAGGCCAAGAAGACAGTCGGCGAACGCAAGCTGTTGCTGGACAAGGGCGTCAATCCCGCCGCCAAGCCGATCTGGCCCGAGGGGCCCCATATCCTCAAGAAGGACGGCTGGTACTATCTGATTGCGGCCGAAGGCGGCACCGCCGAGGGCCACAGCCAGGTCGCGCTGCGGTCCAAGAGCGCCTGGGGTCCCTATGTCCCCTACCCGCATAATCCGATCCTGACTCAGCGGGGCCTGCCCAAGGACCGCCCGCTGCCGATCACCTCGGCTGGCCACGCCAATCTGGTCGACACGCCGGATGGCAAGTGGTGGGCGACCTTCCTGGCGGTCCGTCCCTACGGCGACGACCTGTACAACACTGGGCGCGAGACCTTCCTGCTGCCGGTGGAATGGAAAGACGGCTGGCCGATCATCCTGGAGAACGGCAAGACCATCCCCTACGTCCACGCCAAGCCGGACCTGCCGGCGACGACGCCCAAGCCGCCGCCGACGTCCGGAGCCTTCAAGGTCCGCGAGGAATTCGACGGCAAGGCGCTGCCGCTCAGCTGGGTGACCATGCGGATCCCGCAAGAGCGCTGGTGGCGGCTGGAGCGTGGCAAGCTGGTGCTGACGGCGCGTCCCGAGACCATCGGCGGCATGACCCAGCCCTCCTTCTGGGGCCGGCGCCAGCAGCATATCAACGCCAGCGCCTCGACCGAAATGCGCTTCCGCCCGACCAAGACCGGAGACAAGGCCGGCATGGTCGCGGTGCAGAACGACGACCACTTCTTCTTCCTCGGCCTGGAGCGGAACGCCGACGGTCGCGATGAGATCGTGCTGGAGCGCCGCGACGGCCCGAAAGACCCCAAAGGCGGCGAGAAGGTCGCGCGCGCGCCGGTCGCGCTGAAGGCCGGCGCGCCGGTGTGGCTGAAGGTCACCGCCCGCGGCGGCGCCTATGACTTCTCGTACGCCCTGGCCGCCGGACAGTGGAAGACGCTGAAGGCCAATGAGGACGGCGCGATCCTGTCGACCAAGAAGGCCGGCGGCTTCGTGGGCGCATTGCTGGGCGTCTACGCCCACGACGGGGCGCAGGACCGCTAGCCAATCCGCTGGTGGCGGCCTCGATCAACGGAAGGTGACGCGCGGGCGATCACCCCTGGGCGACAAATGCGCGGGGAAACGAGGTGATCGGAACGACCTGTCGCATGGCCGCCCGAGCCCTTGCACCAGCCCCGCCGCGCCCTGGGCGCAAGCCCAGTCCAAGGCCGATGCGCCGATCACCGCGCGGATCGACACCGCCCCAACAGGCCCAAGATCGACGGTAACATCTCCGGCCGGTTCGCCGGCTGCGTGCGCATGACCAACAGGCCCAGATGGTCAATGTGCAGCAGTGTCAGCCCTTCAGGACGCGACCTTTATCCCTGTCGGCTTCGACAAATGCGCCTACGCGCAAGGCGACGTCACCTGCTGCGCACCCAGCTCTCGCCTGAGGTCTGACCACTCTTGGCGCGAGGGGGACATAGCCCCTGCCCTCTCGCGCCTTGGGCCACTGAGAAGCGCCGTGATTTCAAGTCCCCTACGGATGGGGCGACAGACCGCACAGCTTTCAAATTGCCTGACAACTTGCCAAGCCTTGCTGGGTTGCGCTTATAGATCACTACGCATCCTCAGGAGTCTCATGCCCATGCCCTCGGACGAGCCGGACAACAAGCCGATCACGCGATCGGCGAGAGGGTCCGGCCGACGCTTGCGCGGCGCTGTCGCCCACTATCTCGGCACCGCGATCGTGTCGGGCCAGATCGCGCCCGGGGAGACCTTGAGTGGCGAAATCGCCAATTCCGAAGCGCTCGAAGTCTCGCGCAGCGCCTATCGCGAGGCTGTCCAGGTGCTGACCGCCAAGGGCCTGGTGGAAAGCCGCCCCAAGGCCGGTACGCGGGTGCTGCCGCGCAGCCGCTGGAACATCCTGGACCCGACGGTCCTGGCCTGGGCCTTCGCGGCCGAGCCGGATCTAACGTTCGTCCGCGACCTGTTCGAACTGCGCGCGGTGGTCGAGCCGGCGGCGGCCCGCTTCGCGGCCGAGCGCCGCGACAAGGACGATATAAAGGCCATGCGGGACGCCTTGGCCAGGATGAAGCGCCATACTCTGGCGACCGACGCGGGGCGCTTGGCCGATCGCGAGTTCCACGAGGCCCTGCTGCGCGCCACCCACAACGACGCCATGATCGCCCTCAGCGCCAGCATCAGCGCCGCGGTGAGCTGGACCACGGAGTTCAAGCAACGCTCCCGCGCCCTGCCCCGCGATCCGGTGCCCGACCATGCCAAGGTCTGCGACGCCATCGCCGCCGGCGATTCCGAAGCGGCCAGCGCGGCGATGCGCGCGCTCGTGGACCTGGCGCTCGACGACACGCGGCTGGCCATGTAGCCAAGCGACGCTAAGGCTTTTCCAGCGTGAAGTTGTCGATGTCGAGACGCCCGTCGCCGCCCTTGGGGTTGTAGCAGAACAGACCATACTGCTCGCCTTGGAAGGTGCCCGTCCGCCAGTCGAAGGCCAGCGGGAAATCGTCCGATGCCGGGATCCAGGTCCTGCCGTCCAGACTGTAGCTCAGAGCGCTTTTGTCGGCGGTGAAGTCCATCGTCACCGAAAGCCACAGATCGGTCAGCGGTGTGGAACGCGGCGTCGATCGCGACAGGACCTTGGGTCCTTCGGACGTGCTCTCGATCAAACGTGCGCTGACTTGCCCTTGGCCGTCCGCGGCGCGGGTGACGACCAGCTGGCCGGAAAACTTGCCAAATGTGCCCAGGCCACATTCGTCGCCGACCGCCAGCCCCCGCAGATCCAGCTTGGCCACGCCGCGGCTGCGAGGTCCCTGCCCCTTCTGCACGAGCGTGTTGCGCGCGGTCCAGAAGCCGTCGCTGGTCGTCGCCTTCAGCCGCATGAAGCCCGGCCGCTCGGTCAGCGACCAGCGCCGGTCGTCGGGATTATGGTTCCACTGCCACTGGCGGCCCAGCACGGACTTTGAGAAGTCGTCGGAGCTGGGGGGCTCCCTGAACGGCTTGCCCTGGATCGGTTTGACGGCGCTGGCGGGGACGCGTCCGGGCGCTTCCGGCGCGCCCCACACCGGCCAATCGTCTTGCCAGAAGACTGGGCTGATATTGGTCACGCGGCCGACCGCGCCGGCGTCGAGCATCACGAAGCCGTACCAGCCGCCGCCAGGCAGATCGACCAGCGCGCCCTGGTGGCCGCCCGTCTTGTCATCGATCTGCGGGCGCGTTTCCCAGGGCCCCGTCAGGCTCTTCGCGCGCGACACCGTCAGCCCCAGGCGCGAGGGAATGGCGTTGAACAGATAGTACCAGTCGCCGCGTCGGATCAGCTTGGAGCCCTCGGCGCCCTTGTTGAAATGGACGACGCGGGAATCGACCACGGCGGAAAGGTCGGCGTTCAGGCTGAGCAGAGTGATCGTGCCGTCGGAGCCGATGGAGGTGGCGATATAGGCCTTGCCGTCGGTGTCGATGAACAGGCCAGGATCGAACGCCTCGCGATCGAGCTCGCGCATCGACCAAGGCCCCGTGATCTTCGCGGCCGAGTAGATCCGCGTCTTGCCGCCGACCGGGGTGACGGCGATGTAGAAACGGCCGTTGTGATGACGAAGGCTGGGCGCGTAGACGCCGTGCCGATAGTCGCCCCCGTCTGCGAGATCGTATTTGGGATTACCCGTCAGCCGCGGCATGACGTGGCCGACAATGTCCCAGTTCACCAGATCCTTGGAATGCAGGATCACCAGGCCGGGCGTGTTCATGAAGGTGGTCGAGGCGAAGTAGAAATCCTCACCGACCCGGATGATGTCCGGATCGGGATAGTCCGCGTTGAGCGGCGGGTTCGAGTAGGTCCCGCGCCCGGAATCGGAGCGCCAGACCTGCGCGAGCGCGCCGGAGGCGCTCGCGGCGACGGCCAGGGCCGCGAGGCCGGACAGAACCACGCGCGTCATGCTCGCCGCCCTCGTCGCCTTATTCATCGCCATTCCTCCTGAGGATTGTCGCGCGGAAGCCCATTGTTCGACGCGTCCACATGTTCAGAGACCTTGCGGTCCTCTGCGACTTTGGAAGGTGGAACCCGCATGCCGACCAACGATTGGGGCCGAAGGCAGGTCGGTCCAACGCTAGAAAGTCGCCAAAGGGAAGAATTTTTCATATATGAGATTTTTATTATGAATGGAAATCCATTTGACCAACTCCAAGTCGAAAACCTATATTTTGTCCGCGTAAATTCGGGACGTCGATGCCGCCGTTTGCCTCCCTGCGGACTGCCCAAGCCACGCCTTTGGGACGGCGCGCACCGCATCGGTTGGCCTACGAACTTATGGGCCGCATCAAGGCGGGCGTTTTTTCCCGAGGCGACTGGCTGCCGACCGAACATCAGCTCATGACCGAGTTTCCGGTCAGTCGCACGACCTTGCGCGAGGCCCTGATCATCTTGGAGTGCCTGGGCCTGATCGAGTCTCACCACGGCGTGGGCAGCCAGGTGATCAGCGGTCGCCCCAAGAGCGACATGAACGCGCCCCCGTTCGATCTGGTCGCGCTGCTCGAGGCCTGTCGCGCCTTCGAGGTCGAGGCCGCCAGCCTGGCCGCTGGCCTCGACGACGAAGATCGGTCGCCCCCCGCCCTGCGCGGCCCCGGTCTCTCCGGCTCGATGACCGTCGAGACCTGCCACCACTTCCACGTTTCCCTGGCGCGCACGGCCGGCAACGGCGCGATCGCGGCCTCGATCGAGCATCTGTGGGACATGGCCGTGGCCAGACCCGCCATCCGGGGCCCGCTGGAGGGCGCACTGGCGCGCGCCGGGCGCACGATCCGCGCATCGCAGGGTCGCGTGGTGGAAGCCCTGCTGCGGAGCTCGCCCTTGGACACGCGCCAGGCGGTCGGCGCGCTGTTCGATGGCTACCTGGCTGCAGTGATGGACTTCGAAGATCAAGAACGCCTCGCACGGGTGCATTTTGAAGGCGTCCAACGCCGTCAGCGTTGGAACCGGCGCGCGATCGCGGCGGATCGATCGCGTCTCGACGGAGCGAAGACCTAGCCAGCCTCCGCCGCCGGGCCTTAGCGCGCCTCGAAGGCCAGGTTACTGCTGAAGAACGGCAGGACGTGATCCTGCAGTCGCAGCGGAACGCCGCTGGTGTGATCGCCCGGATAGGTCTCGAAGCGGTTGCGAAGGCCGTAGCGGTCCAACACCGCGTGCAGCTTGGCCGCGTCGACCTTCAAGCCGTCACGATCACCGACATCGATGGCGATGGCCTTGTACCGGCTGAGCGCGGAAATGTACTGGTCAACGAAAGCCAGCGGCGCGTTGGCGGCCCACTTGGCCAGCACGTCCGGCCGGGTCACGCCGTTCTCGACCGGCAGGTCCAGGAACAGCGGCGGCTTGTCGGGATTGGGCGACCAAGCCGCGGCGGTCGCCAGTTGGGCGCGCAGGCCCCAGGGCAGCTTCTTGGCGTCGTCCAGCGACTTCACCTGCGTGAGCGCCGCGGCGCTGTCGCCGCCGGGCGGCCCCGCGTCGCGCGGCGACAGACAGCAGGGGCTCATCATGTAGAGCGCGCCGAACACGTCGGCGTGGCGCATGCCGATGCGGCTGGCGCCGTACCCGCCCATCGAATGTCCCACCAGCCCGCGGCTCTCGCGATTGGGTAAGGTGCGATAATGCTTGTCGATGTAGGCGACCAGATCCTTGGCGATGAAGGTCTCGAAGTCGCCGGTGGTGCGCGAGCTGGAATACATTGAGCCGTTGTGGACGGTCTTGCTGTCCGGCAGCACGACGATCATCTCACGCGCGCCCTTGGCGAAGGCGCCTTCGATCGTCTGCGGCGCGTGGATCTCACTGATCCATTGCTCGGCTCCGATAGAATAGCCGTGCAGGGCGTAGACCACAGGATAACGCCGCTTGGGATTGGCGGCATAGCTGGGTGGCAGCACGACGAAGACATCGCGATCGGCGCTCTCGCCCTCGAGGTTGCCCTCGATGGCGGGGGAATGAACCTTGATCCTCTGGACCTGCGCCGGCTTTGCGCCGGGCACGGCCGCCGGTGGAGGGGTCGCCACCTGGGCGTCGGCCGCCATCGGGGCTCCCAGCAGAATCGCTGTCGTGACGAGTCCCGCGAGCGTCCAAGAGGCGCCGGGGCGCCGGTCGCGCAGAGCCTTGACGGTCATTCAAACCTCCCCTGCCGCGCATTCCAGCCCTTGCTTCGCGCGATCTGTTAGCGCTACCATTTGTCTGGCAAATCTGTGGTGTGTCAATCGCCTTCACAGACGTGATCGAACCACCTGGATCGACTCTATCGCCGAGAACACCGACGTCGCGTGGGAGAAGACGCCCTGCGCGCCGCCATAACGTAGCGGGCCTGATCGGAAGTCTCGCCAAAAAAACACAGAGTAATAGGGAGGCAGGGATGCGATATGGATTGCTGCTGGCCGCGTACGCCAGCTTAGCGGCGCCGGCGGCCACGGCGTTGGCCGCGACGCCGGTCAAGGTGGCCATCGACGGCGCGAGCCGCGCCAAGCCGGTGACGAAATACGAGTACGGCATGTTCATCGAGCCCATCGGCGGGCTGGTGGCCCGCACCCTCTGGGCCGAGATGCTCGACGACCGGAAGTTCTACTATCCCGTCGTGGCGCCGGCCTTCGACAAGCCGCCGCCCCTCAACGCCGAGGGCCGTCCGGGCGTCAGCTATCGCAAGTGGCGGCCGATCGGCGGCGACACGGCCGTGACCATGGACACCAAGACGCCCTATGTCGGCGAGCAGAGTCCCAGGGTCGCCGTCGACGCCTCGGTGCGCAAGGGCCTCTCGCAAGCCGGGATCGGCGTGGCCAAGGACAGGCGCTACGACGGCTATGTGGTGTTTGACGGCGACCCCGGCGCCAGGCTCGAGGCGGCGCTGGTTTGGGGCCCAGGCCCGAACGACCGTCAAGCGATCGCCCTTCCCGCCCCCGGCGCCGACTGGCGAAAGGCCGAGATAAGCTTCACACCTCCGGTCGACACGACCGATGCGCGACTCGAGATCACCGGCTTGGGCTCGGGATCCTTCCGCGTCGGCGTCGTGTCTCTGATGCCGGCCGACAACATCCGCGGCTGGCGCGCCGACACCACCGCCATCGCGCGGTCGCTCAATTCGGGCATGTGGCGGCTGCCGGGCGGCAACTTTCTCTCGGACTGGGACTGGCATAGCGCCATCGGCCCGCGCGACAAGCGGCCGCCGATGTTCGACTACGCCTGGAGCGCGATGCAGCCCGACGACATCGGCATGGACGAGTGGATGGATCTGACCAAGATCATCGGCGTCGAGCCCTATGTCACCGTCAATGCCGGCCTGGGCGACGCCAACTCGGCAGCCGAGGAAGTCGAGTACCTCAACGGTCCGGCGACCAGCGTCTGGGGCTCCCGGCGCGCCGCCAACGGCCATCCCGAGCCCTACGGCGTGAAGTTCTGGAACATCGGCAACGAACCCTACGGCTGGTGGCAGATCGGCAAGACGTCGCTCGACTACTACACGATCAAGCACAACGCCTTCGCCAAGGCCATGCGAGCGGTCGATCCGTCCATCACCCTGATCGCTTCGGGCGCCATGGTCGACCAGGGCCATCCCAAGGGCACGAAGGAAAACGTGTCGCTGGAGAGCGTCGCCTCCAGGTTCGGCTCCGAATGGGATTGGACGGGCGGACTTTTGGCCAAGACCTGGGGCAATTTCGACGGCATCTCCGAGCACTGGTACGATCAGCCCGAGAAACGCCCTGACGCGCCCGCCGACGCCGAGCTGATGGAGTATGCCCGAGCGCCTTCCAACCAGGTCAAGATGAAGGCCGAGCTGTGGAAGATCTACCAGCAGCGCTTTCCGGCGATGAAAGAGAAGTCGATCTTCCTGTCGATCGACGAGTACGCCTATTTCGGCCAAGTGAACCTGAAGTCGACCCTGGCCTACGCCCTGGTGCTGCAGGAGATGCTGCGCCACACCGATTTCCTGACCATGAGCGCCTTCACCACGGGCGCCTCGACCATGGACATCACCGCGACGGACGCGGTGCTGAACTCGACGGGCCAGGTGTTCAAGCTGTATGGTCAGCATTTCGGGGCCGGCGTCACGCCGGTGTCGGTGCAAGGCGACGCACCGCAGCCCGAGCCGCGCTACCCGGTGGGTTTCCTTCACCCGAAGATCCTCGCCGGTAGCCCGACCTACCCGCTCGACGTCATCGCGGGGCTGAGCCCGGACGGCAAGTCGCTGCGGATCGGGGTGGTCAACCCGACGACCGCCGCGCAGACCGTGAAGCTGGACCTCAAGGCGCTGTCCTTGAAGGGCGTCGGCCGCAAGTGGGTTCTCAGCGGCGCGTCGCTGGAGGCGGCCAACAAGGTTGGCGCGCCGGCTGGCGTCACGATCACCCAAGGCTCGGCGTCGCGCTCCGGCCTGGTGGTTTCGCCGATCTCGGCGACGGTGTTCGAGTTCCCGATCGCCAAATAGGACCCGAGGGAAGCCGGCCGCTTCAGCGGTCGGCTTCTAGCCGCCGCGAAGCATCTTCATGGCGATCGCGCGGATCCGGCCATAATTGCCGTCCGCCAGCGGTCCCAGCAGCCCGTGGCGCTCGGCCGGCATATGGGCCAGCGGGTGGCCGCCCGGCCGGAAGACATAGTGGTCGAAGAAAGCGCGCCACGCCTCGCGCTCGGCGGGCGGACGCTCGGCGATGGCGATCATCGCCAGCATCATGGTCAGGTAGGGCGCATCCGGCCCCGCCGCGAAGGCGTCCCACCAGTAGTTGACCAGCAGGTTCGCCGGCTCCAGCGCCTCGACCTGATGCCACCACAGCTTGGGCAGGTAGAGTGCGTCGCCTGGCGCGAGCTCCACGACGATTGCCCGGCTGGCCGCGGCGGCGAAACGGGGATAGCGCGGATCGTCCGGCTCGGCGCTCGCGGCCAGGCTGGTCGGCTGACCGGCCAGGGTATGGTCGATCGGCCCGACATAGAGGTCGCCGATGGCGTCGGGCGGATACAGCGTGAACCGCCGCCGGCCGGCGACCACGCAGGCCAGGTTATCGAAGCTGTCGTAGTGGCAGGCGATGCGGCTGGCGTTGCCCAGCCACAGCCGGGGGCGGGCCAGCGACGGCAGGAAGCTTACGGGGTTCTCGGCGGCGAAGCCGGGCGCATAGTCGTCAGCCGGCAGTGAACCCATGTAGACGCTGGCGAGGGCGGGATCGGCGGCGGCGGCGCCGATGCGTTCGAGGGACTGGGCGAGGGTCAGGGACGCTCGCTCGAAGTTGAAGCCGTTCGGGCCATCGCCGTAGTCATAACGCCCCGCGATCGCCGGCGGACCGATGAAGGCTTGCCCCGCTCGTCCGGCGTCCAGCCTGCCCAGATAGGCGGACAAGGCGGCCCAGCCGCCCAGGCTGGCCTCGGCGACAGGCCAGCGACGACAAAGGCCGGGCAGCAGGACGGGCGCGCAGCCCGCCGCCACCGTCTGCGCGAAACCCGCGGTCCCGAGCTCGCCCAGCCCGGCGGGCTCGACCACCCGGATAGCAGTCGCCGCCGCGCCGCTCATGCGGCGCTCTTGTCGTTCCGGAGCTTCGCCAGGCGACCGACCTGCTTGAGGGAGCCCGCCATGGCGTAGATCAGCTGCAGATAGCCGCGCCGGAAGAAGTCGACCGCGGTCGCGTCATCCAGATCGCCCAGCGCATCGAGGCTGACGGTGTAGAGACCCGCGAGATTCAAGGTTCGGCCGTCGTCGAACGAAAGGTCGATGTCGATGGGCTCCACCAGGCGGGCCGCGACCATCGCCGCGATGAAGGCGTCCGTCTCGGGAACACCGGCGTCGAGCTGCGCCAGGGCGTGCTGCACGCGGCGCAGGGCCGGCGCGGGCCGGCCGGCGCCTTCGAACAGCGCTCCGCCGGTCGAGACCGCGAACCGCGGATGCTGGGGATCCACGGCGATGGCGCCGCCCGACACGATGAAAAAGCCTGAACGCGCCAGGTCAAGCGGCGTGAACAGCCCCGCCCGGTCGCCGCCGTTGGACGTCAGGTCCTCGCCCGGCTCGAAGCCGAACATCGCTCCGGCGTAGAAGCGGCCCGTCTCGGCGTTCTTCGTCAGAAAGATCGGGCACACCGCGGCCGCTGCGACGAACTCGCTGGCGACGATCTGCACAAAGTGCGGCCGCCTCGCCGGAAGGTCTCCCAGGCGCAGCCCCGCATGCCGCTCGGCGTCCAAAAGCTCCACGGTCATCGCCATCGTTTCCTCCTCCGTTCATGCGCGGACCGCCGCGGGCGGCCTTCTTGATCGGGCCGCAACGCCAAAGTGCGCGACCGCTCGCTTAGGTCGATAATTACACCGACAAATAATTATTGATACCGGTACCTTTTGACGCTAGCGTCCGATCAATAACAAAAAAGTGCGCAGGGAGGATGTGATGAGTCAACATCGCCGAGGCGATGCATGCCCCCCTCTTTGTCCATTGAAATCGCGGTGTTACGGCGCTCGCGTGTAAAGCCGGCCGCTCGTGCCGGTCCTTGGTCAACCATGACACCCGGCAGGGGGAGGAAAAATGCCCTTATTTAATTATCAGAGTAATAGCCGCGGAGGCTGGCGTTCGTCGAAGACCGTCTTGGCCAGCGCATCGAGCCTCGTCGCGCTGATGATCTGCGGGGTCGCCAACGCCGCGGACCACGGCGCGGAGGCCGCGATCGTGACGGCTGCAGCGCTGGCCGCGCCCATGGCCGACGCGGCTCCTTCGGGCCAAGCCAGCGATCCCAGCGTCGTCGAGGAAGTCATCGTCACGGGCCTGCGAGGCTCGCTGCAACGCAACCTCGACATCAAGCGCACCTCGGCGGGCGTCGTCGACGCCATTTCCGCCGAGGACATCGGCAAGTTCCCCGACTCCAACGTCGCGGCGTCGCTGCAACGCCTGCCCGGCGTCTCGATCCAGCGCTCGGGCGCCCGGGGCGAGCCGCAGGGGATCACTGTCCGCGGCTTCGGCGGCGACTTCAACGAAACCCTCTACGACGGCCGCCGGATCTCGACGGCCACGGGCGGCCGCTCGGTCGATTTCAGCACCGTCGGCGCGGATTTCGTCGGCGGCCTGTCGGTGCTGAAGACGCCGGACGTCACCCTGTCCAGCAGTTCGATCGGGGCCACCGTCAATGTCGCCTTCCCCAAGCCGTTCGACCATCCCGGCCGCCGCATGGCCTTCACCGCCTCCGGCTCGGTCCAGGACGACGCGGGCAAGTTCGTCCCGACCGTGGGCGCGCTGTTCAGCGACACCTTCGCCGACAACAAGTTCGGCGTCCTGGTCGACGCGATGTACACGCGCCACGACACCCAGACCAACCGCGTCTATGTCAGCGGTTGGCCAGGCGGCTACTACGCGCCTTGCCAGCTGACCGCCACCTGCACGCCCGCCCAGCTGGCCTCGTCGAACAAGACCGTCCTGGGCTGGTTCGAGCAGCAGGCCGGCGCGAGCCAGATCTATACCAAGGATGAGCGGATCGATGGCCGCATCGCCCTGCAATGGGCGCCGACCGACGGCGTGACCGTCACGCTGGACGATAACTACTCCGAGCAGACCATCCGGTCCGACAACTTCGGCTACGGCATCTGGTTCAACCAGGACGGCCTGCGCAACGTCAAGCTGGACCAGAACGGCACCACCGTCGACTTTACCCAGGCCGGCTCCCAAACCGATTTCACGGCGGGCACCGATCGCTCCGTCCTGCGGACCAACCAGACCGGCCTCAACGTCCAGTGGGACGTCTCCGAGAACCTGAAGTTCGAGGCGGACGGCAGCTACGCCAAGAGCTGGCTGAACCCGGGCGGCGAGATCAGCAGCGACGGCGCCGACGTCGGCTATGGCTTCGGCATCGGTCCGTCCCTGGGCATCAGCATCGGCGGCGACAGCAAGAATACCTTGCCGGTGCTTCACGGCTACGGACCGAACGGCGACGCGACCCGCTGGGCCGACACCTCCGTCATCGGCTCGCACGTGGTGGTGCGCCAAGCTCAGCAGAACACCGACGTCGTCAAGCAGCTGCGGTTCGCGGGCTCCTGGGAGCAGGACGGCTTCAAGATCAAGGCCGGCGGCAGCTATCTGGAAGACCACTACCAGTTCCAGCAGCGCAACACGTTCGTGAACAACTTCTGGCAGGCCTATCCGGGCTACGGTCCCGCTTCGGGTCCGAACGGCGGCGTCATGGTCCCGGCCAGCCTGTTCACCGACCGGGTGAGCACGAAGAACTTCATTCCAGGCTTCGACGGCGCCCTGCCGCCATACCTGCTGAAGTTCGACGCCCACGCCTACCAGCAGTTCCTGACCAGCCTGGGAAATCCGCAGACCAAGAACATCCCTGGCTTCAACTATGGCGGCGGCGGGGTCGGAACTCAGTTCACGGGCGCGTTCGACCTGGCGTTGGACAACGGCAGCATCCGCGACATCACCGAGAAGACCTGGGCGCTGTTCGTTCGAGCCAACTTCGACGTCGACGTGGCCGGCATGCCGTTCCACTTCAACGCCGGCCTGCGCGAGGAGAACACGCACGTCACCTCGAACGGCTTCGGCCAGGTGCCGACGGCAATCACCCGCAGCACCGGCGATCCGACCCTGCTGACGGTGACGCTGAGCCAGCCGCAGGCGGTCTCGACCAAGAGCAACTACTCGTACCTGCTGCCCAGCGTCGACATGAAGCTGGAGCTGACCGAGAGCATCCACCTGCGGCTGGACGCCTCGCGAACCTTGACCCGCCCGGGCCTCAATCTGCTGACCCCCGTGGCCAGCGTCGGCACCGGCCAGCGCGTCGGCGCCCTGACGGCCAGCGGCGGCAGTCCCGCGCTGAAGCCCTACCTCGCCGACAACTTCGACGCAGCGGTGGAGTGGTACTACAAGCCGAACTCGTACGCGGCGGTGAACGTCTTCGTGAAGGACGTCAGCAACTTCATCGTTGGCGGCACCACGCGGCAGACGATCAACGGCGTGATCGACCCCACCACCGGCCAGCCGGCGATCTTCAGCGTCACCCAGCAGGTGAACGGGCCGGAGGCGACCGTGCGCGGCGTCGAACTGGCCTGGCAGCACGTGTTCGGCGACAGCGGCTTCGGCTTCAACGCCAACGCCACCCTGGTGGACACCAACAGACCCTATGATCCTAAGGACATCTCGCAGAGCGGCTTCGCGATCACCGGTCTGGCCGACTCCGCCAACCTCGTGGCCTTCTATGACAAGAACGGCCTCGAGGCGCGGGTCGCGGTCAACTACCGCAAGGAGTATCTGCGCGGCTTCGGCCAGAACCAGAACACCGGCGCCTTCGGTTCGGAGCCGACGTTCGAAAACCCGAACCTGCAGATCGACTTCAGCACGAGCTACGCTCTGACGAAGCAGATCAACCTCTTCTTTGAAGCACTGAACCTGACCAACGAGGTTCAGAGCACGCACGGGCGGTTCGACAACCAGCTGCTCGACGTGTTCGCCTACGGCCGCCGCTATACGGCCGGCGCGCGGTTCCGCTTCTAGAAACCCATCGGCTCCCCTTGGCCGGGGGCCTCCTTTCCCTCTGTCCCCGGCCAATTTTTTTGAAGTTTCACCATGGTCCGTCCGGTCAAGAACATCGTCATCGTCGGCGGCGGAACCGCCGGTTGGCTCACGGCCGGCCTGATCGCCGCCAAGCACAAGGCGCGTCAGGCGACGGGCTTCACCGTCACCCTCGTGGAGTCGCCCAACACGCCGATCATCGGCGTGGGCGAAGGCACCTGGCCGACGCTGCGCACCAGTCTCGCCAAGATCGGCGTGTCGGAAACCGATTTCTTCCGGGCGTGCGACGCGGCGTTCAAGCAGGGCGCCAAGTTCGCGCGCTGGACCACGGGCGCGGCTGACGACGCCTACTATCATCCCCTGATGCTGCCGCAGGGCTTCTCGCAGGTGAACCTGGCGCCCCACTGGCTGGCCGCAGGGGACGGCGCGAGCTTCTGCGACGCGGTCACCCCGCAGGGCCGGCTGTGCGATGACGGCCTGGCGCCCAAGACGATCACCGCCGCGCCGTACCAGGGCGCGGCCAACTACGCCTATCACCTGGACGCGGGCAAGTTCGCACCGTTCCTGCAACGTCATTGCTGCGACAAGCTGGGCGTGCGCCACGTCCTGGCCGACGTGCGCGGCGTGGCCATGGCCGACGATGGCGACATTCGCGCGGTCGTGACCGAGCAGCAGGGCGAGATCGAAGGCGATCTGTTCGTCGACTGCACCGGCTTTCGCGCCCTGCTGCTGGGCGAGGCGCTGGGCGTCCCCTTCCGCGACTGCGGCGACGTCCTGTTCTGCGACACCGCCCTGGCCATCCAGGTTCCCTACGAGACCGAGAACAGCCCCATCGCCAGCCACACGATCTCGACGGCTCAGACGGCCGGCTGGATCTGGGACATAGGCCTGCCCACGCGCCGCGGCGTCGGCCACGTCTATTCCAGTCGCCATATCAGCGACGAGGACGCCGAACGCGAACTGCGCGCCTATGTCGGCCCCGCCGGCCGGGACCTGCCGGCGCGCAAGATTCCGATCCGCTCGGGCCACCGCGAGACCTTCTGGAAACGCAACTGCGTGGCCGTGGGTCTCGCCGCCGGCTTCCTCGAACCCCTCGAGGCCTCGGCCATCGTACTGATCGAGCTTTCGGCCAAGCTGATCTCCGAGCAGATGCCGGCGTGCCGTGAGGTGATGGACGTCATCGCCAAGCGCTTCAACGCCACCACCCACTACCGATGGGGCCGCATCATCGACTTTCTCAAACTGCACTACGTGCTGAGCAAGCGGTCGGACACCGCCTTCTGGCGCGACAATCGCGCGCGCGACACCATCCCCGACCGCCTCGCCGATCTGCTGCTGCTGTGGCGTCACCAGTCCCCCTGGCTCTATGAAGAGTTCGATCGGGCCGACGAGGTGTTCCCGGCGGCGAGCTACCAGTACGTTCTGTACGGCATGGGCTTTCGCACCGAGGTCGAGCTCGAGACCTTGGCCGACGAGCGCGCGCTCGCCGAACGGGCGCTGCGCGAGAGCGCGCTCCAGACCGAGCGCCTGCGCGCCAGCCTTCCGCGCCATCGCGACCTGATCCGCAAGATCGTCGAGCACGGCCTGCAGCCGGTATGAGACGAGTGTTCGCACGCTTGTCCCGGGCGCGGCCCGCCGGCGCCATGGCGCTGTGCCTGATAGGCGGCGGCCCCGGCGCGGCTCAATCCCTGCCGGACCTGCCGATCCCCAGGATCGCATCGACCGAGCGGCCCAATTCCGAGCAAGCCTTCGCCGCCGTGGAGATCCACCAGCGGCCAGCGCCGGCGCCGATCGTCATCGAGGTCTCACCTCAGGGATCGGACGATGGCGACGGCTCGGCCGCTCGTCCCTTCGCCACCCTCGCGCGGGCTCAGGCGGCCGTTCGCGCCGTCAATGCGACGAACGCGGTGACCGTGCGGCTGGCCGACGGAGTCTACGGCCAGGACGCCCCGCTACGCTTTACACAGGCCGACGGCGGCCAGAACGGCTTCATCGTGCGCTGGGAGGCGGCCAAGGACGCCCGGCCGGTGATCTCGGGCGGCGTCCGGGTCGAGGGCTGGCGGCGCGCGGACGCTCGGCGCGACATCTGGGTCGCCGACATCCCCAAGGGCGCCGATCCTCGCCAACTATGGGTCAACGACCGCCTGGCCCATCGCGCCGCCGTCGAGGCCCCCCGCCGCGCGTTCGCGTTCCATGACTGGGGGATCCGGATCGTCGATCCGGCCTGGCGCTTCCTGGCCGATCTGCCTGATCAGACGCGGCTGGAGGTCGAGAACACCGGCTTCTTCACCGATCGCCGCGCGCGGGTGGAGAGCATCCGTGGCGATCGCATCGTGCTGGCCCAGCCGGGTTGGCGAAACAATCTCATCGGCTACGACACCTTCGCCCGTCCGGTCTCGGGCGAGCGGGCGCGCTTCTTCATCGCCAACGCCCTGGCCTTCGTTCGAGAGGAAGGCGACTGGTGGGCCGATCCCGCGAGCGGCAAGCTCTATTACAAACCACGCGCCGGCGAGGCCTTGAGCGCCAGCCAGGTGATCATGCCCAGATTGGACGTCCTGGTGTCGATCGCCGGCGAGGCAGGACGTCCTATCAAGGACCTGCAGTTTTCCGGCATCGGCTTTCAGCACACCAGTTGGTTGGGCCCCTCCAGCGCCGAAGGTTACGCCAGCCAGCAGAGCGGCTCCTTCCTCGCCGGCGAGACCCGGAACTATCCCGCCGATCCGATCCGCGACTGCAGCTGGGGGTGCTGGGCGTTCGAGGCGCGGCGAAACCACTGGCGACAACAGCCAGCCGCGGTCCAGGTGGCGGCGGCGGCTCGTGTCCGTTTCGAGAACGCCGAGTTCGCCCATCTGGGACAGGTGGCGCTGGGCGTCGGCAATGACGCGAACGCCAATCTCAGCGGGATGGGGCTGGAGACGCGCTCGGTCGAGGTGGTCGGCAGCCGCTTCATCGATCTGGCCGGCGGCGCGATCATGGTCGGCGGGATTTCGCCGGACGCCCACCATCCCTCGCGCCCCGATCTGGCCGTGCGCGACATCGTCATCCGCGACAACACCGTCGCCAAGGTTTCGCAGGTCTATCGCGAGCAGGCGGCCATTCTGGTCACCTACGCGACCGCCGCCCTGATCGTGCACAACGACGTCTCCGATGCGCCCTATGACGGCATCGATGTCGGCTGGGGCTGGGGGCTCAACGATCCGGGCGGGAACACGTCGTACATGTCGCTGGCGCGTGGCTACTACGACCAGCCGGGCAACCTGATCTACGACACGCCAACGATCCTTCGCGACACGGTCGTGTTCGGCAACCGGGTCCATGGCGTCAAGCGCTGGTTCCCCGATGGCGGGGCCATCTACCACCTGTCGGCCGATCCGGGCGCCCTGATCGCCGAAAACCACGTCTATGACGTGCCCGGCGGCATCGGCGTCTATCTCGACGAGGGCTCCCGCCATGTCACGGTCCGCGACAACGTGTTCGACGGCTTGGGGCTGTGGGTGAACCTGAACGCGCTGGACGGCGCCCTTCCGCGCCGCACCGCGATGGACAACGTTGCGCGCGGCAACTGGCGCAACGGCGGCAAGGCCAACGGCGACTGGTCGGACTACGGCGCCAACCGGCTGGTCGATAATGTCCAGGTCGACGGCCAGGCCTGGCCAGAAGGCGCGCTGGGCGTGATCGCCCGCGCCGGGCCGGCCGCCGCCCGCTGAGCTTCCGCGATACGAAAAACGAGCCAGTACCAGGGGTTTTCGACACATGTTCAGGACAGACTGGCGCCGATGCGCCTTGGCCACCGCGCTCGGCGCGGCGTTGACGGTGAGCGCCACCTTAGCCCTCGCCCCGCCCGCCGACGCTTCACCCCCCGGCGCGCCGGATCGCGCCATGGCCGATCGGCTGGCCGCAGAACTGGTCGGCAAGATGACGGTCGACGAGAAGCTTGAACAGCTGCTCAACACCGCGCCGGCGATCCCGCGCCTGGGCATTCCCGCGTACAACTGGTGGACGGAGTCGCTGCACGGCGCCCTGGGCGCCCTGCCCACCACCAACTTACCCGAGCCCGTCGGCCTGGCGGCGACCTTCGATCCCACGCTGGTCCACGACGTCGCAGGCGCGATCGGCGCGGAGATGCGCGACCTGCATACCCTGGCGCGCGCGACCGGCCGCATGGGGCGCATCGGCACGGGCCTCAACACCTGGTCGCCCAACATCAACATCTTCCGCGATCCGCGTTGGGGCCGCGGGCAGGAAACCTATGGCGAAGATCCTTACCTGACGGCCCGAATGGGGGTGGCCTTTGTTCAGGGCATCCAGGGCGACGATCCCGATCACCCGCGCATCATCGCCACGCCCAAGCACTACGCCGTGCATAGCGGTCCGGAGTCGACGCGCCACAGCGCCAACGTCTTCGTCTCGCGCCACGACCTGGAAGACACCTACCTGCCCGCCTTCCGCGCCGCGGTCGTCGACGGCAAGGCGGGCTCGATCATGTGCGCCTACAACCGCATCGATGGACAACCGGCCTGCGCCAGCGACCTCCTGCTGAAGGACCACCTGCGCGGCGCCTGGAAGTTCGACGGCTACGTCGTTTCGGACTGCGACGCGGTCAAGGACATCGCCGACCACCACAAATACGCCCCGGACTCGGCCACCGCCGTGGCCGCGGCGTTGCGGGCCGGCGTCGACAACGAATGCAACGGCGCCACCCTGACCGACACGGACGGTCTCGCCCGCCGCTACCGTGAAGCGCTGGATCGCGGCCTGATCACGGTGGACGAGATCGACACCGCACTGGTGCGCCTGTTCTCCGCGCGGCTGCGGACCGGCGATCTGCCGGCCGGCGACACTCGCCCGATCGCCCCGGCGGCGGTGGTGACGCCCGAACACGAGGCGCTGGCCCTGGCCGCCAGCGAGAAGAGTCTGGTCCTCCTGAAGAACGATGGGGTCTTGCCGCTGAAGCCCGGCCTCAGGATCGCGGTGATCGGCCCGCTGGGCGACGCCACTCGCGTGCTGCGCGGCAACTATTCCTCGGCCCTTTCGGCGCCGCCGATCTCGGTGGTCGACGGCTTGAGGCGCGCCCTGCCCGGCGCCCAGATCCGCTATGCGCCGTTTGGCGCCTCGTACACCGACGGCGACCGCATACCGACCTCGGCCCTGCGCACGCCAGACGGCAAGGCGGGATTGCTGGCCCGCTATTTCAATCCGACGGAAACCCCGCCGGCCCGCTTCGCGGCAGGGACCTTCGGCGACGCCGTCGCCAAGATGACTTATGCCGACAAACCCGTGGTGACGCGGGTCGAGGCCGACGTCGCGGCCCGCAGCCTCGACCTGGCCAACGTCTCGGATCACCATCGCGTGGTCTGGACCGGCTTTCTGGTTCCTCCAGAGACCGGGACCTATCGCCTGGGCCTGGCGGGCTTCAACGGCGCGCTGAAGGTCGACGGCAAGCCCTTCGCCGACCTGCGCAAGGCCGGCTGGGCCAGCTTGCCGACCATGAAGACCCTGCGCCTGGAGAAAGGCCGGCGATACCCGATCGAGGTGATCTCGGAATCGCACGCCCTGTCCGGCGTCAGCCTGGTCTGGAAGCGGATCGCCACGGACCCGACGGCCGAACTCAAGGCCGCCGCCGTCAAGGCGGATGTGCTGATCGCCGTCGTCGGCCTCACCTCCGACCTGGAGGCCGAGGAGTCGCCCGTGGAGATCCCCGGCTTCAAGGGCGGCGACAAGACCACGCTGGACCTGCCGGCCGATCAGCAGGCCTTGCTCGAACAGGCCAAGGTCCTGGGCAAGCCGCTGATCGTGGTGGCCATGAACGGCAGCCCGCTGAACTTCTCGTGGGCCAAGGACAACGCCTCGGCGCTGCTGGAGGCCTGGTACCCGGGGCAGTCGGGCGGCCTGGCGATCGCCAATGTGTTGACCGGCAAGGCCAATCCGGCCGGACGCCTGCCTCTGACCTTCTACCGCTCGACCGACGATCTGCCGCCTTTCGACGACTATGCAATGAAGGGCCGCACCTATCGCTATTTCGAGGGCGCGCCGGTCTATCCGTTCGGCTACGGCCTCAGCTACACCCGCTTCGACTATGCGCCCCTCAAGCTTGAACCGGCAGCCAAGGGCGCCGGCCAAGGGCTGCGGGTGACCACGACCGTCCGAAACGTCGGTGGCAGGCCCGGCGAGGAAGTCGCCCAGCTGTATCTGGATTTCCCCGACACGCCCGGCGCGCCCCGTCTCGCCCTGCGCGGCTTCCAGCGACTGTCCCTGAAACCCGGCGAAGCACGCGCCGTCACCTTCTCGCTGTCGCCGCGCGATCTCAGCGCCGTCGACCTGGACGGAAACCGCCGCGTGAGCGCGGGCCGCTATCAGGTGAGCGTGGGTTCGGGCCAGCCGGGAACCGGCGTTCCGAGCCAGTCGTCGGGCTTCACGGTCGAGGAGGCCGTGGCAGTGGCGAAGTAGCCGCCGCGAACCCAATCAACACGATAACAAACCAGGAGGAAAACCATGAGATTCAAGAGCTTCCGCAGGCCTGGGCATCGCGCCGCGTCATTTCTGGCCGGCATCGGCCTCGCTTTTGCCTTGGGGGTGGGAGCCCATGCGCAGGACGACAAGATGGTCCCCATCGCCACGCCGGCGCAGCCCAACGCCATCGTGCTGAACACCGGTCCCTTGCCGGGGGCCACCGCGCCGGAGTCCTGGCACAGCCAGTACAAGAGCGTCTTCGCGCGCAATGTCACGGTCGCGACCCTGACGCCGTTCCTGCCCGATCCATCCAAGGCGACCGGCGCGGCGGTGATCGTCGCGCCGGGCGGCGGCTTCCGCACCCTGTCGATGGAGAACGAGGGCTGGGCGGTCGCCAAGGCGCTGGCCGACAAGGGCGTAGCCGCCTTCGTGCTCAAGTACCGGCTGAACCAGACGCCGCCGGACATGGCCGGTTTCGAGCGCTCGATGAGCGAGATGTTCTCGGCCACGGCCGCGCGACCCAGGCCCGATCCGCAAGCGGCCATCGCCGGCCTTGCACCGCAGATCGCCGACTCGCGGGCGGCCTTCGCCCTGGTTCGCCAGCGCGCGGCCGAATGGCATGTCGATCCAGACCGCATCGGCATGATCGGCTTTTCCGCCGGCGCCATGCTGACCCTGGCCACCACCCTCTCGGGCCAGGACGCCAAGCCGGCCTTCATCGGCCTGATCTACGGCCCGCTGTCGCCGGTGACCGTGCCCGCCGACGCGCCGCCGGCCTTCGTGGCCCTGGCCGCCGACGATCCGCTCTTCGCAAACAGCGGCTTTGGGCTGATCGAAAGCTGGCGGGCCGCCAAGCGCCCGGTCGAGTTTCACTTCTACGAGCGGGGCGGCCATGGCTTCGGCATGTATCAGAAGACCACCACCAGCACCGGCTGGTTCGACGCCTATGCGCGCTGGCTGGGCATGCACGGTCTGCTGAAGCCGAAATCCTGACGCCCCCCCCCGGACTCCAAGCGGGTTCCGCGCCAAGGCGCAGCCCCTTCAGGATCGCCGGCCGCTAGCGCGGCCGGCGATCTTTTCTTGCGGGCTCGACGGGAACGCCCGGTCGCTCAAATTTCGAAAGAGGCGCCCGGACCCAGGATCGGCCCTTCAGCCGGTCGCAAGGGCCCGGGCGAAGCCGCCCAGGGGGGAGGAGGCGGGCGGCCATCGCACCAAAACGCTCGCCCTGAAGAAATCTGTAGAACAAGTCTCGCAGACTCATCACAACAGGAAGCCTATGGTTGCGTTAACATTGTCAATTTCAGCCCGCCTTGTCCAACAAATATGAGGCCTTTGGCGCATGAAATCTCTGTTTTCTCATCTCGCTGCCGCGCCTCAGGTGAAGACATAGGACTATCCAAGATCAATGGGAGCAGCGCGATCTCGCAGGCGAGGCCGGAAACACGGTCAGAAGCCCACTGTGCTTGCATGGACGGTCGGGATTTAGGGCCGCAAGGCGATGGTAGCGCAAACACAGGACTTGGACGCGGCGCAAGCTCCGACTAAAGATCGATCGCGTCTTGCGCGGGACCGATAGGTCGTTACGCGACGCAGATCACGGGACGGGGGGACGGATTGGCGAGGAAGTCAGGACACGGTCGCGGCCCGACGATCGTCGATGTCGCGGTTAAGGCTGGTGTTTCGCCGATGACCGTTTCACGCGTGATCAACGACCGCCCCGGCGTCGGTCCCGACACGCGCGTCGCCGTGGAGGCCGCGATCCAGGCGCTGGGCTACACGCCCAACGTCGCCGCCCGCAGCCTGGTCACGTCCGTCGAATTGCGGATCGGAGTCATCTACTCCAATCCCAGCGCCGCCTTCATGAGCGACTTCCTGACTGGCGTCTTCGAGGAAGCCTCGACCCGCGGCGCGCGCCTGGTGCTGTTGAAGGGCGACGAAGGCGGACGCCCGCCCAGTCCCGCGGCGTTGAAGGCCCTGATCGCGTCCGGCGTCAGCGGCGCGATCCTGGCGCCGCCGCTGGGCGAGTCGCCGGCGGTGCTTCAGGCCCTTCGCAAAGCGCGCCTGCCGCTGGCGGCGGTCGGCGCCTACGACGTCGAAAGCGCCATCTGCGTGCGGATCGACGACCGTCGCGCGGCCTATCAGATGACCCGCGAGCTGATCGCGCTAGGACATCGACGGTTGGGCTTCATCCTGGGAAATCCAGATCAGGCGGCCAGCGCCGAACGGCTGGCGGGCTTCTACGCGGCAGTCCGTGAAACCGAAGGCGTGGTGACCAGCATCGCCCAGGGTGACTTCAGCTTCACCTCCGGCCTCGCCGCCGCCGAGCAGTTGCTGGACGCCGCTGCGCCGCCGACGGCGATCTTCGCCAGCAACGACGACATGGCCGCCGCGGTGGTTTCCGTCGCCCATCGCCGTCACCTCGATGTGCCAGGCGAGCTGACCGTCGTCGGTTTTGACGACACCTCCCCGGCGGTCACGGTCTGGCCGCCGCTGACGACGGTGCATCAACCGGTGCGCAAGCTCGCCGCCGAGGCGCTGGGCCTGCTGGTCGCGCGGATTGCCAGCGGGGAACCGCTAGGAAGCCGCGGCGACCGCGTGCTCGAGCACGAGATCGTCACGCGCCTTTCGGCCGCCAGCATCGCCTAGCACGTCCGCCTCGTCGTCTCCCCGCCCCTCGTAACGCCAGAACGCGAAGTCGGCGGGCGTGGCCGTTCCCGCCATGTCCTGGCAGGCCATGCCCACGAAGGCGCCCGTGAAGTTGGGCAGCCCCGGCAGCGACGCCTCATCGGACAGGATGCTGGCGTCGAGCGGCTGGTTCAGCAGCGCCCAGCCCTCCTGCCCCGCGCCGCGCCAGGCGAACCTCAGCTGCCCCAGGTCGACATCCACCCGCAAGTCGATAGGTCCTTCGGGAAGCGCCGCGACGACCACCTCCAGCGTGCAGCCGCCAGAGTCCGGTGACGCCGTCATCACTTGCAGCCGCCGCGCGCCGTCCTCCCGCGTGATGTGCAGATAGTGGAACTTGGTGCTGTTGTAGTAGCAGATCAGCCCTGCGGCCTGCTGGAAGTCGCGCGGTTCGAAGTCCAGCCGCGTGGAGGCGGTGTAATGCAGGTGTTCCTGGCGCTGGGCGACCAGGGATTGCCGGAACGGGCTGCCCACCGTCTCGCGGCCGTAGAGCCGCAGATGGCCCGGGCGGGCGTTCAGGCTGAACAGCTCGTCCGGATACGGCGTGCGCAGCCATTGCAGCGCGACCGGCAGCCCAGCCTCGCTGAAATCGCCATTCCACGTCTCTTCTGGCCAGGGTGCGGGCGCGAGGTGCGGCGCCGGCGGTCGTGGATCCGGAGCCGCATCGACCGTCAGGCTTCGCAGCCAGCCGTCTTCACCCCAGCGCATCGGTTGCAGCGCGGTTTCCCGGCCCAGAACACAACGGTGGCTATCGGTCAGCGGACGCCCGCATAGATAGGCCATCCACGGCGTTCCGTCGGCCAGCTCGACGAGGTCGCCGTGCCCCGCGCGGGCGAGAGGTCCCTCGCGCCGCCCGCCGGAGGACAGCACGACCTCGTCCGGATGCAGTTCATACGGACCCATCAGGTCGCGCGAGCGGGCCATGACCACGGCGTGGCCCCATCCGGTTCCGCCCTCGGCGACCAGAAGGTGGTACCAGCCGTCGCGCTTGTAGAGGTGCGGCCCCTCGGTGAAGCCGCGCGCGGTGCCCTGGAAGATCGTTCGCCGCTCACCCACCAGGGCGCCCGTGCGGCGGTCCAGTTCCTGAATGACGATGCCGGCGAAGCGCGGCCTGTCCGGACGATGGTCCCACAGCATGTTCAGCAGCCAGCTTCGGCCGTCATCGTCATGGAACAAGGCCGGGTCGAACCCGCTGCTGTTGAGATAGACCGGGTCGGACCAAGTCCCATCGACGGTGTC
The DNA here is from genome assembly GCA_966211605.1 of uncultured Caulobacter sp. Lineage (GTDB taxonomy): Bacteria > Pseudomonadota > Alphaproteobacteria > Caulobacterales > Caulobacteraceae > Caulobacter. The sequence goes on from CBIHOB010000046.1 coordinate 27,248, forward strand.
GCAGGTCACCAGGTAGTTGTGAAAGTCGCGCAGGGTCACGCCGTGGGCGCCGTTCAGCGTCGACTGACCGAAGCGCTTCACGTCCGTATAGACCAGCCAGAAGCGGCCGTCGGCATGGGTGAGATCGGGGGCCCAGACACCGCAGGAGTCGGGATTGCCGCGCATGTCCAGCTGCGCGGGGCGGTTCAGCGGTCGCGAGGCCAGTCGCCAGTGCACGAGGTCGCGGCTGTGATGGATCTGGACGCCCGGAAACCACTCGAAGGTCGAAGTGGCGATGAAGACGTCATCGCCCACGCGTACGATCGACGGATCGGGATTGAAACCCCTGAGGATCGGATTGCTGATCGTGGTCATGCAGGTTTGCGCACCAGGGTCCAGAGCAAGGCGGCGCCGACCAGGTCGAGCAGGCCGAGCACGATGAAAAAAGGGCCGTAGCCGATGTGGTCGACCAGGCGGCCCAGGGCCAGCGTAAAGACCAGAACTCCGAGATTGCCCGCCAGCCCCGCGACGCCGGCGACCGTCGCGACCTCGTTCCGCGGGAAAAGGTCCGAGGCCATGGTGATCACAGTCACCGACAGCGTCTGGTGCGCGAAGCCGCCCAGGCACAGCAGGGCTATGGCGATGTAGGGATTCGCCGCCAGGCCGACCAGCGACATGCCCGTCATCAGCGCCGCGCCCAGCGTGAAGGCCCAGCGCCGGGCGTCGATCAGGTCCACGCCGCGCCGCTGCAGAAAGCTCACGACCGCCGGGCCGAACAGGCAGCCCAGGTCCGCCGCCAGGAAGGGCAGCCAAGCGAACAGGGCGATATGGGCCAGATCGAAGCCCCGTTCGCGCGCCAGATACAGCGGCATCCAGAACGAGAGCATGCCCCAGACAGGATCAGCGAGCATGCGCGGCAAGGCGATGCCCCAGACCTCTCGCCGCTTCGCCAGCTGCAGGAAGGACGGCCGGCGGCCCTGCGCGGCCAGACGCTGTTCCTGGCCAGACTCGATGTGGGCCAGCTCCTTCGAACTCAGCCGGCGATGACGGGCGGGCGAGCGGTACCAGACCAGCCAGGCCACGGTCCAGGCCAGTCCCAGACCGCCCGCGACGACGAAGGCCAGGCGCCAGCTGTGGGTCGCCACCGCCCAGGCGACCAGCAGCGGCGCGAAGACCGCGCCGAACGAGGCGCCGATGTTGTAGACGCCGCTGGCCAGGCCGCGCTCGCGCGCCGGGAACCATTCGGCCGTCAGCTTCTGGCCGGCGGGCTGGGCCGATCCTTCGGCAAGGCCCAGGGCGAAGCGCAGTCCGGCGAACGGGGCCCAGCCCTGGGCGGCGACGTGCGCGATGGTGATCAGGGACCAAAGCGCGACGCACACCGTGAAGCCCAGCCTCAGCCCGACGCCGTCCAGGAAATAGCCGACCAGGGGCTGGAACATCACGCCCAGCTGAAACGCGCTGGTGATCCACGAGTACTGCTCGCTGGAGATCGACTGCTCCCCCAGGATCATCGGCGCCGACACGCCCAGCACAGAACGCGCCAGATAGTTCAGCACCATCGCCAGGACGAACAACCCGATGATCGTCCAGCGCACGAACGGGAATCGCGGCCTCGCGTCCTCGCCCGATCCGATCCCGCTGAACGACACGCCCATCACCAAACCCCGATAACGTTATCATAGACCTCACCACTCTAGGGCGGCCGTCATACTCCAGCAGATCGCGCGGAAACGCGTGACCAAGGCCGAGTTTCACCCTGGGTTAGCGAAGGCCGACGCCTGTTTCAATGTTATTATGTCGGAGTATTGACTCGATGCGACAGCGGACATACCAGATTTTACGATAACGCTACCATCGAGCGGTGAGCGCTCACGGGCAAGCGTCAAATCGCGCCGATCAACGGCGCTCAGGGAGGGATGGAAATGTTCTCATACGGCAATGCGTGTTCGACTCCGCGCACCACGGATGTCGACACGGCGAAGCGGATCAGACGCCAGGCGCTCGGCTCGGCCGGCGCGGCCGCTCTGTTGGCGACCCTGATCTGCACCCCTGCCCTGGCCCAGACAGCGCCCCCCGCGGGCGCGCCGGAGGCCGCCACGGTCAGCGAGATCGTCGTCACCGGCACGCGCATCCAGACCACGGGCTTCACCGCGCCGACCCCGACCTCGGTCATCGGCGAGGAGCAGATCCAGAACAACGCCCAGCCCAATGTCTTCGCGACCATCGTCCAGCTGCCGTCGTTGCAGGGTTCCAGCGGCTCGGCCACCAACACCTTCAGCACATCGAGCGGCCAGCAAGGCCTCAGCTCGTTCTCGCTGCGCGGCCTGGGCACCATCCGCACGCTGACGCTGCTGGACGGCCAGCGCGTGGTCGGCGCCTACTACACGGGCGTCACCGACGTCAGCCTGTTCCCGCAACTGCTGATTCAGCGCGTGGACGTCGTGAACGGCGGCGCCTCGGCCTCCTACGGTTCGGACGCCGTGGGCGGCGTCGTCAACTTCATCACCGACACCCGCTTCACCGGGCTGAAGGGCAATGTCCAGGCGGGCATTTCGAAGTACGACGACAACAAGCAGGGCCTGGTGCAACTGGCCGGCGGCCGCAGCTTCGCCGATGACCGGATGCACGTGGTCGGCAGCGTCGAGTGGGCGAAGGAAGATGGCGTCGGCCCGGGCGATTTCGGCTTGGACCTGGCTGGCGATCGTCACTGGTTCACCCAGACGACGATGATCAACCGCAACGTCACCAACGACGGCTCGCCGCAGTACCTGATGCGCGACAACGCCCAACCCTACGCCTACACCAAGTATGGGCTGATCACGGCCGGTCCCCTGCAGGGCATCGCCTTCGACCAGAGCGGCCAGCCCTTCCAGTTCCAGTATGGCTCGGGCGGCGCGCCCTCCAAGACCGCGGGCGGCGCTGTCCTGGGCTGCCTGCCGGGCTTCTGCGTCGGCGGCGATCTATCGGGCAATGTCGACAGCGGCCGCACGCTGCAGTCGGCGATCGAGCGCAAGGTGGGGTACGGCCGCATCGGCTACGACTTCGCCGAGGGCAACGAGGCCTACGTCTCGTTCAACCTCGGCCAGGTCAAGACCAGCAATCAGCCGGTCAATGGCATGAACCGGACCGGCCTTACGCTGCAATGCGCCAATCCATACCTGCCAACCTCGGTGCGGGACGCCTGCGCGACCGCCGGCATCACGCAATTCCAGTTCGGCACCAGCAACGCGCTTCTGCCCAACACCAAGGTCCACACCGACCGTCGCCTGTACCGCGTGGTCGCCGGCCTGAAGGGCAAGTTCGCCGCGTTCAATTCCGACTGGTCCTATGACGCCTACTACGAGCATGGGGTCAACAAGACCGCCATCGACGTCGACCACATCCTGCTGACGCCGCACTTCAACCAGGCGATCCAGGCCATCACGCTGAATGGCGCGATCGTCTGCGCCGATCCGGTGGCGCGCGCCAACGGCTGCCAGCCGCTGAACATCTTCGGCGGCAAGCCGCCCTCTGCCGCGGCCCTGGAATATGTCCAGCCCGCCGCCGGTCCGTTCCAGCGCCTGCGCATGACCCAGGACGTGGCCAGCCTGAACTTCTCGGGCGCGCCGATCGACCTGTGGGCCGGCCCGCTATCGGTGGCGTTCGGCGCCGAGTATCGCCGAGAGTTCTACACCGTCCGCGCCGATCCCTACGGCGCCGGCGTGGCCGATCGCAGCCCCAACGGCGGCGCCTATCCGGCCGATCCGCTGATGTCGACCCTCGGCAACAACTGGCACGCGGGCAACTACAAGAACGGCGACGGCGTCTACAACGTCAAGGAAGCCTTCCTGGAAATCGACCTGCCCCTGTTCAATAACGACAAGGTTGGCCGCGCCAACTTCAACGCCGCGGCGCGCGTCACCGACTACAGCACCTCGGGCACCATCTGGACCTGGAAGGCCGGGGGCACGTGGGACACGCCGTTCGACGGCCTGCGCTTCCGGGGCGTGACGTCGCGAGACGTCCGCGCCCCCAACCTGTCGGAACTGTTCGCCGCACCCGTGACCACGACTCTGCCGAACTTCTTCGACCCGGCGAACAACCGCAACGTGGTGGCGATCCAGAACGCCGTCGGCAATCCCAACCTGACGCCGGAAGTGGCGCGCAACACCCAGATCGGCGTGGTGCTGGCCAATCCGTCCTGGCTGCCCGGCTTCAGCGCGTCGTTCGACTATTACAAGATCAAGGTCGACGACGTCGTCTCCAGCCTCAGCGCGGCTCAGATCGTCGACTACTGCTTCCGCAACGTCCTGCCGCAGACCTGCAGCGCGTACAATCTCAACAACACCACCGGCCCCAACTACATCAACGTCCAGTCGTTCAACTTGGCCTCGATCAAGACCAGCGGCTTCGACATCGAGGCCAGCTACCGTTGGCGGCAGCCGCTTGGACTAGCGGGCAACTTCACGCTGCGGGCCCTGGCTACCCACATCCGCGACTTCTGGACCGACACAGGCCTGCCGGGCACGGTGCCGGTCGACTCCGCGGGTGTGAACCAGGGCAACACGCCCGACTGGAAGTGGCTGGCGATCCAGAGCTACGAGACCGACCGCTTCAGCCTGACGCTGCAAGAGCGTTGGTTCAGCGACGGCAACTACGGCAACCAGTACGTCGTCTGCGCCCCGGGAACCTGCCCGGTCTCGACGCCGAACGCGCCGACGATCGACAAGAACTTCATGCCCGGCGCGTTCTACATGGACGTCGGGGGCGCCTATAATATCCGTCAGGACGTGACCGCCTACTTCAAGGTCGACAACCTGTTCGACCGCGATCCGGCCAAGTCCCCCAACTACGCCAACCCGGCGCTGTACGACATCATCGGCCGCATGTACCGGGCCGGCGTGCGGTTCCGGTTCTAGTCATCCTCGGCCCTTAAGGCGGGGCAAGGTCGCCGCCGATGTCGCCCGCAAGGCGTCATCGGCGGCGAATTCTTTTGCGCCTCAGCGCTCCAGCAGCGCCGCCTCGCCCCAGGTCACCGGCAGGCGCTGGTTGTCGCCGCGCGGGCTGCGGGCCACCAGCTCGATCAGCTTCATCCCGGCGACCGGAACCGAGATCGACTGGGCGGCCACGCCCCATCGGGCCGGCTTGCTGGTCATCAGCAGCTTGCCGTCGCCATAGACCGCGAACGTCACGGCGCTGGTTTTGTCGCTGGCGCTGTCGTCGACACCGACCACGGCGGTGAAACGCGTCGCCCCGATGTCGTTGCGCACCTCGAGCCGGGAATTGGCCAGGATGCCGATGCCCGCCGAGAACCGCTTGCCCGCGATCTGAAGCAGCTGGCCGTAAGGGGCGCTGTCGGCGCGCGCGCCGCCCCAGCCGGCGTAGGACGGTCGGTCCCCCGGACCACCCGTGCCCCCCCAGCCCGCGGCCGTCCGGAAGATCGAGGGATCCGGAGTGGGATGAACAACGCCGTCAACGGCGGGATTTACACTGCCCGGTCGCTCCGACAGATAATAGCCGCCTTGCAGGGCCCGCGTCCCATGGGCGCGGAAGATCAGTGTCTCGCGCGGCTTCACACGCAGCCTGGTCCGCTTGGTGAAGGTCGTCTTCTGCTTGCTCCATAGATCGGTCAGCTCGATCGGCGCGTCTTCGCTGAATTTCAGATGGCTGGCGCCGAGATCGACGTCGTAGTCGCCCGATCCCCGGTTGAAGACGGCCACGGCCTTGTCACCGGACGCCAGGGTCTTGACCAGGATCTGCAGGTCGCTGGAGTCATGGGCCAGCGTCGCCTGGTTGCCGGCAGGATCCTGGTCCAGCGCGATAATGTCGGCATTGCCGAAGATATCCATCAACGCCTTGGGCGTCTTGCGCAGGTCGGTCCCGATCATCAGTGGCGCATTGAGCATCGCCCATAGCGCGAAATGGGATCGCGCCTCGGTCAGATGGTCGGCATCGAAATCGCCGGCGCCGATGTGCAGCATGTCCGGATCGTTCCAGGACCCCGGATGGGCGTACAGCGAGCGCGTGACGGCCGTGTCGTAGTTGACCAGAAGCCGCCCCCACGCAGGCGAAATGTCATCGCTGGTGCGCGAGATGCCGCCATAGTCCTTGCCCCAGCCCCGAACGTTAGCGGCGCCCCACACACAGAGCGAGAGAAGATAGTCGCCGTCAGGGTTCTCGCGGACCAGCGCGGCGTTGATCCGCCGGAACATCGCCTGGATCGCCGCGATGTCGGTGCGCGTCACCTCGCCGGAGTCCAGCAGCGGCCCCAGGGGCCGGAACTTGCCTGACCGTACCCGCTCGCTTTGCGGCCCGTAGTCGCGCAGGCCACAGCCGTCGACCTTGATGAAGTCGAAGCCCCAATCCTTGAAATACAGCGCGATGTCCTGGTCGATGCGCCCATAAAGGCCGACCTCGCGCTCCAGGACCGTTCCCTTGGGAAGATCGGTGTCGGTCGGCGAGAAGGCCTCAGAACAGGTGTTGCGGCCCAGGTCGGAATAGATGCCGGCCTTCAATCCCATTGCATGGAGCTTATCGGTGAAGGGCTTGAAGCTGGGCGCGTCGCCGCCGGTGCGCGACGACGGAAACTTGTCGTCGCGGAGGATCATGCGCCCGTCGGGCATCCGGCGCTTCAACGCCCAGCCATCGTCGATGTTGATGTACCGATATCCCTTGGCCGCGAGACCACTGTCGACGATCTGCCGGGCCGAACCCAGGATCTTGTCCTCGTCGATATCGGTGGCGAAGGCGTTCCAGGTGCTCCAGCCCATGGGCGGCAGGGACGCGCGTCCCGCGGTGTAGGCGGACCAGCGGCCGGTGGGCGCCAGGGGATTCCCCTGGGCGGCGGCGACGGACGGCCCAAGAAGCGTGGCGATCAACCCCGCGGTCAGCAACTTCCTCATCGTTTCCTGCGTCATGTGATGTCGGACGTCGGATCGCGTCCGTTGATTGGTAGCGCTAACAACATCCTTGCGGAGCGGCAAGAGACGATGGCCGTGGGAAGCCGCCGCCGCGCTCGTCGGGAAGGTCATGGCGCGATGAGTCCGCCCCCGCATCAAGCCAATTCGCGCATTGGTCGATAGCGCCTTTGGCTTAGACCGC
>CBIHOB010000047.1:0-34005 GCA_966211605.1 uncultured Caulobacter sp.
GGCACGACCGCTCCGGCCGCCGGCGCCGCCACGGCTCCTGCTGCGCCCGCCGCCGGTGGCGCCGCTGCGCCGCCGAAGGCCTGATCGCCGCTTAGGCAGATCAACGAATCTGAAGGGGCCGCGAAGTTTTCTTCGCGGCCCTTTTCCTATGCGGCAGCTAGGGTTTGCGGACCGATCGTTCGCTCATGAGCCCCGCCGATGAACTTCCGCGTCCTGGCCGCCGCCGGCCTGCTGGCCTCTTCTCTTCTGGCCCTTCCGGCTCTCGCCTTCGCCGCCAAGGCTCCGACGGTCGCCCTGAAGTCGATTGACGGCCTGCCGACGCCCCTGCCCTTCCCCTATGACGAGAAGGCCGACGCCGAGGCCGATCTCGCCGCCGCGATCAAGAAAGCCAAGGCGCACAAGAAGCTGGTGCTGATCGACCTGGGCGGCAACTGGTGCGGCGACTGCCGCGTCTTTGCTGGTGTGATCGAGCAGCCCGACGTCAAGCGCTGGGTCGACAGGCGCTACGAGGTCGTGACCATCAATGTCGGCCGGTACGACCACAACATGCAGATCCCGGCCCGCTACGGGGTCGACAAGCTGAAGGGCGTGCCCTCCTTCCTGGTCGTCGACACCAAGGGCAAGCTGGTCAATGACGGCGCCTTCTTCGCCCTGACCGACGCCCGCCACATGACCCCGCAGTCGATCGTCGACTGGCTGGCGCAGTGGGTGAAGTGATCGCCCTCTCCCTTGCGGGAGAAGGAGACTACACCCGCCGATACCCCAGCGGGGCGCCGGTCGGGGTCGCCTCGATCCGGGCGATGGCCTCGGCCAGCGGCTCGATCGCGACAGCCATGTGGTGGGCGTTGGCGTGCAGGATGGTGTCGCGGTCCAGCAGGATGGCGACGTGGCCCTTCCAGAACACGAGGTCGCCGCGCCGGCGCTGGTCCTCGGCGACCTCCGGGAAGAAGCCGCGCTGCATGTCGGTGTCGCGCGGGCAGGCGCGGGCGCAGGCGTACAGGGCCTGCTGCACCAGGCCCGAGCAGTCCAGGCCCAGGCTCTCACGACCGCCCCACTGATAGGGCGCGCCCAGGAAGCGTTCGGCGACCGAGACGTGGTCGCGCTCGCCCCGACCGATCGCGATCAGATGGTCCTCGACGAACCAGCCCGTGCCGGCGCCCTTGGCGAACCGGCCGTCACGGTCCTCGATCGTCACCAGGCTGTTCAGCGAGTAGAGACCCTCGGGCCGCGACTTGATGTCGGGCTTGCTGAAGGCGTAGGTGCGGATGGCGCTGACCGCGTGGGTCGGCGGATGGCCCTGCTCCATCAGGGAAGACGTCGCGACATAGCCGACATAGCCGTCGCGCGGGGCCTGCCCCCAGGCGAAGCCGTCCTTCTCCTCCAGCACCCGGAACAGCTCGCCGAACAGCAGCTGGTCCCACTGTTCGGCGTCGGGCGAGGCGCCGGCGCGGATGGCCGTCGACGGCACGGCGCAGACCATCACCCGGCTCGGGGCGTAGCGCTCGGCCGGCGCCAGGCCTTCCAGGCGCTGGTCGGCCAGATCCGGCCGGGCCAGGGTGATGCGGGCGTCAAAAGTCATGCGAAGCGGCTCTTGATCATGGCGAAGGCGGCGCGGATGGCCTGGACCTCCGCCCCTACCGGGAATCCGGGGCGTCCCTTGGGGTTCCAGGCGAAGACGTCGAAGTGGGCCCAGGGTCCCACATCTTCGCCCTTCGGCGCAAATCGCTGCAGGAACAGCGCCGCCGTCGTCGCGCCGGCCTGGGCCCAGACGTCGGGGTCGTTCTTGAGGTCGGCGATGTCGCTGTCCAGGGCGTCGCGATAGGCCTCGGTCAGCGGCAGGCGCCACAGCGGATCGGCGACCGCCTTCGACGCCGCCTCGATCTGGGCCGCCAGCCGGTCGTCGGCGGTCCAGAACGGGATCACGAAGGGGCCCATGGCGATCCGCGCCGCGCCGGTCAGGGTGGCGAAGTCCAGGGTCAGGGCCGGCTTCAGCTCGCCGGCGCGGGTCAGGGCGTCGGCCAGGATCAGGCGGCCCTCGGCGTCGGTATTGCCCACCTCGACCGTCAGGCCGGCGCGGGTCTGCAGCACGTCGCCCGGCCGCATGGCGTCGCCGGCGATGGCGTTCTCGACCACCGGGGTCAGGATCACCAGACGCACCGGCAGCCTGGCCTCCATGACCATGCGGCCCAGGGCCAGGGCGTGGGCGGCGCCGCCCATGTCCTTCTTCATCAGCCGCATGCCGGCCGACGGCTTGATATCCAGCCCGCCGGTGTCGAACACCACGCCCTTGCCCACCAGCGCCAGCACGGGATGGCCGGGATCGCCCCAGGCCACCTCGATCATCCGGGGCGCCCGGACCTCGACGGCGGCGCGGCCCACGGCGTGGACGGCCGGATAGTTCTCACGCAGCAGGTCATCGCCGCGCACGACCGACAGGGTCGCGCCGTACTTCTCGGCGATCTCGCCGGCGATGGTCTCGATCTGCAGCGGCCCCATGTCGTTGGCCGGGGTGTTGACCATGTCGCGGGCCAGGGCGCAGGCGTGGGCGAAGGCCGTGACGGCGGCGGCGTCGACGCCCTTGGGCGCGACCAGGCGCGGGATCGGCTCACCGCGCTTCTTGTAGCGGTCGAAGCGATAGGTCCCCAGCGCGAAGGCCAGGGCCGCCTGTTCCGGGTCGATCCCCTTGGGCAGCTTGGTCAGGACGTACTCGCCGGCGGGGAGCTTGCCCGCCAAGGCGCGAAACAGCGACAGATCAGCGCGGCCAGATCCCGTCCCCAGCAGCACCCGCTCGACCGCGCCGCTGGCGCCGGGGACCGCCAGCACCTGGCCGGCTTTGCCCGAAAAGGTGTTGGCGGCGGCGTAAGTCCTTACCGGCGCGCGCTTTTGCGCCAGGAACGCCTCGACCTCGCCCTCGGCAAGCGGATGGACCGGGATCGCCTGCCCTTCCGCTGCGCTGAGGATCGGATGCGTCGCGTCGGTCATCGGCGAAGTCCTTTAAAATTATGCTTAACGATTCCTTGAGGGCCGCGCCCGGATGATGGGCGGACCTTCTGGAGACATGTCTTTCATGTGTCGCAAGCGCGCGCTCGTCGCAACCGTTCTCGCCCACCTGCTGCTGGCCCCGGCCGCCTTCGCGGCGGACGCGCCCAAGCCCGAGGCTGTCGCCGCCAAGCCCGCCCCGGTCAAGGCCTCGCCGCAGCAGCGCGCCGAGGCGCGGCGCCTGGACCCGCTGGCGCGCGCGGCCTTCTGGGGCGCCGAGTTCGAGAACGACCCGGCGGACGCCGAGGCCGGCGCCGGCTTGGCCCAATCGCTGCGCGGCCTGGGCCGCAACGAGGACGCCGCCGAAGCCGCCACCAAGGCGCTCGTCGCCCATCCGGACGACACCACCCTGCTGCTGGAGCTGGCCCGCGCCCACATCGCCCGCGGCCAGGGCTTCTACGCCATCGAGCCCGCCCGCAAGGCCGCCGCCCTCAATCCCAAGGACTGGCGTCCGCTGACCTTGTTGGGCGTGGCCTACGAGCAGGCCGAGCGCGACGACGAGTCCGAGGCCGCACATCGCCAGGCGCTGGCCCTGGCGCCGACCGAGGCCACGCCGCTGGCCAACTACGCCATGCACTTGGCCGCCAAGGGCGACCTGCAAGGCGCCGAGGCCCAGCTGCGCCGCGCCGTCGCCCTGCCGTCGGCGGGGATCCAGGCGCGCCAGAACCTGGCCCTGGTGGTCGGGCTGCAGGGGCGTCTGCCGGAAGCCGAGAAACTGGCTCGCGCCGACCTGCCGCCCGAACAGGTCGCCAACAACCTGGCCTACCTCCGCGCCGCCATCGGCCAGGCCGGCGCCAACCGCTCATGGGACGCCCTGAAGGCCGGCGGCGGGCAGTAAGACCTCAAGCCGCGCCCATGCCGCCCAGCGCCTGGCTGAGCACGCGCGTGGCCCGGGTCAGGGTGGCGAGCAGGGGCGCGGCGACCAGGGTCTTCATGGCGAAGGCGAAGAAGGCCGCCAGTCCCAGCAGCAGCGCCGTCTCGATGGCCGCGCCGCCATCCTCCGCCGCCGCGAACGCGCGGAGCGGAGGCTCCTTGCCCAAACCGTGATGCATCGCACTGTCCCGAACCGACACTGAACGGTCGGGCTCGCGCAAGACGCGCGCCAGTCGCGGTTCAGTGTTTCCCGAAGACGTCCATCACCTTCATGATCGCCGGCCCCAGGATCATGATGAACAGCACCGGCAGGAAGAACAGGATCATCGGCACGGTCAGCTGGGCGGGGAGGGCCGCGGCCTTCTTCTCGGCGGCCGACAGGCGCAGGTCGCGATTTTCCTTGGCCATGACGCGCAGGGCCGTGCCCAGCGGCGTGCCGTAGCGTTCCGCCTGGATCATGGCCGTGGCCACCGACTTGATGCCGGGATGGTTGGTCCGGCGGGCCAGGCCCTCATAGGCCAGGCGCCGGTCGGGCAGGTAGGACAGCTCGGCGGTCAGCAGACTGAGCTCCTCGGCCAGTTCCATCGACGAGGAGCCGACCTCGGCCCCCACCTTCTGGATCGCCGCCTCGATCGACATGCCGCTTTCCACGCAGATCAGCAGCAGGTCCAGGGCGTCGGGAAAGGCCGCCACGATCGACTCGCGGCGCTTCTGGGCGACGTTGGTGATGTAGACGTTGGGCGCGTAGTAACCGAACGCCAGGAAGGCGACGCAGGCGCAGACCTTCTGGATCGGCAGGAGGCCGAAGCCGTTGACCACGGTCAGGTAGAAGGCCACGACCGCCGCGAACACGAACGGCATGACGAAGCGGAAGAAATAGAAGGTGGTCACCGGACCCGGACCGCGGAAACCGGCCTGGGCCAGGTTGTCGACGACCTTGGGATCCTCCAGCAGCTTGGACAGCTGCAGACGCTCGACGACGTTCTTGTAGAGGTCCTTTTCCTGGTGGCGCAGCGAGGGGCCGCCGTTGCGCGCGGCGATGGTCTGGCGCGACCGGCGGCGCAGCTCCTCGCGGCGGTTGGCCACCGACTTCAGGCGGCCCTCCAGGTTGCTGCTGCGCATGGCGGGCGAGGCCAGGGTGACGATGGTGGCGAACACCACCACGGCGATGAACGCCGTCAGGATGTTCGAGGGGTTGGTCAGGGTGTCGACGATGCTCACGCGGCCCTCCCCTCAGAACTTGAAGTTGATCATGCGGCGCATCACGAAGATGCCCAGCGACATCCAGACGCCGCCGACCAGCAGCATCAGGTGACCGCGCGGATCGGTGAACATCGGCTGCATGTACGAGGGCGAGGTCACGCTGATCAGGGTGACGACGCCCGGCGGCAGCGAGCCGATGATGGCGGCCGAGGCGACGGCTTCGGCCGACAGCGCCTTGATCTTCTCCTTCATCAGCTTGCGCGCGCGCAGCACGGTGGAGAGATTGCCCAGGGCTTCGGCCAGGTTGCCGCCGGTCTTCTGCTGGATGGCCAGCACGATCGAGAAGAAGCGCAGCTCGTTGGTCGGCATGCGCTCGTACATCTTCTCCAGGGCGGCATCCATCGGCACGCCCATGGCGATGTTCTCGGTCAGCATGCGGAACTCGCCGGCCAGGGGCTCGGGGCTCTCCTTGCCGATGATCTTCAGGCAGTCGTGAACCGGCAGGCCCGACTTGATGCCGCGCACGATGACGTCGATGGCGTCCGAGAAGGCGTTGGTGAACTTGGCGGTGCGGCTCTTGGCCAGGACCGACAGCACCCAGCGCGGCAGGCCGGCCCCGGCGGCGAAACCGCCGCCCAGGGCCAGCAGCGGCGATTGGCCGAACAGCAGGATGAGCAGGGCGACGAACACCCCCAGCACGCCGCTGATGATCCAGAACATCTTGACGTTCTCGCCCAGGCCGGCGGCCCGCATGCGCGAGCCGATGCTGAGCAGGCTCTTCTTCTGCTTGCGTTCCTGTTCCTTCAACGCCTTGAGGATCGACTGGCGGCGGGCGTCGGGCGTGTTGGCGGCGGCCTTGGCGCGGACGGCGGCCTGGCGTTCGCCGCCGCCGGCGATCAGCTGGGCGCGCTTGGAGGCCTTGGTCGCCGCGCTGTCGCCGCCGACGAAGGCGAAGCCCAGGCCTGCGATGGTCAGAAAGCCCAGGATCCCGGCCAACAGGAACAGCATCGCCTACTCCGCCGCGTCGAGGGCTTCGGCCAGCTCGCGCTCCAGGCCGTAGTAGCGGGCGCGGTCCCAGAAGCGCGGGCGGGCGATGCCGGTCGAGCGGTGCTTGCCGACCACGCGCCCCTGTTCGTCCTCGCCGGTGATCTCGTAGACGAACAGGTCCTGGGTGACGATCACGTCGCCTTCCAGGCCCACGACCTCGGTGATGTGGGTGATGCGGCGACTACCGTCGCGCAGGCGCGCAGCCTGGATGATCACGTCGACCGAGCCGACGATCATCTCCTTGATGGTCTTGGAGGGCAGGCCGTAGCCGCCCATGGTGATCATGCTCTCGACCCGGCTGATGGCTTCGCGCGGGCTGTTGGCGTGCAGCGTCCCCATCGAGCCGTCGTGGCCGGTGTTCATGGCCTGCAGCAGGTCGAAGGCCTCGGGGCCCCGGACTTCGCCGACGATGATGCGTTCGGGACGCATCCGCAGACAGTTCTTGACCAGGTCGCGCATGGTCACCGCGCCCTGGCCTTCCAGGTTGGGCGGACGGGTTTCCAGGCGCACCACGTGCGGCTGCTGCAGCTGCAGTTCGGCGGCGTCCTCGCAGGTCACGACCCGTTCGGTGGGATCGATGAACGCCGTCATGGTGTTGAGCAGCGTGGTCTTGCCCGAGCCGGTGCCGCCCGAGATGATCACGTTGCAGCGGCAGGCGCCGATGACCCCCAGAACCCGCGCCCCTTCCGGGCTGATGGAGAGGTACTCCACCAGGTTCTTCATCGTCAGCTTGTCCTTCTTGAACTTCCGGATGGTCAGGGTGGGGCCATCCAGGGCCAAGGGCGGCGCGATGACGTTGACGCGGCTGCCGTCCGGAAGACGGGCGTCGCAGATCGGGCTGGACTCGTCGACCCGGCGGCCGACCTGGCTGACGATCCGCTGGCAGATGTTCATCAGCTGCAGATTGTCGCGGAAGCGGACATTGGTCAGCTGGACCTTGCCGCCCACTTCGATGAACACCCGGTGCGCGCCGTTGACCATGATGTCGGCGATGTCGTCGCGGGCCAGCAGCGGCTCCAGCGGACCGTAGCCGAGGACGTCGTTGATGATGTCCTGGACCAGGTGCTCCTGCTCCGCGACCGACATCGAGACGTTCTTGATCGCCACCAGCTCGGCGACGATGTCACGGATCTCCTCGGCCGCCTGCTTCTGGTCGAACTGGGCCAGCTGGCTCAGGTCGATGGTGTTCAGCAGGGCGTTGAAGATCGTGGTCTTGGTGGCGTGATAGTAGTCGCTCTGCTCGCGGACGATGTTGGCCGTCTGCGGCTGGTTCTGGGCGGCGCGCAGCTGGTCCAGGCCCGCCGTCGCCTTGGGCGCGGGCTCCGCGGCCTTGGGATTGTTGACCTTGGGCGCGGGCGCCTTGGGCTCCGGCGCGGCCACGGGCTCGACGCGCTGCGGGCGCGTGGCGATGGCCGCCCCGCCCGCCGGGGCGGGGGGCGGCGCCTTCTGTTCGGCGGAGGCTGACGGGTCGCGCTTGCCGAACATCTACTTCTTCTTGAACAGGCCCGAGAGCAGGGACGTCTTCTGGGCGGCCGGCGGCTCGCGCCGGCTGATCAGCCGGGCCAGGTGCTCGAGCCCCTCGGCCGCCTTCGACTTGGGCGCCACCTCGGCCAGCATCTGGCCGTTGTTGGCCGCCTGGCCATAGGGCTTTGGATCGAACGGCAGCACCAGCGAGGGCTGGACGCCCAGAGCCTCGCCGAAGTCCTTGACCGGGATCTCCGGACGGCCGGGCACGCCCACCTGGTTCAGCACCAGGCGCGGCGGCACGTCGTTGGGCCGCGAGGCGCGCACGAGGTCGATGATGTTCTTGGCGTTGCGCAGGGACGCCAGGTCCGGCGTGGCCACCACCACCAGGTCGTCCGAGCCCACCAGCACCCGGCGGGTGGCGGCGTTCCAGGCGTGCGGAATGTCCAGCACCACGAACGGCGCGGCGCCGCGGATCTTCTGGGTGACTTCCTCGTAGGTGTCGGCGTCGAACCCGTAGTCGTCGTCCAGAGAGGCCGGGGCCGCGAACAGCGACAGGCGGTCGGCGCAGCGGACCATCATGCGGTCCATCAGCACCGGGTCCAGGCGGTCGGGCTGGCTCAGCGCGTCCAGCACGCCTTGCAGGGGGTCCTGGTTGAAGTCGAGGCCGGCGGTGCCGAAGGCCAGATCCAGATCCACCAGCACGGTGGCGGTCTGCATCTTCTCGGCCATGGCCCAGGCGAAGTTGTGGGCCAGGGTCGAGGCCCCCACCCCGCCCTTGGCGCCGACAAAGGCGATCTGGCGGCCGACGAACGGCGCGGACGGGTCGGCGTACAGGGCGCCGACGGCGCGGATCACCTGCAACGGCGACAGCGGCTGGGTCAGGTACTCGCTGACGCCGCGGCGCATCAGCTCGCGATACAGGGCGATGTCGTTCGTCTGACCGACCACGACCACCTTGGTGCCCGGGTCGCAGACCTGGGCCAGGCTGTCCAGCAGGTGCAGCAGGCGCTGGGCCGTGTCGGTCGTCTCCACCATGACCAGCGAGGGCGTCGGCTGGTTCTGGTAGTACTCGACGGCCGCCTCCAGCCCGCCGTCGCGGACGATGCTCGAGGCGCGGGCCATGCGGCGGTCGGCGGCGGCGTGCTCGATCAGCTTCGCCGTCTCCGGGCGCGCGCAGAAGGCGTGCAGGGTGATGCGCGGAATGGCCGCCTCGCCCATGCCGCTGTCGGCGATGGGTTCGGGATAGGCCGGCGCCGCGGGTTCCGGCGGCGTGAAGTCGAGGTCGCGGTCGTCATAGTCCGGCGTTTCGGCGACCGGCTGCGGCGCGCGGGCGCGCTGCTGCGGCTGGGTCTGAGCCGCCTGGACGGGACGGGCCTGCGGAGTCGGGCGCGTGGCCAAGGCCTGGGCCTGCGGCGCGCGCGCCGGCGGGGCGTCGTCGCGCGGACGGGCCGGCGGGAAGTCGGCGAACGGATCGTCGAAGCCGCCCGCGGCCGGGTTCAGCGACGGGGCGGACGAGCGCCAGGGATCGGACGCGCCGGTGGTGAACTCGTCGGCGGCGTCGAAGCCCAGGTCGAAGGGGTCGTTGTCGGTCGGCCGCATTACTGGATCGCCTTCGAGAGGACGCCGCTGGCCTGCTCGTCCTTCTTGCTGCTCGTCACCTCGCCCTTCCGGTAGGCGCCGAACACCGTGTCGCGGCGGCTGGCGTCCGGCGGGGCCATGTCGCGCGGCCGGATCAGGTCCTCGGGATTGGCGACCTGGGCCGCCAGATTGGCGGCCATGGCGCAGCCGAAGTTGTCGTAGGCGGTGTTGTTGCGGGTGGCCGTCAGGTTCTCCCAGGCCTGGCCGCACTTCAGCGGCTCGGCCGTATAGCGCAGGAAGCCGACGCGGATGACGTTGTCGCCGGGACCAACGGGGTCGAAGCCGGCGATGCGCACGCGCGCGGCCGGCGCGCCCAGCAGGATCAGCCGGTCGCGCACCTGGCCGGCCATGGCGCCGGCGCCGTTGGGGGCGGTGACGACCAGTTCGCGCGCCTCGGCCTGCAGCCAGCGGCCGACCAGGTCCTCCAGGGCCGCGCCCTGGTTGGCCGACAGGCCCGAGGCGTGGGCGGCCAGGGCGATCTCGTCCGGCGCGGAGGTGACCTTGATGCGGTCCGTCCACTGCTGGGTCTCGGTGGCGGCGGTCTTGGACGGTCCCTGGTCGGACGGCGTCGAGGCGCAGGCCGACAGGCCTGCCACGGCGGCGCCGAAGAGGACGATCTTGAGCATGGTCCCGATGGGGGCGTTGTGCGTCATGGGGGCGTCCTACTCGATCACATAACCGACGGGGCCCTGGTACGCGCGCCCCGCGTTGGCGCCGGGGGGCGCCTTCACCACCTTGTTGAGCCGGCCCATGAACACGGTGCTCATGTCGCTGGCGAACCGCAGGCCGTCGGCCGGGGTCTGCAGGTTCTGCGGCCGCGTCGGGTCGACGATGTAGGGGGTCACGATGACCACCAGCTCGGTCTGGCCGTTCAGGAAGTCGCGCGAGCGGAACAGCGAGCCCAGGATCGGCATCGAGGTCATGCCCGGCACCGAGTCGATGGTCTGCTTGGTCGTCTGCTGCAGCAGGCCGGCGATCATGAACGAGCCGCCCGACGGCAGCTCGACCGTGGTCTCGGCGCGGCGCACCGACAGGCCCGGCACGGTCAGGGTGGTCGAGGTCGTGCTGGACGAGCCGACGCCCAGGGTGAACGCGCCCAGGCTGGACAGCTCGGACACCTCGGTCGAGATCTTCAGCGAGATGCGGCCGCCCGACATCACGACCGGCGTATAGCCCAGGCCCACGCCGTACGGCTTGAACTCGATGGTCACCTTGCCGGTGTTGTCGCTGCCGGTCGGGACCGGGAACTCGCCGCCGACCAGGAAGTGGCCCGCCTCGCCCGACACCGCGGTCAGGCTGGGCTCGGCCAGGGTGCGGACCAGGCCGACGCGCTCGAAGGCCTGCAGCATGCTCTTGGCCGAGTTGACGCCCGTGCTGCCGGCGGTGTTCTGGACCGTAGCGGTGTCGCCGTTGTTGCCAAAGATCGGATTGCCGTTGGCGTCGTACGAGCCGGTGAAGAACGTCTTGCCGTGCGCCACGACCGAACAGGTGCCCGTCAGGCCGGCGGCGCAAGGCACGATCATCTGCGGCTGCTTGGTCGTGTCCAGCTTGTAGCCGCCGGTGATGCCGCCCAGCAGGCTGCCGTTGACGCCGTAGGTCGGCGAGATGCCGAAGCTGAACTGGTCCTGGCCCAGCTGGCCCAGCACGGCGTTCAGGTCGACGCCCAGCTGCTTGACCACGTTGCGCTGCACCTCGACGATGCGGACCTGCAGCATCACCTGGTCCTTGCCGGCGATGCTGATCATGTTCAGCACCTTGTCCTCGCCGCCGACGAAGCGGGCGGCGATGCGCGAGGCGGCGTCGGCCTCCGAGGCCGAGCGGACGACGCCGGTCAGCACGACGCTGTCGCGGATCGGCTGCACGCGCAGCTGGGCGTCGGGCAGGACGCGGCTCAGGGTGTCGGCCAGCTGGTCGACGGGCTGGGTGACGCGGATGTTCAGAGAGACGATGCGGCGGCCGGCGGCGTCGAAGAAGGCCGCGTCGGTCGTGCCCTCGGTCAGGCCCACGACATAGATGCGGCGCTTGTCGCGCAGCACCGCGTCGGCCACGGCCGGGTTGGTGACCAGCAGGTCGCGGACGTCGCCCGGCAGCTCGATGATCGCCGACTTGCCCTTGGCCAGCTCGATGGCGGCCGCGTTCTGGTCGGCGGTCAGGGTGATGCGCGTCACCGGATCGGCGACGGGCGGCGCGAAGGCCACCGGCGCGGGCGACGGGGCCGGACGCGAGACGCGGGCGGCGGGACGATAGACGTGGGAGCCGGCCACCGGGCCGTCGGCGAAGGCCGGCGCGGTCCAGGACAGACCCAGCAAGGCGGCCACGTGGACCGTCAGGAGGCGGCGCTTGGGGGACATGTTCGCTTTCACCGGGCGGGTCATGGGCGCACCGCCACGCTGGTGGTCATACCGCCGCGATTGATGCGGACGGTGGAGTCGTCGCTGACGGGCCGGGTCATGCCCGACGGACCGCCCAGGTCCGTATAGGCGCGCAGGGCCAGGGTGACGGGGCCGCTGGCCTTGGCGCGGGCCAGGGCCTCGGCCTCGACCGGACCGACCTCGAGGGTCGCGGTGGCCGCGACGATGGACTTGGCATCCTTCTCGGCGGCCGTGCTCTGGTCCAGGGCCAGGACGCGGATGTTCTGCAGCACGGTCTCGGCGACGACGGCCTTGCCGCCCTCGCCCATCGACGGCGCGTCGTGGGTCGAGACCACGTCGACACGGTCGCCCGGCAGGATGAAGCCGCCCACGGCGGTGTCGGAGGTGACGGGCACGGACATCGCCCGCTTGCCCGGCGTCAGGACCACGGACAGATAGCCGCCCTCGCCGCCGCGCACGATCTTGCGGGGGGTGATGGGCTCGCCGGTCAGGATGGGGTCGCGGACGATCGCGCCGTCGACCACCTTGGCCGGATCGCCGCCGATCATGTGGTCGGCCGTGGCGGCCAGGCTGGCCTTGGCGGCGTCGACCTTGCCGTCGGGCTTGGGCGGCGCGGCGCCGTTGGTGATGAAGGCGCCGTTGACCGCGTCGGAGGGCCAGGCCTGCCAGGTGACGTCGGCGGCCACCAGGCGCGTGCCGATCGGCAGGTCGCGCTTGGCGACCAGCACCTGGGTCATGGGCTTGCCGGGCTCGACCGGCGCCGTCCGGGCGGCCGGCGCGTCGGGCTTGCCGCCCAGGGCGCGCTGCAGGACCACGGCGAGACCGATGGCCGACACGGCGGCGACCAGGACCATGATGAGGCGGACGGGGTTCATGAGCGCGGGCTGAAACTCTAAGGGGAGCCGCACGGTCGCCTTCCGGCGAGCACGCACGATTCGTCAGTCAGCCTTTCTGGCCACGCCCCATGCTCGCTCGGGCATGGTTAACGCCTGCTAAAAGTTTTCGCCGATGGGCAGGGGCGATGCGCGGCAGGGTGTCGCGGCGCGCCTTACGCCCGCGTCGCGAGTCAGCGCAGGACGGCCAGGGCCAGGGCGCCCTGCGGGAAGGCGGCCAGGGCGCCGACCGCGATGGCCACGCCATAGGGCAGAGCGCCGCCGTGGGTCCCCAGCTTGCGCACCCAGGCCGGCGCGCCGGCCACGGCCGGGGCCAGATAGCCCGAGCGCAGGGTCAGGACGGCCAGGGCCACGGCCCCGCCCGCCAGGCCCGTATAGGCCACGAACATGAACGCGCCCGGCCAGCCCATCCAGAGCGCGCCGGCCGCCAGCAGCTTGGCGTCGCCGCCGCCGATCCAGCCGGCGGCGAACATACCCATTCCGAGGACAAGGCCGCCAAAACCCACGACCAGGCACAGCCCGACTTGCGTCAGCGGCGCGCCGCTGATCAGGGCGACGGGCAGAAAAGCGGCGATCAGGGCCAGCGAGATCCAGTTGGGGATCGTGTAGCTGGTCAGGTCCTTCAACGCGCCGATGATGGCCAGCGTCGGAAAGATCAGCAGCAGCGGGATCTGGAGGGCTTGCATACTCTTGGCCTTCAGTGTCGCCCGGTTCGGGATTGGGCCATTCTGAGCCGGACGGGTGAAGCAATGGTTTCCGCGAAACTCAATAAAGGCGGAAACCTTGACTGTTCACGCAAGAAAAACGGCTCAAACGCAAAGAAAAAGGGTCGAGACTGAGCCTCGACCCTCTTCTTTTCGAGCGTGGCGCTTAAGGCTTAGGTGCCAGCAGCCGCGACCTTGCCTTCGATGAACTTGAACTTGGCGTTCAGCGTGGTGCCGAGGACGGTGACGCCCGAGATGATCACAACGGCGATCAGAGCAGCGATCAGGCCGTATTCGATGGCCGTGGCGCCCGATTCATCCTTCAGGAAGCGAGTGACGAACTTGGTCATGACTTGGTCTCCAAAAACCAGAGCTAGTTGATTTGAGGCTTTCAAGCCGTTCGACTTGCTCACCCCCGAAAACACGATCAATTTCGCCCGACGCACTTAATGGCCAGTAAACAGCGAATAGTTTTCGCCGATTTTCTTTTGGTTTATTTGTATTTACCGTTATTTGTTCTTAACCATGCACACGATGAACGCGCTCAATCCCTTCTGAATCAAGGGCTTTCTCAAGCGGCGCTTGGCCGCATGCCGCCGCGCCTTAGTCTTTTGTTGACCAAAGAAAGTGATGCTGGCGCACGTTCTGATCCGGCTTCGGAAACCCTCATGCGCCGCTTTTCGCTCGTCATCGCCGCCGCCCTGACCCTCTCGGGAGCCGCCGCGAGCGCCGAAACCCGACCCGCCGCCCACAGTCTTCCGGTGACGACGCCGGCCGACCTGCCCGTCGCGGCGGGACAGGCCTCGTACGTGAACCTGGGCGGCGCGGTGCGCGACATCGTGGTCGGCGATCCCAGCGTCGCCGATGTCAGCCTGGTCAACGACCGCACACTCGTGGTGCTGGGCAAGCGCCCGGGCGTCACCAGCCTGCTGGCCTTCGGCGCCGGCGGCCGCGCCCTGGCCGACCGCCAGATCGTCGTCTCGGAGAACGGCGGCGGCGCGGTCACCGTCTATCGCGGCGCCAGCGCCAGCAACTACGCCTGCGCGGCCCAGTGCACGCGCCTGGCCGCCCCGACCGGCGCGGCTCCCGGCGCGGTCACGCCGTAAGCGCTCACGCGCGCATGGGCGCGCATGGGCGCGCGCGCGCGCCTAAACCTGTGATTAGGAACCTTCGGCTAGCCTTGCGGCATCCGTAGGGAAACTCGCCGCATGGCCAACCTTTTCGACCGCGCCCGACGCCGGACGGCCAAGCTGGCCGCCCGCTTCGCGCGCGCCGAGGACGGCGCCACGGCCGTCGAGTTCGCCCTGGTCTCCATGCCCTTCCTGCTGCTGGTCTTCGTGATCATCGAACTGGGCCTGGTGTTCCTGATCTCCCTGACCCTCGAGAACGCGGTGATCGAGGTCGGCCGCACCATCCGCACCGGCGAGGTCCAGAACAACGGCGGCACGGCCGCCAGCTTCAAGACCGCGGTCTGCAACAAGATGGGCTGGGGCGGCGCGTCCTGCCTGAGCTCGCTGTCGATCGACGTGCGCACCTACAGCGACTACGCGTCCAGCACTCCCGCCAAGAACACCATCCCGACCAACATGACCTGGAACCCGGGCACGCAGGGCTCGATCGTGCTGGTCCGCGCCTACTACACCTGGCCCCTGGTCGTGCCGATGCTGAACACCGGCCTGCAGACCTCGAACGGCAAGCAGATCATCTACGCCGCCACGGCCTTCACCAACGAGCCCTACTAGCCATGAGCCGCCGCGCGCGCTTCTCCCTGGCTCGTTTCTCCCTGGCTCGTTTCTGGCGCGACCGTCGCGGCGTCTCGGCGATCGAGTTCGCCCTGATCGCCCCGCTGCTGATCCTGCTGTATTGCGGCATGGCCGAGATGACCCAGGCGATGATGGCCCAGCGCCGCCTTTCCAACATCGCCTCGGCCACGGGCGACCTGATGGCTCAGAGCACCCAGACGGGGCCGCTGAAGACCGGCGACATCTTCAAGATCGGCGAAACCATCATGGAGCCGTTCCCGACCTCGACGCTGAAGATCTGCCTGGCCAGCATCACCTCTGACGCGACGGGCAAGGACACCGTTGCCTGGAGCAAGGCGTCGGTGTCCAGCATGAGCAACTGCCCGGCCAAGGGCACGGTGCTGAGCGACGTGCCGGTCGCGGTGCTGCCCGCCGGCCAGTCGGTGATCCTGGCCCGGACGTCGTACGTCTACGCCTCGACCTTCAGCCTGGTGATGCCCGCCAACCTGACCTTCAACCGCACCTACTACCTGCGTCCGCGCAAGACCGACGCGGTGCTGTGGAGCGACTCGAACTGATCAGGCCAGGGAAGCGCGCAACGCTTCCACGAAGGCGTCCGCCGCGAACGCCCGCTGTCCCAGCCGCGAGACCGGGCGAACGCCGATCAGGCTGTTGGTGAGGACCACCGCGTCGGCGGCTTCCAGGACCTCGCGGCCGACGGCGACTTCCTCCACCGGATGCAGGGCCAGCAGCCGGGCCCGCGTGATCCCGGCCAGGACGCCGCAGTCCAGGCGGGGCGTGAACAGGCGATCGCCGGCGATCCAGAACAGGTTGGCCGCGCCGGCGCAGGCGACCTGGCCCTGGTTGTTCAGCATCACCGCCTCGTCGGCGCCGGCGCGCCGCGCCTCGGCGCGGGCCAGGACGTTGTCGAGATAGCTCAGGGTCTTGAGCCGGGCGGCGGGCGAGCCCTCGTTTCGGCGGGTTTCGGCGACCATCAGGGTCGCGGGCGTCGTCACCGGCGGCGCGGGGGCGGCCGTGGCGAACAGGCGCGGAACCAGCACGGCGGGGCGGTCCAGCCCCCGGCCGCCCGAACCGGCCGTCAGGGTCAGCCTTACGGCGAAGCGGCCATCGGCCGGCGCGGCGCCACGGACGAGGCGTTCGGCCTCGGCGCGATCGAAGGGTAGGTTCAGCGTCCGGCAGCCGGCGGCCAGACGGTCGAGATGCGCCGCCAAGTGCGGCGCGGCGCCGTCCGTCGCCAGCATCGTCTCGAACAGGCCGTCGCCCAGCAGCAGGCCCCTATCCTCGGGAGGAATGGCGGTGTCGGCGGTCATCGGGTCAAGGCCTTCTCGAGGGCGGCGATCTTGGCCTCGGTTTCCAGGCGCTCGGCCATCGGTTCGCTGTCGGCGACGATCCCGGCCCCGGCGCGCGCCTCCAGCCGCCAGCCCTGGCCGTCCTCGACCAGGCCGACGGTGCGGATCAGCACGCTCGAGTCGAACGCCCCGTCGACGCCGGCCCAGAACAGGCTCCCGCAGTAGGGACCGCGCGGCGGCTCCAGGCCGGCGATGACCTTCATGGCCTGGACCTTGGGCGCGCCGGTGATCGACCCCGGCGGAAAGCTGGCGCGCAGCAGGTCGGCCACGCCCTTCCCCGCCGCCAGCCGGGCCGTGACGGTCGAGACCAGGTGGTGGACGTTGGCGAAGCTCTCGACCTTGAAGAGTTCCGGCGCCTGGACGCTGCCCGCCGGCGACACCCGCGCCAGGTCGTTGCGCATCAGGTCGACGATCATCAGGTTCTCGGCCCGGTCCTTGTCGCTGGCCAGCAGGGCCGCGGCCAGGGCGCGGTCCTCGGCGGCGTCGCGGCCGCGGGGACGGGTGCCCTTGATCGGCCGGGTCTCGATCGCGCCGGACGGATCCAGCTTCAGGAACCGCTCGGGCGAGTTGGAGACCACCGCCCGCCCCGGCAGGCGCAGATAGGCCGAGAACGGCGCCGGGCTGGCGCCGCGCAGGCGGGTGAACAGGTCGAACGGATCGCCGCCGGCGGCCAGGCGGCCGGTCCAGGCGCGGGCGATGTTGGCCTGGAAGATCTCGCCGGAAAGGATGCGCTCGACGACCTCGGCGACGGCGGCCTCGTAGGCGCCCCCGTCGCCGGCGGCGAGGTCGGCGCAAAGAGACCCGTCAAACAGGGGGCCGGCGGGTTCGGCGCGGTTGGCGGCGGGCGCGTCCAGCCAGGCCAGGGCCTGGCGCGCGCGGTCCCGCGCCTCGACCCCGGTCTCGCCGCGCCCCACCGCGACGACCTCCCGTGCGTGATGATCGAAGGCCAGCAGGGCGGGGTAGCGCGCGCAGGCCAGGTCCGGCCAGTCGGTGCGGGCCAGGCCCAGCGCCTCGACCCGGTCGCCGAGCTCGTAGGCGGCCAGGCCGACGACGCCGCCCTGGAACGGCGGGCCTTCGGGGTCGGACGGCAGGCGCGGTCCGATCAGGTCGGCGAGGGTCGCGAAGGGATCGGCGCGGTCGGCCGCGCCCAGGCTGAACGTCCGGTCCGGCGCGCGCAGGACGTACGACCACCGCCCGTCATGGCCGCCGGTGACCAGGGCGCAGGCATGCGGCTCGTCCCGGAACGGAGCCAGCGCCCA
The DNA here is from genome assembly GCA_966211605.1 of uncultured Caulobacter sp. Taxonomy (GTDB): domain Bacteria; phylum Pseudomonadota; class Alphaproteobacteria; order Caulobacterales; family Caulobacteraceae; genus Caulobacter. The sequence goes on from CBIHOB010000047.1 coordinate 17,608, forward strand.
GACCGGCTCGCGCCAGGGGGCGGTAAGGAGGGCGACGCGGCGCATGGGGGCGGCGTAGCAAAATCCGCGCCCCGGAGGGAGGCCCTATGCCTCGCGCCCCCCGCCCTTCACCGTGAACAGCCCGACAAGGCCGAGGGCCAGCAGGCCGGCGATCGGGATGAAGCCGGCGACCTGGCTCTGGAAGATCCGGGTCGCCAGGGCCACCAGCAGCGAGCCCAGCCACACGGTCGCCGTCCCCGACAGCGAGAACAGACCGAAGAAGGCGGCCATGCGATCCGGCGGGGCCAGCCGCACCAGCAGGGTGCGGCTGGAGGCGTACTGGGCCGTCACGCAGACGGCGACCATCAGGCCCAGGCCCAGATAGATCAGCTCCGGCAGGGTGCGGAACAGCGGACCGTTCCAGACCGCCGGATGGGTCGCCGCCTCCCAGGACCAGAAATAGAGGATCCTTTCCCGGCCCATCCCCAGGGTGCCCGTCAGCATCAGGATGCAGCCGGCGATCTCGACCTGGACGGCGCGGCGCGGGCCCAGCTTGCGGTCCAGCCAGGGGGCGATCAGCCCGCCGATCACGCCGAAGATCGACAGCGAGATGCCGTAGGCCAGCATCTCCAGCTCGCCCCACTTCATCAGCCCGGCCGCGAACAGGCCGCCGAAGATGATCAGGGCCGTCATGCCGTCGCAGTACAGCATGCGCGCGGCCAGGAACTTGGCGGGCTCGGCGTGGCCCTTGAGGTTGCCGAAGGTGTCGACGATCAGCTGCACGCCGCCCTTCAGCGACGCCAGGACCGAGGCGCCGGTGCGCGGGGCGTCGCGGGTCCACAGGAAGAAGGGGATCGCGCCCAGCAGCATGACCGCGCCGGACAGCGGGCCGACGATGCGGCTGGGCTCGTGCTCGGCCTGGCTGAGGCCGAACAGCGGTGCGGACGGCACGAACGACCAGGGCACGACGCCGGGCAGCACGAAGGCCCACATCACGAAGATCAGCAGGCTGACCGAAAGGCCGTTGGCGACCGCATAGCCCAGGCCCGACAGCACCGGCTCCTGCCCCGGCTCGGCCGCGCGCGGCAGCAGCGAGTTGTTGGTCACGTCGCCCCAGTTGTAGGCCACGCCCAGCACGATCAGGGCCCAGCCGACCACCTCGACCGGCAGGCCGCCGGGCTTGGCCAGCCACAGGGCGAACAGGACGGGGACCATGATGGCGATGATCAGGGCCATCAGCGGCTTGCGCGGCCCGAAGCGCTCGATCGAGGCGCCCAGCAGCGGCGCGGTGCAGGCGGTGATCAGGCCGAAGACCGTGGAGATGTCGGCGACGGCCGCCTGGCCCTTCACCGGATCGCCGACCAGCACCCGCGAGAAATAGGGCGAGAAGACATAGATGGTGACCAGGATCACGTAAGGGTCGCGCGTACCCTGATGCAGGATCCAGCTGAGCGCGCCGCGGGAAAGCCGTCTCGTCGGCGCCGGGACCAGGACGTCCCCGGCCACGACTTCACTCACGCCCGCCTCGCTGAGACCTGGAGGCGCACCCGCCAACTCGCTCATACCGCACCCTAAGCTGATCGGCCCTCTGATGGGGCTGTCAGGGAAGGCTGGACCTTAAACGAGCGTTTGTCACCTTACGGATTTGACGGCGATCAAGGATGGGCGCTGCCCAGATCGACCGTTCGCTGGCGGTAATGGTCTGAGGCGCGCCCCCAGCGGCTCATGCTCGGCTGACCAGACGATCACTCCTGACGTCATGGCTGCTGCGGCGTCGGCATGACGCGGCACCGCGCAAGATCGACCGGGAAAAACGGGGCTGGTCGCCGGACGGCGCGATAGAGTGTAGGCCCTCCGCTGTCGCGGGTGCGTTCGATGCGGCCCTGACGCGCCTCGTCATAAGGGAGCGGCCCCTGTCGAGATCGCCGGAAATAGGCCCCGACGACGCCAGTCGCCTGATTGTATCTAAAGACCACGTCGGGGCGTTGCCGGGATCCGAGCAGGTACTCGATGCCGATCTGGGCGTCGGCCGCGATGGGCGGTGGCTCGCCAGGCTTTCCCGCCATCGGCAGGACGGGGTCATAGCGCCAAAGAACTTCGAGATCGACACCCGCATGTCGCCAGACCTCCCCAACCTTCGCGTCGACGCAGGTCGCGGGGATAGCCCAAGCCAGGTCCGCGCGGCTGGAGCCTTTCCGGCAGAACCATCCCGCGTCCGAGCAGTCGATTAGCCTGTGGGAGCGCCCGATCTGGCGGCCCTCCTGATCGGCGCGAATCCAGCGCTGCGCGGCGAGATCAAGGACGATGCGATCGACACCATCTGATCCGTAACCCTGCAAAATCACTGGTCTTTGAGAATCACGCGCCTCGGCTCGGGCGGCTACGCCGCCTAAGACGCTTTGCAGGCCTAGCAAGACTAAAGCGAGGGACGAAGCGCGCGAGCGGATATTGACCGGGGCGGCGGAAGGCTTGGGAACGGCAGGAAGCATAGCCTTCTCCTAGTAGTGCCAGTAACCGGGCGGCGGCGTGGTGTTGGCCCCGTCGTGGTACCAGCCCAAGCCGTCAAACGTGGCGATTGTCCGCGCAAACGAGTTGGCCCACGTCTCATTGACGTCATGATAGCCGCTTTGGGCATAGGCGGTGTAATAGGCCGGCGTCGGCTCCATGGCGCCGGTGGAGGGGTTGGGGGCCAGGTACTGCTGCCCCTCATTCTGGAACCAAGCTTGCGCGACATAGTTCGCGATCTGATGGCCGGCCGGGGTCGCGTGCGCGATTTCATGAGCGACAACGAAGTCGATGTTTCCCTGGTCTGCGCCGATCAGATTCTGGGTGCGGATCTCGATGTGGCCTGTCTCAGACAGCGCCCCCGAAGCCCACGTGGTTGCGGCCTGAGCCTGGTCGTTCGGATTGCTCGACTGGCGAACGATCGTGAAATCCATGTTGTTGATAAGCGTATTCAACTCGGCGCCATTATACGTATTGCCGGTCGGGTCGCTGCCGACGCTTTTCGAACCATTGATCGCGTCGTTAAAAATGGTCGTGTAGATCGACTCGATAATCTTATCGGCCACGGCCTTGTCATCGGGATTGTTCATATCCGCGAGGATCTTCACGTGGGTCGCGATGTAATTGTTTGCGCGCGTAGCGGCGGCATTTAAGCGCGCCGTCTCAAGACTGCCATATGCGCCTGCGGAATAGCTGGTGATGGTCGCACCAAAGCCCACACCGCCGATGGAATAGGTCTTAGGGGCATAGATGATCGCGGGTGCGACCATGGTGGGGGAAGGATCGGCGCCATGCCCGGGTGTGACGGTGATGTTCGTGGTCATGTCAGCCATGGATTTTCCTATCGTGATGGCGTGCGGCATCGTTCGCTCATCGGCCGAATGAGCGTGGGATCGTCGCAATGAGACGGCGCTCGCGAGGAGCGCCTGGTCTAACTGTCTGTGTAAGGAAGTGGGCTGAGCGCCAGCACTGAGCTGACCTGGCCAGCAAACGTCAGGAATGTCGCCGATCTACGCATGGCGGTCCCCCAGAGGTACTGGCGAGTACGCTAACGCGCAAAACCAAAGATGGTCAAATATAAAACACAACCTTTACGGCAATCGATCGTCGACGCGGTCACCTCGCCGGCCTGCCCGCCAAGACATATTGGCCCGCCCGCGCCATCCACCCCAGCAGACACTGGGCATAGCCGCTTAAAGCGCAGGCGCTCGATTCCGCGGTACGGGCTATCCGAGGCGGGAACGACGTAACGGGGTCAAGCCAGGATGTGCGCCCGCACCCTGTCCAGCGTGGCCGCGTCCAGCCCCACGGCCTGTTCCAGATAGCCGTCCAGCGAGCCGTGCTCGGCCTTGATGACCGCAAAGGCGGCGGCCAGGTAGCGGGCTTCGACGCCCATGGCGGCGCGGATGGCGGCTTCGGACGGCCGGCGGCCGGTGGCGGCCTCGACATAGTCCTGGAAGCCGGGCCCGCGGCGCGCGAAGCGGGCCGGGTCGTTGGTCAGCAGGTAGTCGTCGATGACGTCGTCGTCGGCGACCCCGGCGACGTGGTGGGTCAGGGCCGCCAGCACGCCGGTGCGGTCCTTGCCTGCCGCGCAGTGGATCAGCACCGGCCCCCTCGCCTCGGCCAGGGCCAGGAAATAGCGACGGAAGAGGTCGATGTGCCGTTCCTTGAACGGCAGGCGGCGATAGTATTCGTCCATGTAGCCCTGGACCGAGGCCTCGGTCAGCTCGGCGCTCTTCATGAACTCCAGCCAGGGGTCGTTGCTGGCCGCGCCCAGGTCGTTTTCGATCACCTGGGCCGCGAAACCGGTCCAGCGGCGCGACGGCGAATGCTGGCGCTCGTTCGGGCGGCGCAGGTCGACCAGGGTGACGACGCCCAAGGCCGCCAGGACCTCCAGATCCGCGTCCGTCGCCTCGGCCTGGTGGGCGGCGCGGAACAGCACGCCCCGCTTCAGGCGCCCCGCCCCGGCCGCATAGTCGCCGAAGTCGCGGACGTTCTCGACGCCCTGGAGCGGGATGTGCCGGGTCATGTCTGTTTCCTCAGCAGCGGCTGCAGCCGGTCCTGGATCGGCTGGTCGACATAGGTGTGGAACAGCCAGGCCGCCCCGTAGGCGATCGGGAAGCCGGCCAGCCACATCAGCCATTGCCAGCCGATGCCGATCGGCACCGTCTCGATCAGCTTGTGGACGGCGCTCCAGTAGATCACGCCGACGAAGATGTGCGTGATGAACAGGGCGAAGGACAGCTTGGCGCCCTCCTCGACCCAACGGCGGGGATGCTTGACCGGCAGACGGCCGGCGCCCAGCACGATCATGGCGATGGCCAGCAGCGACGGGGCGTCGAACAGCCACTCGTCGGGCAGGGCGTAGCGGTCCAGCGGCTGGGTGATCACCAGCAGGGCGACGCCGCCCCAAAGCAGAACCTTGGCCGCCCGCTCCGAGGGCCAGCGCATGTCGACCGCCCGCGCCAGGCAGACGCCCAGGATGAACAGCGGCAAGGCCCGGACCACGCCGTACTGGAACTGCAGGTCCGGCAGCGGGTGGTGGAAGACCTGGCGGGCGATCAGCTCGAACACGCCCAGGATCAGCGCCGCGCCCAGCGGCAGGATCCAGGCGTGGCGCACCTTGCTGACCGTCTTCCAGAACAGCGGGAACAGGGCGTAGCAGACGATCAGGGCCGACAGCGACCAGCTGGGCAGGTTCCAGCCGTCGCTGGGAAAGCCCCAGGCGTGGATCAGCAGGGCCTGGGTCGGCAGCTGGTCCCAGGCGAAGCGGCTGGGCTTGTGGGCGTCGGTGCCGGCGGTGTTCAGCACCAGCACCAGGACAGCCAGCATGCCCAGGACCACCAGGTGCCCCGGCCAGACCCGCGCCGCGCGACGCGCCCAGAAGCGCACGGGCGACACCCGGCCGCTCAGCACCGAGCCGCCATAGGCCCGGCCCAGCACGTAGCCGGACAGCATCAGGAAGAAGTCGGTGGCCAGGAAGCCGCGCGAGAACACTTGGCCGAAGCGCTCGATCCGCATCGGGCTCTCGGCGCCATAGTGGTAGACCACGATCAGCAGCGAGGCGAGAAACCGCAGGAAGTCCAGCGCCCCGCCCCGCACGGCGTCCTTGCCGGGGCGGAAGTGGGCTTCCGGCTCCGGAGGCTCGGCCGAGACGGGGGTCTCGCCCGGCGGAATCTGGGAAAGCGGGACGGTCACGGGGGTGGCCATAGCAAAGGCCCCGCCCCCACGAAAGCCGTGGAGGACACGTCGTCTTGCGGTATGGCGTCGCGGCCACTATCTGTAACTGTAGTTGTTTCCGAAGAGGCTTTCCATCATGCCCCGCATGCCCGTCCTGTTCGTCGGTCACGGATCGCCGATGAACGCCATCGAGGACAATGCCTGGAACCGCGACTGGGCGCGCCTGGGCGTCGAGCTGCCGCGCCCCAAGGCGGTCTTGATGGTCAGCGCCCACTGGGAGACGCGCGGGGCCTCGGCGGTCAGCGCCTCGGCCGCGCCCGAGACCATCCACGACTTCGGCGGCTTCCCGCAGGCGCTGTTCGACGTCCGGTATCCCGCGCCCGGCGATCCGGTCCTGGCGGCGCGGGTGGCGCAGCTGCTGTCGCCCGACGTCGTGGTTCAGCATCCGACGCGGGGCCTGGACCACGGCGCCTGGGGGGTCCTCAAGCCGATGTACCCGCACGCCGACGTGCCCGTGGTGCAGCTCAGCCTCGATCGCGGCCGCCCCGACCGCTGGCACTACGACGCCGGCAAGCGCCTGGCTCCGCTGCGGGACGAAGGCGTGCTGATCGTCGGCAGCGGCGACATCGTCCACAACCTGCGCGCCATCGACTGGCGCCAGCCGGCGGCGCCCGCCTGGGCCGACCGGTTCAACGAGACGGCCAAGCGCCTGATCGAGGCCGGCGACCATGATCCCCTGATCGACTGGCGGTCGCTGGGTCCCGACGCCGAGGCCTCGATCAACAGCGCCGAGCACTACCTGCCCCTGCTCTACGTGCTGGGCGCGCAGGAGAAGGACGAGCCGGTCAGCTTCTTCAACGACGATGTGTGGGCGGCGATCTCGATGACGGGGGTGAAGGTAGGATGACGCCCCTCCCCCAGCGGGGGAGGAGCGTTCTGCCTAAGCCCCCTCCGCCGCCTTCTCGGCCGCCGCCCGGCGTTCGTCCATTCCCTTGCCGTAGATCCCGGTGACCCGCCGCAGCACCGCTTCCGGCGCCGTCTCGGGCCGGCCGGCGTTGAATGGCGGGTCCGGCGCGTATTCCACGGCCAGCTGTATGCTCTGGGCCATGTCGTCGCCAGCCAGCTCGGCCACGACGGTGAGCGCGAAGTCGATGCCCGCCGTCACGCCGCCGCCGGTGATGTAACGGCCGTCGCGCGCCACCCGCGCCGGATCCGGGATCGCGCCGAACAGGGCCAGCTGATCGCGCCAGGCCCAGTGGCAGGCCGCTCGCCTGCCCTTCAGCAGCCCCGCCGCCCCCAGCACCAGCGAGCCGGTGCAGACCGAGGTCACATAGCGCGCCCCGTCCGCCAGCCGGCGGATCTCGGCGATGAAGTCGCGATCATTCATCGCCTCGGTGGTCCCGAAGCCGCCCGGGATCAGCAGCAGGTCGCAAGCCTCGATGTCGGACAGCGGGGTCAAGCGCGTGAACACCAGGCCGTCGGCCTCGACATCGGCGCCGCCCATGCTGGCCACGGTCACCTTGGCGCCCGGCAGGCGGCACAGGATCTGGTGCGGGCCGGTGAAGTCCAGATGCGTCACGCCCGGAAACAGGGCGATCACGATTTGCAACGACTGGCTCATGCGATGGTCTCCGTCACATTGACGGTGGGACTATGGTTCCGCTAGCGTCCGTCTGAAATGACATAGTTCCCACGGTTTCAGCCACGGCTTCAAGCATGCCCCGCGCGATCGGCTTCCTCGTCTATCCCGGCTTCCAGCTCTTGGACGCCACCGGGCCCATCGCCGCCTTCGAGATCGCCGGACGGCTCTCGCCGGGGGCCTACGCCCTGCATTTCCTGTCGCTGCGCGGCGAACCGACGCCCAGCTCGGCCGGCGTGACCATCCAGACGACCGCCCTGGCCAACGCCCCCCATCTCGACACCCTGGTCATCTCCGGCGGCGACGGCGTGAAGGGGCCGGCGACCTGCGCCGAGACCCTGGCCTTCGTCCGCGAAGCCGGCCGCAGCGCCCGGCGCGTGGCCAGCGTGTGCTCGGGCGCCTACGTCCTGGCCGAGGCGGGCCTGCTGGAGGGCAAGCGCGCCACCACCCACTGGAGCCGGACCAAGGACTTCCAGCGCCGCTATCCCAACATCCGCCTGGAGCCGGACCGGATCTTCATCCAGGACGGGGCGATCTGGAGTTCGGCCGGCATCACCGCCGGCATCGACCTGGCCCTGGCCCTGATCGGCGCCGACGAGGGCGAGGCCATAGCCCGCCGCACGGCCCAGCAGCTGGTCGTCTATCACCACCGCCCCGGCGGCCAGTCGCAGCATTCGGCCCTGATCGACCTGCGTCCCGGCCGCTTCGACGCCCTGCTGTCGTGGGCGCGGCAGAACCTGGCCGAGCCGCTGACGGTCGAGCAGATGGCCGACCGCGCCGCCATGAGCCCGCGCAACTTCGCCCGCCTGTTCGCCCAGGAGACCGGCGTCACCCCTGCCAAGGCCGTCGAGCGCCTGCGGGTCGAGGCCGCCCGCGCCCTGCTGGACAGCGGCCCGCTGCAGGTCGAGGACGTGGCGCTGGAGGTCGGCTTCGGCGACAGCGAGCGCATGCGCCGGGCCTTCATCCGCGCCTTCGGCCAGCCGCCCCAGGCGCTGCGTCGCGCGGCGAAAGGCGGCTAGCGAGAAAACTCGAGCGTACATTTCGGACATAGTTCGGCAACAAGTCGCAAGGATCGTGGTCGCGATCGAGGGACATCGATCCTTGGAGGACATCATGTCCGTCATGAAACTGCTGGGCGTCGCGGTCATCGCGGCCTCGGCCCTGGCCGTCACGGCGCCCACCGTCGCCGGCGCCCACGATCGGTACGGCTATGACCGGTACGATCGCCATGACCGGTACGACCGGTATGACCGCGGCCGCTACGACCGCGCGCGTTACGACCGCGGTCGCCACCATCGCGGCCACAAGGTGAAGGTCTGCCACCGCGAATGGCGCCACGGTCACCGCGAGCGGGTCTGCTACTGGACCTGGCGGTAGGCAGGCTGCGGGCGCGCCCGCTTCCTGCTCTCCCGGATAGCCTCCTGGAGGTTGTCCGGGACCAGGGCGCGTCAGGGACGCCCCAACCTACCGCTCCAGAAAGGCCTTCATCGCGAAAAAGGCCAGGAGGCCCTTATACAGCGCGACCGGCGAGAAGATGACTGCGATGGACAGAAGATATGCCCACCGCCATTCCCGACGCCAAGCAATCCAGGCCGCCAACGGCCCCGCCAGGCCAACGGCTACCCAGATCGCCATCAGGACGCGGTGGAACGTCACGCCGTCATGGAACATCCATGCCGGCAGGAAAAGGATGGGACTGAGGACGACCATCGCCACGCCGACGCAGGTGGCCGCCACGACAATGCCGATCGGCGGTCTCGGATAGAGCATCGCCAGACCATGGGCCCGCAACCCTAAGCTATCGTGACGCCTGGGTTGAGGCTCCTCGATTTGCGATCGCGTATCACCGCATGCGGCCGATCAATCCGGCGTGCGCTTCTCCAGCGCTTCCTCCACGCGGTGCGCGACGGCCGTGCCGCCGGCGTCGTCGGCGGCGATGTCGCCCTGGTCGTTCAGATCCTGGTTGGCCTTGGTGACGGCCTCTTGCGCCTTCTGGTCCTGGGGGTCGGTCGAGTTGATGGTCGGCATCGGAGCGCTCCTGCATGAGGTCCCGGCGTAACCCGCCCCCGCCCCGGCCGTTCCGTCGATGAGCGTGGGACAGAGGTATCTCGCTTGGCCGCGCGCGCGGATCGGTCCAGGCTGGCGGGCATGCTGTATCTTGTGATCAAGGCCGCCGTCTCGGGCGTCATCGTGGCCGCCGTCGCCGAGATTTCCAAGCGCTATCCGGGCCTGGGCGGACTGGTCGCGTCGCTGCCGCTGGTCTCGGTGCTGGGCATGATCTGGCTGTGGCGCGACACCCGCGATCCCGCGCGCCTGGCCGACCACGCCACGGGGACGTTCTGGTTCGTGTTGCCGTCCCTGCCGATGTTCCTGCTGATCCCGGCCCTCCTGAAGCGCGGGACGCCGTTCTGGGCGGCGCTTGCCGCCGGCTGCGTCCTGACGATGGCGCTGTACGCGGCGATGGTCTGGGCCGGCCCCCGGCTGGGGCTGAAGCTTTAGAGACTTGTTCGGTCACGAGAGCGAGGGTCGTTGACCCGTTCGCCCGAATTCAGAGCCCCGTCGATCGCCCGGTCGCGCCAGGCGGCCGTGCTGTCGTAGATGTTCGCGCCTAGATCGATCTCGGACAGCAGGAGGCCTTCGGCCTCGACCTCCAGCGCACCGGTGATCACCCCATCGGGTCGCACGAAGAACGACGGCCAGCAGCTCCTCCGCGCCGACGAGTTCGGGCAGCTGATCCACATGTTGTTGTTCGATGCGCTGGCGATCATGCCTGCCGGCATGGTGATGGCCGGCAGGGTGGCCCCCGCGGTCAGATGGTGACGGCCCACGCCCGCCTGCATCTCGGCGAACCGCGCCTCGGACAGGCCACCGGCGTGGAAGCCATGGAACATCAACCGCACCCCCAGCCGGTGATAGGCGCGATAGAGCTCGGGGTAACGGTAGTCGTGGCAGATCAGCACGCCGCAGCGCACGCCCTCGATCTCGAACACCGCGAAGTGGTTGCCGGGCGCGTAGTGAGCTAGGTCACCGGTCCGCCCCGCAGCGTCGCCGGCGCAGAATCGCTTGTCGTAGCGATCTACCAACGCGCCCGTCGCGTCGATGACGTAGGCGCAGTTGTGCGGCTTGAGGCCGCCCTCCAGCCGATGGGCCGAGCCGACAACGACCCAAAGCCCCAGTTCACCAGCCAAGGCCATCACGCGCCGAGTCGCAACCTCAAGCCGCGGCCAATCGAAACCGTCGAAGTTCTCCAGATCGACGCCGGCATAGCCCGACAGCGCCGCCTCCGGAAAATGGATAACGCCCGCATCGGCCGCCTTCGCCTGGCGCATCAACCGCTCGACGGCCAGGCGATTGGCGTCGATCGTCGCCGAGACAGCGAACTGCGCGGTCGCCACCCTCACATCGAGCGCTCCGCCCGTAGCCGCATCACCTCGTCCTGCAGCTCGGACAGGCGTGCGGCGTGTTCGCGGCACAGGACCATCAGCTCGTCGCTGCGCAGGGCGTCCAGCTTGTCGATGACCCGCATGATCTCCAGTTCGGCCCGCAGGTTGACGGCGTAGTCGTGCTCGGCCGTCTTGCGGTCCTTCGCCGCCTGGCGGTTCTGGCTCATCATGATCACCGGCGCCTGGATGGCCGCCAGGGTCGAGAGCAGCAGGTTCAGGAAGATGAAGGGATAGGGGTCGAAGGCGTGCTTGAACGGCGCCAGCGCCAGGTTCAGCCCCATCCACAGGACCAGGGCCAGGGCGAAGCCGCCGATGAAGCCCCACGAACCGCCGACCGCCGCCACCCGGTCGGCCAGCCGCGTCCAGAAGGTGGAGTCGTCGCCCTCGTCCGGCTCGTCCGACGGCGTCTCGGTCAGGATCAGGTCGATGACCCGCTTCTGCACATCCGTCAGCTCGTCATAGGGCCGGCTCAGCAGTTCCAGCGACAGGTGGTTGAGGCGTTCGTGGCTCATCGGGGACTCGGCGGCGAGAGGCGGTCCCGATCATGTGTCGACGTCGGCGCAGCGTGACAAGCCAAGTTTCTTTGGGTCGAGATTGACAGCGCCCTGTCGGGAAGGCGACGCTTGGCGCATCGGGTGGGGCCGATGACTTCCAGATCCTTCCAAGAGGAGAAGACCGATGGCCCATAAGTTCGTGATCAAGAAGAACAAGGCGGGCGAGTTCGTCGCCGCGTTCGTCTACAACAGCGAGACCATCTTCTGGACCGAAGGCTACTCGTCGAAGGCGGGGGCCAAGAACGCCATCGAGTCGATCAAGAAGAACGGCCCCGACGCGGAAACCGACGACCAGACGGACTGATCCCCCCGGGCTCTCCTCCTCCCCGCGGAGAGGAGAGCCCGAGACCGCTTGACCCTTCCCCGCTCTCGGGTCTCTGATCATTGATAACAATGATACGGGAGGGGACCGCCATGGCCGCGAACGGCCGCAAGAGCATCTTCGTCACGGGCGCCGCCAGCGGCATCGGCCTGGCCACGGCCAAGCGCTTCGCGGCCGCCGGCTGGTTCGTAGGCCTTTCCGACATCGACAAGATCGGCCTCGCGGCCGCCCTCCAGGCCATCGGACCGGACAACGGCTCGGTCCACATCCTGGACGTCCGCGACCGCGAGGGCTGGGCCAATGCGCTGGACGACTTCGGCCGCGAGACCGGCGGCAAGGTCGATGTCCTGCTGAACAACGCCGGCGTCGCCCGGTTCGGCGTGCTGGAGGACCTGTCGGACGGCGACTGCGACATCCAGATCGACGTCAACATCAAGGGCGTGATCAACGGCGCCCGCGCGGGTCTGCCGCTGCTGAAGGCGGCCGGCGGGCGGCTGATCAATGTGGCCTCGTGCGCCGGCCTCTACGGCTCGCCCAAGCTGGCGGTCTATTCGGCCACCAAGTTCGCGGTGCGCGGCCTGTCCGAGGCGCTGGACGTCGAATACGCCCGGCACGGGGTCAGCGTCGCCTGCGTCATGCCGTGGTTCGTCGAGACGCCGATCCTGAACGCCGGCGCCGCGGGCGCGAACGAGCAGATGGCCGACGCCCTGCGCAAGGGCGGGCTGGAGGTCTATCCCGTCGAGGACGCCGCCCAGGTGGTCTGGGACGCCGCCCACGGCAAGGCGCTGCACTACTTCGTGGGCAAGCGGGCGAAACAGATGCGCTTCGCCACCAGCCACATGGCCGGCAGCGTCAGGAAGCGGCTCCGCTCCCAACCCCTACTGTCGTCTTGAGGCCTTCCAGGGCCGCCGGCTTGTCGGCCGACGGGACCAGGGCCTTGACCGGGGTCAGGGCCGAGGCGGGCGTCTTCGGCGCGGTGGCGATCGGGGCCGAGGCCGGCTCGGTCACCTGCGCGCCGATCGGGCCGCCCATGCCGCCGGCGGCCGTCGCGGCCTGCTCCACGCGGCCGAGGGCGCTGGCGGCGTAGACGACCGGCGGCTTGCCGTCGGCGGTCAGGCTGGCGATCTCGGACGGGGCGATGTCGTCGGCGGTCGGCAGGTGCGACGGGGCGAAGCCGCCCGCCGCGCCGTGACGTCCGAAGCGATAGAAGATGTGCATCCCGACCTGGGCGACGCGCAGCAGGCGCGGGCCCCAGCCGGGCGAGACGTTGATCGTGTGGAAGTGCGTGGCCGAGCCGACTTCGCTCGAGCCGGCGCCGGCCAGGGTCCGGGCGGCGACCTTGCGGGCGCGGGCCCAGGCGCCGATGTCGCGGGCGCGGCGCATCGAGCCATCGCAGGCGAAGCTGAACTGACAACCCGTGCGGTTGTAGGCGCCCTGGAACACCACGCCGCAGATCGACTTCGGGAAGGCCGGGTGACGCACGCGGTTCATGACCACCTGGGCCACGGCCGCCTGGCCGCTGGGGGTCTCGCCCCGGGCCTCGTAATAGACGGCGTCGGCCAGGCACTCCAGCTCGCGCGAGCTGGCCAGGGCGTTGCCCAGCTGGAACGGGGTGGCTCCCCCGACGTTAAAGGCGGAGCCAAAGCTGGCGCGGAGCATCAGCGGGCCGGTGCGGCCGCTCTGTCCGGGCAGCAGACTGGCGGTCCCCGCGCCTTCGAGGCGGGCGGCCAGCATTTGCGACTGACGGTCGCGCTGATCGAGAGCAGCGAACAGGTAGGGATCGTGACGCTTGGCCACGGCGAGCGCGCCGGGGTCCATACGCGTAGAGGCGCTCAGCATGGCCGCGTCGGAGAACTCCCCCGAAGCGCCTTCCGCCAATCGGGCGACGCGGGCATGGGTGGAGGCCGACTGGGCCAGGCCACCCAAAAGGTAAACGCCGCCCAGGGCCAGACCCGTGATGGACCCGACCAATACGGCGCCGACCAGCCCGCGCGCGTCCGCGCGCGTCTGCGACTTGATATACAAAACTCGTGTCCTGCGCGGCGAGGGCGCTCCGGCCCCCCGACAAAAACCGCCTCGAACTCCCCGGTAAAAGCACTGGCGGGGAAGCCTTCGAAGCGGGGGATTGGCCGTATCACGACGTGGCCAAGATCCCTCTGTTAGCGGCTTATGACGTATCCGTGACCGACTCGCAAGCACTTGCTGCGTTGCAGCATGGGCTCTGCGCGGAGAAGTCGCACAGTCGAATTGTTAACGCGTTGAATCCTCGCGAAAAGCTCGACAACTGCGATCGATGTTTTTTTGTGGATCAAAAACCCTTGCCCTGCCTTTGCTCAGGCTCCGCGCACGTAACTTCGGCGCCGCCGCATCGTTACTCGACGAGGACATAAACCTTAACAATCGCGGTTAATCGACACCTACCGAAGGACGTTATTTCGCGTCGGTCGGCGGCGCGCCTATCGCCCCCGCGCCAGCCGCCGGACGTCGACCAAAAGCTTGGTCAGATGGATGGCCGCGGCGACGATCAGGACGACCGGCAAGGTCAGGTCGATCGTCCGCTGCAGTTCGGCCGCGCGCTCGCCGGCGGCGTTCAATGCATTGAAGACCACCAGCGGCCGGGCCGGCCACAGCATCGCGATCAGGACAAGCCCGCCCAGCGAGCAGACCGCCTCCGCGGCGGCCCGGGCCCGCACCCAGGCCGGCTTGACGACCAGGATCAGGGACGAGACGACCTGCAACACGGCCAAGGCCAGGATGGGCCAGTAGAGGGTCTGGAAGACCGGGCTGAAGACGATCGCCATCGCGTCGTCCCCGTGCGCGCGGCCGGTGGGGAACGGCAGGACGCGGGTCCACCAGCCGATGAACAGCAGGACGGCCGCCAGCTCGAACAGCCCGTCGAAGCGGCTCCTGAGGAACCAGCCCTTGCTCTCGGGGACGCGAGGCAGTTCGCTCACCTTCCAGTGCTGGAAGCCGTCGGTCTTGATCCAGCCCCGTTCGATGGCGGCGGCGATCAGGGTGGCCGCGCCGATCAGGCTGAGGGCGGTCGGAATGAAGTCGTGGATCGTCCCGAGCACCAGGCGCGCATCGCCATGACCCGTGACAAGCGCCACGCCCGCCGGGACCACCGCCGCCAAGGCGGCCACGGCCAGCAGCGCTTTCACCCCGAACAGCCAGAACGGGTAGATCTGCGGCCCGACCAGCGCCCGCGCCGGGCCGTAGCGGCCGGCGACGGCGATCGGGTGGCCGACCTCGCGCAGCAGGTCCTCCAGTTCACGCTTGTCGAGGGGCCTCCCGCGCGCGGCCTCGCGCTCCTCGACGCGGTTCATGACGAGGTCGCGCAGCTCGGCGGCGATGTCCTGGCGCTGGTCCTTGGGCAGCAGGGCCGCGACGGCGGCGAGGTAACGATCGATCAGATCGCTCATGGCTTCGTTCCTTGGAAAGAGGGCGCCGCGCTAGAGCAGCGGCTCGAGGGCGGCGTTGATCGCGCGCCATTCGTCGGCGAGGCGGGCCAGCACGCGCCTGCCCTCGTCCGACAGCTGGTAGAAACGCTTCTTGCGCTTGTCTTCCTCGCGCCACTCGCTGGCCAGCAGGCCCTGGGCCTCCAGCCGCCGCAGCATGGGATAGAGCGCGCCTTCGTCGATCTCGACGCCCACGGTCGAAAGGGCCTGGCGCAGGCTGTAGCCGTAGCGCTCCTCCCGCAGCTGCGCCAGGACGGCCAGGATCAGCGTCCCGCGCCGCAACTCCAGGCGCAGCGTCTCAAAGATGTCGGTGTCGGTCGGCATGGCCCGTCAGCATCGAAGGTGTGCGCCACATAGTGTGTGACACACACTGTGTGGCATACAGTACTCGGGGACGTCAACCCGGCGGAACGCTATCCGCCCCTGCGGCTTTCCTGCTGCGAACCAGAGGGAGGTTTTGGCATGCTCGGCGATTGGGACGCCCAGGCGATCTTGGCGGTGAAGGACCTCAAGGTCGCGCGGCCCTTCTACGAGGATGTCCTGGGCCTGAAGCCCCTGCCCGGCGACCAGCCCTCGGTGCAGGCCTACCAGGCCGGCCGTTCGATGATCCTGGTGTACGAGTCCGAATTCGCCGGGACGAACAAGGCCACCGCCCTGACCTGGGCCCTGGGCGAAGCCTTCGACACGGCGGTCGAGACCCTGCGGGCCAAGGGCGTGGTGTTCGAGAAGTACGACCTGCCCGCCATGCGCCACGACGGCGACGTCCACGTGGCCGGCGGCATGCGGGTGGTGTGGTTCAAGGACCCGGACGGCAACGTGCTGAGCCTGGGGAACTATTAGGGCGACCACCACGCCACGCCCGCGAACAGCCGACGCAACGTCGCCCGGCGAGCGGACACCGCCCTGCGACCTTGTCGTCATGGACGCTTGGCTGACCAGCCCCGGGAGAAACCATTCATCGACTTGATCGCCGCCCAGTCGCGTTCTGAAATCATCCAGGTCCGAAGCGGCCTGCGACATTTCCCCGGCGCCGGTGTTTAGCCAAAAGATCGCCCCACCCCGATCGAGGAAGACATCCCCCCACACGGAGAACAGGACAGGCGTTCCCAGGTCTGCAAGGAACCAGGTCCACCCGTCGCGAAGCGCCTCGAGCGCCTTGTCATCCGGGGTCAGGTCGGCCCAACCCAAGCGGCTCAATGGATCCTCCCCGGGGACTCTCGCCACGCTACCGGACGTAGCGTATCGCGGCAAAGGGTGGGGCGCCGACCTCTCCTCCCTCTCCGGGGGAGCAGAACTTCGACGCGTCCGACTAGGGTGG
>CBIHOB010000048.1:0-33843 GCA_966211605.1 uncultured Caulobacter sp.
ACGGGTCAGCCCGCTTTGGACATGAGCACCTACGGCTTCCACCAGGGCGACGTCTGGTATCGCGGCCGCTACCAGGGCCAGGCCGACCTCGACACCTTGACCCTGCACTATGGCGCCGGCGGTGCGGGCATGCTGCAGGTCTGGCTGGACGGCCGGTTCCTAGGGCAGCACGAGCTGGACGGCGGCCTGCCCCGCCCGATCACCACGGGCGTGGCGACCTTCAAGCTGCCGGAAGACCTGCGCGGGACCGGCGAGCACGTGCTGTCGGTCATGGTCCGCAACAACGGCCACAACTGGGACCTCGACGCCGACGACTTCCACAAGGAAGCCCGCGGCCTGGTCTCGGCCTCGCTGTCGGGCCCGGGGACCTACAGCTTCGCCGCGCCGATCGCCTGGAAGATCCAGGGGAACAAGGGCGGCGAGGACATCCAGGATCCCGTGCGCGGCAACGCCAACAACGGCGGCCAGTACGGCGAACGCGAGGGCTGGCACCTGCCGGGCTTCCCGGATGCGGCCTGGGCCAAGGCCGACATGGGCGCGGCCAAGCCCTATGCCGGGACCACCTGGTATCGCACCAGCTTCGACCTCGCCCTGCCGAAGGACCAGGACACCACCCTGGGCCTGACCATCGGCGATCCGGACAAGCCGCGCTCGCCGAACAAGCGCTATCGCGTGCTGATCTTCGTCAACGGGTGGAACATGGGCCAGTTCATCGCCCATGTCGGCCCGCAGCGGACCTTCGTCCTGCCCAACGGCATCGTAGACCTGCGCGGCAGGAACACCATCGCCCTGGCGGTGACCAGCGACGGCGCGCCCGGCGACGCCCTGGAAGCCGTCAAGCTCGTGACCCTGCGGACCGTGCGCGGCGGCGTCCCCGTCGCCCGCGTCCCTGCCCCCGACTTCAAACCCTGATACCGGACTTCTGGAGACCACCCGTGCCCAACCTCGCCCACGGCATCGACGCCAAGGACATCAAGGCCAAGATCGCCTCGCTGATCAGCAACCTCGTGGACATCACCGACGAGACCGGCGAGTTCCTGCTGCGCCTGGACGACGGCCGCGTCATCGACACCAAGGGCTGGAACGACTGGGAATGGACCCACGGCGTCGGCCTGTACGGCCTGTGGAAGCAGTACGAGATGCACGGCGACGAGCGCGCCTTCGACATCATGGTCAAGTGGTTCGCCGACCGCTTCGAGGCCGGCACTCCGACCAAGAACATCAACACCGTCTCGCCTTTCCTGACCCTGGCCTACCTCTACGAAGCCACCGGCGACCACACCTACATCCCCTATCTCGAGACCTGGGCCGACTACGTCATGTACGAGGGCCCGCGCACCGAGGAAGGCGGCTTCCAGCACATCGTCTTCAACAGCGAGAACCCGCAGCAGCTGTGGGACGACACGCTGATGATGAGCGTGCTGCCGCTGGCCAAGATCGGCCTGCTGCTCGACCGCCCCGACTTCGTCGAGGAGGCCAAGCGCCAGTTCATGGTCCACATCAAGTACCTGGCCGACCGCAAGACCGGCCTGTGGTTCCACGGCTGGACCTTCCTGGGCCGTCACAACTTCGCCGACGCCTTGTGGGCGCGCGGGAACTGCTGGGTGACGATCGCCATCCCCGAGTTCATCGAGCTGCTGGACCTCAAGCCGGGCGATGGCCTGCGCGCCTTCCTGATCGATGCGCTGGAAGCCCAGATCAAGGCGCTCACCGAGTATCAGGACCAGGCCACCGGCCTGTGGCACACGATCATCAACGACAAGACCTCGTACCTGGAAGCCTCGGCCACGGCCGGCTTCGCCTATGGCGTCCTGAAGGCCGTGCGCAAGCGCTACATCGGCAAGGAGTACGAGGCCGTCGCCATCCGCGCCATCAAGGGCGTGCTGGCCAATATCGACGACAAGGGCGAGTTGCAGCAGGTCTCGTTCGGCACCCCGGTGTTCGACACGATCCAGGGCTACAAGGACATCCCGCTGACCTCGATGCCGTATGGCCAGTCCCTGGCCATGCTGGCCCTCGGCGAGTTCCAGCGGGCGTTCATCTAACTTCAAACTCGGTGCGTGGTCCTCGTCCTTCGACACGCTCAGGATGAGGACCATGGCCACATCCTGGGCGGTAGAAAAACCTCATCCTGAGCTTGTCGAAGGACGAGGTTTTCGCCCCAGCAGACCGTAACACCAAGATGGGGCGTCAGACCCTGTCACTAGGGAAAACACGCCGATGGCCACCGCCGACACCCGCAAACCCACCTGGGTGAACTATTGGGGCTGGGGCTCCGGCGACATGCTGGGGGCCGGCGCGCAGGCGGTGATCACCGGCTGGCTGGCCTATTTCTTCATCACCTTCTGCGGACTGTCGCCGGTCGAGACGGGCCTGATCCTGGGCCTGCCGCGCCTCTTGGAAGCCATCACCTGCCCGCTGATCGGCTACGTCTCCGACAACCTGCGCCACACCTGGATCGGCCGGAAGATCGGGCGGCGGAAGATCTTCCTGATCGCCACCATCCCGCTGCTGCCGGCCTTCGCCCTGATCTTCGTGACCGGCCAGACCTTCACCTACTATCTGGTCACCTTCATCTTCTTCGAGTTCGTCTACACGATGTTCCTGATCCCGTGGGAAACCCTCGCGGCGGAAATGACGAAGGATTACAAGGAGAAGGCCAAGTTCGCCGGCGTGCGGATGATGATCGCCCAGAGCTCGGCGATCCTGGCCTCGTACCTGCCGACCCTGATCATCAACAACTTCGGCGGCAAGGACTCGCCGAACACCTTCCTGATCATGGCCGCCATCTTCGGCGTGCTGTTCAGCCTGGTGGTGACCCTGGTCGTCGTCTTCTCGTGGGAGCGCCCCTACACCGAGGCCGAGAAGCTGATCCAGCCCGAGCCGATGGACTGGGGCAAGGCGGCGCTGATCCCGGTCAACATGTTCCGCGACCTGTTCTCGACCCTGAAGATCAAGGCCTTCCGCCAACACCTGTCGCTGTACCTGGGCGGCTATATCAGCCAGGACATCTTCAACACCGCCTTCCCGCTGTTCGTCGCCACGGTGATGGTCGGCTCGACCCTGATCATCTCGCAGCTGATGACCACCATGTACGTGGCCCAGCTGATCTCGGTGATGATCGCCATCCGCGTCATCATCCGCACCGGTCCAGTGGTCGCCTACCGCCTGGCGATCACCAGCGTCGGCGCGGCCCTGCTGCTGTTCCTGGCCTTCTACCTGATCAAGCCGGCCGGCTTCGCGCAGGGCGTGGCGGCGCTGAACGGCAACATCTTCGGCGGCGGGCCGGCCGGGGTGCTGTTCTGGCTGTTCGTGCCGATCATCCTGGCGGGCCTGGGCCGCGGGACGCTGAACTTCGTGCCGTGGGGCGTCTACAACTACCTGCCCGACGTCGACGAGGCGGTCACGGGCCAGCGCCGCGAGGGCATCTTCGCTGGGGTCATGACCCTGACCCGCAAGGTCGCCCAGTCCGGCGCGATCCTGCTGACCACCAGCCTGATCGGCCTGGGCGGCTTCGTCTCGGCGCCCAAGGGCCAGCCGCTCGCGCAGCAGACCCCGGCGGCCATCCAGGCCGTGGTCCTGGTCATGGTCGGCGGTCCGCTGATCGTGATGATCGCCGGCATGCTGATCTCGTGGCGCTTCCGTCTCAACGCCCGCACCCACGCGGTGCTGGTCCACGAGGTCGAGCGCCTGCGCGCCGGCGCGACCGAGGCTGAGAGCCCTGAATCCAGGCAGATCGTCGAGGATCTGACGGGTTGGAAGTGGGAGCGCCTCTGGGGGCGGGCTTAAAGCCAGCCGTTGGATCTAGCGATGCGCCCCGCCTCCACCCGGTTGGCCGCGCCCAGCTTCTGGGCCGCCTCGGACAGGTAGTTGCGGACGGTGCCGGGCGACAGGTCCAGCACCTCGGCGATGTCCTTGTTCGAGCGCCCCTCCTCGGCCAGTCGCAGGATCTCGCGCTCGCGGTCGGTCAGCGGATCGGGCTCGGCGTCCCAGATCGCCTCGGACAGTTCCGGGGCGATGGCCCGACCGCCGGCGGCGATGGTGCGGACGGCGGCGGCCAGCACACTGCTGGGGCCGTCCTTCAGGAGATAGCCCTTCACCCCCGCCTCCATCGCCCGGCGCAGATAGCCCGGACGGCCGAAGGTGGTGACGATCAGCACCCGCGTGGCGGCGCCCTCGGCCTTGAGCCGGGCGGCCACGTCGATTCCGGTCAGGTGGGGCATCTCGATGTCGGAGATCAGCACGTCCGGCGCCTCGGACTGCACCAGCTCCAGCGCCTGGGCGCCGTCCGCCGCGCGACCGACCACCTGGATGTCTCCCTCCATCTCCAGCAAGGCGCTGAGGGCGCCCAGCACCATCTTCTGGTCCTCGGCGATGACGACGCGGATCACGAGGCGGCCTCCACGGGAGCGACGGCGACCAGGCGCGTACCGCCCTTGTCCGAAACGATATCGAGATCGCCGCCGATCGCCGACAGGCGCGCGCGCATGCCCTTCAGGCCCGATCCCTCGACGAAGCCGCCGCCCCTGCCGTCGTCGACGATGCTAAGCGTCAGGGCCACGGGGCTGGGCGCCACCCGGATCTGGCAACGCGTGGCCCCGGCGTGGCGGATGACGTTGGTCACGGCCTCGCGCAGGGCCATCGCCAGCACGGCCTCCTGGCCCGGATGCCCTTCGATCTCGGCGGCGGCGATCTCGGCCTGGACGTTGGCGGCCGCCAAGGCCGTCCTGGCGCGCTCCAGTTCGGTGGTCAGCGAAGCGCCCCTCATGCCGACCACGGCGGTGCGGACCTCGGCCAAGGCCTCGCGGGCGGCGGTGGCGACCGACTGCATCTCGCGCTCGGCCGCCTCGGCGTCGCGGCTGACCAGGCGGGCGGCCAGCTCGGCCTTCACCGCCACCAGGGTCAGGGTGTGGCCCAGGAGATCGTGCAGGTCGCGCGAGATCCGCTCCCGCTCGGCCATGGTGGCCAGACTGCGGACCTCCTCGTGCGCAAGGGCCAACGCCTCGTTCTTGCGCTCGATGTCGGCCTGCATCAGCCCGCCGAACCCCGTCAGGGCGCCGAACAGAACCCCCGACGCCCAGATCGGCCAGACGTGGCGATAGAACGTCAGGCCCACGATCAGCAGCACCACGTCCAGAACCACCATCACGCGCACCGCCAGGCGCCTGGGCGCGAGCCGCGAAGCGAACGACATCGCGTAGATGGTGTAGACGGACCAGCCGGTGTTGAAGGGCGACAACGCCATGCCGACACCGAAGATCGCCAAAACCTGCCACAGCGCCGGCCGTCCCTTCCGACGCCAGATCAGGACGAAGAGCGCCAGGAAGACGGCCAGACCGGCGAAGGACGCGGCGATCTCGAACAGGCCCGGCTTACGGAAAAACCACGCGACGAAATAGAACGGCAGGTAGGAGAGGAACACCAGGCTCCAGCGGCGACGCATCACGCCGTCCGCCAGGGTGGAGCCTGGTTGCGCGGCGCCCCGCCCGGATCTGGTGTCGTTGGCCTCGGTCATGGCCTTGATCTCGCGCAGGGCCCGGGTCACGGTCAAGCCGCCTGCCGCCGCCAGGCCGCCCAGGCGCCGGCCACGGCCGCCAGGCTGATGACCGCCAGCACCGTGACGTGCCGCTGGACGTCGGCCATCGGCGCCATGCCCGACAGCATCATCGACAGCTTGCCCAGGTGGTATGAGGGCGTGACCTCGGCGACCTTGGCGATCCAGGCCGGCATCAGGTCCAGCGGCATCCACAGACCGCCGAACAGGCAGAAGCTCAGGAATAGCAAGTTGGCGACCGCCGCCGCGCCTTGCGAGCCCATGCGCAGGCCGATGTTCAGGCCGATCAGGGCGAACGGAAGGGCCGAGCCCAGCCCCAGCCCCAGAGTGGCGGCCCAGCGCCACGGGACCATCTTCACGCCTCCGAACCCGGCCAGCACGCCCAGCAGGCCGACGGCCGTGGCCACAAGCGCCAGCGCGGCCACGAGGCGTCCGGCCAGATAGCCGCCGGCCGGCAGCGGCGCGATCTGCTTCAGCTCGATCAGCTTGGCCTCGCGCTCGGCCGCGACGGCCGCGCCGAAGCCGAACATGGCCGGGGCGATGGCGGCGAAGACCACGTAGTTGGCCAGCATGACGTGGGCGATTTCCTCCCGCCCCTTGCTGAGGCCCAGGCCGATGACGCCGTAGAACAGCAGCGGCAGGGCCAGGCTGGGGATCAGGAACTGCGGGGTGCGCCAGGTCGAAACGATCTGGGCGCGGGCTTCACGGGCATAGACGGCGAGCGTGTGCATCTCAGGCGACCTCGGCTTGGCGTTGGGTCGAAGAACCGACCAGGCGGGTGACGGCGTCCTCCAGCGAGGCGCCGGCGACGGTCAGATCGTCGACCGTCTCGTCGCGGGCCAGGAGTTCGCGCAGGGTGGCGGGAGCCGACGTGGTCAGCAGGGTGACGCGACCGCCGTCGCGGCTGACGCCGGTGACGCGAGCCAGGCTCGCCAGTTCGGTGTCGGTCAGGCGCGTGCGACAGCGGATGGCGACGCCCGACACCCGGGCCTTGATCGCCTCGGGCGCGCCGTCGGCGACGACCTGGCCATGGTCGATGACCACGATGCGGTCGGCCAGGGCCTCGGCCTCGTCCAGGTGGTGGGTGGTCAGCAGCACCGCGCAGCCGCGGGCGATCTCGGCGCGGACGGCGGTCCACAGGGCGCGGCGGGCGTCGATGTCCATGCCCGTGGTCGGCTCGTCCAGCACCAGGAAGTCGGGACGGCCGGCGATCGCCAGGGCGAACTGCACGCGGCGCTGCTGACCGCCCGACAGCGCGCCGCAGCGGCGGCGCTCCAGCCCTTCCAGACCGGCCAGGCGGATGATCTCATCCAGCGGTCGGGGCTTGCGGTAGTAGCCGCGGAACAGGTCGACCTGCTCGCGGACGGTCAGGGTGCGCGGCAGGCCGGCTTCCTGCAACATCACGCCCATGCGGCCCCGACCGGCGACGTCCCGCGGATCGCCGCCGAACAGGAAGGCCTCGCCGGCGTCGGGGCGCAAGCGGCCGGTCAACAGGGCGACGCTGGTGCTCTTGCCCGCGCCGTTCGGACCCAGCAGGGCCACGCATTGTCCAGGACGGATCAACAGGTCCAGGCCGTTCAGGGCCAGGGTCGCGCCCCGCCGCTTGGTCGCTTTGGACAGCGCCGCGACGGGAAGCGAGAGATTTGGCGGCTGCGGAAGATTGGATGGCATGGTCGGCTCCCTCGATGTGAAGCCAGCATGCCGCCGCCCGACGGCACTGATCAGTGCCGGGCGTCATCGACCCGACATGACAAACGTCACCTTGCCCTAGGCCGCCGCGTTCCAGGCCTTCGTCATCAGGGTCACCGGCGAGAAGTCCTCGAATTCCCAACGCAGCGGCAGGCCCCCCGGACGCCGCCAGGCCTGCTCGGGCCGGAAACGCCACTGGCGCTGCACGCCCTCGGGCCAGGCCTGGCCGGCCGGCGGGTCCCAATCGATTTCGACCCGGCCGCGCAGGTGCAGCAGGTCGCCGGTGTCGAAGTCGACGAACAGCAGGGCCGCGCGGGGGTCCTCGACCAGGTTGCCCAAGGTGTTCATGAACCGGTTGCCGCGGAAGTCGGGCGCGACCAGCTCGCCGTTCACGCGCTTGACGAAGCCGGGCAGCCCGCCCCGGTGGGAGATGTCGACTCCGCCGTTCAAGGCGCTGCCCGAAACGGTGGCGATGAAGAACGTGTCTGTGTCGGCGATCTGGGCCAGGACCTCGGGCGCGTCGACGGCCACCGTCTGGGCCGGGACGGTGGAGGCCGCCGCGGTCTCGACAGCGCGCGTCTGGATGTACTGCGGGCAATTGCCGAAGCTTTGCAGCACCTTGAGCCGCATACCTCTAGCATCGGCGGCTTCGATCAGGCCGTTGGCGCGATTGCGGCGGCGGGTGGCGAAGTCCAGGCCCAAGGCCCCGAACGGCCGCCCGACACGGAAGAACTCGGCGCCCGGCTCGCCCGCACGCGGCAGGGCTTGGACGTCCAAGGTCGTCGGGTCTGGGCTGGAGACGAAGCCCGGCGGGCCGGTCAGCACGGTGGCGATCGGCCCGCCGGCCTCGTCCGTCGTGGCGACGAACAGGTAGGGCAGCAGGCCGAAGAACTCCCGATGCTGATCGGGCATGAAGGACCGGATGCCGGTCACGCCCGGCGCGGTCACTCCCGCCCGCGCCTGGGCCGCCAGTTCACCCGCGTGGAACGGACCATCCATCTCAGGCCGTCGCCACGGCGGCCTGGACGAAGTCCGGCATCGGCTGGAACCAGGATTGACCCTCGACTCGCGCCAGCCAGGCCCGCACGTTCGGATAGGGCTCCAGCGACACCCCGCCGTCCGGCGCGTGGGCGACATAGCTGTAGCAGGCCAGGTCGGCGATGGTGACGTGGTCGGCCGCCAGGAAGGTCCGCTCGGCCAGGTGGCCGTCCATGAAGGCCAGGACGCGGGCGGCGATCCGCGCGGCGCGGGCCGGATCGTCGGGCAGGCCGAACAGCGCGATCATCCGCGCCACGGCCGGCCCATGCATCACCTCGCCCGCTGCGATCGACAGCCAACGCTGCACCGAGGCCGCGGCGACCGGCTCCTGCGGCAGCCAGGCGCTGTCGGGCGCGTAACGGCGCGCCAGATAGACCAGGATGGCGTTGCTGTCCGCCAGAGTCAGGTCGCCGTCCTGCAGCACCGGGATCTGGCCCAGCGGATTGCGCGCCCGGAAGGCCGGCGAGGCCCGCACATCCTTGGGCGAATCCGCGAAGGCGTAGGCCAGGCCCAGCGCGTTCAGCAGCAGGGCCACGCGGTGGGTATGGCCGGACAGAGCCGTGCCGTGCAGCGTGATGGCGGTCATGAGCGATCTTCCGTCTCGGTTCGACGACGCATCTTGGCCATTGCGG
The DNA here is from genome assembly GCA_966211605.1 of uncultured Caulobacter sp. GTDB lineage: Bacteria > Pseudomonadota > Alphaproteobacteria > Caulobacterales > Caulobacteraceae > Caulobacter. Next base: position 8,914 of record CBIHOB010000048.1, read on the forward strand.
CCATCGGAATGAATTGACCAAATCGGCAATAGATTTTTCCGCATTCAGGAACAGCCGATGGACCGCCTCGACGAGCTCTCCTTGCTGGTGACAGTGATCGACGCCGGCGGCCTGGCCGCGGCCGGACGGCGATTGCGACGCTCGCCCGCCGCCATGACCCGCGCCCTGGCGGCGCTGGAAGAGCGGGCCGGCGCGCGGCTGATCGAGCGCACCACCCGCCGCCTGGCGCCCACGGAGGCCGGTCGCGAACTGGCCGAGCGCGCCCGCCGCCTGCTGGCCGACTATGAGGCGGCGCTGGAGACCTCGGCTCCCGGCGCCGTCCGCGGCTTGTTGCGGATCACCGGCCCCACGGTGTTTGGCGGCCGCCACCTGGCGCCCATCATCAACGCCTTCCTGGCCGAGCATCCCGATGTCCGCGCCGACGTCACCCTGCACGACCGCAACCTCGACCTGATCGAATCTGAACTGCACGTGGCCCTGCGCATCGGGACGCTGGCCGATTCCAGCCTGATGGCCCGGCGGGTCGGCGGCGTGCGCCGGGTCACCATCGCCTCGCCCGACTACCTGGCCCGACGCGGCGAACCGAGGACGCCGGCCGAGCTGGCGCGGCACGAGACCATCCTGACCACCGCCGTCTCAGCCACGCCGGAATGGCGGTTCGAGGCCGGCGGTCGCCCTCGCGCCGTGCGACTGGACCCGCGCCTGAGGATCAACGACGTCGAGGCCGCCCTGGCCGCCGTGCTGGCCGGCCAGGGCGTCGGCCGCGCCCTCTCCTACCAGGTCGCGGACGACCTGGCGGCCGGGCGGCTGGTCCGCCTGCTGCCGGAGTACGAACCCGCGTCCTTGCCGGTGCAGCTGCTGGCCGCCGGCGGCCGTTTCATGCCGCCGCTGGTGCGAGCGTTCCTCGATTTCGCCGCGCCCCGGCTGGAACGGCTGGCCGTCCTGCGCGAGGACATCCAAGGCCAAGCTTGAAACCGGCGTTCGCCGAACTGCGCCAATCGGCCGCGCACGGCCTTAACCATGGTCTCGGGAGGTTCACTCTACGATCAGGCGAACTTTGGTGATCGAGGCGTACTTCTCCCCATGGACCTTCGCGAAGCCCAGCGGCTGGCCGCCTTGAGGTCGTACAAGGTCCTGGACACGCCAGCCGACGCCGCGATCGATCGCCTGGCGGCCCTGGCCGGCAACCTCTTCAACGCCCCGATCGCCCTGGTCTCGCTGGTCGACCAGGAACGTCAATGGTTCAAGGCCAGGATCGGCCTGGAGGCCTGTTCGACTCCGCGCGGCCAGGCCTTCTGCGCCCACGCCATAGCCATGCCGCCCGAGTCGGTCATGGTCGTGGAGGACGCCGCGCGCGATCCCCGCTTCGCCGACTTTCCGCTGGTGACCGGACCTTCCGAGGTCCGCTTCTACGCCGGCGCGACCCTGACCACGAAGGATGGCCACAATCTGGGCTCGCTGTGCGTCATGGACAGCAAGCCCCGCCCTCGTCCGTCCGAGGCCGAGCTGGAGCGCCTGAAGCTGCTGGCCCGCATTGTCGTCGACGAGTTCGAGCTGGCCAAGGCCCACCGCCGCACCGCCGAGAAGCAGCGCCTGCTGGAATTGGCCGAGAGCATGGCCGGGGTCGGCCACTGGCGCTACGACGTGGCGGCCGACAAGGTGACCTGGTCCGATCAGCTCTATGTCATCCACGGCCAGGACCGGGAAACCTATACGCCCGGCCTGGAGTCCGACCTGTCGTACTACGCTCCCGAGGACAGGATCCAAGTCCGGCAAGCCTTCGAGACCGCCGTCGCGACCAAGGGCGGCTTCGACCTGCGGCTGCGGCTGACCCGGCCGGACGGCCGGATGCGAGACGTCATCGCGCGCGGCGTGTGCGAACTCGACGACCACGGCGAAGTGGTCGCCCTGTTCGGCCTGCTGCAGGACGTCACCGATCATACCGAGGCCCTGCGGGCGGTCGAACGCTCCAGCGCCCGCTACCGCCTGCTCGCCGACAACGCCGGTGACATGATCTCGCGCCTGGACGCCCAGGGCGCGATCCTGTTCATGTCCCCCGCCAGCAAGGCCATACTGGATTACGCGCCCGAGGAGATGCTGGGAAAGCGGGTCATCGACCTGACCCACCCCGAGGACAAGCCGGCCGTACTGGCCTACTACGCCGCCCTGATCGCGGCGGGTCCCGGCGCGGTCGCCGAACCCTTGCAGTTCCGGGGCCGCCGCAAGGACGGCCAGTGGATCTGGGTCGAGGGCCAACCCACCCTGTTCTTCGACCCGCGGACCGGCGCCCTGACCGGCATCCAGGACGTGGTCCGCGACATCAGTTCGCGCAAGGCGATGGAAGGCGCGCTGGAAGCCGCCCGCGCCGACGCCGAGGCCGCCGCCAACGTCAAGGCCGAGTTCCTGTCGAACATGAGCCACGAGCTGCGCACGCCGTTGACCGCGGTGCTGGGCTTCTCGCGACTGATCGCCGAACAGCCCGAGCTGACCGACACCACCCGCCGCTTCGTCGAACGCGTGTCCAGCGCCGGCAAGGCCCTGCTGTCGACCGTCAACGACATCCTCGACTTCTCCAAACTGGAAGCCGGCCAGGTCGAGATCGTGCGCCAGCCGGCCTCGCCGGCGGCGCTGGTCGCCGAGACGCTGGACATCTTCTCGCTGCAGACCGGCGAGGCTCGGGTCGGCTTGCGCGGCGAAGGCCTGGACGCTCTGCCGGCCAGCCTTGAGCTGGCGGCCGATCGCGTGCGCCAGATCCTGCTGAACCTGGTCGGCAACGCGGTGAAATTCACAGACCACGGCGAGATCGTCGTGGAGGCCAGTTACGCGGCAGGCCGCCTGAAACTGGCGGTGCGCGACACGGGTGTCGGCATTCCGTCCGACCGGCTGGACGCCCTGTTCAAGCGCTTCTCGCAGGTCGACGGCTCGTCCACCCGCCGCTATGGCGGCACGGGCCTGGGCCTGGCGATCTGCAAGGGCCTGGTCGAGGCCATGGGCGGGATCATCGGCGTCGACAGCGTCGTCGGCCAGGGCTCGCGCTTCTGGTTCGAGCTACCCGCCGGCCTTGTCGGCGCACCGGCGGGCGCCGCCGTCCGCGCGGGAACCGCCGACTGCGCGCCAGGCTGCCGCGTGTTGGTGGTCGACGACAATCCCGCCAATCGCGACCTGGTCGCCACGGTGCTGGGCGGCCTTTCGGTCGAGGTGACCGAGGCCGGCGACGGCGCGCAGGCCGTGGCGCTCGCCCAGACCCGCGCCTTCGACCTGATCCTGATGGACCAGCGCATGCCGGTCATGGATGGCGAAGCCGCCGCTCGCGGCATCCGGCAGGGCGACGGCCCCAATTGCCGGACCCCCATCATCGCCTTCTCGGCCGACGGCGCCGTCCGGATCGACGAAACCCTGTTCGACGGCATGCTGGCCAAGCCCCTGGACCCCGCGGCCCTGTTGCGCGGCGTCGCCTCGGTGATGATCAGCCGCGGCGTTCCGGCGGCGGCCTAGGCAAGGTTTCCTCGGAGCCCAAGCGCGCACCCGGCGTTCTCACCCCGCGTAACAACGAGGTGGCGTCATGCGTAGCTCATCCTTCCGTCGGGACACGATCACCCGGCCGATCTTCCAATGGGCCAAGGGCGTGCTGCCCGCCCTGTCGGAAACCGAGCGCGACGCCATCGAGGCCGGCGACACCTGGTGGGACGCGGCCCTCTTCACCGGCGATCCCGACTGGAACGCGCTTCTGGCCTTCCCCAAGCCCGAACTGAGCGCCGACGAGAAGGCCTTCATGGAAGGCCCCGTCGAGACCCTGTGCGCCATGCTGGACGACTGGCGCATGACCTGGGAGACGCGCGACCTGCCGCCCGAGGCGTGGGACTTCCTGAAACGCGAGAAGTTCTTCGGCATGATCATCCCCAAGGCCTATGGCGGCCTGGGCTTCTCGGCCCTGGGCCACGCCGAGATCGTCCGCAAGATCGCCACTCGCTCGACCTCGGCGGCGGTGACGGCGATGGTCCCGAACTCGCTGGGCCCGGGCGAACTGATCCTGAAGTTCGGCACGAAGGCGCAGCAGGACTATTGGCTGCCCCGCCTGGCGGACGGACGCGAGATCCCCGCCTTCGGCCTGACCAGTCCCGAGGCCGGCTCGGACGCCTCGGCCATGACCGACGAGGGCGTGGTCTGCCGCGGGACCTGGAAGGGCCAGGACGTGCTGGGCGTGCGTCTAAATTGGCATAAGCGCTACATCACCCTGGGTCCCGTCTGCACCGTGCTGGGCTTGGCCTTCAAGCTGCGCGATCCCGACCGCCTGCTGGGCGGCGAGGACGAGGTCGGCGTCACCTGCGCCCTGGTCCCCACCGACACGCCCGGGGTCAAGATCGGCCGCCGCCACCTGCCGGCGTTCCAGACCTTCCAGAATGGTCCGAACTGGGGCGAAGACGTCTTCATCCCGCTGGACCTGATCATCGGCGGGGCCGAGCGCGCCGGCCAGGGCTGGAAGATGCTGATGACGGCCCTGGCGGCCGGACGTGGCATCTCCCTGCCCGCCATGTCAGGCGCGGCGGCGGCCTACAGCGCGCTGACGACGGGATCCTACGCCCGCGTGCGCCAGCAGTTCGGCGTCGCCATCGGCAGGTTCGAGGGCGTTCAGGAGCGCCTGGCCCGCATCGCCGGCAACGCCTATCTGGTCGACGGCGCGCGACGGCTGACCTGCGTAGGCCTGGACCTGGGGAAGCATCCCTCGGTGATCTCGGCCCTGTTGAAATCCGGCGCGACCGAGCGGATGCGGACCGTGGTCAACGACGCCATGGACGTCCATGGCGGCAAGGCGATCATGGAGGGCCCGCGCAACTACATGGGCAGCCAGTACCGCGCCGTGCCGGTCGGCATCACGGTCGAGGGCGCCAACATCCTGACCCGCAGCTTGATGGTCTTCGGCCAGGGCGCGATCCGGGCCCATCCGTACATGCTGCGCGAGATCCTGGCCCTGGGCGAGGCTGACGCCGACAAGGGTCTGGCCGACTTCGACGAGGCGTTCTGGCGGCATGTCGCCCACGCTCTGCGGAACGGGATCCGCGCCACGGCCCGCGCCTGGACGAACGGCGCCTTGTCGCCCGCCCCGGACGCCGGACGGGCCAGCCGCTTCTATCGCCAGCTGGGTCGCTACAGCGCGGCCTTCGCCCTGACCTCGGACATCGCCCTGCTGACCCTGGGCGGCGAACTGAAGCGCAAGGAGATGCTTTCGGCGCGCCTGGGCGACATCCTCTCGGAGATGTACTTCCTGTCCGGCGCCCTGAAGCGCTGGGAGGACGAGGGGCGGCAGGACGACGACCTCCCGCTGCTGGAATGGAGCGCCCAGACCGCGTTCGCCACCATCGAGCAGCGCTTCGACGAGATCTTCGCCAACCTGCCCAACCGCCTGGCCGGCTGGCTGCTGCATGCGGCAGTGCTGCCGTTCGGGGCGCGTCGCCGAGGGCCGTCGGACCGTGTCACCCGCGCCTGCGCCGACCTGTTGCTGCATCCATCCCCCACCCGCGACCGTCTGATCGAGGGCGTCTATGTCGGCGGCCGGGACGAAGCGATCGGCCAGCTGATCGACGCCTTCGAACGGGTCGTGGCCACCCAGCCGATCCACGACCGCCTCAAGAAACAGGGCGTTCGGGACTGGAAGCAGGGGCTGGACATGGGCCTGCTCAGCCCCGAGGAGACCAGCGCCCTGGCCGCCGCCGATGATGCCGTGGTCAAGGTCATCGCAGTAGACGACTTCGCCGCCGAAGATCTGTCGCCGCGCGAGGTCGAAACGCCGGTTGCGCCGCCTCCGCCCAAGCGCCGCCGCGTGGCGTCCGTCCCGGAGCCGACAATAGGTCGCGCCCCGGCCTAGCAACACGACCTTGGAGGCAGGCTCGGCGTCGCTGTACAAACACAGTTCGACGCTGAGTCCCGAAAGGTCTGATCGCGCCATGCATACGCAGAGAATTCTGGTGACGGGCGGCGCCGGCTTCGTCGGTTCGCATCTTTGCGATCGGTTGCTGGAGAGCGGCGCCGAGGTGCTGTGCGTCGACAACTACTACACAGGCTCGCGCCTGAACGTGGCGCAGAACCTGGCCAACCCGCGCTTCGAGCTGCTGCGCCATGACGTGACCATGCCGCTGTATGTCGAGGTCGACCAGATCTACAACCTGGCCTGCCCGGCCAGCCCGGTGCACTATCAGTTCGACCCCGTGCAGACGACCAAGACCAGCGTCCACGGCGCCATCAACATGCTGGGCCTGGCCAAGCGGGTGAAGGCCAAGATTCTCCAGGCCTCGACCTCGGAAGTGTATGGCGACCCGACCATCCACCCGCAGGTCGAAAGCTACTGGGGCAACGTCAATCCGATCGGCATCCGCTCGTGCTACGACGAGGGCAAGCGCTGCGCCGAGACCCTGTTCTTCGACTACTGGCGCCAGCACAGGCTGCGCATCAAGGTGGCGCGGATCTTCAACACCTATGGCCCGCGCATGCATCCGAATGACGGGCGCGTGGTGTCGAACTTCATCGTCCAGGCGCTGAAGGGCGAGGACATCACCCTGTACGGCGACGGCAACCAGACCCGCTCATTCTGCTATGTCGACGACCTGGTGGAGGGCTTGATCCGGCTGATGAACACCGGCGACGACGTGACCGGCCCAATCAACCTCGGCAATCCGGTCGAGTTCACGATGAAGCAGCTGGCCGACCTGGTCCTGGAGCTGACCGGCAGCCGATCGGCGATCGTCCACCGGCCCCTGCCCTCGGACGACCCGCGCCAGCGCCAGCCCGACATCACCCTGGCCAAGCAGCACCTGGATTGGGCGCCGACCGCGCCGCTGAAGGTGGGCCTGATGAAGACGATCGAGTACTTCGACGGCCTGCTGAAGGCGACCTAGGCCTTACGACGAAGCAGCTTCAGGTCCGATTGCGGCCCGTCGCTCTTGCCGCCGAACCAGCCCATCCAGAAGTGGGCGTAGTCACGCAGCATGTCGCGCGGCACGAACAGGCCGTGCCGGTAGGGCGTGTCGACGCCGATCACCAGCTTGGGATCGGGCCTGTCCTCGTACCAGGTGCCGAACAGGCGGTCCCAGATCGGCGCGATGGCGAAGTGGCCGGTCGGGCGGCTCATGTCCAGCTTGTGATGGGCCCGGTGGTGGTTGGGCGACTGGATCAGCCAACGCCCGACAAAGCCCCAGTCGGCGTCGATCTTGGAGTGGATCAGGAAGCCGATCGCGACGACCAGCACGTTGACATAGATCATCACCTCGGCCGGCGCGCCCAGCGCCGCCAGGGGGAAGTTGACGATGAAGATGGCCGTGAAGGCCGCCGGATGCTGGCGCACCGAGGTCACCACGCCAAAATCCTCGGCCGAGTGGTGATAGCGGTGCAGCGGCCAGAAGAACCTCGTGTGGTCCGTCCGGTGCGTCCAATAGTCGAAGAAGGTGTAGATCGCGAAGTATAGCGGCAGCTGCAGGGCGAACGGGATCGGCGGCGGACCGAGGTCCACACCCGTGGCGGCCTTGATCGCATCGTGCGCCCAGGCGCCCGAAACCATCGACGCGCCCAGCATCAGCACCCGGCCGACCAGGTCCAGCACATGGCCCTGCCCCAGAACGAAGACCGCCAGGTCCGTGTTCAGCGACGGCGTGCGGGCCAGCAGCAACTGGCGGATCGAGCTCTCCTTCCAGCCCACCACCGCGCACTCGATCCACAGAGCCGAAGGCAGCAGCAGGAAGACCAGGAAGACGTTGTTCAGGTGGTCATGGACCGACGCGGTGTGCAGCGTCTTGCCCAGGATCGTCAGGGTCAGCTCGGCCGGGATCAGCTTCAGCGCCAGCCACCAGGCTCCGCCCGCGGCGGCGGCGTAGGCCACGAAGCCGACGATCAGCAGCGCACGGCCCAGCGGCCTGGCGCCGCTGGCGGATGCGGTCTGGTCGACGCCGTTCTCGGCGGCGGCCTGCAGCGCGACAGGTTTCAAGGGCCCACTCCCCGGGAGTTTCGGGCCGCCATTGATGCCCCGGCGCCGTTAAAACTTGGTGTGATGCGCCATCGGAACGTCCGACATGACAAACGTCACCCCGAACGCGTGATCCCAGGCACTGCAACGCTTTGAGTCGATCCGGCAGGTTCCTCGCCAACAGAGGAGACCTTCCATGACCTTCCCGACCCGCCGCGCCGCCCTTCTGGCCGCCACGGGCCTGGCCGCTTTCAGCACGGCCGCTCTCGCGCAGACGACGCCGTCGCAGCCCGCCCCGGCCAAGAAGGATCCGTCCACCCAGGTGCAGGGCGTGACCATCACCGCGCCCGGCCAGCAGGACATGAAGACCTCGATCGACCGGCGCAGCTACAGCTTGGGCAAGGACCTGCAGGCCACCACCGGCTCGGTCGCCGACGTGCTGCGCAACGTCCCTTCGGTGCAAGTCGACGTGCAGGGCAATGTCAGTCTGCGCGGCGATCCCAACGTCACCATCATGATCGACGGCAAGCCGTCCGGCATGTTCAAGGGCGAGAACCGCGGCCAGGTGCTGCAGCAGATTCCCGCCGCCAACTTCGAGCGGGTCGAGGTGATGACCAACCCCTCCGCCGCCTTCAGCCCCGAAGGCACGGCCGGGATCATCAACCTGATCACCAAGCAGCAGCGCGGCGTGGGCGCGACCGGCTCGGTCCGCGCCAACGCCGGAACGGGCGGCCGCAAGAACGGCAGCGTCACCCTGGCCCGCAACACCAAGCGCCTGACCCTGTCGGCCGACGCCGGCTGGCGGCGCGACAAGGCCAAGGGCGAGATCGTCGACGACCGCCAGCGCCTGGACGCCCTCAGCGGCAAGTACGCGACCAGCCACCAGGACATCCGTTTCGCCAGCCGCGGTCAATCTTACAACGCCCGCGCCGGCGTCGACTACGACCTGGACAAGCGGACCCGCCTCAGCGCCGAGGCCCGCTACAACGACGTGACCTTCCGGTCGGACGCCGGCTCGGCCTTCGAGGGCAAGGACATCAATGGCGCGCCCAATGTGCGCTTCCAGCGCGTGGGCGATGGCGAGATGAAGCGGTCGGTGGCCGGCCTGTCAGGCGACCTGCGCCGCAAGTTCTCGGGCGAGGAGCACGAGTTCACGCTGCACGCCAGCCTGGAGCGCACCCGAGACCGCCAGACCACCCTGGCCGACGGCTTCAACCAGCTGCCAGTCGTCTCCAGCTATGTCGAGCGCGTCCGGGTCGGCGACGAGCTGGTCCAAGGCCGCCTGAAGGCCGAATACAAGAAGACCCTGGCCGGCGGCGCCAAGCTGGTCGCCGGCTACGAGCTGCAGGTCGACGACAACGACTACGACAATTTCGGCGCCCGGGGCCCGATCGGCGGCGCGCTGGCCGTGGACCCGGCCCTGACCAATCAGTTCAAGTACGACCAGACCATCCACGCCGCCTACGTCACCTACAACCGCGCGTTCGGCGACTGGACAGTGATGCCGGGCCTGCGCGTCGAGGACGTGACCATCGACACCAACCAGGTCACCTCGAACCTGAAGGACAGCTACGACTACCTGCGCGCCTATCCCTCGCTGCACGTCCAGTACAAGCTGGGCGACACCCGCCAGGTCAACGCCAGCTACAGCCGCCGCATCCAGCGTCCGGCGGCGGGCGACCTGAACCCGTACCGGATCTATCAGGATCCGTACAACTACCGGCAGGGCGATCCGCGCCTGAAGCCGCAGACCACGGGCTCGTTCGAGGTCGCCTATCAGACGCGCAAGGGCTTCAACTACTATCTGGGCACCCTCTACTGGCGCGAGGCCCGCGACGGCGTCACCGACGTGGTCCGCGACCTGGGCGGCGGCGTGCTGCTGACCACCAAGGCCAACCTGGCCAAGAGCCGCGCCGGCGGCCTGGAGCTGGTCGCCAACGCCCGGATCACGCCCAAGGTCTCGTACACGGTCAGCAGCAACGCGGCCTGGACCGAGATCGGGGCCACCGACCTGGGCTTCCCCGACAAGCGCTCGGCCTGGACCGTCTCGGGCTATGCGGCGCTGAACGTGCAGGCCACGCCCAAGGACTTCGTCCAGGTCAGCGGCTTCGCCATCGGCAAGCGCCTGACGCCGCAGGGCTATCGCGAGCCGACCGGCATGCTGAACCTGGGCTATCGCCACAAGTTCAACGACCGTCTGTCGGGCGTGGTGACGGTGCAGGACGCCCTGAACACCTTCGGCGACAAGCTGGTGATCAACACCGCCGCCCTGAAGAACCGCCGGGCCATGGACCTGGACCTGCGGGCGATCTTCGTCGGCTTCACCTACGGCTTCGGCGGCCAGGGCCCGGCGAACCCGCGCCGCGGCCGCGAGCCGGCCTTCGACTTCGGCGCGCCCGGCGGCGGCGTGGGGCCGATGTAGCGGTCGCTACGGCCTCCAGCCCCTCAACAGGGTGGAGACCGTGTAGGCCTTGGCCTGGGCGACCGTCAGCTGGCGGCGACGCGCCGACGGCCTGCCCGCGCCGGGCCCTCTGCTGGCGTATTCGAAGAGGCGGGCGTCCTCGGGCTGGTACATGGCCCGGCGCCCGCCCTTCAGATTGTAGTGCATCGGATACCAGCCCTCGGGAACGATGTGATCGTCCATCCAGCAGCGGAGGAAGGCGGCATGGCCCACCGCGTCCGGATTGCCGTAGCGACCATCCGGGAAGGTCATGGTGCGCCGCCAAGGTCGGCCCAGGGTCGCGGTGTGCGCGGGCATGTCGGCGTCCTTGGTCAGGCGGCAGTCCAGGAAGACCAGGCCGTAGGGTTGCCTGCGGTCGGTGTCGGGCGCGGCGATGAAGCCGTGGAAGTCCTTGCCCGGCCGTGTGCGCGAACGGATCTCGCAGCGCTCGAACACCGCCACGCCCCGGCCGTAGATGAAGTCGACGCAGCCGCTGACGAAGCAGTTTCGGAACAGGCTGCGGCCGGCGTCGGCGAAGAGGGTGTCCTGCCAGCCGGTCAGGGCCACGTCCTCGAAATAGGCGCGGTCGCTGCCCTCGCCCAGCTTCAGGGCCGTGGCCTGGGCGCCGCTGGCGCCGGTGCGATCGTAGTCGACCTCGGCCGGCATGTTGTGCGGATAGTCGAAGTCGTTGGCGATCGTCAGGCGCTCGGCGCGAAAGCCCGGCGCGAGGACCGTCATCGTCGCGATCTCGGGCGGCCCGCCCGGCCGGTTGCGTCCGGCGGCGTATTCGTTGAACACGATGACGCTGCCCGCCCTGCCCTCGCCCACCAGGTGGACGTTGGGGGCGCGTACGGTCACCTGCTCGCGCCAAGTCCCTGCGGGGACGAGGATGCGGAACGGCTTATCGCCGGACGTCGGGGCGGCGGCTAGCGCCTCGCCCAGGGTGGCGAAGTTCCGCGCGGCGCGGGGATCGGGCCGGTCGGAGAGGATGGCGTCGAAGGAGGTCGGTTTGGCGAAGGCCGGCGCGGCCGTCAGGCCCGCGAGGCCTGCCAGCACGACCGACCGGCGATCGGGAAATCTGGACATCGGCAGCCTGTGAGAAGGAACGGCGCGGCGGCGGCGAGGCCCGCCCCCGGTCGTCCGAGTAGGTGTAGCGGAAGCCGGCGAAGAACTCGCGGCCGGTCTCGTGGTAGAACGACACCAACTGGCTGCTGTCGTAGTACTGGTCCTGCACCTCGTTGGTCAGGTTGACCGCCTCGAAGGTGAACGCCAGGTTCTTGTTCAGGGTGTAGGTCAGCGAGGCGTCGAAGTTCAGCGTCGCCTTGGTGCCTTCCACGTCCGAGCCATTGCGGCCCGGGATCTGCGTCAGGTACTTGCTGCGATAGGCCGCCGAGACGCGGCTGCTGATCTTCTTGTTCTCGAAGTAGAGCGTGGCGTTGTAGCTGTTCTTCGACAGGTTGGTCAGCGGACCGACGGCCGCCACCGCGCCCGTCGACGACAGGTAGGTCACGTTCGACGTCACGTGGGTGTAGTTGCCCAGGAAGCCGAACTTGTCGAACGGCGCCGGCAGGAAGGTGAACGGCTGCTGATAGTTGATCTCGAAGCCCTTCAGCGGACCGCCCGGCGTGTTGACCGAGGTGCTGAACTGCCAGACCGGCAGGTTCGGCGCGCAGCCCGGCGTGGTGCCGCAGGCGGCGACGGCGGCGCTGTCGGGCAGGTTGAAGGGGTTCTTGTCGAAGGTCGACAGCGGCGAGGTGTAGCTCTGAACGAAGGTCGAGATGTCCTTGTAGAAATAGGCGAAGGACAGCAGGGCCTGGGGCTGGAAGTACCATTCGATCGCCGCGTCGACGGTCTTGGCGCGATACGGGTCCAGGAACGGGTTGCCCGAGGTGACGGTCTTGTTGCTGCCAGTGCCGATGTTCACGCCGGGCGTCAGCGAGCCCAGGTTCGGACGCGACATCACCTTGGCCGCGCCGAAGCGCAGCAGCAGGTCCTCGCGCGGCTCGACCACCATGTTCAGGGCCGGCAGCACGTCGGTGTACGAGCGCGTGGCGGTCGTGGCCGAGATGGTCTGATAGTTCACGCCGCTGACCGTCGAGGGCACCACGCCGTAGCCCAGCGCCTTCTGGCGGGTCTTGACGTAGCGCACGCCCAGGTCGCCGCGGACCGGCACGCCGAACGCGTCGAACTTGAAGTCGCCCTGGACGTAGCCCGTCGTATCCCACTCGTCGATCGCGTAGTTGCTGCCCAGGCTGGGCTCGCGCCCCAGGTTGTAGATGCCGCAACCGGCGGTGAAGCACGAGTTGCCGAACGGGCTGGTCCACACCGTGCCCGGCGTCGTGGTGACCGTCTTGCCGTAGTTGACGTCGTCCATGTGCAGGGCTGAGAACGCCTTCTGCAGGTCCGGCGTGATCCACGAGGTGACGTTGCCGGCCGGAATGCTCAGGCTCGAGAAGTCGATCGTCTGGGCGTAGGACGAGCGCGGAATGGCGCGCAGCTCGGCCGAGTTGATCGGATTGATATTGGCCGTCGTGCCGTTCGAGCGGGCGAAGGCCGTGCTGTCGGTCCCGTAGGCTTTGTAGGACAGGCCGCCCTTGAGCTTCAGGTTGTCGTTGAAGTCGTAAGCGACGTCGAACTGGCCGGTCTTGTAGCTGTTGTCGACGAAGCCCTGGACCATGCGGATCTCGGCCAGGGTCCAGGCGTCGGCGTTGGCGGTGTCGCCGGTGCCGTATTTGATGACCGGATACGCATCGCCGCCGCTGTAGTCCCAGCTGTAGCCCTGGACGTTGTACTGGTCCCACTGGACCGTGTTCTGCACCGGGTTCGAGAAGGTCGACTTCGAGAAGCCGACCACGCCCCGGACCTTCAGCTTGTCGGTCAGCTCGCGCTCGCCGGTCAGGGTGAACTGGCGGAACTCGGTCTTCAGCTTGTCGAAGCGCTGCTCGGTCTTGAGGTCGACATTGTTCAGCGTCGCCTTGGTCATGACCGGGAAGTTCGAGCGCGGGGTGGCGATCGTGTAGTCGATCACGTCCACCTGGTTGATGCCGCACGAGGCCGGCGAGGTCGCCGTACAGGCGCCGGCCGTCTGGGGCGTGAAGGTCTCGAGGAAGTCCTCGTTCCGCTGGCCCTTGAACTGGGCGTAAAGCGCGTCGAACGAGACCGTGGTCTTGTCGTCCGGCTGCCACTGCAGCGAGCCGGTCATGCCCAAGCGATCCTGCTTGTTGCGATACCAGTCGAAGCGCGGGATGCGCGGGTGGACCGCGCCGTTGGCCTCGGCGCAGGCGGCGGCGTTCGTGGCGCAGGTCACGCCCTTCACGCTGCGGAAGCCCGGCGAGGTGGCCGTACCGGTCTGCCAGCGCACGGTGCTGGTCCCCTCGTCCAGCAGGTCACGCTTGGAATAGGCCACCGAGAACAGGGCGCCGATCGTGTCGTCGCGCCAGGTGTTCGAGATCAGGGCGGCCACGCGCGGCGAGGCCTTCTCGGCCTGGTCGTTGTAGCCCATCTTGCCAGAGACCGCGAAGTTGAAGCCGCGCTTGTCGAACGGATGGGCGGTGTTCAGGTCGACGGTCGCGCCCAGCGAGCCCTCTTCCGTCTCCGCCGAGGCGGTCTTCTGCACCGTGATGCGGTTGAAGAGGTCCGAGGCGAAGACGTTGAAGTCGAACGAGCGGCTGCGGTTGGTGCCGCCCGAGGCGTCGGTGCCGCCCGAGGTGGTCAGGGCTTCCATGCCGTTGATGCGCACGCGGGTGAACTGGGCGCCCAGGCCCCGCACCGAGATCTGGCGGCCTTCGCCGGCGTCGCGCGAGATGGCGACGCCCGGGATGCGCTGGATGGATTCCGAGAGGTTCAGGTCCGGGAACTTGGCCATGTCCTCGGCGTAGATCGCGTCGACCGCCGCGGCCGACGAGCGCTTAACGTTCAGGGCCTGGGCCAGGCTGTTGCGGAAGCCGGTGACCACCACCGCCTCGACGGTCGAGTCGTCGCCGGCGGGCGCCGGGGCCTGCTGGGCGCTGGCGGCGCCGGCGGACATGACGGAAATCAAGGCGGCCGCTCCGCAGAGCAGGCGGGCGCGCAGACGGAAAGCGTCCGAAGAAGCCATTTCTCATTCCCTCCCTAGCGGTGCTCTTATGACACCGGTATCAATTTCCGACATGCTGCGATTGCTTTCGATTTTTTGCAAGCCGCAGAAAGCGGGGCGCATTGACGCCGTAGCGGCTCAAGGCCGTTGTCGATGCGGGCTCAACGGCAAAAAGCGCAAGGAAAACGCGGGGCAAGCCAGGGGTGTCGCCATCGCGTCACAGGCGATGGCGAACGCGCTTTTTCAACTTACCCTTGTCGGATTGCGGCGCCTTTTTGTCCGAGGCGCGTTGAGTCGACGCATTCAGCGTCACCGCAGGGCATGATGCGCAGGTTTCGGTTCGAGGTCGTCTCGCCTGAACACTTCCCCGATCCGGAAGGCGCGCTGCTGCGCAATCTCGACGAAGCCAGGCGGGAGGCCTCCCGGCTGGGCGCCGCCTTGGTCCGCGACTATCCGGAGGCCTTCGACAAGCCCGGTCCGTGGCGGATGGTCATCCTGGATGAGGCCGGCTGCCTCCTCGAAGAGGTTGACCTAGGATCGTTGGCGCGACCTCGCCTTCGCCTGGCCAGCACGCAGCCTGCCCCGGTCCAGTCGGGGCAGCGGCTTGGGCCTTGGACCGTCTGCGGCGGCCAGCTTGATCTGCGCCAAAGACCGGGCAAGAAGGATCGATAGCGTATCCAGGTCCTGGCGCGAGAAGCCCGCGAACACGCTCTGGTGAGTGGGCGCCAGATCGGCCAGGACCGTCTCCACCAGCCCCTGCCCGCTCGGCGTCAGATCCACAAGGACGCGGCGACGATCCTCGGTCGGCGTCGCGCGTTCGACATGGCCGGCGCTCACCAGGCCGTCGATGGTGCGGGTCAGGGTGGTGCGGTCGGCGCCGATCGCCGACGCCAAGGCTGTCATCGACGACAGGCCTTCCTTGTAGAGCGCATCCAGGACTAGCCACTGGCCGAAGATCAGCCCATGTCGGCTCAGCCGATCGCCCAGCAGCAGGCGGCGGGCCTGTTCGGTTTGGAAGAGCAATCGGTTCAGGTCGTCGATTTCGAGCGGCAAAAGTCGGTCCTGGCGTCTCCAGACACGCTTTCAACGCAGAAACCAGGCTTTCAGATGACGTCGTTCGCCGGTTTCTCAACCGTGTTGCAAGGACGCCCCTCGGCTTCAGCCTCTGACGGCCGTCCACCCTACGACAGCGATCACCAGCCAGCCGATCAAGAGGCTGCTCGCGAAATTGCGGACCAGCCAGTCCCGGGTCTTGTTCAACGCCAACATGCAACGCCCCTAAACGCACTTGAGCTCAAGCTGCCAAGTGATTCTATCCACAGGCAAGCAGTCCTCCTGTGCAGGGCTCGGATTTCATGAAAACGTCGCGAGGCCTCTAAGGTATTCGTCCCACGATGTCCAGAAATTAACCATCGATTAATAAAATAGATAAGTCGCCAATCCTACACCCAGGGAAGCTTGAGCATAAATTTCCTTTTCCAATCAGCAGAATTGACGCTGAAAACAAAATATAATGCGATGTCCTGCCGCATTACACTGCGCCGCCCCTCCCGATACACCTTTTAACCCTAGCGATTTGGACCCGCGAACTTGAGGGGGCGTAATTGAGGATTGATATCGCCCGTCAGGCCAAGCGGCTGGCGGCGGCCACGATCGGGTGTCTGCTGGCCACGCCGGTCGCCGCCCAGGTGCTGGAAATCGGCGCCGATGGCGCGGTGACGCGCTTTGACGGGCCGTCGGTCTTCACCCGGGAGGGCGTGCAGAGCCTCGCCCCCGCCCTTCCCCCGGCGCTGCCCGCGATGGGCGCCGACGCGGTCCGCCGCCAGCTCTCCACCACCGCGAACGCCTACGCCCTGGACCCCAAGCTGATCGAGGCCGTCGCCTGGCGCGAAAGCCGTTTCCGCCCCGAGGCCCGTTCGGACAAGGGCGCGATCGGAGTCATGCAGCTGATGCCCGGCACCGCCCGCGACCTGGGCGTCGATCCCCTCGATCCCGCCCAGAACATCCGCGGCGGCGCGATGTATCTGCGCCGCATGCTGTCGGAGTTCGGCGGCGACGTCCGCCTGGCCCTCGCCGCCTACAACGCCGGCCCAGCCGCCGTCCGCAAGCATGGCGGCGTGCCGCCGTACGCCGAAACCCAAGCCTATGTGACCTCGATCCTCGGCCGGATGGCCACGACCGGGTCCGTCCTCGCCGTTCCCGCCCTCGGAGCCTCCCAGTGATGCGCAAGTCTCTCCTGGCCCTCGCGGCCGCTCTCGCCGCCTCCGCCTCGCAAGCCCACGCCCAAGCCATCCAGACCGATCCGCAGGGCTCCAGCGCCCTGCTGGCCGGCGTGATGTGGCTGCAAGGCTCGCTGATGGGCAATGTCGCCACCGCCGTGGCCGTCATGGCCGTGGCCGCCGTGGGCTTCATGATGCTGACCGGCCGCCTCAACTGGCGCTACGGCGCGACGGTGATCCTGGGCTGCTTCATCCTGTTCGGGGCCACCACGATCGTCAGCGGCATCCGCGCCGCCTCGGGAGCCGCCTGAGCCGTGGCCGCTCCGCTGGATCGCGACGTGGTGTTCGGCGCCCTGACCCGCCCGCAGATGTTCGCGGGCGTGACCTACAGCTACTTCGTGATCAACGGGGTGGTCACCGCCGAGCTCTTTCTGATCACCAGGTCGTTCTGGGCCATCGCCGCCGCCCTGGTCGTCCACGCGATCGGCTACGCAGCCTGCCTGCGCGAACCCCGCATCTTCGACCTCTGGCTGACCAAGGTCAGCCGCTGTCCCCGCGTACCCAATTTCCGAGCCTGGCGATGCAACAGCTACAGCGCCTGAACCCGCGCAAGGAGCAGGCGGCCGGCAAGCGCCTGCCCTATGCCCGCCACCTGGACGACGTCACGATCGAGACGCGCGACGGCCTGCTGATGCAGGTCATCCACCTGGCCGGCCTGCCGTTCGAGACGGCCGACAGCGAGGAGCTGAACTACCGCAAGGCCGTGCGCGACGTGATGCTGCGCGGCCTGGCGTCCTCGCGCTTCGCCCTCTGCCACCACATCGTCCGCCGCCAGGTCGACGCCGAGACCCAAGGCGCCTTCGCCGACGCCTTCAGCGCCCAGCTGGACGCCATCTGGAGCGAACGCCTCGCCGCGAGGAAGCTCTACGTCAACGACCTTTTCCTGACGATCGTCCGCCGTCCGCTGCAAGGCCATGGCGGCGTGGTCGACGGCTTGCTGCGCGCCCTCAAGGGAACCGGCAAGGCCGAGGCCGCCGCCCTCCGGGCCGCCGATCGCCGGGAACTGGACAGCGCCCGCGACAGCCTCCTCTCGGCCCTGGCTCCCTACGGCGCACGGGTTCTCGGCGTCTATGACGGCGCGACCGGCCGCTGCTCCGAACCGCTGGAATTCCTGTCCTGCCTCTACAACGGCGAGATGCGCCCGGTGCTGGTCCCGCAGGGCGACGCCGGCGAGTACTTGCCCTATCGCCGCGCCAGCTTCGGCCTGGAGACGCTGGAGCTGTCGCGCGCCGGCGCCCTGGCGCGAAGCTTCGGCGCGATGGTCTCGATCAAGGACTACCCCGCCCAGACCACCC
Source organism: uncultured Caulobacter sp. (assembly GCA_966211605.1). GTDB lineage: Bacteria > Pseudomonadota > Alphaproteobacteria > Caulobacterales > Caulobacteraceae > Caulobacter. Next base: position 26,954 of record CBIHOB010000048.1, read on the forward strand.
CAGGCATGCTGGACGACCTGCTGCGCCTGCCCTGCGAGATGGTGATCACCCAGAGCTTCGGCTTCGTCGACCGCCAGCCGACCCTGGAGCGCATGAACCTGGCCCTGCGCCGCATGAAGGCCGCCGACGACGACGGCCTTTCCCTGCGCGCCGACCTGACCCGCGCCAAGGACGACGTCATCTCTGGCCGCGCCGCCTTCGGCGAGCATCACCTGACCGTGCTGGTGCGCGGCGAGAGCCTGGAAGGCCTGGACCGCGCCACGGCGGAAGTGATGTCGGCCTTCACCGAGATGGGCGCCATCGCCGTGCGCGAGGACATCAATCTGGAGCCCGCCTTCTGGGCTCAGTTTCCCGGAAACTTCAAGGACATCGCCCGCAAGGCGATGATCTCGACCGCCAATTTCGCGGGCTTCGCCAGCGGCCACAACTTCCCGGTCGGCCAGGCCGGGGGCAACCACTGGGGTCCCGCCGTGACCCTGCTGGAAACCACCTCGGCCGGTCCGTATCACTTCAACTTCCACAAAGGCGACCTGGGCAACTTCACGGTCATCGGCCCGTCGGGCTCGGGCAAGACCGTGGTGCTGAACTTCCTGCTGGCCCAGGCCCGCAAGTACAGCCCGCGCATCGTCTTCTTCGACAAGGACCGGGGCGCCGAGATCTTCCTGCGCGCCATCGGCGGCCGCTACGAGACCCTGCGTCCGGGCCAGCCGACGGGCTTCAATCCGCTGGCCCTGCCCGACACCGCCGCCAACCGCCGGTTTCTAACCGACTGGGTCGCCAGGCTGGTCGCCGTTCCGGGCGAGGCCCTGTCGGCCGACGACGCCGCGCGGATCAAGGACGCCGTCGACGCCAGCTACGACCAGGCGCCAGGCCTGCGCCGACTGCGCTGGTTCGCCGAGCTGTTCCGGGGTTCGCGCCGCCCCGACGCCGCCGACCTGGCCGCACGCCTCGCCCCCTGGCACGGCGCGGGCGAGCACGCCTGGCTGTTCGACAACGCGGTCGACGGCCTGGACCTGGACCAGAACACCCTGGGCTTCGACATGACCCAGCTGCTGGACGATCCGGCCCTGCGCACCCCGGCCATGATGTACCTGTTCCACCGCGTGGAGCAGCGCCTGGACGGCCACCCCACCCTGATCGTCATCGACGAAGGCTGGAAGGCCCTGGACGACGACGTCTTCGTCGCCCGCATCCGCGACTGGGAAAAGACCCTGCGCAAGCGCAACGGCGTCGTGGGCTTCGCCACCCAGAGCGCCCAGGACGCCCTGGAGAGCCGCATCGCCAGCGCCATCATCGAGCAGGCCGCGACCCAGATCTTCATGGCCAACCCCAAGGCCCAGGCCAAGGACTACTGCGAGGGCTTCGGCCTGACCGCGCACGAGTTCGAGCTGGTCAAGACCCTGCCCGACACCTCGCGCTGCTTCCTGATCAAGCACGGAACGGACAGCGTCGTGGCCCGCCTGAACCTGGCCGGCGCGCCCGAGCTGCTGACCGTGCTGTCGGGCCGCGAAAGCACCGTTCGCAAGCTGGACGCCCTGCGCGAACAGCTCGGCGACGATCCTGCGACCTGGATGGAAAAGCTGGTGAGGGCCGCATGACGAACGCCTGCGCGCAACTGTCCGCCGACGCGGCGATGGTCCAGGGCCTGATCGGCTCGGTCGACTGTCGCGTCCATGACCTGGCCACCAGCGGCTACGCCGCCCTGGCCGGCCCGGGCTCGCCCGTCGCCCTTCTGCTGACCGGTCTGATGACGCTGTACGTGGTCTTCATCGGCTATCGCCTGATGCTGGGCCGAGGGGGCGTCCGCATCGGCGACGCCACCCTGATGGTGCTGAAGATCGGCCTGGTCGTGGCGCTGGCGACCAACTGGCCGCTGTTCCAGACCCTGGTCTACGACACCCTGACCAAGGGCCCGGCCGAGGTCGCCGCCCTGTTGCTGGGCGGTCTGCAAGGCCAGCCGGCCCATCCGTTCGCCGGCCTGCAGGACGCCTTCGACGGTCTGCAAAAGTCGGCGAGCCTGATGGCCAGCCGCGCCAGCCCCGGTTCGGCGGCGATGCAGGGCGGACCAGGCTTCGGCGCCTTCGCCGTCAACACCGGCGGCATGACCCTGGTGCTGTCGACCCTCGGCGTTCTGCTGGCCTCCAAGGTGGTGCTGGCCATGCTGCTGGCCCTGGCTCCGCTGGTCGCCGGTCTGATGCTGTTCGACGCCACGCGCGGCGTGGTCGAGGGTTGGCTGAAGGCGATGATCGCCCTGGCCCTGACCCCGCTGGTCGCCGTCCTGACGCTGTCACTGGAACTGGCCATGCTGGCCCCGTCGCTGAAGGCGCTGGCTGAAGCGCGCTCGGCCCAGCAGTTCGCCGCTTTCGACATCGATCCGGCCGTGACGGTGCTGGTCCTGACCCTGGTCTTCGCCCTGGTCATGGTGCTGGCGGTGATCGCCCTGGGCGTCGTCGCCGCCGGCCTGCGCCTGCCCCGCGGCCTGACGGGCGCCGCCGGGAAGGACATCGCCGCCGCGCCGGACGCCCCGCGCTACGCCACGCCCCAGGTCGAGCCGATGACCCGCGCCGGCGCCGTCGCCGCCGCGGCCGCCGCGCTTGGCCGCCGTGACGCCTTCCCGGCCTCGACCGATCCGATCGGACCACGCCTGCTGACCGTGGTCGCCGATCGCGGGCCGACCGCCACTCAGCCCGCCTACGCCGCCCCGAGCGCGCCGCTCGGCCACAGCTATCGCCGTAGCCCCGCCCCCCGCCGCGCCGCCTCGGGCGCCCGGAGAGATCAGTGACCTTCGCTTACCCTCGCACGCTGCTGGCCGCCCTGGCCTTGGCTTCCATGGGCGCGACGACCTTGGCCAGCCCCGCGCTGGCGGCCGACGCCCCGCGCCCCGGCCTCGTCGACCCGCGCATCCGCACCGTGGCCTATGATCCCGACCAGGTTGTGCGCCTGACCGGCTATTTCGGCATCCAGACCATGCTGGAGTTCGCACCCGACGAGCGGATCGAGAACGTCTCGATCGGCGACGCGATGGGCTGGCAGGTGACGCCGAACAAGAAGGCCAACCTGCTGTTCCTCAAGCCGCTGGACCGCACGGCCGCCACCAACATGACCGTGGTCACCGACCGCCGCCGCTACGTGTTCGAACTGGTCGTCGCCGGTCCCAAGGCCTCGACCAGGGACCTGGCCTATGTCGTCCGCTTCCTGGTCCCCGCCCCTGCGCCGCTGATGGTTTCGGCCCCGCCGCCGCCTCCAGTCGCGCCGGTCGAGCGCAACGTCGCCTTCACTGTGAAGGGCGACGCCGCCATCCAGCCGACGAAGGTCTTCGACGACGGCGCGGCCACCTATTTCGCCTGGCCCGCCCAGGCCGACCTGCCGGCCGTCTTCGTCGTGGGCGCCGACGGCGTCGAGGGCTTGGCCAACGCCGTGGTCCGCGACGGCTACCTGGTCGTCGACCAGTTGGCCCCGCGCTTCGTGCTGCGCTCGGGCAAGGCCAGCCTGACCGTGACCAACGGCGCGTTCTCGCCCCATCAGGAGGCCGCCCGATGAGCGATCCCCGCCAGTCGATCGAGGTGCAGGAAGACCTCGCCGCCGCCGACGCCCAGGTCCGCCCGTCCGTCGCCCGCGCCCATGCCGGCCTGCCGACGCCCGTGATCATGGCCGGCTTCGGCGCGCTCGGCGTCGGCGTCTTCCTGTGGATGGCCAGCCACCGCGCCGACGCCCAGCCGCGTCCGCAGCATCCGACCAAGGCCGGGGTCGTCGCCGCGACCGCCCTGACGCCCCCGCCAGCGTCGGCGCCGGTCATCCCCGGCCCGCAGTTCACCGAGAACAACAGCCTGCCGCCAACCCCGGCCCAAGTCGCGGCCATGACCGCCGAGCCCCTGCCGCCCGTTCCGGCCGTCGACCTGGACCAGCGTCGCCGCGCCCCGACCCTGGTGGTCGACTTCGGCGGCGCCCCGGCGCTGATCAGGGCCAGCGCCGAGACCACGTCCTCGACCATGATGGGCAAGGCAGCCCCCGCCGCCGACACCGGCCTGAACCCGGACGAGAGGTTTGCCGACCGCCTGTCCGCCGGCGACGCCGAACCGGCCAAGGCCACGGCCATGAACGACCTGGACGCCGTCATTCCGCAAGGCGCGGTGATCCCGGCCGTCATGGAGACGGCGATCAATTCCGACTTGCCGGGCCTGGCCCGGGCCATGGTCACCCGCGACATCAAGAGCTTCGACGGTCAGGTTGTGCTGATCCCCCGCGGCAGCCGGGTGATCGGTCAATACAAGTCGGGCGTGGCCCTGGGCGCCTCGCGGGTCTTCGTGATCTGGACGCGGGTGATCCGCCCTGACGGTGTCTCCATCCAGATCGCGTCTCCCGCCGCCGACCCGTTGGGTCGTGGCGGCCTGGAGGGCAAGGTCGACCGCCACTTCTTCAGCCGCTTCGGCGGATCGATCCTCATGTCGGTGCTGAACGCCGGCGTCGCCGCCGTCGGCAACGCCCGTTCGACCTCGCAGATCTACATCGGCACGGCGTCGCAGGCCGCCAACCTGGCTGGCACGGTGATGAAGAGCGACCAGGTCTCGCCGACCATCCAGACGCCGCAGGGCGCGCCGGTGACGATCTTCGTGGCCCGCGACCTCGACTTCTCCGGCGTGCGCCGATGACCGCGGTGGCGACCAAGCCCTTCCCGTCGGGGATGGGCGTCTATCTGGAAGCCTATCTCGCGCCCCTGGCGCCCTGGCTGGCCGATCCGGCGGTGACGGACCTCTACGTCAACCGGCCTGGCGAGCTGTGGGTCGAGCGGCTGGGCGGCGCGGCCGAGCGCATCGAGGTTCCGGCTCTGGACGAGACCAACCTCTGGCGCCTGGCCCGCCAGGTCGCCAGCCTGTCCAGCCAAGGCGTCAGCCGCGAGCATCCCCTGCTGTCGGCCGTACTGCCCGACGGCGCGCGGGTGCAGGTCGTGGCCCCTCCGGCGACGCGCGAGGGCCTGGCCCTAGCGATCCGCAAGCACGTGGTCAGCGACCTCAGCCTGACCGACTATGCCGCGACCGGCGCCTTCGACCCGGTCCGGGCGCCGAAGGCCAATTCCGACGCCATCCTGCGGGCCTTTCTCGACGCCGGCGACGTTCGAAACTTCCTGGCCGCCGCCGTGCGGACGGGCAAGAACATCGTGGTCAGCGGCGGCACCTCTTCGGGCAAGACCACCTTCCTGAACGCCCTGCTCAAGGAGGTTCCACGCGACCAGCGCCTGGTTCTCATCGAGGACGCACCCGAGGTCCGCCTCGTTCATCCGAACGCGATCGGCCTGGTGGCCGTGCGGGGCGATCAGGGCGAGGCGCGGGTCACCGCCGAGGACCTGCTGCAAGCCTCCCTGCGCCTGCGTCCCGACCGGATCATTCTGGGCGAACTGCGCGGGGCCGAGGCGTTCTCGTTCCTCCGCGCGGTGTCCAGCGGCCATCCCGGCTCGATGACCACGGTCCATGCCGATGACCCGGCCGGCGCCGTCGACCAATTGGCGCTGATGGCCCTGCAGGCGGGCGCCAACCTGCGACGCGCCGATGTCGTCGATCATGTCCGGCGCGTCGTCGACGTCTTTGTCCAGCTCCATCGCCAGAACGGCGTCCGCGCGGTCCGGGAGGTCGTCTTCCAGGAGCGCTAAGCCACAGCTTTCTTTGAGTTTCCAGTTTCAGGCGCGCTGCTCCCGCGACGCGTCGAGGGCCTTGTCATGCGTAAACAACACCTGAGCTCGGCGGCGGCGCTGAGCGTATCGGTCCTTCTCTCGGCCTGCGGCGGCGCTGACTCGAGCGGCGGCGGCTCGGGCGCCCGCTCGGTCCTTCCGGCCGGCCCGGCGGCCCCGGACGCCATCGCCGCCGCGCCCTCGGGCGACATCCTGCCCGACGAGGCCGCGCGCTTCGCCAAGCAGGCCAGCTTTGGCCCCACGCCCGCCTTGATCACCGCGATCGTCGCCAGGAAGTCGATCGCGGCCTGGCTGGACGAGCAGTTCGCGCTCTCTTCCAGCAGCTATGCGGATCTCGCCGCCAAGCCGGTCCCCAGCAACTTCTGCTCGTCCCAGTTCGCGTCGGGCACGACGGAGCTGACCAACTGCAATCGCGAGAACTTCTCGGCCACGCCGATGCAGATGCGGTTCTACGCCAACGCCATTGGCCGAGACGACCAGCTTCGCCAGCGCGTGGCCTTCGCTCTGTCGCAGATCGTCGTGGCCTCGGAACAGGACGTCCACCAGACCGCCGGCCTGGCGGCCTTCCAGCAGATCCTGCTCTCCAACGCCTTCGGCAATTACCGCGACATCCTCAAGGCCGTCACCCTGAACGCGTTCATGGGCGACTACCTGGACATGGCCGACAGCAACAAGAGCCAGCCCAACGAGAACTACGCCCGCGAGCTGATGCAGCTGTTCTCAGTTGGCACGGTCCTCCTGAACCCCGACGGCACGCCGCAGACCGACAACACCGGCGCGACCATCGCCACCTACAGCAACACCGACGTCAAGGAGGTGGCCCGCGCCCTGACCGGCTGGACCTATGCCCGGCTGAACGGCGCGGCCCTGACCGACAACACCAATCGCGACTGGACCCAGCCGATGGTGATGTACGCGGCGCGCTACGACACCGGCGCCAAGACGTTCCTGGGCAAGACGGTGGCGGCCAACGCTTCGCAGCAGGCCAGTGTCGACGCCGTGGTCGACACGGTGTTCAACCATCCCAACACCGCCCCCTACATCGGCAAGCGGCTGATCCAGCAGCTGACCCTGGCCAATCCGACCCCGGCCTACGTCGAGCGGGTGGCGGCGGTGTTCGCCAACAATGGTTCGGGCGTGCGCGGCGACATGAAGGCCGTCGTGCGAGCGATCTATCTGGACCCCGAGGCCCGCACGGTCTCGCAGC
>CBIHOB010000049.1:0-32818 GCA_966211605.1 uncultured Caulobacter sp.
GTTTTGGGCCGGGGGCGGTGGCCGCGGTAACCGCCCCCTGCTTAAGCACCGTGGGGCGGGCGGGTGCCGCAGGACCCGGCCCCTTCTTTATCAACCCTGGGAGGGCCGGTTCCGCAAGGAATCGGCCCCTGCCTTATCGACCCTGGGGAGGCCGGTTCCGGAAGGCGAGGGCCCTTTCCTAGGGGCGCTCGTCGTATCGCTGCCAAATATGTGCAATGTAAAGCTGTGGTCCTCGAAACCTGCTGGCCAAAGAAAAGGCCCCGAAGCTTCCGCTGCGGGGCCAGGCCAGGGGAGCCCGGCGACACGAGGCCGCCGGGCCGGGGAGGAAATCGTTATTTCAGCTTGGCGCTCAGCGAGACGCCGACGATGCGGGGCTCGTTGTAGACGGCGGCCATGTAGTTCTCGATCACGCCCTTGAGGTTCTTCTCGTTGGTGATGTTGCGACCGAAGACGGCGATCTCGTAGCCCTTGTCGAGGTTCTCGTAGCCCAGCTTCAGGCCGCCCTCGAAGCTGCCCTTCGAGTAGAACTCGCGGGTCTTGTAGAGCACGAAGTTCGTGTAGCCCTGGACGTTCCAGTCGGTCATCGCGAAGACCCGGCCGGCGTCGCCGACGGGGATGTCGTAGCGGGCCGTGAAGTTCAGGTTGTACTTCGGGGCGTTCGGCAGCGGCTGGCCGTCGATCTGGGCGAAGGTGTTGGCCCCCACCTTGATCGTCGGGTTTTCGACGGTGCAGACCACCACGCCGTTCAGCGCGCAGACCTGGGCGTAGACGCGCTTGTCCTTGATCTCGCTGTGCAGGTAGCTGGCGCCGGCCGTCAGCAGCAGGTTGCGGACCGGCCGCCATTCCAGGTCGGCCTCGACGCCGTAAGCCTTGGCCTTGTCGGCGTTGAACAGCACGCCGTTGCCGTTGCTGTCGTTGCCGTTCAGCTGGATGTCGCTGACCTCGTAGGTGAAGGCCGAGGCGTTGAAGCGCAGGGTGTTGTCGAGCAGGAAGCTCTTGAAGCCGGCCTCGTACGACACGATCGTCTCGCTGTCGGCCGTGGTGAAGTCGGCGTTGAACACCGCCGAGCGGCCCTGGATGGTCGGGCCGCGGAAGCCCTTGGCCGCGCGGGCGTAGACGCTGACATCCGGATTGACCTGGTAGTTGGCCGACAGGTCCCAGCTGACCTGCTCGTCCGCCAGGCGGACATAGCGGCGGCCCGCATAGGTCGAGACGTTGGCGGCGTTGTTCGAGGTCTTCTTCAGGACCGTCTTCTTGGCGTCATAGGTGTCGCGCAGGCCGGCCGTGATCGTCAGGGCGTCGGTGACTTGGTAGCTGGCCTGGCCGAACACCGCCCACGAGGTGTTCAGGTTGTTGAGCCGCACCCAGTTGTTGGGGTTGTAGCCGGCCGAGGTCGGCAGCAGGAAGAAGCCGCGCTGGTAGAAGTCGGTGGTGTCGCGCGAGTCGAAGTACAGGCCGCCGACCTGCCACTTCAGCTTGCCGTCGCCGTTGCTGGCCAGGCGGATTTCCTGGGTCAGCTGATCCAGGTCGCGGACCTGGCCCATCGACTGGCCGAAGCCGTTCGGAACGCCATTGACCGGGAAGTTGGCCGCCGCGCCGCCGTCGGTGTCGCCGCGGCTGTAGCCCGAGGTGTGCTCGTAGGCGCTGATCGAGGTCAGGGTGACCGGGCCGAAGTCGTAGTCGATGTGGGCCGAGATCCCCTGGGTGTCATAGGCCTGCGGGTTGTAGTTGGCCTCGTCCAGGGCGACCTGGTCACGCGGCGCGCTGCTGTCGTTGCTGCCCTTCTTGAGGGCGCCGCGCAGGAACAGGGTCGAGGTGCCCGAATAGTTGCGGGCGTGCGCCGAGACCAGGGCCGACAGCTTGTCGTTCGGCTTGGCCAGGATCTGCAGGCGGGCGTCCTTTTCGGTGAAGCCGCCCAGGGCGTTCTTCTTGGCCGTCATGGTGCCGTCGGCGCTGGCGCCCGAATAGGTGTTGTCCACGTAGTCGTCGCGGTGCTGGTACAGCACCGAGGCGCGGAACATCAGGCCGTCGGCGATCGGGCCGCCGACGCCGCCGTCGAAGGTGGTCGTGCCGTACGTGCCGTACGAGGCCGAGAAGCGGCCCTTGAACTCTTCGCTCGGCTTGATCGTGTCGAACTTGACGATGCCGGCGGTGGTGTTGCGGCCGAACAGCGAGCCTTGCGGGCCGCGCAGCACCTCGACCTGGCCGATGTCGAACAGCGGGTTCGACTTCAGGACCACATGCTCCAGCACGACGTCGTCCTGGATGATCGACACCGGCTGCGAGGCGCCCAGGTAGAAGTCGATGTTGCCCAGGCCGCGGATGTAGAAGCGCGGGAAGATCCGGCCCGTGGTGGTCTCGGCGTAGAAGCTGGGCACCTTGCCCGACAGGGCCAGGATGTCGCCGCCGTCGGCGGTGACGGCGCGCAGCTGGTCGCCCGAGACGGCGGCCACCGACAGCGGAACCTTCTGCAGGTTCTCCGAGCGGCGCTCGGCGGTGACGACGATCTCGTCGAGAGCGGTCGAGGCGGCGGCCGTGTCGGCCTGTTGCGCGTGGGCGGCGCCGGCGAAGGCCAGGGCCGCGGCGGCCCCGCCCATCAGGCAGGCCAGCTTGCGGGAAGTCGTTTGCATGAGAGAACCTTTCATCGCGGCCGTTGGCGGCCGTCTTCGTGACGCGCTGGGAGGTAGCGGCGCGAAGGCGATTCGTCCCACGCTCCCCTAGCGCCCGCGCTATATGCGCCTTCGATGTCGGTTCAGTGAAGGTTTACTTACTTCGAGTGGTCCCCTCGGCGGAATCGGCGCGAAGGGCCGGAAGAGGGGGCTAGGGCGAGGCGACGCAGCCGCGTCCTTGCGCGACGACGTATTGAGCCAGCGGCGCCAGGCCCGCCTTCGCGCGCCAGGCCTCGGTCGCGGCGGGGTCTTCCAGGGGCTCCAGCGTCCAGGTTCCTGGGCCCGTGCATTTTCCGGCGACGTCGAAGCGGGCCGGCCGATGGCGGGCGGCGGCGATCTGGTCGTACAGATAGGCGTAGTTCTGGCCCTTCGTCTCGCCAGTCCGCCAAAGCGGCTCCAGCATGGCCAGGACCTCCTCCTGGAACGCCACATCGTGATTGGCGTGCTGGACGATCGACCAGGCCGCGCGATCGGCGTCGGCGCCGTAGGTCGAGATCACGTACCAGCCGTGCGCGCGCAGATCGTCCTTCAGCCAAGCGGCGTTGCCGATGTTCTGGCCGCACCATTCGCTTTCGACGATCGCGTCGACATAGGCCAGCGCCGCGTCGTCCAGTCCCTTTTCCCAGGCGGTATGGACGCCCGGCCCGAAGAACCGCCTCAGGCTGGTGCTGTCGATGCGCGAGAACTGGTCCTGGGCCATGCGACGATAGAGTTGGGCCAGGCGAGGATTTGGCTCGACCTTGGCCCGCGCGGCCATGCGGCTGACCAGGCCGTACGGCTCGGGCGCCGGGTCGCCGCGCAAATACCGTGTCCGCAAGGTCTCGCGCTGGGCCAGGGCGGCCGCGGCGGCGGCTTGCGACCGCATCGCCGCTTGCGGATCCGGCGCGCGCCGGACCAGCTCCAGTCGGCCGGCTGCGGTCGTTTCGCTCGGGGTCGCACAGGCCGTCGTGCCGAAGGTCCGTTCTCGAAGCCGGCCGTTGATGGCGTCGACCTCGGCGGCGAACGCGGCGTCGCCCATCCGCGTCTTCAGGTCGAAGGCCTGGGCGAGGGTGAGGCGGACATCGTCAAGCTTGAGGGGCTGTGCGGCCAGGGCGGCCATCAACGCAACAAGAACAATCATCGTCGCTTCCCCCCGCGGCGCCGGTCGTTCGGCGGCGCCCGCGCCCAGAGCTAAGGCGACAGCGGACGGGCGCGCAAGGCTACGCCACCTCGCGCCGCGCCAGATGCAGGACGGCCGCGACCAGCGCCACGACACCCAGGCCGCCGCCCAGGGCCAGGGCGGTGTCGACGCGCCAGGCTTCGCGCGACAGCATGTTGACGGGCATCTGCCAGGGGAAGAACACGCCCGGCTTGGCCGAGGTGGCCATCACCGAGAAGAACGTGCCGCCGATGCCCAGGCCCAGGGCGGGGACGAAGCTGGCGAAGCGCAGCGCCGCCCACAGCTGGATGGCGATCATCAGCATCGCGGCGGCGACCACCTTGGCGTTGGTCAGGATCAGCTTGGCCACATCGGGCGCCCCCAACGGGGCGAGGGCGGGTTTCAGGGCGGCCGCCAGCGACACCGAGGCCCAGGTCAGCAGCAGGTTCAGGCCCGTCATGACGACGACCAGGGCGATCACCGACAGGGCTTTGGCGGCATAGAGCCGCCAGCGCGGCGCGGGCAGGGCGCGCAGGTGGTCCCAGGCGCGGGCGACGTGCTCCATGTGCGCGACCAGGGCGGTCAAGGCGGTCACGCTCATCGGCAGCATGAAGACGGCCCAGGCGGTGGTCGAGCCGCCCAGGAACATGTCCCAGGTCCCGGCCCGCTGGCCCCGCAGCACGACGAAGAACACCAGGACGGCGACCAGCGAGGGCGCGGCCACGGCCAGGGCGGCGGCCAGGGAACGGTTCAGCTTGCGGACTTCGACGGACAGGGCGGCGAGCATCAGGCGACCTCGGTGTCAGGCTGGCGGGGACGGGCGGCGGCGACCTGGCGGTAGATGTCTTCCAGCGAGCGGTCGCGCGGGCCGATGGCGAAGACGGCGACGCCGGCCTGGACCAGCGCCTGGTTCAGCGCCGCCGTCGCCTGGTCGGGGTCCTCGCCGGGACGCAGGGCCGCCGACAGGCCGGCTTTCGTTTCGACCGGCGCCAGGTTGCGGCCGGCCAGCACCTGCCGGGCCCGGGCGTCGTCGGCCGTGCGCAGCAGGATCTCCGGCGCCAGGTCGGCCTTCAGCCGCGAGAGCTGCCCTTCCAGCACCAGGCGTCCGTCGTCGACGACGCCGACATGGGTGGCGATCTGCTCGATCTCGCCCAGCAGATGGCTGGACAGCAGCACCGTCGCGCCGGTGCGCTGGGGCAGGCTTTTCAGAAACTGGCGCATGTCGGCGATGCCGTCGGGGTCCAGGCCGTTGGTCGGCTCGTCCAGCACCAGCACCGGCGGCGCGCCCAGCATGGCGCGAGCCAGGCCCAGGCGCTGGCGCATGCCCAGCGAGTAGCCGCTGACCGCGCGGCCGGCGTCGGCGCGCATCTCGACCACCTCCAGCACCCGGTCGATCTCGCTCGCCGGCAGGCCCAGCAAGCGCGCGGTCAGGGCCAGGTTCTCGGCGCCCGACAGGTTGCCGTAGAAGCCGTGCGCCTCCAGCAGGGCCCCGATCTTGCGGGCCGCGCCGATCCGGTCGCGGGCCACGTCCAGGCCGCACACGCGGACCGCGCCGCTGGTCGGGCGGATCAGGCCCAGCACCATCTTCAGGGTCGTGGTCTTGCCCGCGCCGTTGCGGCCCAGGAAGCCGTACACGGCCTGCTCGGGCACGGTCATCGACACGGCGTCGACCGCCAGTCGGGCGCCGAAGCGGCGGGTCAGGCCTTGGGTCTCGATGGCGGCGGACATCTCGCGGCGCTCGTCTTCCATGCTGGAAATTTAAGTTAGACATAAAGCTGCGAGACGTGCATCTTTAAGTCAAGATTAAAGATCCGACACGTCCAACAGCCCTCGGCCACAGCCCTTGGAGAGCCTCGTGCGTCCCAGCCAGATCGACCGTTTTCGCCGCATGTGCGGCCAGTTCCGCGGACTGGCGATCTTCATGGTGCTCAGCGTCGGGACCTTGCTGGTCTTCATGACGGTGATCGCGCCGCTGCTGCTGGTCGTCTTCCGCAAGGCGCCGCCGCCCCAGGCGCAGGTGCTGGCCCTGCTGATCTGGAACCTGCCGACGGCGTGCTATCTGTTCGGAGTCTGGTCGATCGGCCGGGCCATGGGCGACCTGGCCCAGGGCGGGCCGCTTCAGGCCGCCCTGCCCACGGCCCTGCGCAAGGTGGGCGTCGCCCTGGGCGTGGGCGGCCTGGCCAGCGTCTTCCTGGTCAGCAACCTGGCGCGGCTGGCGGGCTTGGCCCGGGGCGGGTATGTGCATTTCGACGTGCCGGGCATGACGCTGGGCATGATCGGCGGCGCGCTCTTCCTGCTGGGCCGCGTGGTGGACCAGGCGCTGGCGGCGCAGGCCGAACTCGACGAGATGATCTGATGCCCGTTCGCGTCACCCTGGACGCCCTGATCGTCGCCAAGGGCCTGAAGGCCCGCGACCTGGCGCAACAGGTCGGGCTCAGCGAGACCCAGCTGTCGCTGTTCCGTTCGGGCAAGGTCAAGGGCATCCGCTTCCGCACCCTGGCCCGCCTGTGCGCGGCCCTGGGCTGCGCGCCGGGCGACTTGCTGGACTACGACTTCGACGCCGCGGACCTGGATGCGCCGGACGAGGACTGAGCGCGTCCGGCCGCCGGTCCCCCAACCAGGCGGCCGGCACGGCCAGGCCGCCTCACGACAGGCGCCCTGGCCGGGTGCGCTCCTCAGGGAGACTCAAGAAACCATGGTTTCAGGGCGCGGGTTCCTTGTCCGTCTCACATAGGGCAGGGCGAACAGATACAGTCCCGAGACCAGCAGCAGGATCAGCGGGACCAGGGCGAACAGGCCGACCCAATAGGGCGGCTGGCCTCGGGTCATCACGGCGATGTAGCCCAGCACGCCGGCGGTGAAGGCGATCGAAAGCCAGCGGTGGATCTGGCGGATGGTCTTGCTCATGGCGCTCATTCCCCCTTGGCCAGCAGGGTTTCGAGATTGTCGAGGAAGCTCTTCCACCCGGCATGGGCGCCGCCGAAGGCCTGCTTCTGATCGGGCCGGAAGCCGGCCTGCTCCATGCGCAGGCGCGTGCCGGTCGGGGTGGGGGTCAGGGTGAAGGTCACGACGCTGGCCAGGGCGTAGGCCGGGTCCTCATGCTTGAAGTTCCAGCTGTAGGCCAGGCGGGTGGGCGGCTCGATCGTCAGCACCTCGCAGTCCAGCACGCCGCCCCACTCGCCGCGCAGGGTGAAGTGGTGGCCGGCCTGGGGCTTGAAGTCGTTCTTCATCAGCCATTCCTCCATCAGGTGCGGCTGGGTCAGGGCCCGCCACAGCTTTTCGGGCGCGTGGGCGATGTCGCGCTCGACGACGACGGTCCTGGTTTCGGCGGGGGTCTCGGTGGCGATGGTCATTGGTCCATCCTGTTCAAGAGGTTTTCGAGCGCGTCGAAGCGGGCTTCCCAGAAGCTCGTCATCTGCCGCGCCCAGTCGTTCAGCGGCGCCAGGGCGCCCGGCTGGGGGCTGTAGTGGGTCTGGCGGCCCTCGTGCCGGTCCTTCACCAGCCCGGCCGCCTTCAGAGCGGCCAGGTGCTTGGACACCGCCGGCTGGCTGACGCCGGCCTGGGCGGTGAGCGCGCCCACCGTCTGCTCGCCGTCCCGGCACAGGCGTTCGAACAGCGCCCGGCGGGTCGGGTCGGCGAGGGTGCGGAAGAGGGTGTCGGGCGTGGTCTGCATGGGTAACTTATAACCAATGGGCTATGGGTTATCTCATAACCTGCTGGTTATGAATAAGTCAAGCGGCTTCGTCTTCACCGTTGGGAAGGCGGCGTCGAGGTCCCAGAAGGGTCAGTGCGGCCGGGCTTGGGCCAGCGCCTGAGCCAGGGTCTCCAGCGAGAACGGCTTGCTGAGGAACGGCCAATCGCCGGCGCGGGCGCGGCCCTGGTCGCCGCCGGTATAGCCGGAGCACAACACCACAGGCAGGCCGGGACGCGTGCGGGCCAGCTGCTCGGCCAGGTCCACGCCGCTCTTGCCGCCGGGCATGATCACGTCGCTGAGCACCAGCTGTATGGCCTGGTCCTGCTCCAGGCGCGACAGGGCCTCGTCGACCCCGCCGGCCCGGACGACGCTGTGCCCCAGGTCATGCAGCATGGCGTCGACCAGCTCGGCCACCTGCGGATCGTCCTCGACCAGCAGCACACGCGAGGGAACCTGGGCCTGGACGTGGTCGACGGTGGGGGCGGCGTCGAGGTCGGCCGCGCCCTCGTCGACCGGCAGCAGCAGGGCCACGGTCGCGCCCTGGCCGGGCTTGCTCTCGATGTCGACCGAGCCGCCCGACTGCCGCGCGAAGCCGTAGACTTGCGACAGGCCCAGGCCCGTGCCCTCGCCGGGGGCCTTGGTGGTGAAGAACGGCTCGACCGCGCGGGCGATGGTGGCCGCGTCCATGCCCGAGCCGGTGTCGCGTACGGCCACGCGCAGGTACTGGCCGGGCTCCAGCTCGCCCTGCTTGCGGGTGATGGTCACGGGGCGGCTTTCAATGGTGACCTCGCCGCCGGGCGGGGTGGCGTCGCGCGCGTTGACCACCAGGTTCAGCAGGGCCGCCTCGAACTGGCCGGCGTCGATGCGGGCCGAGCGCACGCCCGCGCCCAGCCGCATGTGGAAGGTGTAGGCGTCGCCCAGGGCCCGACGCAGCAGACCCTCGCACTCGGCGATCAGGCGGTCGACGCGGCAGACCTCGGGCTTCAGCGGCTGGCGGCGGGCGAAGGCCAGCAGGTGCTGGGTCAGCTTCTCGCCGCGCTTGGCCGCCGCCAGGGCCGCCCCGACCATCCGCTCGCGCCGCCGCTCGTCGTCCGGATGGCGCTCGACCACGTCCAGGGCGCCGATGATCACGGTCAAGAGGTTGTTGAAGTCGTGGGCGACGCCGCCGGTCAGCTGGCCGATCGCCTCCAGCTTCTGCGACTGCAGCAAGGCGGCCTGGGCGGCGTCGCGCTCGGCCACCGCCTCCTCGACCCGGTCGGCCAGCAGCTCGTTGACCCCGGTCAGCTTGGCCTCGGCGTTCTTGGCGTCGGTGGTGTCGAAGGCGATGCCGATGAAGCCGACGAAGGCCCCGGTCGGATCGAAGCGCGGCTGCGAGAACGACTTCAGCCAGCGCCACTCGCCGTCGGCCCGGCGATAGCGGCCCTCCAGGCTGAACGGCGCGCGCGAGGCTTCGCCCGCGACCTGGGCCTTGAGGATGCCCGGCAGGTCGTCGGGATAGAGCCGCGTGCGCCAGTCCATGGTCAGGGCGCCGTCGTAGTCGAGGCCGGCGAACTCGACATAGGCGCGATTGACGAATTCGCGGATGCCGCCGGGGCGCGAGACCCACATCAGGGCCGGGGCGCTGTCGGCCAGGTTCCGGAACCGCGCCTCGCTCTCGCGCACCTGCTCTTCCGAGCGGCGGCGGTTGGTGACGTCGAAGTTCAGGCCGATCATCCGGATGGCGCGGCCGTCTTCGTCGCGGATCACCTCGCCGCGGCCGTGCACCCAGCGCTGGCCATGACTGGTGTCGGACAGCCGGTACTCGACCTCGTAGTCCTCCACGCCCTTGATGGCCCGCCGCAGCCGCTCGTTGACCATGTCGCGATCGTCGGGATGGACGTAGCTCGGCAGATCCTCGAGCCGCACCCGCGCGCCCTCGGGCACGCCCATGTTCCGCCGCGCGCCGGGCGAGAGGAAAAGGTCGCGGGTGATCATGTCGAAATCCCAGGGACCGACGCCGGCGGCGGTCTGGGTCACCCTCAAGCGGGCCTCGGCCTGGGCGCGCTCCTCGCGGGCCCGGGCCAGGCCGCGAATCGCGCCACGCAGCCCTTCCGCGGCGGCGACCACCATGATCGCGCACAGCAGGAAGATGACCATGGTGGCCAGCTCGTCCTCGGTCAGCGGCTCGTGGTCGCGACCGCCCCATAGCCACCAGCCGAACACCGCCCCGGCCAGGACGGGAACCATCCCCCATCGCCAGCCCGCGTACAGCGTGACCAGCATGATCGCCGGGAAGAACGGCTGGGTCGCGCCCACGCCGCCGTGCAGGCCCAGCAGGGCCACGCGCATCAGCACCGCCATCGCCACGCCGATCAGGGCGGCGAGCGCGCACCGCAGCGCGGGCGGCGGAACCGGAGGGATCAGCCACGCGCTAATCACGGCATAGATTCGACCATGCTCGTCGGAAGCCAAGTTCGGGGCGTCTTTGTTCTCCACCTCTGCTCCCCGCAAAGATGTCTTGCCAAGAGCATGGGCACGCTTACCTAGAGCACGCAACACGGGAGATCATTGATGGCCGACGCCCTCAACACCGGACTGACCGCCAAACAGCGCGCCGACATCGCCGCGTCGCTGAACAAGGTTCTCGCCGACAGCTATGCGCTCTATCTCAAGACGCATGGATATCACTGGAACGTTCGCGGCCCGAATTTCCAGTCGCTGCACGTTCTGCTCGAGGGGCAGTACCAGGAGGAGTGGGCGGCGCTGGACGACATCGCCGAGCGGATTCGCGCTCTGGGCGAGTTGGCGCCGCAGGGCTACGCCGCCTTCGGCAACCTCACCAGCATCAAGGACGGCAATCCCGAAAATGAGTGGGAAGCCATGCTGAAGGAGCTGGTCGCCGACAATGAGACGGTCATCCGCACCGCCCGCGACGCCTTCCCGGTCGCCGACGAGGCCGGGGACGAGGCCACGGCCGACCTGCTGACCCAGCGCCTGCAGGCGCACGAGAAGCATGCCTGGATGCTTCGCTCCACCCTCGGCCTGAAGTAGCCGACCGGGGGCGGGGTGGGGACCCAGACGATCGCCAAGCCTTGGAGGACCGCCGCGACCGCCCTGGTCGTCGGCGGTCTTTCCGCGTGCTCGACCACCACCTACTACGTGCCGGCCGGGGCCGGGCGCGAGGCGGGCCTGATGCGCGTGACGCGCAGTTTCAGCGAGCGGGCGCTGCGCCACTACGTGGCCGATTTCGATCCGGCCATGCTGAGCCTGGCCAGGCGCCATGACCCGCGTCCGCACAAGGACTACTGGGGTCGCGTCGAAGGCTGGGAGGTCATCAATCTCAAGGACATCCCGCGCATCGGCGATCGCGATCCGGATTTCGACGAGGCGCGGATCATCAACGCCCTGCGGCCCCAGGCTCCGGACGAACTGGAGCCGGCCAGGCCGTTCGTGCTGACCGGTTCGGCCGACGCCCGCGCCAAGGCGCTGAACTGCCTGGCCCAGGCGGTCTATTACGAGGCCGGGTTCGAGCCCGGCGAGGGCCAGATGGCCGTGGCCCAGACCGTCATCAACCGCATGCGCCACCCTGGCTATCCCAAGTCGATCTGCGGAGTGATCTACGAGGGCGCCGCGCGCGCCACCGGCTGCCAGTTCAGCTTCGCCTGCGACGGCTCGCTGGCCCGGACCCCGGTGCCGGCCTTGTGGGCCAACGCCCAGGCCGTGGCGCGGCGGGCGTTGAACGGCTTCGTGTTCAAGCCGGTGGGCACCGCCACGCACTACCATGCCGACTACGTCTCGCCCTACTGGGCCCCGACCCTGGTCAAGCTGCGCCAGTTCGGCCAGCACATCTTCTATCGCTGGACGGGACCGTCGGGGATGCTGCGGGCCTTCACCGGCCGCTATTCCGGCAACGAGACGGTCAGCGCCGAGATCCTGATGGCCGCCGACCCGCGCACGCTGGAGGCCGCTCCGCCCGAGGTGCTGGCCGCCCAGAACGCCCCGGCGCCGGCCGTCGGCGCGGCGGCCCAGATGCTGGGGGTCTCGAACCTGGTGCTGCCCGACGCCAAGCTGGTCTCGGTCCCCGACGCCAACTCGCCGACGGGCGAGCGCGTGACGGTGCAGGGCACGGTGGCCGGCCGCCGCATCCCGACCGCCGAGGAGATCGCCAAGATCAACAAGGCGCTGGAAGCGGTGTCCGAGCCTGCGCCTCCCGCCGTCGAGGCGCCGGCCGCGCCGCCGCCGCCGCCCCCCCCCCCCCCAAACCCTAAGGCCCGCCCCCCCCGCCTGTTCAACCCGTTCAACTACACACAACTCTGCTCCCCCGCTGGGGAGCAGAGGCAACGGTCTTACCAGACCCCGATCTTGTTCGCCTCGGCGTGGCTGATCGGATGGTGCGCGGCCTTGTGGTCTTCCTCGGCCAGGAAGCGCACGGCTTCCAGCGCCGCCATGCAGCCCATGCCGGCCGCGGTCACGGCCTGGCGATAGACGTCGTCGGTGACGTCGCCGGCGGCGTAGACGCCCTCGATCGCGGTCGAGGCCGTGCCCGGCTTGACCTTCAGATAGCCGCCCGGACCGGTTTCCAGCTGACCCTTGAACAGCTCCGACGACGGGGCGTGGCCGATGGCGATGAACACCCCGTCGGCCTTCACCTCGGTGGTCTCGCCGGTCTTGATGTTCTTCAGTCGCGCGCCGGTCACCCCCGCCGGTTGTCCATTTTGGGGGTCGGTCTCGCCGACCACCTCGTCGATGACGCTGTCCCAGACCACCTCGATCTTGGGATGGGCCAGCAGGCGCTCCTGCAGGATCTTCTCGGCCCGCAGCTCATCCTTGCGGTGGACCAGGGTCACCTTGCTGGCGAAGCTGGTCAGGAACAGAGCCTCTTCGACGGCGGTGTTGCCGCCGCCGACCACGATGACGTCCTTGTTGCGATAGAAGAAGCCGTCGCAGGTGGCGCAGGCCGATACGCCAAAGCCCTGGAACTTGCTCTCGCTGGGCAGGCCCAGCCACTTGGCCTGGGCGCCGGTGGCGATGATGATGGTCTCCGCGATCCAGTCCTGGCCGCTGTCGGTCTTCACCGCGAACGGCCGCTTGGACAGGTCGACGCTGGTGACGATGTCGCTGACGAACTCGGTCCCGACATGCTCGGCCTGGGCGCGCATCTGGTCCATCAGCCAGGGACCCTGGATCACGTCGGCGAAGCCCGGATAGTTCTCGACGTCGGTCGTGATGGTCAGCTGGCCGCCCGGCTGGATGCCGGCGATCAGCACCGGCTTCAGCAGCGCGCGGGCGGCATAGATGGCGGCGGTGTAGCCGGCGGGGCCCGATCCGATGATCAGGCAGCGGGTTTGGCGGGGGGCGGTCGTGGACATGGCGGATATCTAGGCGCGATTCCGCATCCGCGCCAGATTTCAGCCGTTTGGCGGGCCCACTTCGCGGGGATGATCCGTGGACATAACCTTATTTTTGGTGTGGATTTCCACTGCGGTGGCGAGACAAGCCACAGGGAGGAAACCGGATGAAGCTGGGAATCCTGTTGAGCGTGGGCCTGGTCGTGCTGTTCGCGGGGCTGGCCAATTTCTGGTTCGGCGACGTGGGGACGGGTCTCTGGATGATCGGCGCGTTCTGCGTGATCGCCGGCGCCTCGGCCTGGCTGGGCAAGCGCGAGTACGACGCGCGGCCGGTGGAGCCGCCGGTTCTGGAGCAGGCGGTGGCCGAATAGGCCGATTGACGCCTCGTCCATCTTTGATGGGTTAAACTGGCGGCAACCACGTTTCCGGGTGACCAAGACCCAAGGACCGACCATGTCCGCCCCCTCGATCGAAATTGCTGGCCGCAAGATCGGCGCCGACCACGCGCCCTATGTGATCTGCGAGCTGTCGGGCAACCACAACGGCAGTCTCGAGCGCTGCCTGGCGATGGTCGACGCCGCCGCCGACACCGGCTGCGACGCGATCAAGATCCAGACCTACACCGCCGACACCATCACCCTGGACGTCGACCGGCCCGAGTTCCGCATCCATGGCGGCCTGTGGGACGGCCGCTCGCTGTACGAGCTCTACCAGGAGGCCCAGACGCCCTACGAATGGCACGCGGCCATCTTCGAGCGGGCGCGCCAGCGCGGCGTGACGATCTTCTCCAGCCCGTTCGACGAGACCGCCGTCGACCTGCTGGACAGCCTGGGCGCCCCGGCCTTCAAGATCGCCTCGTTCGAGGCCGTCGACCTGCCGCTGATCAAGTACGCGGCCGCCAAGGGCAAACCGCTGATCATCTCGACCGGCATGGCCAATCTGCAGGAAATGCGGACGGCGCTGGACACCGCCCTGGCGGCCGGCGCGCCGGGCGTGCTGTTGCTGCACTGCGTCTCCAGCTATCCGGCGACCTTCGCCGACGCCAACGTCCGCACCGTGCCGGACATGGCCGCCCGGTTCGGCTGCCCCGTCGGCCTGTCGGATCATACGCCGGGCACGGCGGCGTCCGTAGCGGCGGTGTCGGTAGGGGCCTGCTGCATCGAGAAGCACTTCACCCTGGCCCGCGCCGATGGCGGTCCGGACGCGGCGTTCAGCCTGGAGCCCGCCGAGTTCAAGGCCCTGGTCGCCGACACCAAGAACGCCTGGGCGGCCTTGGGCGCGGCCCACTACGACGTGCTGGGCGCCGAGCGCGCCAACCTGCAGTTCCGCCGCTCGTTGTACGTCACCGCCGACATCAAGGCCGGCCAGGCCCTGTCGCGCGCCAACATCCGCTCGGTCCGCCCCGGCAACGGCCTGCCGCCGGGCGAGCTGGACAACGTCCTGGGCAAGCCCGCCACCCGCGACATCGCGCGGGGGGAACCGCTGGACTGGTCGATGGTGGGTTAGGCTTGTTTCAGCGCCGTCCGGCCGCGATAGGCCCGGCGCCAGACCCATTCCAGCGGGCCCATCGAAAAGCGCGCCATCCACCAGCGGGACCAGAGGACCTGGGCGATCCAGGTGGCGAGGACGATCGCCGCCAGGGCGGGGCGGTCCAGCTGGCCGTACAGGGCCGGGCCGCGACCGCCGTAGAACAGCACCGTCATCACCGCCGACTGGGCGATATAGTTGGTGAAGGCCATCTGGCCGACAGGCGCCAGCAGGGCCGGGATCGCCTGCCAGCTCCGCGCGCCCGCCGCCAGGGCCAGCAGGCCCGCATAGCCCAGGCCGACGATCGGGGCGGTGGCGCGCTGGGTCCAGCGGGCGACCTCGCGCAGGGCCGGCGGATGGTCCGGCGCGACGGCGTAGAGCAGCCAGGGCAAGGCGCCGACCAGCAGGGCGAAGAGGCCGGCCGCGGCGAGGGCGCGGTAGGTGGCGACCCCGGCTCGGCCGCCGAGCACGCCCAGCTTGAACAGGCCCATGCCCATCAGCATCAGGGCCGCCACGGTCAGCGGCCAGTTCGACGGCAGCTGCAGCCAGACGTGGCTCATCACCGTCTTGTAATCGGCGAAGTTCTGGGCCAGCGACTGGACGAAGGTTCCGGCGTAGCGGGCGCTGGCGATGGCCTGGCCGGCCAGGTCGGCGGGCGGCGGCGCGCCGGGATGGTCCGCGTCGGCGACCAGCTTGATCCCGGTGGCCAGGGACAGGGTCAGGTCCAGGGCGACGCCGACCGCCAGCAGTCGCCAGGGCGACCACGACCGCGCCAGGGCCACGACCAGGCCCAGCAGGGCGTAGTAGGTCAGCACGTCGCCGTTCCACAGCAAGGCGCCGTGGATGATCCCCAGCAGCAGCAGGCTGAGCAGCCGGCGGACCAGGATGGCCGACCGGGCCGCATCGCCGCCTTCTCCGCCCACCAGCAGGATCGAGACGCCGAACAGCATCGAGAACAGGGTGTAGAACTTCTGCTGGAAGAACACCTGGGTGACCAGCCAGACCGCGGCCGACGCCGGCGCCATGCCGTGCGGCCAGTCGACCAGGCTGGTGGCGACCGCATGCGGCTCGGACGCCAGCGGAATGTTGCACAGGAAAATGCCCAGCACGGCCAGGCCGCGCAGGGCGTCCAGCAGGATGATGCGATCCTTCGCCGGGTGGGCCATGCCGGTTTCCCTTCTAGCCGATGCGGCGCAGCGGCGTGGGGCCGCGATAGGCCAGGCGCCACGCCCACTCCAGCGGCCCCATGGTGAAGCGCTTGAGCCACCAGTGCGACCACAGGATCTGGGCTGTCCAGACCACCACGACGATCCCGGCCAGGGCGGGGCGGTCCAGCTGGCCGTAAAGCACCGGACCCCGGCCGCCGTACGACAGGACGGTCATGATTACCGACTGCATCAGGTAGTTGGTGAAGGCCATCTGCCCGACCGGCGCCAGGATGGCCGGAACGGCGCGCCAGATCGTGCTCCGCGCCGCCAGCGCCAGCAGGCCCAGATAGCCCAGGCTGACGGCGGGCGCGGTGACCGCCTGCATCCAGCGCGCCAGCCGGCCCAGCATCTGCGGATGCGACGGCGCGGCCAGGTACAGGGTCAGGACGGCGGCCACCAAGACCAAAGCCGAGAGGCCGACGGCCGCCAGGATCTTGTGCGCGGTCGGCGACAGCCGGTCTTTCAATACGCCGGCCTTGAACAGGCCCATGCCCGTCAGCATCAGGGCCAGCACCGTCAGGGGCCAGATCGGCGGCCAGGACCACGAGCCGGTCATGAACTGCCAATAGTCATGGGCGTTCTGGGTCAGAGAGCTCTCGAACCCAGCGGTGAACCGGGCGGCCTCGGCGGCGGCGTCCCTGGCGATCCGCGCGGACAGGTCGGGCGCGATCGGCTTGTCGAAGCGCGCGGCGCGGCTCAGCATGCGCCACAGCTCCCAGCCCTGGATGACCAGGTGCAGGACGATCCCCGTCGTCAGCAGCCGTCGCGCCGACCAGCCGCGCACCAGCAGCACGACCAGGCCGACCAGGGCGTAGTAGGACAGCACGTCGCCCTGCCACAGCAGGAAGCCATGCAGCAGGCCAATGACCAGCAGGGCCGCCAGGCGCTTGACGATCATGACCGTGCGGTCGCGCTCGCCCCCTTCGCCGCCGACCAGCAGCACCGAGGCGCCGAACAGCATGCCGAACAGGGTGTAGAACTTCTGCTGGAAGAACACCTGGGTGACCCACCAGACCGCCAGGCTGGCCGGGGCCTGGCCGTGCGGCCAGAACGGCACGCTCTCGGCCACGCGCTCGGGCGCGAAGGCCAGCGGGATGTTGCAGAGCAGGATGCCCAGGATCGCCAGGCCGCGCAGGGCGTCCAGAAGAGCGATCCGGTCCTTCGGCCGGTCGACGGCGCGTTCGTCCGCCTGATCCTTCGGCATTGATTCCCCTCCACGCCAGGCGGCGATGCTGAGCGCGCCAAGGTGGAACTACAAGCCTAAATCTAGCGCTCCGGCAGCAGGCCCAGGCGCTGGCCGGTCATGCGATCCACGGTGCGCTTGGGCAGGATCTCGGTCATCAGCACCTGCATGGGCGAGGGCGAGACGACGTAGCGGACCTTCGGCCGCGGCGTGGTCAGGGCGGTGGCGATGGCCTCGCCGATCGCCTCGGGCGGCAGGCCCGCCTTGCCGACCTGCAGCATGTAGGCGCGCAGCCGGTCCAGGGCCTTGGCGTAGGGCGTGTTGGCGTAGCGGCTGGTGTCGATCTGGTCGGCCTTGTCCCAGATCGGCGTCGCCACCGCGCCCGGCGCGACGACGACGACGTCGACGCCGAACGGCAGCAGCTCGCGACGCAGGGACTCCGACAGGCCCTCCAGTCCGAACTTGGTCGTGCAGTAGGGCGCCATGAACGGATTGGCGTTGCGGCCGCCGACGGACGAGATGTTGACGATGCGGCCCGGCGCGCTCACGCGCGCCCCACCCGCGCCCAGGAGCGGCGCGAAGGCCTGGGTGGCCACGACCACGCCGGTCAGGTTGACCTCCAGCTGCTGGCGCCATTCGTCGAGCGGCAGGTGCAGCAGCGGGCCGGCCACGGCGACGCCGGCGTTGTTGACCAGGCCGGCCAGGGTCGCGCCCTTCAGCGCCGCCTCGACCTGGGCCGCGCCGGCCTTGACCGCCGCCTCGTCGGTGACGTCGAACAGCAGGGGCGTGAAGGCCTCGCCGAACTCGGCTTGCAGGCGGTCGGCGTCGGCCTGTTTGCGCACGCTGCCAAAGACGTGGAAGCCCTTGCCGGTCAGCACCTTGACCGCGCCCCAGCCGATGCCGGTGGACACGCCGGTGACCACCACGGATTTCGTCTGCGCCATCTGTCGCCCCTCCCTGGCTCGCGGCCAAGATGGGCCAGGCGAACGCCGTTCGCTAGAGCGTGGTGGCCGAAAGTGTGGACGGTTTCGGCGGCGATCACGCTCCGAATGTTTGGTTTGAGCCTGTCGGTCCGGTTCAAATGAGACGGACAGGCTCTAGAGGACGGCGAGAAACGCCTTGGCCACGCGATCGGCGCCCAGGCCGTCGCAGACGGCGGCGCTGGCGGCCGACAGGGCCGCGCGGCGGCCGACGTCGCCCAACAGGGCCCGGGTCTCGCGGACCAGGGCGGTCTCGAAGTCCGGCGCCTGGACGTCCAGCCAGGGCGCCGCGCCGCTTGCCGCCAGGGCGCGGGCGGCGGCGGCCTGGTTGTCGGCCAGGACCAGGGTCAGGGTCGGCAGGGCCAGGACGCAGCGCTCCCAGGTCGTCGAGCCGCCGGCCCCGATAGCCAAGTCCGCCTCCAGGATCAGCTGCGGCATGTGCTGGGTGTCGACATGCAGCTCGACGCGCGGATCCCGCGCCGCCAGGTCCCACAGCGCCGGCAGGCTGGGCGCGCCGCCGCCGAGCACCAGGTCCAGCCTGGCCTCGCCGGCGAGCGGCGCCAGCAGGGCGGCGACCCGGCCGGTGATCCCGTCCACGTCGGTCAGGCCCAGCGACACCAGGATGCGGCGGACCGGACCTTTCTCCGCGCGTCG
Source organism: uncultured Caulobacter sp. (assembly GCA_966211605.1). GTDB lineage: Bacteria > Pseudomonadota > Alphaproteobacteria > Caulobacterales > Caulobacteraceae > Caulobacter. Next base: position 18,381 of record CBIHOB010000049.1, read on the forward strand.
CGCCAGGGCCTCGTCGCGCAGGGCCGCGAAGGCGGGGCGCACGGGGGCGAAGGCGGGACCGAGCAGCAGCCGGACGCCGGGCGGAACGAGGCCCTCATAGTCCTCCGCGCGCCGGGCCGGACCCGAGTCCAGCACGATGTCCGCCGCCAGCGGGCGGTTGGCCAGGTCGTCGATGACCAGGCTGGGCCGCCCCTTGGCCAGGGCGCGGTGGTCGTCGGCAGTCAGGGCGTAGCTGTCGAAGACCAGGGCGTCGAAGCCGTCATCGGCGCGAGCCCGCGCCATGTCGGGGGCGAAGGCGTCCAGCACCTTGGCGACCTCGGGGGCGGCCTCCGGTGTCGCCCGGAACGCACAGGACGCTCCGCGCGCCTCCAGCGCCCGCGCCAGGGTCAGCGACCGCATGACGTGGCCGCCGCCCACGCTGGGGCCGGCCGCGCAGATGAAGAGGATGTGGGTCATGCCCGTGGAGCGCTGCTGCGGTGTGTGGGGGCGCTTCTAGGAGTCTCGATCGCGCTGTTGCTTCTTCCGATCATGGCGCGAACATTCGCGTGGCGGCAAACGGAAAAAAATCAGGCTTTCGGCTTGGTTGCGCGGGATTTTCTCGGCTTCGGCGCGGGCGCCTCTACCGGCGTTTCGGGGACGACCTCGACCGTCTTCGCCCGAGACTTCCGCTTTGGCTTCGGCGCTTCAGCCTCGATGGCTGGAACCTCGGCCGGCGGCTCCGGGATCTCGACCCCGATCTTCTCCAGCACCGCCCGGGCGGCGCGGTCGGTCTCGTTGACCGGCTCGTAGGTCCAGCCGTGGAAGGCCCCGCCGTAGGGGCGGGCCGCGCCCAGGCTTTCCAGCTCTTCGTGGAACAGGCGGAACTTCAGGCTGGAGCCGTCCAGCTTCAGCACGAACACCGGCTTGCCCGTCGAGGCCGCCTCGGTGGCCATGTTGGTCGAGTCCTCGGTGACGAGGATGTAGTCCGCCGCCGCCAGGAAGGCGAAGTAGGGATTGGGCCCTTCACCGTTCCACACCACGCCCGGCAGGTGGCGCAGGCGGGCGGCCATCAGGGCGCGGGCCGCGTCGGGCGTGCGCCGCGAGAAGGTCATCAGCAGGCTGCCGCCGTCCTGCTCCAGCGGGATCTGGATCGAATGGGCGATCTGGGCCGCGCGCTCGCTGGAGAGGTCGAAGGCCTTGGACTTGCCGCCGACCAGCACCGCCACGCGCGGGCGGGGCAGTGGATCGATCACGTCCTTGAAGGCCTCGTACTCGGTCGCCAGCCGCTGGGGCGTGACCCGGTGCGGCGAGCCGGTGATGGCCACGATGTTGTCGCCGACCATGCGGTCGTGCTTGGGCGGGATCACCAGGTCGAACATGTGGGCCGGCACCCGCGGATCCTGGATCTGGACCACGCAGGTCTTGCCGCCGGACCAGCGCTTGGCGCGGATCGACAGGGGCAGGGTGGCGCGGCCGGCGGCGACCCACAGGTCCGGCCATTCGTCACCCTGGCCCTCCCGGCGGGGCTTGCCCTGCGGGATCCCGCTCTCGGGCGCCAGCCAGCGCTTGGGCAGCAGGTTCAGCCACCAGGGCAGGCGGCCCGTCCGGCCTTTCCAGGCCACGCGCTTGACGGTGACCTCGCAGGGGACCAGGCGCGCCAGGGCCTCGGACAGTCCGACGACCTGGGCCTCGATGCCGGCGCGGCCGTCGGACACGGCCCAGACTTTCAGCGGCGGCCGAGGGGGCGTATCCGTGGGAGCTTCGGTCAAGTCGTCGATCCCGAACAACGCAAACGAAACGAGGCCGCTCAGCCTTAGCTCAAGCAGCCTCGCTCCATTGAACCGTACTTAATGGCGCAGCTAAGGCGGCGGAGCGCCTTACAGCCACTCCACCTTGGTGATCTCGTAGGCCTTGGTGCCGCCGGGGGTGTTGACCTCGACCACCTCGCCGACCTCCTTGCCGATCATCGCGCGCGACAGCGGCGAGCTCAGCGAGATGCGGCCCGACTTCACGTCGGCCTCGTGGTCGCCCACGATCTGGTAGCGAGCTTCTTCCTCGGTGTCCTCGTCGATCACCGACACGGTCGCCCCGAACTTGATCTGCTTGCCCGACAGCTTCGACACGTCGATGACCTGGGCGCGCGCGATCTTGTCCTCGATCTCGGCGATCTGGCCCTCGATCCAGCCCTGACGCTCCTTGGCGGCATGGTACTCGGCGTTTTCCGACAGGTCGCCGTGCGAGCGCGCCTCGGCGATCGCGGCGATCACGGCCGGACGTTCGACGGTCTTCAAACGCTTCAGTTCTTCGTCGAGGGTCTGATACCCCACGACGGTCATCGGCACTTTTTCCATTGCGGATTTTAGCTCGGACGCCTTGGGAGGAAAGACTTCCAGTCGCGGGCGCTCACAACCGGGGGCTGGGAGGATAGGCGCCCCGTTCCGGATGCGCAAGGGGGCGAGCTTGGCCTTACGGGATCGCGCGTAGGTCGCCGGGCTCACCGGGACGTTCATTCCGGGCGAAGGTGAGGCGCGGGGTCCGTTTGGGCGGATCGGCCGAAAAGGCGTTATCAGCATATGGCCGCCGAGAACGAAATGATCAGGCGCCAGCGCGCGCTGGCCGACTTCGGGGACTTCGTGCTGGACCACGAGGACCTGGACGCGGTTCTCAACGAGAGCTGCCGGCTGATCGCCCGGGCGTTGAACGCCGACCTGGCCAAGGTGATCGAGATCGAGCGCGACGCGAACACGGGCCTGGTGCGCGCCGGCGTCGGGTGGAACACGGGGATCGTGGGCCATGAGCGCGTCAGCCTCAGCGAACGATCCTCGGAGGCCTTCGCCATCGAGAAGACGCGGCCGGTGATCACCAACGACCTCGCCCACGAGACGCGCTTCGCGTTTCCGTCTTTCCTGCGCGACCACGGCGTGGTCGCCCTGGCCAACGTGCCGATCCTGCTGCCGGGCCGCCGGCCATGGGGCGTGTTGCAGGTCGACTCCCGCACGACGCGCGACTTCGACCGGGACGACATCGAGTTCCTCAAGACCTACGCCATGGTGCTGGGGCCGGTCATCGATCGCTTCGAGGTCGCGGCCGAACGCGAGGCGGCGCGCATCGGCCTGGTGGAGCGCGAGGCGAGGCTGAACCATGTGCTGGAGGGCATGGGCGAGGGCTTCGGTCTGCTGGCGCCGGACTTCACGATCCTCGAGCACAATCGCGAGGCCCTGCGGCTGGATGGGCGGACCCGCGAGGAGGTCGTGGGACGTTCGCACTGGGAGGTCTATCCCGGCAGCGAACAGTCTGAACTGGGGCGCCTGCTCAAGACGGCCATGGCCGAGCGCAAGTCCGTCTTCCTGGAGCACCGCTACGTCTGGGAGAACGGCGCGGCCCTCTGGCTGGACATGCGCGCCTATCCCACGGCCGACGGCGCGCTGGCCGTGTTCTGGCGCGACATCACACAGGCCCGGCAGGCCGTCGACGCCCTTCGCGAAAGCGAGGAACGCTACCGGGCGCTGTTCGAGTCGATGGACGAGGCCTACGCCGTGGTCGAGGTCCTGAAGGACGAGGCGGGGCGATGGGTCGATTTTCGCTTCATCGAGGTCAATCCGGCCTTCATCGCCCACACCGCCATGCCCTGGCCGGTGGGCCGGACGGCGACCGAGCTGCTGGGGACGCCCAATCCCCGCTGGACCCGCCTCTATGGCCAGGCGCTCGACACGGGCCAGCCGATCCGCGTCGAGGAGGACGAGCCGACCCTGGGGCGCACCTTCGACCTCAACATCTTCACCCTGGACCGCGCCCGAAACCGCGTCGCGGTGCTGTTCACCAACATCACCGCACGCAAGCGGGCCGAGGCGGTCCTGCGCGAGAGCGAGGAGCGGTTCCAGCAGTTCGCCCAGGCGTCGGCCGCGGGGCTCTGGATCCGCGACGCCAGGACGCTGGACATGGAGTTCGTCAGTCCCGCGGTCGGGACGATCTACGGCGTCCCGCCAGAGACCTTGCTGGGCGCGGTGGAGCGTTGGGCCGGGATGATCGTCCCCGAGGATCGCGGCCTGGCCCTGGGACATCTCGACAAGGCCCGCGCCGGCGACACGACCCTGCACGAGTTTCGGATCCAGCGGCCGTCGGATGGCGCGTTCCGCTGGATCCGCAACACCGATTTTCCGCTGCATGGCGACGGCGAGATCCAGCGCATCGGCGGCATCGCCGAGGACGTGACCGAGGGCAAGCTGGCCGTCGAGCACCAGGGCGTCCTGCTGGCCGAACTGCAGCACCGGGTGCGCAACATCATGGCCATCATCCGCTCGATCACGGCCCGCACCGGCGGGCGCGCCGAGAGCGTGCCCGACTATGTCGAACGGATATCGGGGCGGCTGATGGCCCTGGCCCGCGTCCAGGCGCTGATCACCCGCAAGGCCGACGGCGGCGTGCGCCTGACCACGCTGCTCCGCGACGAGCTCAGCGCGCAGGCCGAGCACGAGGAACAGTACGACCTTGCCGGACCCGACGTGCTGCTCTCGCCCAAGGCGGCCGAGGTGATGACCCTGGCGATCCATGAACTGGCCACCAACGCGCTGAAGTACGGCGCCCTGGCGCGCGAGGCCGGCAAGGTCACGGCGCGCTGGGACGTCGTCGAGCGATCGGGTCGGGCCTGGCTGGTCTTCGACTGGACGGAAACAGGCGGACCGGAGCGCCAATCGCCGCCGGACCGGCCGCGCCGGCGGGGCTTCGGCACGGAGCTGATCGAGGGCCGCATTCCCTATGAACTCGGCGGCGGCGGACGCGTTGTCATCGCGCCGGGCGGCGCGCGTTGTCATCTGGAGTTTCCGCTCCAGGACGGCGCCAGCGCTCTGGAGACAAGCGCCCCGCAGAGGGCCAAGGTCTATGGAGGAGTGCTCGATATGGCGGGCGAGGCCAGACTCGATGGCGCTGTCATCCTGGTCGTCGAGGACGAGTATTACATCGCCACGGACACGGCCCGCGCGCTGCAAGGCGCGGGGGCGGACGTGGTGGGTCCGTTCCCCACCGAGACGGCGGCCCGGTCGGCGATCGATGAGCAGCGCCCCGACGCCGTGGTCGTCGACATCAACCTGGGGACGGGACCGTCGTTCAAGCTGGCCGAGACGCTGAGGGATCGGGGCATCCCTTTCGTCTTCGTCACCGGATACGACCAGCAGGTCATTCCCGAAGAGTTCAGCGACGTCGAGCGCCTGGAAAAGCCGGTCCAGCTGCGGCGGGTCGTCGGGGCCGTGTCGGCCCTGCTGACGCCCGCCGGCTGACGGTCGCTCGCTACGCCTGCTTGGGCGTGGTGTTGATCATCCACGGAATGCCGAACTTGTCGGTCAGGCTGCCATAGCCCGGCGACCAGAAGGTCTCGGCGAAGGGCATGCCGACCTTGCCGCCTTCGGACAGGGCGTCGAACACCCGCTTGGCCTCGGCCGGGTCGTCGGTGTGGTAGGTGACGTCGAAGCCGTTCTTGGGCTTGTCGATGTTGGGGGCGAACTCGGGCGGCATGTCCGCGCCCATGATCGACTGGTCGCCGACGTCCAGCCAGGCGTGCATCAGCCAATCCTTGTACTGCGGGTCCATCGGCGGGCCGCCGGGCGGGCCCTCGCCGAACGGAAAGGCGGCGGTGATCTTGCCGCCCAGCACCTGCGCATAGAATTCGAAGGCCTGACGGCATTCGCCCTTGAACGAAAGGCTGGTGACGATCTTCATGGGGCAATCTCCCTTGGGGTTCCGTGACGGGGGTCCGTGACGGGGGTCCGTGACCGGGACGCTTTTCCACGCGCCGACGCCGGGACCTGTCAGCAGTCGTATTCACGCATAGGCATATGATCCGCCGCGCTCGAGGGCGCGCTGATAGGCGGGACGGGCGTGGATCCTGTCCAGGAACGCCTTCACGTGCGGCCGCGATGCGGCCCCGCCGCGCGCGGCGCCCGCCTCGAGCGGGAAGCTCATCATGATGTCGGCGCCGGTCAGCGCGGACCCGGCGAACCATTCGGACCTGGAAAGCTCGGCCTCCCAGTAGTCGACGTGGGCCTTGATCTGCGGATCGACGAAGCCTTGCTGGGCGCGGCCGGCGATGCTGCGCACCAGGCCCTTCATCAGCACTGGCGCGCGGTTCGGCAGGGCGGTGAAGACCAGCTTCAGCAGCAGCGGCGTCATGGCCGAGCCCTCGGCATAGTGCAGCCAGTAGGTATAGCGCAGGCGTTCCGGCGTGCCAGGCGCGGGGATCAGCCGCCCCTGGCCGTAGGTCTCCAGGATGTACTCCACGATTGCGCCCGTCTCGGCGATGATCTTGTCGCCGTCGGTGACGACCGGCGACTTGCCCAGCGGATGGACGGCCTTCAGCTCGGGCGGGGCCAGCATGGTCTTGGCGTCCCGCTCATAGCGCTTGATCTCGTAGGGGACGCCCAGCTCCTCCAGCAGCCATAGCACCCGCTGGCTGCGCGAGTTGTTCAGGTGATGGACCACGATCATCGAACGCCGGCTCCCCAATATGGATAACATGTCGCATGAACGATGATCATGTGTTCAGCGTTCGGCAAGGTTTCCAGCGTTGAGTTCCCGACTTAGTAGAGTCGGGGGACTTTGATGACCGGAGCGTTCAAAAGGCTGTCGTTGGCTGGAAAGCTGATGACGGCGGGCGGCGCCGCGCTGGGCGCGCTGCTGATCGCCGGCTCGTTGCTGATCACCTGGCAGAGCGGCAGGGCCATGCGCGGCCTGGCCGAGCGCTACGCCGCCGTGGTCACCGCCCAGACCGGCCAGGAGATCAAGAACGACCTGGACGACGCCGACGCCGTCGTCCGGGCCTCGGCCGGCCTGTTCGGCGCGGCCTATGCGTCCGGCGAGCGCGACCGCGCCCAGTACCTGGCCCAGTTGAAGCCGATCTCCGGCGCGTCCCGGACCATGCTGGGCGGCTGGCTGATGTTCGCTCCCGGCGTGCTGGGCGACGACGCCGCCTTCGCCGGCCGCGCCGATCTGGGGTCGACGCCGCAGGGGCGCTTCATCGGCTACTGGGTTCGCAACGGCGACACCCTCACCGCCGAGCAGGGCGAGGACGACGAGTTCAACCAGGACTTCTTCAAGACCAGCTGGGACAGCGGCAAGCCCGCCATCCTGGAGCCCTATCGCGACAACATCACCGACAACGGCCAGACCAAGTACGTGCTGATGACCTCGATCACCTATCCGGTGGTCGCGGGCGGCAAGACCGTGGGGGTCATGGGCGCGGACCTGGCGCTGGACGACATCGCCGGCCGTCTGACCGCGCTGAGGCCGTTCGGCGGCGGCCGCGCCATGCTGGTCTCGCCCGGCGGGCTGTGGGTCTCGCATCCCGAGGCGGCCCTGCGCATGAAGCCCTATGCCGATCCCGGCCTGGACGCGGTCAAGGCCGTGATCGCCGGCGGCGGACCGACCGTCGTCTCGGGCGTCAAGATCGGCGACAAGCCCGCCCAGCGCCTGGTGGCGCCGGTGCGGCTGGCCTCGGGCGCGACCTGGGCGGTGGTGGTCGACGTGACGGAAGAGGCCCTGTTGGCGCCGGCGCGGCAGCTGGCCCTGGGCCTGGCCGTCGGCGGCCTCGTCCTGCTGCTGGCCGCCCTGGGCGTGCTGGCCCTGGCCTCGCGCGAACTGATCGCCAAGCCGCTGATGAGCCTGCGCGGCACGGTCTGGGCCCTGGCCGAGAACCGCTTCGACCAGCCGGTGGCCGAACTGGAGCGGGCCGACGAGATCGGCTCGATCGCCCGCTCGCTGGAGACCCTGCGCGCCGAGCTGGAGCGGGCCCAGGCCCTGCGCGACCAGCAGGAGGCCCTGCGCGCCGCCGCCGACGCCGATCGCGACCGGGCCGCGGCCCTGACGCTGTCGATCGACGAGCAGACCGGCGTGGTCCGCCAGGTGGGCGAGGCCTTGGCCGCCGTGGCCCAGGGCGACCTCTCGCGCCGCATCGCGGAGCCTTTCGCGCCGGTCTACGAACCGCTGCGCGCCGACTTCAACCGCGCCGTCGAGAGCCTGGAGCAGGCGATCGGCGAGATCGCCGAGGCCGCCGACGCGATCGGCGCGGCCAGCGACACCCTGTCCCGGTCGTCCACGGAACTGGCTCGCCGCACCGAGCGCCAGGCCCAGGGGCTGGAGCGGGCCGCCGGCTCGCTGAACGCCGTCACCGGGGCGATGGGCGAGGTCGCCGGCGGCGCCGACGAAACCCGCCGCCTGGTCGCCTCGGCCCGCGCCGAGGCCGACGAAGGCGGCGCCGTCGTGACGGAAGCGACCCGGACGATGGGCGACATCGACGCTTCCTCGCGGCAGATCGGCGACATCGTGGGACTGATCGACGAGATCGCCTTCCAGACCAATCTCCTGGCCCTCAACGCCGGGGTCGAGGCCGCCCGCGCGGGCGAGGCGGGGCGCGGCTTCGCGGTCGTGGCGCAAGAGGTGCGGGCCCTGGCCCAGCGCTCGGCGGACTCGGCCAAGCAGATCAAGACCCTGATCGGCCAGTCCAACGTCCGCGTCGAGGCGGGCGTGGCCCAGGTCGAGCGCACCGGTTCGGCCCTGCACGGCGTGGCCGGGCGCATGGCCGGCATCGACGCGGCCGCCACCCGCATCGCCTCGTCGGTCCGCGAGCAGGCCCAGGACCTGCGCTCGGTCAATGGCGAGGTCGCCGAGATCGAGCGCTTCACCCAGGAGAACCTGGCCATGGTCGAGGACGCCCGCGTGGCCGACCAGGCCTTGGCCGGTCAGGGCGCGCGGCTGATGGAGCTGGTGGGACGGTTCCGGCTGGGGCGGGCGGGCATGCGGCGAGCGGCCTAAGCCCCCACCACCGCCTCGACGATGTGCGCGCGATAGAGCACCGCGATCAGGTCCGTCTGGGTGATCACCCCGATCAGCCGCCGGTCGCCGTCGACCACCATGGCCTCGTGGGTGTGGCCGCTGGACAGGATCGGCAGCAGGGCCGCGATCGGCGTGCCCTCCATGACCTTGTGCACGAAGGGGTCCAGGGCCGCCTCGACCTTGCGGCGGCGATTGGCCTGCAGCTCGGCGCGGCGGACCAGGCCGATGACGCGGTTGTCGGCGTCGACCACGGGCGCGGTGCGCAAGTCGTGCTCGCGCAGATAGGCCAGGGCGCTCTCGGCCGACTGGTCGTGGTGCAGGCTGATCACGTCTCGCGACATCACGTCGCCACAGCGGATCTGGCTGTGCAGGCGCTGGGCGGCCGACAGCTCGACCTCGCGGAACAGGGCGTCCAGGTCCTCGCGGCTGACGTCCAGCAGTTCGCCGTAGCGGGCCAGGGCCACGTCCAGGTCGGTGGTGCTGTAGCCGATGCGGGCGGCCGGCGCCGGGTCCTTGGTCCCGTGCGGACTGGCCGGGGCGGCGGGGACGCGGTGCGGATACGAGTGGCCGGTGATCCGGCCCCACAGCATGCCCGCGCCGGTCAGAAGCAGGGAGTCCACCGCCACCGGACTGAAGGCGAACAGATAGCCGGCCTCGGCGACCTTGGGTCCGCCGATCACACAGATCAGGGCCACGGCCCCGCCCGGCGGGTGCAGGCAGCCCAGCAGCATCATGGCCCCGATCGCGGCGCCCACGGCCAGGGGCGCGGCGATCAGGGTCTGAGGGACCAGCATCGCCACCGTGACGCCGATCAGGGCCGAGACGATGTTGCCGCCCAGCACCGAGCGCGGCTGGGCCAGCGGACTGGCGGGCACGGCGAAGACCAGCACCGCCGAGGCGCCGATCGGCGCGACCAGCAGCGGGTGCAGCCAGTCGTCGCCGCCCCCGGAAACGGAAGAGACGGCGAAGCGGCCCAGGATCCCGGCGAACAGTAGGCCCAGCAACGCCCCGGCCCCGCCGCGCAGGGCGTCGGTCGGACGGATGGGGTTCTTGCCCCGGACCAGGGTGTGAAGGCGCGCGATCATGGGAGCGGGCTCTTAGCCCGACCGTGGCGCTTGGTCTTTCCGTTTTTTGTACAGGCGGTTCAAGAAATCCCCTTAAGGACGGGACCTCGTGGGAGCGCGGGCGGGACAACGGTCTGTTCAGGTCTGGCCGTTAACCCTGCGGGCGAAGGGGAGCGTCGTGACCGAGACCGCCAGCCGTCCATCCGCCGTCCGCGCCGCCGCGCCGCTGGTCGCCGCCCTGGCCATGGCGACGATCGTGATGTTCGCGCCGCCGGTGCTGAACGACGGCGACAGCTGGTGGCACCTGGCGACCGGCGAGTGGATCCTGGCCCACGGCGCCATCCCCGACCGCGACGTCTTCTCCTACACCCTGGCCGGCCAGCCGTGGGTGGCGCACGAGTGGCTGTCCGAGACCCTGATGGCCCTGGCCGCCCGTCTCGCCGGCTGGCGCGGGATCACCTTGCTGTTCGGCGCCGCGATCGGCGCGGCGACCTGGCTGCTGGTTCGCCGCCTGGCCCGCGACCTGGGCGGGATCACCCTGGTCCTGACCACGGTCCTGGCCCTGGCCTGCACCAGCGGCAGCCTGCTGGTCCGGCCGCACCTGTTCATGCCGCTGATGCTGCTGGCCTGGACGGTGGAAATGCTGGACGCCCGCGAGGCCGGCCGCGCCCCGCGCCTGGCCTGGGCCCTGGTGATGCTGGTCTGGGCCAATCTGCACGGCAGCTGGGTGCTGGGTCTGGCGATCGCCGGCGCGTTCGGGCTGGAGGCCCTGGTCGAGCCGGGCGCCGACCGGATCAAGGTCGTCCGCGACTGGGGCGTGTTCGGCCTGGCCAGCCTGGCCGCCGCCATGGCCACCCCGCACGGGCCGGCCGGCCTGTTGTTCCCGTTCATGGTCACCGGCATGGCCGTGACCCCGCACATCGTCGAATGGCGGGCCGAGGACTTCTCGCGCGTCTCGACCTTCGCCATCGCCCTGTTCGCCGCGCTGTTCGTGGGCCTGGGGCGTGGGGTGAAGATCCCGCCCGTGCGTCTGCTGCTGCTGCTGGGCCTGCTGTTCCTGGGCCTGCAGCATATCCGCCACCAGATGGTGCTGGCGCTGGTCGCGCCGCTGCTCTTGGCCCGGCCCCTGGCGGAGGCGCTGAGCCATGAGGCGCGGACGGTCCGCCCCTCGCGCGCCCTGCTGGTCGGCTTCGGCGCGGCCTGCGTGCTGCTGGCCGGCGTCCGCCTGACCCTGCCGCTGCCGCGCGGCGACGGGCTGAACACCCCGGCCACGGCCCTGGCCAGCGTCCCGGCCGATCTCAAGGCCCGGCCGGTGCTGAACGGCTACGGCTTCGGCGGCTATCTGATCGACCAGGGCGTGCGGCCCTTCATCGATGGCCGCGCCGACATGTACGGGGACGCCTTCACGGCCGCCTATTTCCACGCGACCGACGGCGATGCGCCCGCCCTGGAGGCCCTGGCCCGCCGGTATCGCGTGGCCTGGACGATCTTCACGCCGGGCGACCCGGCCGTGGCGGTGCTGGACGCGGACCCGGCGTGGCGGCGGATCCATGCCGACCCCTACGCCGTGGCGCATGAGCGGGTGGCGCCGTACGGACCCTAGGACGGCGGGTGGTCCAGCGGCTTCAGGTCCGGCGCCACCCAGCCGCGCCGCGCCTCGACCGAGAACAGCCGCTCGCGCGACCAGTGGGTCAGCGGCCAGGCCTTGTCGCCCATCGGGGTCTTCAGCAGGGCGGCGGCCGCCTCGGCGTCGCCTGTTCCGTCCGCCAGGCCGGCGGCGAAGGCGCGGATGCCGGCCAGATAGGCCTGGGTGATGGTCTCGTGATAGCCGCTGACGTCGTCGTTCACCCCGCCGACGGCCTCGTTATAGGCGCGGATGATCCCCGGCAGGTCGCGTTCCAGCCCCGCGTCGCGGGTGCGCACCAGGCGCAAGGTGGCCGTCAGGTGGGCGGCGTGGGTCCACTGGTCCTTGGGCAGGGTGCGGTCCAGCAGCCGCGCGGCGAGGGCGGCGATGTCTTCGTTCGTATAGGCGGTCATGCCCTCATTTAGGAAACGCCGTTCGGCAAAGCTAGGCCGCCGAGGGGCCAGCTAGAACACATTGCTCCACCGCACCGCCTCGGGCAGGGGCAGGCTGGCTTCGAAGACCAGGCCGTCGGGGCGGAAATCGAAGCGGGCCTGGCCCTTCTGCTCGCGGCGGATCGAGCCTTCGATCAGGCGGGTGCCGAAGCCGGACTGGGTGGGCGGGGTGACCGGCGGGCCGCCGATGTCGCGCCAGGTGAAGCCCAGCACGTCGGTGACCGGATCCAGTCGCCAGGCGATCTCGACCCGGCCGGTCGGCACGGACAGGGCGCCGTACTTGGCGCTGTTGGTGGCCAGCTCGTGGAACACCATCGACAGGCCTACCGCAGTGTGCGGCGCCAGGGCGATCACGGGGCCGGAACGGTCGACGCGGTCGACATGGGCCCCGACGCTGGCGGCGACCAGGGCGGCCATGTCGGCCTCGCGCCAGCCGGTGCGGGTGAGCAGGTCGTGGGCGGCCGACAGGGCGATCAGGCGGTCGGTGAACACCTCGACGGGCGCGCCGCCGTCCTTCGAGAGCTTGGCGAAGGTCTGCCGCGCCAGGGCCTGGACCGTGGCCAGGGTGTTCTTCACCCGGTGGTTCAGCTCGTTGATCATCACCCCCTGGCGCTCCTCGCGCGCCTTCAGCTCGCGCGAAGCGGCGCGCAGGGCGGCGTGGACGGCGGCGATCTCCTCCAGGCTGTCCGGATTGGCCGGCGGCAGGCTCTCGCCGCGGCCGATGGCCTGGGCGTCCAAGACCAGCTGGCGCATCTCGTCGTTGATCCGTCGGGAATAGACCAGGGACAGCACCAGGCCCAGGATCAGCAGCGCCAGGAACACCCCGGTGCCCAGCGCCACCGAGCGGTTGACCGTGCTGGACAGCTCCTCGCGCGGGATCGACACCACCAGGGTCCAGCCCGTCTGCGGCGAGCGGGTGTAGGCGACCATGGTCGGCACGCCTTCCAGCGAGACGCTCTTGTTCACCCCCTCGGTCGAGTGGCGCAGGTTCTCCTCCATGTCCTTGGAGGCCAGGGCGCCGGTGAACTTCTCGTTGAGCCGCGAGCGGGCGACGACGCGCCGATGGTTGTCCAGCAGGGTGGCGACCCAGCGGTCGGGCACCCGCTGCTGGCGGAACACCGAGGTGAACGAGGCCGCATCGACGACATAGGACAGGACGTAGAACTTGCCCTTCACGGTGATCGGCGTGCCGACCGTGATCACCGGCTTGCCGGCGACGGGGCCGGCGATCAGGTCCGAGACCTTGCTGCGGCCGGCGGAATAGGCGCTGGCCTCCTCGCGGGTGCGCTTGATGCGGGGCAGGGGATCGCCGTAGGGGCGCAGGGTGTTGACCACCTGCTGGCCGTCGGCGTCGGCGATGACGATCCAGCCGGCGCGGCGCTCCATGGCGCGCTGGGCGCGGGCGTGGAAGGCGGCCCAGTCGCCGTTGATCAGGGCCTGGTCGGTGGCCAGGGTCTCGGCCACCGAGATGCCGACGGCGGCCTGGCGGTCGACCGCGCCCGACAGGGCCCGGGCGGTGGTGACCAGCTGCTGATAGAGCTGCCCGCGCGACTCGCGGTCGGCCCCGGCCAGCAGGAAGCCCATCGACAGCAGGGCGGGGACCAGCAGGCTGACGGTCAGGAGGACGAGCCGGCCCCGCACCGAGCCGACGCGGCGCGGCGCGCCGTGATCTTCGCCTCCAAGACTTTCCATGCGCAGGCACACCCGCGGCGACGAGAGCGCCGTGTCGCTCTCAAGGCTTGTATAACGAACGGAGTCGCGTCCCGCGTCTCAAAAATCGGTCGTCTCGGTTAACAAGCCGGGCCGTATCCCTGAAGGCGTTTTGTGCGTTATGAGACGGCCATGAAGAACTTGCCCAACATCCTGACCGGCTCGCGCCTCGTGATGGCGCTGTTCATGTTCGTCGCCCTGGCCGCCGCCGCCGGGGCCGTGCCGTACCTCAGCGAGACCCTGACCGCCGAGAGCCAGCTGCGGCTGGAGCGGTGGGCGTTCTACGCCTTCGTCGTCGCCTCGGTGACCGACTTCTTCGACGGCTGGCTGGCCCGCAAGCTGGATGCGGTCAGCGTCTGGGGCGCGATCCTGGACCCGATCGGCGACAAGATCCTGGTCTGCGGCGCGCTGCTGGGCCTGATGGCCCTGGGCCCCAACAATATGGTCGTGCTGCCGGCCGGCCTGATCCTGTTCCGCGAGTTCACCGTCAGCGCCCTGCGCGAAGTGGGCGCCGGCAAGGGCGTCAAGCTGCCGGTGACCCTGTTGGCCAAGTGGAAGACCACCCTGCAGCTGGTCGCCATCGGCGCCGAGCTGATCCTGGCCTCGTGGGGCGCGTTCGGCCTGCCGCCGGAACCGTCGGCGATGGGCGGCTTCACGATCGTGGCCCACGGCCTGCTGTGGCTGGCCACCCTGGTGACCCTGATCACCGGCGCCCAGTACTGGGAAGCGGCGCGCAAGGCGCTGGGCTAGTCGATCTCTCCGCCCCGCGACGCCGCGGAGGCGGCCCGG
>CBIHOB010000050.1:0-32602 GCA_966211605.1 uncultured Caulobacter sp.
GCTGCCCCCTCCGGCCCTTTGGGCCACCTCCCCCCAGAGGGGGAGGAGAGCCGCCCCATGCAAACGAAAACGGCCCGGAGCCGAAGCGCCGGGCCGTCTCGAATTTGTGACGTGAAGTCCGGCCCTACAGGCCCGGCAGCTTGATGCCCGACTTCTTTTCGCGGCTGATGACCACGCCGCCCGTGCCGACCAGCTTCTTCAGGCGGGCTTCCTCGGCGGCGGCGTCGACCTCCACCGGGGCGTTGGCGCCCGACTCGGCGGCGGTGGCGACGTCGGCCTTGGGCTGGCCCTTCTTCCAGAACATCACCTTGCTGGCGAAGCTCTCGTCCTTGTGGGCCAGGTCGCCGTTCTCGTCATCGACCACGAAGCGGATCAGCGGATCGGCCTTGTCGGTGCCGGCGCGGGCGACCAGCAGCTTCTCGCCTTCCGAGCGGCCGGCGGCGTTGCTCTGGCCGATCAGGGCGGCGCGGGCGGCGCTTTCCGGCTGCAGTTCCTGCGGACGCGGCTCGCCGGGCGCCGGCGGGCGCAGGGCGTAGTCCGGCGGCACGGCCAGCGGAGCCTTGCTCACCACGCGGAATTCGTCGGGGACCACCTTGCTCATGCCCAGGGCCTTCTGGGTCGATTGGCAGCCAGCCAGGCCGATGGCGGCCACGGCGGTCAGGGCGCTCACGGTCGCGACCCGATTGAAACTCATCAAACCATGCTCCACGGCCGACCCCCGGCCCAAAATTCGGACGCTCTCGATACGACATCATCGCGCGGGCGCCAATCTCCCACGCGATTGCGGCGTCATTCGGCCCTTCTATTCGGTCTGGTGGGAGAGCTTGTTCTCTTCCGACAGGAAGCTGTCCAGGAGCAGCAGGGCCACCCCGATCGAGATTCCCGAGTCGGCGACATTGAACACCCAAGGGAAATGAAGCCGCGAGACGTCGATGAAGTCGACGACATAACCGTACAGCACCCGATCGATCAGGTTATTGCCGATGGCGCCGCCGATGATCATGCCGACACCAAGGGTCGGCAAGAGTTTGACCGCCTTGCGCACCCACCAGGCCAGGCCGATCACGACCAGGATCGAGAAGCCCGTCAGCAGCCATCGGCCCCAGTCGGTCCCGCGCAGCAGGCCGAAGCTCATGCCGTAATTGTGGACCATGGTCAGGTGCAGCGGCCCCAGCAGCGGCAGGGACGAGCCCTGCTCGCGGCCCAAGAGGCCCAGGATCCAGACCTTGCTGATCTGGTCCAGGATGAGCGTTCCGGCGGCGACGGCGTAGGCGGTCCAGCCCAGGCGAGTGATGGTCAAAGGCCTCTCCGTTCTCGCCTCCCTCTTGATGGGGAGGGTTGAGTGGGGGTGATGCGGCGGTCGCCTCAAGCGCGGCCAAGGCCGCATCACCCCCATCCCCGGTCCTTCCCCTCAATCAAAGGGGAAAGGGGGCTTAGTTATGCGTGGCGTCCCAGTAGGCCACGGCTTCGGCGTCGCGAAGGCTAAGCTCCGGATAGCGGGGATCGGTTCCCACCTCCGGCAGGATGCGCCACGAGCGGGCGCACTTCTGGCCTTCGGCCTTGTTCGGATCGACCGAGACCCCCTTGACCTCGTCGGTCCGGAACGCACCGGCGTCGCCGGCGACCAGGGTGGCGGCCGAGGTGCGGAACACCTCGGCGGCGTCCAGGCCCTCGAAGGCGGCCAGCAGCTCGGGGTCAGCGACGTGCACGACCGGGGCGGCCTCCAGGGCCGAGCCGATGCGCTTCTCGCGGCGCTCGACCTCAAGGGCGCCGGTGACGACCGAGGTGACAGTCTCGACCTTGGCCCAGCGCTTGGCCTCGGCCTGGTTCTCCCACTGGGGCACGGCGTCCGGGATCACCCTCAGCGCCACCGGGCCGGCGTCGGGGAAGCGCGTCGTCCAGGCCTCTTCCATCGTGAAGCTGGCCAGCGGGGCCAGCCAGATGGTCAGGCGGTTGAACACCTCGTCCAGCACCGTGCGATAGGCGCGACGCTTCAGGGCGTCGGGGCGGTCGCAATAGAGGCTGTCGCGGCGGACGTCGAAGTACAGCGCCGACAGGTCGCCCTGGCAGAACTCGATCAGCGGCCGGATCACGTCGCTGAAGCGATAGGCCTCGTAGGCGGCCTTCACCTGGCCATCCAGCTCCCACAGGCGGTGCAGGATGTACTTCTCCAGCGGCGGGAAGTCGGCGTAGTCGGTGACGCGCTCGGCCTCGTCGAAGCCGGCCAGAGCGCCCAGCAGGTAGCGCATGGTGTTGCGCAGCTTGCGATAGGCGTCGGTCGTGGTGGCCAGGATCGTCTTGCCGATCCGCTGGTCCTCCGAATAGTCGACCATGGCGGCCCACAGGCGCAGGATCTCGGCCCCGGACTCCTTGGTGATCGCCTGCGGCTCGACCGTGTTGCCCTTGGACTTGGACATCTTCTCGCCGTTCTCGTCCATGGTGAAGCCATGGGTCAGGACGGCCTTGTAGGGGGCGCGGCCGCGGGTGCCGGAACCTTCGAGCAGGCTGGACTGGAACCAGCCGCGGTGCTGATCCGAGCCTTCCAGATAGAGGTCGGCCGGCCAGTGGCTGTCCTCGCGGCCCCCGATCGTGAAGGCGTGGGTGCAGCCGCTGTCGAACCAGACATCCAGGATGTCGGTGATCTTCTCGTACTGGGCCGGATCATGGGCCCCCAGGAAGTCGGCGTCCGGACGGGTGAACCAGGCGTCGGCGCCGCCCTCGCGGATGGCGTCCAGGATGCGGGCGTTGACGGCCGGGTCGTTCAGCGGGTGGCCGGTGTGCTTGTCCACGAACATGGCCAGCGGCGTGCCCCAGTTGCGCTGGCGGCTGATTAGCCAGTCGGGACGCGTCTCGACCATCGACCCGATGCGGTTGCGGCCGGCCTCGGGGTGGAAGGCGGTGTCGGCGATCGACTGCACCGCGACTTCGCGCAGGGTCTTGCCGCCCAGGCTGTCCACCGGGTGATCCATGCGGATGAACCACTGCGGGGTGTTGCGGAAGATCACCGGGGCCTTCGAGCGCCAGCTGTGGGGATAGCTGTGCTCGACGCGGCCGCGCGCCAGCAGGTTGCCGGCCTCGATCAGCTTGTCCATCACCGCACCGTTGGCGGGACCGAACTTGCCGACCTTCTTGCCCTCGGTCTCCAGCACCTTTAGGCCCGCGAACAGCGGCACGTGCGGGTAATAGGCGCCATCCGGATCGACGGTGTCGGGGATCTCGCGATGGCCGTGGGCCAGCCAGACCTGATAGTCGTCGGCGCCGTGGCCCGGGGCGGTATGGACGAAGCCGGCGCCGGCGTCGTCGGTCACGTGGTCGCCGGCCAGCAGCGGCACGGCGAAGCCGTAGTGGGTGTCCAGGTCGGCCAACGGGTGGGCCAGCACCATGCCCTCGCAGTCGACGGCCTCGATGCTCTTCCACGCCGCGACCTTGGCGGCCTTGAAGACGTCGGCCGCCAGCTTGTCGGCGATGATCAGGCGATCGCCCGGCTTGGCCCAGGGCTCGAACTCCAGGCCTTCCTCCAGCGCGGTGACTTCGAACACCGAGTAGGGGATGTCGGGGTTGTACGAGACCGCGCGGTTGGCGGGGATGGTCCAGGGCGTGGTGGTCCAGATCACCAGCTTGGCGCCGACGGCGGCGTCCGAGCCCTCGACGACCGGGAACTTCACCCAGATCGTGGGCGAGACGTGGTCGTGGTACTCGATCTCGGCGTCGGCCAGGGCCGTGCGTTCGACCGGGCTCCACATCACCGGCTTGGAGCCGCGATAGAGCTGGCCGGTGGCCAGGAACTTGTGGAACTCGGCGACGATGGTCGCCTCGCTGCTGAAGTCCATGGTGGCGTAGCGGTTCCACCAGTCGCCCAGCACGCCCAGGCGCTGGAACTCGGTCTTCTGGGCCTCGATCCACATGCCGGCATAGGCGCGGCACTCGCGGCGGAACTCCTCGGCCGGGACCTCGTCCTTGCGGCGGCCTTGGCTGCGGAACTTCTCCTCGATCTTCCACTCGATCGGCAGGCCGTGGCAGTCCCAGCCCGGCACATAGTCGACGTCGTAGCCGAGGGCGAAGCGCGAGCGGACCACGAAGTCCTTCAGCGTCTTGTTCAGGGCGTGGCCGATGTGGATCGCGCCGTTGGCGTAGGGCGGGCCGTCATGCAGCACGTACAGCGGGGCGCCGTCGGCCTGGCGCTTGGCGCGGATGGCGCCGTACAGGCCCTTGGGCGACAGGGCCGCCCAGCCCTCCAGGATCTCGGGCTCCTTCTTGGGCAGGCCCGCGCGCATCGGGAACGGGGTGTCGGGAAGGAAGACGGTCTCGCGATAGTCGCGGGCGGGCGTGGCGTCGTCGGCCATGGATAGGTGTCCGGCTTTGAAAGGTGTCGGAAGAGGGCGGGAAAACCCGGCGCGCGCTGGACTATCGACCGGCGGCGTCACGCCGGGCGGATAATTCGCGAAATCTTCCGAACGGAACTCATGGGGGTGGGGATAGCAGAGGGCGGCGTTGGGCGCAAAGGCTTCGGCGGCGCAACGAATCTGCGCCCCCTCTGGGCCACGTCCGCCTAAGGGAGGAGAGACGCGTCACGCTCCCGGCTTGCGCAGCCTGGGCGTCACGGTCACCGTCAGCAGTCGCGCCTCGCGGATGACCAGGAACGCGGTCGCCTTGCCGATGCTGTGATGGTCCAGCGCGCGCAAGAGGTCGTCCAGCCCGGTCAGCACCTGGTTCCCCGCCGCGATCAGCAGGTCGCTCTCGCGCAGGCCCGCCTTGGCCGCCGGACCACCGACATCGACCGAGGTCACATAGACCGCGTAGGGCTGATGCACGCCCGTCGCCCGCGCCAGGGCCGGCGGGATCGGGGCTTGCTGGGCGACGATGCCGATCGAGCCGCGGCGGACGTGGCCGTGCGCCAGAAGCTCGCCGATCACGAAGCGGGCGGTGTTGGCCGCCACCGCGAAGCACAGGCCCTGGTAGCCGGCGATGATCGCCGTGGCGACGCCCACGACCTCGCCGGCAGAGTTGACCAGCGGTCCGCCGCTGTTGCCGGGATTGAGGGCCGCGTCGGTCTGGATCAGATCCTCGACCAGCCGGCCGCGCTCGCCGCGCAAGCTTCGGCCCAGCGCGGAGACGACGCCGGTGGTCACCGTGGCCTCGAAGCCCAGCGGCGCGCCGATGGCGATGACCAGCTGGCCGCGTCGCAGCTTCTTGGAGTCGCCCAGGCGCGCCACCGGGATGTCGGCGGCCTGGTCGATCCTGATGACGGCCAGGTCGGTGTCGGGATCATCGCCGATGCAGCGCGCCGTCAGGCTGCGGCCCTCGGCGGTGATGACCACGAAGCGGCTGGCGCCCTGGACCACGTGGCTGTTGGTCAGGACAAGCCCGCGCCCGGTCTTGCCCTGGGGGGCGATCGCGAAGCCCGAGCCGACGCCGCCCGAACGCGAGTCGTCCAGCATCGGGTGGATGCGCACCACGCTGGGCCCGACCCGCTCGACGGCGCGGACCACGGCGTTGGAGTAGGCGTCCAGCAGATCGCCGTCGGGCAGGGCGCAATAGCCGCCCTCGACCTCGACCGCCTTGGCGGCGCCGAACACGAACTGGGCGCCCTCGGGATAGGCCAGGATCTCGCGCGCCCACGCGGGCCGCCTGGCGCGCGCGAACAGGTCGTACTTGCGTCCCTTGAGCATGCGGTCCCCACCCCAGCCGTCCAGCAAGGTTAACGGGGCGCGCGCCTGGATAAAACCCCTCTCCCCCCCAGGGAGATGGGTCTAGAACGCCGGGGCGACGATGGCGCGAGCGGCCTGCTCGTCCTGGCGGATCTGCTGGATCATCAGCTCCAGGCTGTCGAACTTCAGCTCGGGACGCAGGAAGGCGATCAGGTCGGTCTCGATGATCTGGCCGTACAGATCCTCGTCGAAGTCGAACAGCCAGGTCTCCAGCCGCGTCTCGACGATGCCGGTCGTGGGGTTGTTGCCCAGGTTGGCCACGCCCGGAACCTCGCGGCCGTCGGGCAGGCGGGTGCGGGTGGCGTAGACGCCCAGCTTGGGGACCACATAGTCCTCGACCTCGACATTGGCCGTGGGGAAGCCCAACTGGCGGCCCAGCTGCTGGCCGCGGCGGACCACGCCCTCGATGGCGAAGGGACGGCCCAGGATGCGGGCGGCCTGCTCGGGATGGCCATCGCGCAGGGCGTCGCGAACGGCGGTCGAGGAGAACTTCGCCCCCTCCTGACTGGCCACCGGCTCGGCGACCGAGACGGTGAAGCCGTATTCGGCGCCATAGGCCTTCATCAGCTCGGGGCTGCCGGTGCGGCCGCGCCCGAACGAGATGTCGAAGCCGACGGCCACATGCTTCACGGCGAGGCCCTCGACCAGCACCTTCTCGACGAACTCGCGGTCGCCGAAGCTGGCCATCTCGAAGTCGAACGGCAGCAGGTACAGCAGGTCGACGCCCAGGCCGCTCAAGGCGCGGGCCTGCTGGGCGTGGGTCATCAGCTTGAAGGCCGGCTCGGTCGGGCGGAACAGCCGGCGCGGGTGCGGGTCGAAGGTGATCACGCCCAGCGGCGTCCGCTGCGCCAAGGCGGCCTTGGCGGCCTGGGCGATCACCTGCTGGTGGCCGCGGTGCACGCCGTCGAAATTGCCCAGCGCGATGGACGCGCCCCGGTCCTCGGCGGGCAGGTCCTTCCAGGCGTTGATGGTCTTGAGCGTCATCAGGCGGCCTTGCGCGGAACCATGACCACGGCCTCGCCGTCCACCACGGCCTTGCCGTTCACCTTGCAGACGGTCGCGAGCGTGACCTGGGCCTTGGCCGCGTTGATCTCGGTGACGGTGACCTGCGCCACGACCTCGTCGCCGATCTTGACCGGCCGCTTGAACCTCAGCGACTGCGACAGGTAGATCGCGCCGGGGCCCGGCAGCTGGGTCCCCAGCACCGCCGAGATGTAGCCGGCCGACAGCATGCCGTGGGCGATGCGCTGGCCGAAGCTGGTCGCGGCCGCGTAGTCGGCGTCCAGGTGCACGGGATTGGTGTCGCCGGTCACGTCGGCGAAGGCGACGATGTCGGCCTCGCCGACGACGCGGACCCGCTCGGCGGACTGGCCGACGCTGAGGTCTTCGAGAAACTTGCCCTGCATGGAGGTCCCCCTCGGGATCTTATGGTTGAGCGAGAAGCGGCCGGATCACCAGACCAGATCGGCGATGGCGTGGGTGGCGCCCACGGCCTCGGCGTCCAGCAGGGCTTGCACCGCGTCGGGCTCCAGCTTGCCGTCCGGGCCGATGGCCTTCTCGCCGTGGATGCCCTTGGCGACGAACAGGCAGGCCAGCTTCTGGTCGTGGGCCCCCTTCACGTCGGTGATGACGCCGTCGCCGACGCACAGCACACGGTCGCGATCGACCGGGCGGCCCAGCAGGCGGGCGGCCTCGGCCAGGGCCAGGTCATAGATCGCGCCGTAGGGCTTGCCGGCCATCACGACCGGACCGCCCAGGCTCTCATAGAGATCGGCCAGGGCCCCGGCGCAGAAGATCAGGCGGTCACCGCGCTGCACGACGCGGTCGGGATTGGCGCAGATGAACAGCAGGCCCCGGTCGGCGGCGACCTTCAGGCGGTCGCGATAGTCCTCGGGGACCTCCTTCTCGTCCTCATAGAGGCCGGTGCACGAGATGAAGTCGGCGTCCTCGCAGCCGGCGTCGGTCAGGGCCATGCCGTCGTAGAGCACCTCGTCGCGGGCGGGGCCTATCTTCCAGACCTTGCCCGGCGCCCGCGCCTTCAGCAGCGCCCGCGTGGCGTCGCCCGAGGTCACGAATCCGCTCCAGGCCGAGCGCGGGACGCCAAGGCCATCCAGCTGGGCGACCACGTCGGCGGACGGCCGCGGCGAGTTGGAGATCAGCACCACCGGACCTTTGCTCCGGCCCCATTCCGTCAAGGCCTCGCAGGCCCCGGGGAAGCTTCGCACCCCGTTGTGGATTACGCCCCAGACATCGCACAGCACGACGTCGTAGCGGTCGGAAAGAGCGGACAGGCCGTCGGGAAAATCCATCATGGCGTGGGCGGTAACGGTCCAGGGGCGGGGCGTCAATGTCGCCGCCGGCCTTAGCTGTCCCCTCCCGCCGGGGATTCAAGGTCCGGAAGCTCAAGCTTTTGGAGACCCGCGTTCCGTGACTATCCTCGAGGCAAACGGGAGGGGCCGATGACGATTCTGATCCTGGGACTGGTGATCTTTCTGGGGATGCACTCGGTGCGGATCCTGGCCGGGCCGTTCCGTGACGCCCAGGTCGCCGCCAACGCGAAGCGCTGGAAGGGGCTCTATACCCTGGTCTCGTTCGTCGGGCTGGGGCTGATCATCTGGGGCTGGATCCGGTTCCGGCCCGCCGCGCCGCAGCTTTATGATCCCCCGACCTGGGGGCGGCACGTCGCCTGGCTGCTGGTCTGGATCGCCTTCGTGCTGATGCCGACCGCCAACGCGCCCGCCGGCCGGATCAAGGCGGCGGTGCGCCATCCGATGCTGCTGGGGGTGATCTTGTGGTCCGCCGGCCACCTGCTGGCCAATGGCGACCAGGCCTCGGTGACGCTGTTCGGGGCGTTTCTGGCCTGGGCGGTCGCGGACCTGATCTCGGCGCTCGGGCGCGGGGAGCCGGCGCCGGTGGTGGTCAAGCCGCGAACCGACATCATCGCGGTGGTCGCCGGGACGGCGCTGTGGTGCGTGTTCGTGTTTTTCCTGCACCGGCTGCTGTTCGGGGTCTCGCCGCTGGGGTGACCCAGATGCGCCCCCGGCAGGGGAGCGGCCGGCGGAGCGGCCGAGGGGGCGGCTGGACGCATTCCGCTTTGGCCCCCTTCCGGCCCTCTGGGCCACCTCCCCCGGCGAGGGAGGAGAATTAGGTTGCGTCGTGGAAGATCACGCCCAGGGTTCGTCGGCGGCCCGAGCGGATCTCGCTCACCCCATGCCGCAGCACTCGCCGGTGGACGCCGCGGGTTCCCTCGGCCGGGCGTTCGCGGACCGCGAAGATCACGCCTTCGCCCTGGCGCAGCGGCACGACCTGGGGCGCGGACTGCTGCCGGGGGCGCTGCTCGACGATCACGAACTCGCCGCCGGCGAAGTCGCGGCCGGGTTCGTCCAGCAGGAACGCCGCCTGCAGCGGGAAGACGTGCTCGCCGTAGAGGTCCTGGTGCAGGCAGTTGTAGTCGCCGGGCCCGTAGGTCAGCAGCAGGGGCGTCGGCCGCGTCTGGCCGGCCTCGCGGCACCGGGCCAGCATGTCGTCCAGCGCCTCGGGAAAGCGGCGGTCTTCGGCCAGCCGCTCGGCCCAGCGGTTGGCGATCGCCGACAGCGGACCATAAAGGCCCTGCCGGAGCCGCTGGACGACGTCCGGCAGGGGGTAGCTGAAGTACTTGTACTCGCCCCGACCGAAGCCGTGCCGGGCCATCACCACACGGCTGCGGAAGCCCTCGTCCCGCGGGTAGAGATCGGCGATCGCCGCGCAGGTCTCGGGTTTCAGCATCGGACCGGTCAGGGCCCAGCCGCGCGCGTCCAACTCGGCGGCGATTCTCGTCCAATCCAAGGTCACGCGGCCTCGCGCGCCAGCAGAGCCGCCTTGCGCTCGACGCCCCAGCGATAGCCGGAAAGGCCGCCGTCGGATCGCACCACGCGGTGGCAGGGGGTGATCACCGCCAGCGGATTGGCTCCGCAGGCCTGGGCCACGGCGCGGAAGGCGCTGGGCCGGCCGATGGCCTTGGCGATGTCGGCGTAGGAGGCGGTGCGGCCCGCCGGGATCTCGCGCAGGGCGGCCCAGACGGCCTTCTGCAGTTCAGTGCCCTGGGCGTCGATCGGCAGCTCCAGACGGTGGTCGGGATGCTCGACCACGTCGGCCACGGCCTTCAGGTCGCCCGCCAGGCCCTGGGCGTCCGGGACGATGCGGGCATGCTTGAAGCGCTTCTCCAGGTCGGTTCGCAGGGCCTCGGCGTCGTCGCCCAGGGTCACCAGCCGCAGGCCGGCGTCGGAGCGCGCCACGAGGGCCAGGCCCAGGCTGGTCTCGCCGACGGCCCAGCGCAGCGTCTCGCGCTCCATGTCGGGCTTGCAGCGCAGGCAGGCGCGCAGGCCGGCGGCGCGGCACGCTTCCCGGGTGGCGTAGAAGGCCACGTTCTTGCGGAGCGGCCGGCCGCCGCAGCTGGCCACGCAATAGACGCCGGTGGTGCGCACGCCGATATAGAAGACGCCCTCGGCGGCGCGGTCCTTGGCGCGCATGGCGTCCCAGCGGGCGTCATCATCGAGGTAGGTGGGAGCGGTCATGGGGATCTCCTTTCGTATGGAGATCCTGCGCCGGCCCAGGCGATCGGTCATTCCGATGCTTGCGGTCCGGCGCCCAAACCTGTCAGCAGCGTGAAAGCGCCTACCAGCCCACGGCCCGGCGGCGCAGGGCGCCGCGCATGAAGTCCTGCGGCGGTTCGGCCTCGGCGAGGACGGCGTCGCGGATGGCGCGCGGTTCGCCGAACAGGTGGCCCTGGCCGTAGCCGATGTCCAAGTCCAGAATGTCGACGATCTGCTTCTCGGCCTCGACCTTCTCGACGATGACCTCGATGCCGTAGCGGCGGGTCAGGGCGGCGAAGTCGGTGGCGTTCAGGTCGGGCAGCGAGGCGATCACCAGCTTGCCGTCCTGCTCTTCCAGTTGGTCCAGCATCATCTGGGCGCCGACCTTGATGTAGCGCACGTCCGCGCGGGCCAGGTCCTGGAAGTCCAGGTCCAGGTCGGCGACCTTGTCCAGGCTGAAGCTGAAGCCCAGGCTGGCCAGGCGGGCCATGTGGCGGGCCTCGACCGGACCACGGCGTTCGAACGCCGCCTGGCCCAGCTCGAAGATCACCGCGCCGGCCAGGTCCTTGTTGCCCTGCATGAACTCCAGGAACTGCGGGAAGAAGCTCTCGTCGCCCAGGCTGGCCAGCGAGATGTTGCAGAAGATGCCGATTTTGCGGTCCTGCTTGGCCAGGCGGCGGACGATCTGGACGCAGCGGAACAGCAGCAGGTTGTCGATGGCCGTCATCAGGCCTTCGGGCTCGGCGACCGCCAGGTACTCGGCCGGCATCATCACGCGGCCCGTCTCGTCGCGCAGGCGCGAGAAGCTTTCGTAGAAGACGGTCCGGCGCTGAGGCAGGCTGACGATCGGCTGCAGGTAGAGGTCGACCCGGTTCTCGGCCAGGGCGTCCTGCACCACCTCCAGCATGTGGCTGGTCTGCGGGGCGCGCTCGCGGCCCAGCGACTGATGACGGGCCGAGGCGGCGGCGACCTGGTGGCTGAGCTGGTGCTCCAGCCGGTCGTTCATCTGGCCGATCAGGTCTTCCAGCTGGTGGACCTCGGTCGACAGCTCCTCGGTGCGGCGCTGGGCGTCGGCGGCGACGGTCTCGACCAGGTCGGAGACGCGGGCGTCGACCTTCTCGATCTGGTCCAGCAGGATGGCGTGGGCTTCGCGCACGGTGTCGATCTCGCCGCGCAGGCCGGCGGCGGTGAAGGCTTGGGCGATCAGGCCGTGGAAGGCGAAGCACAGGCCCAGCGCGCCGATGAAGGCCGAGACGCCGACAGCCGGGGTCGCGCCCATCCTCCACAGGAAGAGGGAGACGATCAGAGCCAGACAAAGATAGGCCCCCGTCAGGAGCCCCAGCATCAGCCTACGCATCAAATTCGCCCACACGAATCGTTACACGCAATCAGACCGAGCGGCGGTCCAAGAGTCGAATCTATTAACGACCCTGCGCCAAACGGTCCCAACAGCCCGCTAGCCTGCCCGGTTCGGGATGTTCCATCCGCACCGGATAAGCAGGCTCAGCTCTCTAATACCTTACGGGCGCTCCGGCCGCCGAACCGCGAACACTTCGGCGGAGCGCCCTTAAGCATTCAGCATAACCCAGAACGCCAGGATCGCTGAATCGACATTGGTCCCTCGGACTGATAATCGTTCGCAATCTAATCGGAGCCATTATGTCCGAAGCGTTCGCGTTGTCCCCCGAATTCAACCCAGCCGAGATCGGTCCCGGCGGCCTGCGACCCCTGGCCTTGGCCCGGCGCGGCGAGCGCGGCGTGATCGTGCGCGTGACCGGCGTCTCGGGCGCCGCCGAGGCCGTGGCGGCCGAGGAGCTGGAGCGCCGGCTGCTGGAGATGGGCTTCGTCGAGGGCGCGAGCATCGAGGTGCTGCACGAGGGCCTGTTCGGCCGCGACCCGATCGCCGTCCGTGTCGACGACACCCGCGTCGCCTTGCGTCGTCGCGAAGCCGGCGCGGTCTCCGTGAAATTCGACGGACGCTAAGACCTTGCCTCTCGACACCCCAATGGCGTCGGGCGTCGCGCCCGGTAACGCCGCGAGCGCCGACACCGCCCGGATCGCCCTGGTCGGCAATCCCAACTCCGGCAAGACGGCGCTGTTCAACGCCCTGACCGGCAGCCGCCAGAAGGTCGCCAACTACGCCGGCGTCACGGTCGAGCGGAAGGAGGGCGCGCTGACCACGGCCAGCGGCCGCCAGATGCGCGTGCTGGACCTGCCGGGCACCTATTCCCTGCGCGCCCGCAGCCCGGACGAGGCGGTGACCCGCGACGCCGTGCTGGGGCGGCTGGCCGGCGAGGTCGCGCCCGAGGCGCTGATCTGCGTGGCCGACGCCACCAACCTGCGTCTGGTGCTGCGCCTGGTCCTGGAACTCAAGCAGGTGGGCCGCCCGTTCGTGCTGGCCCTCAACATGTTCGACATCGCCCAGCGTCAGGGCCTGCGCATCGACCTGGCGCGCCTGAGCCAGGAGATCGGCGCGCCGATCGTCACCACGGTGGCGACCCGCAAGCGCGGCCTGGCCGAGCTTCTGGAAAAGGTCGAGGGTCTCGTCGTCGCCAATCTCGAAAGGGGAGGGCTCGAGGCCGAGAACGTCTGGCGCGAGCCGACCGCCGCCGAGATCCGCGTCGCCCACGCCGAGGCCCAGCGCATCTTCAAGGCCTGCGTGAAGCCGCCCGAGCGTCCCGACACGGTGACCGGCAAGATCGACGGCGTGCTGCTGCATCCCGTGGCGGGCCTTCTCATCCTGCTGACCCTGCTGTTCGTGATGTTCCAGGCGGTGTTCACCTGGGCGACGCCGGTGATGGACGGCATCGACGCCGGCTTCGCGGCCCTGGTCGCCTTCGCCAACGATCACCTGCCGCACGGCCTGCTCACCAGCTTCATCGCCGACGGCCTGATCGCCGGCGTCGGCAGCGTGCTGGTGTTCCTGCCGCAGATCCTGATCCTGTTCTTCTTCATCCTGATGCTGGAGGACAGCGGCTACATGGCCCGCGCGGCCTTCCTGATGGACAAGATCATGGGCGGCGCCGGTCTGCACGGCCGGGCCTTCATCCCGCTGCTGTCCAGCTTCGCCTGCGCCATTCCCGGCATCATGTCGACGCGCGTCATCGACAACCGCGAGGATCGCCTGACCACCATCCTGGTCGCGCCGCTGATGACCTGCTCGGCGCGGATCCCGGTCTACACCCTGATCATCGGGGCCTTCATCCCGCAGCAGACCGTGGGCGGCTTCCTGTCGCTGCAGGGGCTGGTGATGTTCGGCCTCTACGCCTCGGGCATCGTCAGCGCGCTGCTGGTCTCGTTCGTGATCCGCCGCATCTTCTGGCGGGGCGCGGTCGAGCCCTTCATGATGGAGCTGCCGACCTATCGCTGGCCCGAGCCGCGCAACCTGCTGATGAACCTGTGGACCCGGGCCCGGATCTTCATGGCCCGCGCCGGCCGCATCATCCTGCCGCTGATGGTGCTGGTCTGGGTGCTGTCGACCTTCCCCTATCCGCCCGAGGGCGCGACGCGTCCGGCCATCGACTACAGCATCGCCGGTCGCCTGGGGCAGTTCCTGGCTCCGCTGATGGCGCCGATCGGTTTCAACTGGCAGATGACCGTGGCCCTGATCCCCGGCATGGCCGCCCGCGAAGTGGCCGTGGCGGTGCTGGGCACGGTCTACGCGGTCGGCGGCGGCGACGGCGAGACCGGCGCCCTGTCGACCCTGCTGAAGCACCAGTGGTCGCTGGCCAGCGCCCTGTCGTTCCTGGCCTGGTACGTCTTCGCGCCGCAGTGCCTGCCCACCCTGGGCGTGGTCAAGCGCGAGACCAACAGCTGGATCTGGCCGACGGTGATGTTCGCCTACATGGTCAGCCTGGCCTATCTGGCGGCCTTCATCGTCTACCACGCGGCCGTGACGTTCGGCCTGGGGTGATCCGCTACCCGGCCCGCTCCAGGCCCTTGCCGTAGGACAGCCGCCGCCAGACCCATTCCAGCGGACCCATGCGGAAGACCGACAGCCAGATCGGCGACCAGATCAGCTGCAGCAGCCAGATCGAGCCGACGCAGCACCACAGCTCGACCCGCGTCAGCTGGCCGAACAGGCCCAGGCCGCGGCCGCTCCAGAAGATCGTGGTCATGATCAGCGACTGGGTCAGGTAGTTGGTGAAGGCCATCTGGCCCAGCCGCGCCAGCGGCGTCAGCAGCGTCCGGATCAGCGCCGACCGGATCAGCAGGATGGCCAGCGCGGCGTAGCCCAGGGTGATCGGCAGGGTCAGGAACTCGTAGCCCAGCTGGTAGCGGCCCAGCGCCTGCGGCTTGGCGAAGTGCGTCGCCAGCTTGGCGTGGTTCTCCCAGCCGCTCCAGGCCAGGCCCAGCACGCCCAGGGCGATCAGCCCGGCATAGACCCAGGTCGGGGCGCGGCCGGTCAGGAAGCCGGTCTTGAACAGCGCCATGCCCAGCAGCATCAGGGCCCCGGTGCGCCAGCTGAAGACGATCAGGCTGCTCAGCTGCAGCACGCCCCAGTCCTTGGCGTTGTGGATCATGGCCGGGACCAGGCCCTGGCGCATCTCGGCGATGCTCAAGGGGATCTCCCCGGCCGTCGAGGGCTGGCCGATCTGCTCCATGACCTGCTGCTGGACGGCCGGCGGGGCGTTCTCGACGGCCAGATAGGGCGCCACGGCCAGGACCGAGCCCAGCAGGATGACGAACAGGCTGACGGCGAACAGCCGGCGCGGCGGCCACGAGCGGAAGCGCATCACCACCAGGCCGACGCAGGCGTACAAGAGCAGGATGTCGCCGAACCAGATCAGCAGGCCGTGCAGGGCGCCGATGACCAGCAGCCAGCCGAGACGGCGGCGCAGCAGGGCGCTGCGGGCGACGTCCGAGCGCTCGCCGCCGACCAGCAGGATCGACACCCCGAACAGCATCGAGAACAGGGTGACGAACTTGTAGTGGAAGAAGGTGTGGACCACCCACCAGGCGGTCGCCTCGGCCCCAACCAGCGGGAAGGGCGACAGCTCGGGCGAGATGTACACCGCCATCGGCTGGGCGAAGCCCACTGCGTTGACGGCCAGGATGCCCATCACGCCCAGGCCGCGCAGGATGTCGAGGCTGAGATGCCGGTCGCTCTTGGCGACCGGCCTCAGCACCGGCGAAATGTCGTCGTTGGCCGAAACGGATCCGGTCATGGCGGCGCCCCTCTTTCGAGACGCCGCCTGCACGCCTAGCGCGTGGGAACCGGTGTCTCGCCCCGGTAGTCATAGAAGCCGCGACCGGTCTTTTTGCCAAGCCACCCGGCTTCAACATATTTCACCAGCAGCGGGCAGGGGCGGTACTTGCTGTCGGCCAGGCCCTCGTGGAGCACGTTCATGATGCTCAGCACGGTGTCCAGGCCGATGAAGTCGCCCAGCTCCAGCGGGCCCATCGGATGGTTGGCGCCCAGCTTCATCGCCGTATCGATGGCGTCGACCGTGCCGACCCCTTCGTACAGGGTGTAGATCGCCTCGTTGATCATCGGCACCAGCACGCGGTTGACGATGAAGGCGGGGAAGTCCTCGGCGTTCGACGTGATCTTGCCCAGCGACTGGGCGAAGGCGACGGCGCGCTCGTAGGTCGGGACGTCCGTGGCGATGCCGCGGATGATCTCCACCAGCTTCATCAGCGGCACGGGGTTCATGAAGTGCAGGCCGATGAAGCGCTCGGGACGGTCCGTGGCCGAGGCCAGGCGCGTGATCGAGATCGACGAGGTGTTCGAGGCCAGCAGCGTATCGGGCCCGAGGTGGGGCTGCAGGCTGCGGAAGATCGACTTCTTGATCTCCTCGTTCTCGGTGGCCGCCTCGATCGCCAGGTCCGTGGCGCCGATCGCCTCCAGGCCCTCGGCGGGCTGGATGCGGGCCAGGGCCGCCTTCATCGTCTCATCGTCGATGAGGCCGCGGCCGACCTGGCGGGCCAGGTTCTTCTCGATGACCGCCAGGCCCGCGTCGATCCGCTCGCGCGAGACGTCGTGCAGCCGTACGTCGTAACCGCCCAGGGCGACGACATGCGCGATGCCCGACCCCATCTGGCCCGCGCCGATCACGCCGACCGTCTTGATTTCACTCATAAAAGCCAAGCCTTCGCTTGAATACGCGCCAGGCTTTCCGCCCGGGCCGTCTGATATGACGACTTTTCTAGCACGAGAAACCGTGGCGCCGCCAAGGGCTTTGCTGCGATGCAGCGCGAGCGTGGCCGCAAAGCCTCGCAGCTGTTGGGCTCCGGCCTCGCAATCAGGCCTTTGGCGGATAGGGGTGGGCGGTTCCGTTCGGGTCCTCGATCGTATCGGCCTCGACATAGTTTGGTCCGACGGGGACCTTGCCGTGGCCGCCGGGGATATCGAGGACATAGGTGGGCTGGGCCAGGCCCGAGACCGTCCCGCGCAAGGCCTTCAGGATCGCCTGGCCCTCGGCCAGGGTGGTGCGCAGGTGGGCCGTGCCCGGGGCGTGGTCGCCATGGTGCAGGTAATAGGGTCGGATCCGCGTCTCGACGAACGCCCGCATCAGGTCGGCCAGCACCGCCGGGTCGTCATTGACCCCGCGCAGCAGCACGGTCTGGCTCAGCATCGGGACGCCGGCGTCGACGATCCGGGCGCAGGCGGCGCGGGCGGCCGGCGTCAGCTCGCGGACGTGGTTGGCGTGCAGGGCGACATAGACGGTCTTGGTCGTGCGTTTCAGGGCGGCCACGAGCTGGTCGGTCACCGCCTCGGGATCGACCGCCGGCACGCGCGTGTGGAAGCGGACGATCTTCACGTGATCGATCGCCTGCAGCCGGTCCATCAGGTCGGCCAGGCGGCGGGGCGACAGCACGAAGGGGTCGCCGCCGGTGACGATGACCTCCCAGATCTCCGGCCGGCCGGCGATATAGGCGAAGGCGGCGTCCAGCTGGGCGGGGGACAGGTTCGACAGCCCCTCCGGCCCGACCATCTCGCGCCGGAAGCAGAACCGGCAATAGACCGCGCAGGTGTGGGTGGGCTTCAGCAGCACGCGGTCGGGATAGCGATGGACGATCCCCTCGACCGGGCTGTGGACGTTGTCGCCGATCGGATCGCCGTCTTCGCCCGGGCTGGCGACCAGCTCCTCGGGCGAGGGGATGAACTGGCGGGCGATCGGGTCGTCGTCGTTGGTGGGATCGATCAGCCCGGCCATCGCGGGGGTGATCGCCACGGCATAGCGCGCCGCCACCGCCTCCAGCGCCGGCAGGCGCTCGGGCGGGACCAGTCCGGCCTGGGTCAGGGACCGGACGTCACGGAGGGTCTTCGGGGCGGTCATGAGGCGCGGGGATATGCGGGATTTCAGCCCAGGAGGCAAATCACGCCGTCAGGCTTCCGGCCCCGGGACCGGCGGCCAGATCCTGGCCCGGACCCCGCCGCCCTCGCGGTTGTCGATGACCAGCCGGCCGCCGAAGCGCTTGATCAGCCGCTCGGCGGTCGGGATGCCCAGGCCGAAGCCGCCGGTGTCCCGGGCCCGCGCCGCGTCCCCCCGGAAGAACGGCTCGTAGATCCGGGCCATGGCCTCGTCGGTCAGGCCGGGACCCTGGTCCAGCACCTCGATCACCGGACCGTCCGGGGCGTCGGCGACCAGCCGGACCTTGGCCGCGCCTCCGAAGCGCACGGCATTGTCGACGAGGCGGATCAAGGCCTGCTCCAGCGGCCCGCGATGGGTGGTCAGGGTCAGGGTCTTGCCGCCTTCGTAGCGCACGGCCCCGGGCCAGCGGACGACAACGCCCTGGATCAGGGCCGGCAGGTCGACGACCTCGGCGCTGCTGGGCGAGTGCTGGGCCCGCAGCCAGTCCGACAGCGAGCGCAGCATGGCCTGCAGTTCGTCGACATTGCCGGCCACCAGCCCCTTGATGTCGTCCGGCTCGATATAGTCGGCGGCCAGCGCCAGGCGGGCCAGCGGCGTGCGCAGGTCGTGGCTCAGGGCCTCCATCGCCCGGGCCTGGTCCTCGATCAGACCGGCGATGCGCCGCTGCATGTCGTTGAAGGCCCGGCCCAACTCGACCAGGTCGTTGGGTCCTTCGACCACGATCGGCGACGGCGGCGTCTCGCCCACGTGACGCGAGGCCTCGGTCAGGCGGCGCAGGGGCGCGCCCAGCTGGCGCAGGGCCAGGGCGCCCAGGGCCAGGCAGGCCAGCGAAAAGGCCAGGGTGGTGGCCACCGCGCGCAGGGCGATCGGCCACGGACGCGGGAAGTTGTGGGAGCGGAAGGCCAGCCAGCGGCCGTCCTCCAGTCCCATGACGCCGACCAGGTCGCGGCCGCCCTCGGCCCGGCCCTCGGACCACAGCCGCAGCGGCCGCTTGGCCAGGCCCGGCTCCCACAGGCGGACATAGGCGGCGATGGCCTTGGCCTCGCCGGTCTGGGTCTCGCCGGCCTTGGCTTCATTGGCCGCCTTGGCCTCGGGCGGCAGGGTGACGATCTGGGCTTCCAGATAGCGCGAAGTCATCACCCGGCTGAAGTCGGCCTGGCCCAGTTGGCTGACGCGCTCGCCGACCACCAGCATCTCGGCGATCCGCCGCGCGTGGTCCTCGCGCAGGCTCTGGCGGTCGATGGCGCTGTACAGGGCGACGCTGGCGACCAGCTGCGCCAGCACGACGGCGACCACGACCAGGATGGACCGTCCCA
The DNA here is from genome assembly GCA_966211605.1 of uncultured Caulobacter sp. Lineage (GTDB taxonomy): Bacteria > Pseudomonadota > Alphaproteobacteria > Caulobacterales > Caulobacteraceae > Caulobacter. Next base: position 18,915 of record CBIHOB010000050.1, read on the forward strand.
CCAGCCCGCGGGACCCTCCGAGAACTTCCGTCATACGCATGGGCCAGCAGTAGCCGAGGCGGGACGGCGGGGCCACTAAGGTGTGACCGCAGACCTACCCCGCCACCGGCGTCCAGACCACCTCGTCGATCCGCCGCGCGCCGGTGGCCAGCAGCACCAGCCGGTCGAAGCCCAAGGCCGAGCCCGAGGCCTCGGGCATGTGCTCGAGGGCTTGGAGAAAATCCTCGTCGATCGGGTAGCGCTCGCCATAGATGCGGGCCTTCTCGTCCATCTCGATCGCGAACCGGCGGCGCTGCTCGGCCGGATCGGTCAGTTCGCCGAAGGCGTTGGCCAGCTCGACGCCGCAGGCATAGAGCTCGAAGCGTTCGGCCACGCGCGGATCGGCGTCCTTGGGCCGCGCCAGGGCGGCCTCGCTGATCGGATATTCGCACAGGATGGTCGCCCGGCCCTCGCCCAGGCGGGGCTCGACCTTCTCGACGATGATCCGGCTGAAGACGTCGGCCCAGCCGTCGTCCTCGGCCACCCGGATCCCGGCGGCGCGGGCGGCGGCGGCCAGGGCGTCGCGGTCGGTCGAGCCGTCGGGCGCGATGCTGGCCATCAGGTCGACGCCGGCGTGGCGCTGGAACGCCTCGGCCACCGACAGCCGCTCCGGTTCGGCGAAGGGATCGCAGGCCATGCCCCGGAAGTCGAAGCGCCGGGTCCCCGCCGTCTCGGCCGCCAGGGCCAGCAGCGCGGCGCAGTCGTCCATCAGGGTCTGATAGGGCGCGCCGGACCGGTACCACTCCAGCATGGTGAACTCGGGATGGTGCAGCGGCCCCCGCTCGCGGTTGCGCCACACCTTGCCCAGGCTGAAGATCTTCTGCTCGCCCGCCGCCAGCAGCTTCTTGCAGGCGAATTCGGGCGAGGTGTGCAGGTAGAGCGGGCTGGCCTCGCCCGAGATCGTCAGGGCCTGGGTCGCGAAGGCGTGCAAGTGCGCCTCGTTGCCGGGCGAGACCTGCAGGGCGGCGGCCTCGACCTCCTCAAAGCCCTGATCGTCGAACCAGGCGCGGAAAGCCTTGGTGATCCGGTTGCGGGCCAGCAGGAACGGGCGGCGATCGGCGTGGACGTCGCCGCGCCACCAGGTTTGCGAGGAAGAGGACAAGGCGGCCTTCTGGAGCTAACAACCGAAGAGACTGGAGATTTCGGCCCTTTCGCTATAGGAGGGCGCTCACGGATCAATAGCACGAACGCGCCCGCGGCCTCGCGCGCGCTTTCCACCCAAGGACGGTAACTACGTGAAGGTCGCAGCCAGCTCGCTCCGCAAAGGCTCCGTCGTCGATCTGGACGGCAAGCTCTATGTCGTTCTGAGCGCCGAGAACATCCACCCCGGCAAGGGCACGCCGGTGACCCAGCTGAACATGCGCCGCATCTCGGATGGCGTGAAGGTTTCGGAACGCTACCGCACGACCGAGCAGGTCGAGCGCGCCTTCGTGGACGACCGCAACCACACCTTCCTGTACCAGGACGGCGAAGGCTTCCACTTCATGAACCCGGAAACCTATGACCAGCTGGTGGCCACCGAGGACGTGATCGGCGACGCCGCGCCCTATCTGCAGGAAGGCATGACCGTCATCCTGTCGACCCACAACGACGTGCCGATCGCCATCGACCTGCCGCGCACCGTGGTCCTCGAGATCGTCGACACCGAACCGTCGGTGAAGGGCCAGACCGCCAGCTCGTCGTACAAGCCGGCCGTGCTGAGCAACGGCGTCAAGACGACCGTGCCGCCGTACATCACCTCGGGCACCAAGGTGGTGATCCTGACGGAAGACGGCTCGTACGTGGAACGCGCCAAGGAATAGACCTTCGGCGCCTCGAAAAGACGAAGGCCCGGTGGGAGACCACCGGGCCTTTTCTCTGCGCGTCTAGAGCCCGATCGCCTCCAGCTGCGCGGCGCTCATGGCGTCCAGCTGGGCGGCGGTCAGCTTGTTGACCTGGGCGCGGGACAGCTCCGTCAGCTGGGCGGGCGTGAAGGCCGCGATCTGTTCGGCGGTGAAGCCGGGGATCTGGCTGGGCATGATCTGGTCGATCTGGGTCGCGTTCAGGCTCTGGATCGCCGCCCGGGGCAGCTGGCCGACCTGGGTGGTGGTCAAGGCCCCCAGCTGCGCGCCCGACAGCCGCGCCAGCCCCTCGGCCCCGAAGGCGCTCAGCTGCTCGCCGGTGAAGCCGCGCACCTGGGTCGCGGTGAGGCCGCCGAACTGCTCGCCGCTGAGGCCGGCCAGGGCCGCCTGCGACAAGGCGCCGATCTGGCCGCTGGTCAGGGCGCCGACCTGGGTCTTGCTGAACTCCCCGATGTCGGTCGCCGACAGGCCGCGCACCTGCACCGGCGTCAACGCCGCGACCTGGCCGGCGGTCAGGGCCGCCACCTGGGTGACGTTCAGGGCCGAGATGTCGGCGGCCGAGAAGCCCTCCAGCTGCGCCGCGCCCAGGGCCCCGATCTGGGTCGCCGTGAACTCGCCGATGTCGGCCGCGCCGAACTGCTCGATCTGGCTGGTCGTCAGGCCGCGCACCTGGCTGGTGGTCAGGCGGGCGAACTGGGTCGCATCCAGGGCCGCCAGGATCTCGCCGCGCACCGCGCCGATCTGGGTCGCCGAGAGAACCGCCACCTGGGTGGCCGACAACGCGCCGAAGCCGGCCGCGTCCAGGCTGGCGACCTGAGTGGTCGACAGCCCGCCGATCTGGGTCGTCGTCAGGCTGGGCAGGCGCGAGGTTCCCAGCGCCGCGAAGGCCGAGGGCGACAGGGCCCCGATCTGGCTGGGACCCAGGCTGGCCAGGTCCGTGCTGGAGAGGTTGGCGACGAAGCTGGTCGACAGCCCGGCCATCTGGCTCGGGGTCAGCTGGCCGAGACGCCCCTGGAACACGCTGTCGGGCAGGCCGGCCATCTGGGTGGCGGAGAGACCCGCGAACTGGGTGGCCGACAAGCCGGCGATGGCCGTGGTCGACAGGCTGGAGAGGTTGCCGCCCGACAGCGCCCCGATCTGGGCGGCGGTGAGGCTGGCGACCTGGCTGGCCGACAGCTCGGCGAAGTCGGTGGTCGACAGGCTGCCGATCTGGGTGGTGGTCAGGCTCTGGACCTGGGTCGCCGACAGGCGGGCCACCTGGGTCGCGGTCAGGGCGGCCAGGGCGGTGGTCGACAGGGCCGAGAGGAAGCCGCCCGACAGGCCGCCGATCTGGGTCTCGGCCAGCCCGGCCAGCTGCGTCCCGGTCAGGCTGCCGGCCTGGGTCGCCGACAGGCCCGCCAGCTGGCTGGAGGCCAGGCCGCTCACCTGGGCGGCGTCCAGCGCCGGCAGGACGTCGGTCGCCAGGGCGCCCAGCTGCACCGAGCTCAGGGCCGCCAGCTGGCTTGTCGACAGGCCGGGCATCTGCGACGGCCGCAGGGCGGCGATCTGCGACGGGGCCATGGCCTTGAGCTGGGCCGAGGTCAGGGCGGCCAGCTGGCTGGTGTTCAGCGCCGCCACGTCGGTGGCCGGCAGGGCCGCCAGCTGGCCGGGCGCGATCGCGCCGACCTGGGTGGCGCTCAGCTCGGCCATGTCCTCGGGCGTCAGGCCGCGCAGCTGGGTGGCGGTCAGCCCGCCGATATGGCTGGTGGTCAGGGCCGCGATGTGGGTCGCATCCAGGGCCGACAGCGCGGTGGGCGACAGGCCCGCGACCTGGTTCGGCGTCAGCTGGGAGAGGCGCTGGGCGTCGAGCCCCGCCACGGCCGTCGGCGACAGTCCGCCCAGCTGGGTCGAGCGCAGGGCGCTCCATTGGGTCGCGTTCAGCCTGGCCAGGTCGGCGGCGTCCAGCGCGCCCAGCTGAGTGGCGTTCAGGCCCTGGACCTGGGTCGCGCCCAGGCCCGCCCACTGCGCGGCGCTGAGGTCGCCGACCACGGTGGCCGACAGCGCCCCGACCTGGGCGGCGGTCAGGGCCGCGACCTGGGTGGCGCTGAAGGCGGCGAAGGCCTGCGGATCCAGGCTCTTGATCTGGGTGGCGGTCAGGCCGCGGATCTGGGCGGCGTCCAGCCGTTGCAGGTCCTCGGCCTTCAGCGCGGCCAGGCCGGTCGCCGACAGCGCGCCGATCTGGCTGGCGGTCAGGGCGGCGACCTGGGTCGGGGTCAGGGCCGCGATCAGGGTCGTGGCCTTGCCGATCTGGTCGGTCGACAGGGCCTTCAGCTGGGTCGGAGTCAGGGCCGCGACCTGGGCGTCCGACAGGCCGGCCAGGGCGGCGACCGGCAGCTTGTTGATCTGGGTGGCGGCCAGGTTGGCGACGGACGCGGCCGACAGGTGGTCGATCAGGGCCCCGACCTGGGTCCCGTCCAGGGCGCCGATCTGGGTGGGACTCAACTGGCCCACATCGGTGTCGGTCAGGCCTTGCAGCTGGGTGACGCTGAGGCCCTTCATCTGGACCGTCGACAGCCGGGCGGTCTGGGTCGCGTCCAGAGCCGACAGCGCGGCGGGCGTCAGGCCGCTGATCTGGGCCGGGGTCAGGGCGCCCAGCTCCGACGGGCTGAGCTTGGCGACGTCGGCCGGCGTGAAGGTCTTCAGCTGGGCGGCGGTGATCCCCGGCAGCTGGGCCGGGGTCAGGGGCGCGACGCCGCGCAGGGTCGCCAGCTGGGTGCCGGTGAGGGCGCTGATCTGGCCGGGGGCGAGGGCGTTGGCCTGCTCGGGCGTCAGGGCGGCGATGTCGCTGACCGACAGGGCCTTCAGCTGCAGCGGCTGCAGGGCCTTCAGCTGGGTCGGTGTGAAGGCGGCGAACGCCTCGTCCGGCAGCTGGGCCAGCCGCTCTGGCGGCAGCTCGCGGATCTGGGCGCCGGTAAAGGCCTTCAGCTGGGCGCGGGTGAACTCGTTGAAGTCCTCGCCGTCCAGGCCCTTCAGCTGGTCGGGGCGCAGGCGGGCGATCTGGCTGGCGCTCAGCGCCGCCACCTGGGCCGCGTCGAGGGCCGCGAAGCCGGTGGCCGACAGCCCGCCGACCGCTCCCGGATCCAGGGCGGCCAGCTGGGTCGCCGACAGGCGGCTGATCGCGGTCACCGACAGGGCCGCGGTGTGGTTGGCGGCCAGCGCGCCCAGCTGGGCGGGCGTCAGGGCGTCCAGCACGACCGCGCCGGCCTTGCCCAGTTCGGTGGGCGACAGGGCCTTGATCTGGGTCGCGTTCAGCACCGAAAGGCGCGTCGCGCCCAGGACCTTCAGCTGGTCGGCGTTCAGCGACGACAGCTGCAGGCTGGAGGCGCGGCTCCACTGATCGGGAGTCGTCAGGGCGACGGCGTCGGCGGAGAAGCCGCGTAGGGCCTGAACCGTCAGGCTGGCGAACTGGGTGGCCGACAGGGCCGAGATCTGCTCGGGCGACAGCTTGCCGACCTGGGTGGGCGTGAGGGCCGACACCTGGCCGGTCGTCAGGGCGCCGATCTGTTCGCGGTCGAACTCGCCGATGTCGGTGGTCGACAGGGCCCGCAGCTGGGACAGGGTCAGCGAGCGGACCTGGATCGCCGACAGGCTGCGCACCTGGTCCTGCGACAGGGCCGACAGCGCCGTCGACGACAGGGCCGCGACCTGGGTGGTCGCCAGGCGGTCCAGCGCTTCTGTGCTGAGCGAGGCGACCTGGGCGCCCGACAGCGCTTGGACCTGGGCCTGGTTCAGCACGGTCAGCTGGCTGGCGGTGAAGCCGATATTGGCGGACAGGCGCGGCAGCTGGGCGGCGCTCAGGCCCGACAGCTGGTTCTTGTCGAACTGGGCGAACTGCTCGGCGGTGAGGCCGCCGATCGCCGTGACCGAGATGGCCGCGACCTGGGCCCGGGTCAGCTTGGCGAATTCCGACGGCGGCGCCTCGGCCAGGGCGGCGGCGCTGAGGGTCGCGATCTTGGCCGCCGGGAGGCTGGAAAGGGCGCCCGTGTCGGATTTGATCGCCACCATGCGCGCTACTCTCACCGCACTCGTCGTCGCGCGGGCCCTTCGAGGCCGCGGGACGCAAAGGCCGCCAACTTTTCCGGACGGCGATTCGTTAATCTCCACTCTAGGTGGAATTGCGTTTAGTTCAAACTGTATTTGCGGATTGGATGTAGGCGGTCAAGCCGGAGACGAGGGCGTCGAAGACCAGCCGCACGCGGCGGACGTCCTTCAAGTCCTCGTGGGTGACCACGAAGGTCGCCAGGTCGAAGCTGAAGACGTCGGGCAGCACCCGCTCCAGCATCGGGTCGCGCAGCGCCAGGCCGACTTGGCAGATCCCGAGGCCCAGGCCCGCCCGGATCGCGGCCAGCTGGGCCACGTCGTTGTCGGTGCGGAAGGCGAATTCCTCGACCCGTAGATCCAGGCCCAGCGCCTTGACGGCCCGCACCCCGATGGTCTCGCTCTCGTAGCCGATCATGGGCAGGCGGCGGGCCTCGTCCAGCGTGGACGGCCGGCCCCAGGCGTCCAGCACCCGCTTGTGGGCGTGCATGCCCAGGGTGATGTTCCCCACGCGCCTGGCGACCAGCGCCTCCTGGGTGGGACGGACCATACGCACGGCGATGTCGGCCTCGCGGCGCAGAAGGTCTTCGTTGCGGTTGGTCAAGGCCAGCTCGAAGACCAGGCCGGGATGCGCTTCGCGCAGCCGCGCCAGGATCGGCGGCAGCACTTCCATGCCCACGACCTCGCTGGCGGTGATGCGCACCGCGCCCGAGGCCGCGTCGGCCTCGGCCGAGGCGGCGCGAGCCAGGGATGCCGCGGCGAGAGCCATGGCGCGGGCGTGCTGGGCGAGATCCTGGCCCAGAGGCGTCGGCGTCAGGCCCGAGGGCGAGCGGGTGAACAGGGCGACCCCCAGCTGCGTCTCCAGGTCCTCGATCCGCCGGCGCACCGTGGGCTGGGCCGCGCCCAGCTGCCGCGCGGCGGCCGACAGGCTTCCGGTCTCGATCACGGCCAGGAAGGCGCGCTGGCGTTCCCAGTCTACGGGGGTGATCGCGGCGTTGGGCGCGTCGAGGCTCATACATTTTTGATAGTCCGATCGAGCGTTCTCGACAATTTCTATCGAGGAAACCGGCGGGCATGGTCGGGTCATCGCAACGGCAAGGAGCCCGCCATGACCGCTTCTCTTCCCCGCATCGCCCTCGTCCTCGGCGCCAACGGCGGCGTCGGCGGCGAGACCGCGGCCGCCCTGGTTCGCCGGGGCTGGGCCGTCCGCGCCTTGGTGCGCGATCCGGGCAAGGCCCACCTGCCAGGCGTGTCCTACCTGCAGGGCGACGTCCTGGATCGCGCCGCCGTGACCGCCGCCGCCGAGGGCGCGTCCGTGATCGTCCACGCCGTCAATCCGCCGGGCTATCGTGGCTGGAAGCAGCATGTGTTGCCGATGCTGGAGAGCGCCATCGCCGCCGCCCGCGCCAGCGGGGCGCGGATCCTGCTGCCGGGTACGATCTACAACTACGATCCGGCGGCTCATCCGGTGCTCGACGAGACCACGCCCCAGCGCGCGCTCACCCGCAAGGGCGGACTCCGCGTCCGGATGGAGGCTCGACTGGAAGCCGCGGCCGCCCCTGAAGGCCAGAGCGGCGGCGTCCGCTCGCTGATCCTGCGCGCCGGCGACTATTTCGGCCCGCGCTCGACGGCCAACAGCTGGTTCGCCTCGGGCCTGGTCAAGCCGGGGCAAGCGGTGAAGACCATCCTCTATCCGGGGGACAAGGGTGTCGGCCACGCCTGGGCCTATCTGCCGGATGTCGGCGAGGCCTTCGCCCGCTTGGCCGACCGCGAGGCCCAGCTGCCCGCCTTCGCCCGTTTCCATTTCGGGGGAGTCTGGGACGCCGACGGGACCGCGATGGTCCGCGCCGTCGCCCGCGCCGCCGGCCAGCGCCGCCCCGACGTCCGCCGTCTGCCCTGGGATCTGCTGCCGATCGCGGGGCTGTTCGACGAGACCCTGCGCGAACTGGGCGAGATGCGGTCGTTCTGGCGCCATCCCGTCCGCCTGGACAATCGGCGCCTGGTGGCCTTCCTGGGAGAGGAACCGCATACGCCGCTGGACGACGCGGTGCGGGCGACGATGGCGGGTCTGGATGTGCCGGTGGCGGCGGCGTCCCTGCGGCTCGCGCGGGCCGCCTAGGGCCTCACGCGTCCAGCACCGAGCGCACCTTGGCCGCCAGCGACGGGCTGTCGTAGGGCTTGTCCAGCATCGGATACTCGTCGGCCCAGCCGATGGCCTCGGCGCCGATGAAGCCCGAGGTCAGCAGGACCTTCAGGCTCGGATTGGCCCCCCGCGCCCGTCTCGCCAGGTCCAGGCCGCTGACGCCGCCGGGCATGACGACGTCCGAGAACAGCATCTCGAAGGCGGTCCCGCCTTTCAGCCGGCGCAGGGCGCTGGCGGCGTTGCGGGCGGTGGTGACGCGGTAGCCCAGCGACTGCAGGGTGTCGACCGCCAGGGCCAGCACCGACGGATCGTCCTCGACCACCAGGATATGCTCCGAGCCGGTCGCCGCCTCGGACGGCGCGCTGGGCGCGGTCTCGACCGGGGCGGGCGGCTCGATGGCGGGCAGGGTGATCTCGAACGCCGCACCCTCGCCGGGCGCGGTGACCACGGTGACCTCGCCGCCGGACTGGCGCACGAAGCCGTAGACCTGCGACAGCCCCAGGCCCGAGCCCTTGCCGACGTCCTTGGTGGTGAAGAACGGCTCGAAGATCCGCGAGGCGACGTCGGGGGCCATGCCCGGTCCGGTGTCGCGGACGATCAGGCGGTGCAGCCCGCCCGGCTCGGCCTTGACCGCGATGGTGACGTCGCCGGCGCCGTCCATGGCGTCGCGGGCGTTGACGGCCAGGTTCAGCAGGGCGCTCTCCAGCTGGGCCGGGTCGATGTGGACGCAGGCCGGGGCGTCGGCCAGCTCCAGCGACACCGAGACCGCCTCGCCGACAGCCTGCTTGATCAGGGGCGAGAAGTCGCGGACCAGCGCGTTCAGGTCGACCGCGGCCGGGTCGAGACGCTGCCGGCGCGAGAACGCCAGAAGCTGGCGGGTCAGGGCGGCGCCGCGCTCGGTCGCCTGGCGGATGGCCTTGACCTGGCGGGCGAACGGGAAGCCCTCGCCGCAGCGGCGCTGGATCAGGTCGACATTGCCCAGGATCACGGTCAGCAGATTGTTGAAGTCGTGAGCGACCCCGCCGGTCAGCTGGCCCACCGTCTCCATCTTGCGGGCCTGGCGGAAGGCGTCCTCGAGAGCGCGGCGCTCGGTGTTGTCCAGCAGGGTGCCGAACACCACGGCCGCGCCGGTGTCGGGGTCCTCGCCCAGGATGCCCTGGTCGATCAGCGACTTGTAGGTCCCGTCGGCGCACAGCCAGCGATATTCGCAGGTATAGGCGCCGCTGCGGCGGGCCTCCTCCTGGGCGCGCTGGACGATCGCCTGGTCGTCGGGGTGCACCCGGCTGTAGCCGAACCCGGCGTTCTCGACGAAGTCGCTGGCGTCGAATCCGGTCAGGCCCTTGACGCTGTCGCTGACCGACAGGGCGGCGTAGGGCGCGTCGGCCTGCCGCGAATAGAAGACGATCGGCAAGGCGCGCTGGATGGCCTGCTGGCGGCGCAAGCTGGCCTGCAGCTGGCGCTCGGCCTCCAGCTTCTCGGTCTGGACGCGGGCGTGCTCCTCCAGCAGGCGCTGGCGGTTCTCGGCTTCCTGGGCCAGCTCGACGCGCTTGATGTGCAGGTCGACCAGCACCTGGACCTTGGAGCGCAGGATGAACGGGTCGACCGGCTTGAACACCACGTCGACGGCGCCGGCGGAGTAGGCCTTGAAGATGTGGCCCTCGTCGCGGAACACCGCCGTCAGGAACACGATCGGCACGTCGCGGGTGCGCCGCCGCTCGCGGATCAGGGCGGCGGTCTCGTAGCCGTCCATGCCAGGCATGTGCAGGTCCAGCAGGATGACCGCAAAGTCGTCGGTCAGCAGCTTGCGCAGCGCCTCGGGCCCGGAGCGGGCGACGACCAGCTCCTGGCCCAGGGCCTCCAGCGCCTGGATGGCGGCGAAGGCGTTGCGCTCGTCGTCGTCGACGATCAGAACCTTGGCCCGCGGTCGGTCGACCGGGGCGGGCTCTGGCGGGAACTGGACCGCCGGTATGGAGGAGAGCGTGGTCACTGGGCGATGCCGCTCAAGGTGACGACGTTGCCGCCGACCAGCTTGCGGGCGTCGGCGCGCTGCACCGAGACCCGCAGGACCGAGATCAGCTGGTCCAGGTCGACCGGCTTGGACACGTAGTCCGAGGCGCCCGCCTGGATGCACTTCTGGCGGTCGCCCTTCATGGCCTTGGCGGTCACCGCGACGACCGGCAGGTCAGCGAAGCGCGACCGGGCGCGGATCTCGCGCATGGTCTCGTAGCCGTCCATGTCGGGCATCATGATATCGACCAGGACCATGTCGACCGACGGCAGGCTGTCCAGCAGCTCCAGCCCCGCGCGGCCGCTCTCGGCGTAGCGCAGCTCGATGCCGTACTCCTCGAGCGCGCTGGCCAGGGAGAAGATGTTGCGGATGTCGTCGTCGATCACCACGGCCGTACGGCCGGCGAGAACGGTGTCGGCATGCTTGGTCCTGGTCAGCATGGCCCGGGCCGTGTCGGGCAGGCGCTCGACCGGGGCGTGCTGGATCAGGGCCACGTGGTCGATCAGCTGCTCGGCCGTGCGGGCCAGGCGGGCCGCGCCGGTGAAGACCGCCAGGCGCAGGCGGCGCTCATCCTCGGCGTCCAGGTCGCCGGGGGCGTACAGAACCGTCGAGCCCGAGACCGCGCCGCGCTGCTTGAGCAGATCGAGGGTCGGGCCGACCGCGTCGCCGGACAGCGCCACGACAAGGCAGCCCTGCTCGCCGGTGAAGGCCTCGGACGCCAGGGCCGCAAGGTCGGTCTCCAGGCGGGCGCCGCCAAAGACCGAGGTCAGCAGCTCGGCCGTGGTCTTGTCGCCGCCGACCAGGATCGGCGTGCGCTCGGGATGATCGGCCAGGCGGCGGACGCGGTCGAGGGTGGAGACCACCGCCTCCTGCTCGACCGGCTTGCTGGTAAAGCCCAGGGCGCCCATCGACAGCGAGAGGCCGCCGCGGTCGTCGGCCGAGATCACCTGCACCGGGATGTGCCGGGTCTCGGGCGTGCGCTTGAGCAGGTCCAGCAGGGCCAGGCCGTCCATGTCGGGCAGGCCCACGTCCAGCAGGATGGCCTCGGGCGCGAAGCGGCGGGCCAGGGACGGGACGGAGGAGCCTTCGGCCGTGACCACCCCCTTGAAGCCGCTGTCGCGGGCCAGGGCCAGCAGGATCGAGGCGAAGCGCGGATCGTCCTCGACGATCAGCACGGTCGGCTCGTCGGGGCTGATCTGGTCGCGATCGTCGACCACGCTCTCGACCGGCTCGTACGACGGGGCGTCGGCGGTCGAGAAGGTGAAGGTCGAGGACGGCGGCGTCGGGGCGCGCGGGGCCGGCGTGGCCGGCTGGGCCTGCGCCGTCGGGCTGAAGTTCAGCGGCAGGTACAGGGTGAAGGTCGAGCCGACGCCGGGGGTCGAGACCACCTTCAGCTCGCCGCCCAGCAGGCGGGTGATTTCGCGGCTGATCGACAGGCCAAGACCCGTGCCGCCGTACTTGCGGCTGGTGGTGCCGTCGGCCTGCTGGAAGGCCTCGAAGATGATCCGCTGCTTGTCCTCGGGGATGCCGATGCCGGTGTCGGCGACCTCGAAGGCCAGCACCTGGCCGGCCTTGTTCAGGTGGTCGTTGCCGCTGGCCCAGCCGGACTCGGCGCGGCGCACGGCCAGCTTCACCGACCCTTGCTGGGTGAACTTGAAGGCGTTGCTGAGCAGGTTCTTGATCACCTGCTGCAGGCGCTTGTCGTCGGTGTACATGGCCGGCGGCAGGGCCGGGTCGATGTCGATGGCGAAGTCCAGCTTCTTGTCCTGCGCCAGCTGGGCGAAGGTGCGCTGGGTCTGGTCGCGCAAGCTGGCGAACGGCATCTGGCCGATGTCCAGGGTGACCGTGCCGCTCTCGATCTTGGACAGGTCCAGGATGTCGTTGATCAGGCCCAGCAGGTCGGCGCCGGCCGAGTGAATGTTCTTGGCGAACTCCACCTGCTTCTCGCTGAGGTTCCCCTGCGCATTCTCGCTGAGCATCTTGGAGAGGATCAGCAGAGAATTCAGCGGCGTCCGCAGCTCGTGGGACATGTTGGCCAGGAATTCGGACTTGTACTTGGAGGTCAGGGCCAGCTGCTCGGCCTTTTCCTCCAGCGCCGCCTTGGCCTGCTCGACCTCGGTGTTCTTGGCTTCCACCTGCTTGTTCTGGGCCGACAGCAGGACGGCCTTGTCCTCCAGCTCGGCGTTGGTCTGCTGCAACTCCTCCTGCTTGGAGCGCAGCAGCTCTTCCGACTGACGGAGCGAGGCGGCCTGCTGTTCCAGGCGATCGTTGGTCTTCTTCAGCTCTTCCTGCTGGGCCTGCAGCTCGGCGGTCAGCAGCTGCGACTGCTCCAGCAGGCCCTCGGTCCGCATGTTGGCCGCGATGGTCGACAGCACGATGCCGATCGATTCCATCAGCTGGTCCAGGAACGCCTGCTGGGTCTCGTTGAACTCGCCGAAACTGGCCAGTTCGATCACCGCCTTCAGCTCGCCTTCGAACAGAGCGGGCAGGACGATGATGCTGCGCGGGGCGCTCTCGCCCAGGCCCGAGCTGATCTTGACGTAGTCCTTGGGGACGTTGGTCAGCAGGATGCGTTCCTTCTCGGCCGCGCACTGTCCGATCAGCCCCTCGCGGGGGCGCAGGCTGGCGGCCGGCGGCTTGCGGCGATTGCCGGCGTAGCTGGCGGCCAGGGTCAGCACGGCCTCGCCGTTCTCGTCGGTGTCGGAGACGTAGAACACGCCATGCTGGGCGTTGATCAGCGGGGCCAGTTCCGACAGCACCAGGTTCGACACGGTCGACAGGTCGCGCTCGCCCTGCAGCATGCGGCTGAAGCGGGCCAGATTGGTCTTCAGCCAGTCCTGCTCGGTGTTCTTGAGGGTCTGATCCTTCAGATTGCGGATCATCTCGTTGATGTTGTCCTTGAGCGCGGCCACTTCGCCCGAGGCTTCCACGGTGATCGACCGGGTCAGGTCGCCCTTGGTCACGGCGGTCGACACCTCGGCGATGGCGCGGACCTGGGTGGTCAGGTTGGCGGCCAGCTCGTTGACGTTGTCGGTCAGGTCGCGCCACAGGCCGGCGGCGCCGGGCACCCGCGCCTGGCCGCCCAGCTTGCCTTCCGAACCCACTTCGCGGGCCACGTTGGTCACCTGGTCGGCGAAGGTGGCCAGGGTCTCGATCATGCCGTTGATGGTGTCGGCCAGCGAGGCGATCTCGCCCTTGGCGTCCAGGGTCAGCTTGCGCTTGAGGTTGCCCTGGGCCACGGCGGTGACGACGTCGGCGATGTTGCGCACCTGGCCGGTCAGGTTGGCGGCCATCATGTTGACGTTGTCGGTCAGGTCCTTCCAGGTGCCGGCCACGCCGGGCACCTGGGCCTGGCCGCCCAGCTTGCCTTCCGTGCCGACCTCCCGCGCCACGCGGGTGACTTCGCTGGCGAAGCCGTTCAGCTGGTCGACCATGACGTTGATGGTCGACTTGAGTTCGAGGATCTCGCCCTTCACGTCGACGGTGATCTTCTTGGAGAGGTCGCCCTTGGCCACCGCGGTCGTCACGTCGGCGATGTTGCGGACCTGGCCGGTCAGGTTGGCGGCCATGAAGTTGACGT
>CBIHOB010000051.1:0-32000 GCA_966211605.1 uncultured Caulobacter sp.
CCGTGCTGGTCTGCCATCGCAAGGACAGCCAGGCCGTGAAGACCCTGGTCGACGGTCTCAAGGCCAAGGGCCGCTCGATCGCCTCGCGCAAGAGCGCCGCCCCGAACGGGACCGAGACGCTGGTCTCGACCGACGGCTTCGACGTCGAGCTGCGCCGCGCGCCGGCCGGCGAGACCCTCGTCCTGCCGGTCTCGACCGTGCAACTGCTGGAAGGCGTGCTGGAGATGGACGGCGACGTCTACGCCGCCGGCGCCATCATCCCGCTGGACAGCGAGGTCCGGGCCCGAGCGATCGGCGCGGCGACGCTGCTGGTCACGAAGCCCCGCTAAGCGCCGGCCGCGCCCCTTTGCTGGCGCGCATCCTGATCGCCAGACCGACTACGCTTTGGCGGGATGCGCGCTGACCGCGCGGTCGAATTCCACGATGGCGCAGACGATGTGGTAGAACGAGCTGGCGGGGGCCGGCTCGTCGATGAAGTCGCCGTTGGGCTGCATCTTGTCGCGCCAGACGCCTGGGACCGGCGTGCGCAGATAGGCCATCAAGCCCTCGCCCCCCGCCGCCGCCATCGCCCAGTACCGGTCCTCGCCGGTGATCTCGGCTGCGAGGACGGCGGCCTTGATCCGCTCGGTTTGCGGCCACAGGCGGGCATTGGCGTCGTCGATCGAGAAGTCGTCCAGCAGGGCGTTGATCGCCACGCCGTTCTCGTCATTGATTCCGTGGGTCTCGCCGGCGTCGATCATGCGCAGCGCGGCGGTCGTGGCGTCGGCGCGGCCGGCCAGCTTGCCCCAGCGCAGCAGCAGCCAGCCCCATTCAAACTGGTGGCCGGGCTCGCAAATGCGGCCTTCGCGGCCCGGCGCCGGATTCCAGTCGAGGTCGAAGAACTCGCGCAGCATGCCGCTCTCAGGCTGGATGAAGCGCGACAGGGCCAGCTCGGCGATCTCGTCGGCCAGGGCGCGCCAGACCGGATCGCTGTCGATTTCCGACCAGGCCAGGCAAGCTTCCAATAGATGCATGTGCTCGTTGGAGCCCTGCGGGGTGCTGGGCGGCGCAGTCAGGTAGAATCCGCCCAGCGGGTGCTTGCGCTCGGCGATCAACTTGCCGCGCACCTCGGTGGCCTGGCGTCGCATCGCGTCCGCGCGTTCCGGGGCGATCCGCGCCACGGCGGCGGCGGCGAACATCGAGAAGGCCTGGTCGTAGAGGGCGGCGGTGTCGTCCAGGCTGGCGCCGTCGGGGCCGACGAGGGCGCGGAACAGGCCATCGGGCCGGCGATAGTTCGAGAGGTAGAAGGACAGGCCATGCTCGACCGCCTCGCGCCAGGGACCCGTCCAGCCGAGATCGCCCGCCACCGAGTAGGAATAGATCTGGCGCGGCAGAACCCGGCCGCGACGCGGACCTTGGACCGGCTCGCCTTCCAGGCTGAGCTTCTCGAAGAAGCCGCCGGTCGGATCGGCGCCCTTCGTCCACCACAGCGGATAGGCGGCGTCGGTCGCCCAGGTCTTGAGGCGGTCGCGCAGGCGGGCGGCGTCGGCGAAGGCGGTCATGCAGGGTTCCCCAGAGGCAGCCCCTTCTAGAGCGCAATCGGGGTCCAGGCCAAGGCTCTGGTCTGGCGAATTGACGTCGCGGGGAGTACTGCTCGGGACATGACCGCCGACGCAACGCTCCCACCGCTGAAGGCCGTGTTCCTGGATCGGGACGGCGTGCTGAACATCGACCATGGCTACGTCTCGGATCCAGCCAAGCTGGAATGGATCGCGGGCGCCCGCGAAGCGGTGGCGGCGATGACGGCGGCGGGGCTGAAGGTCTTGGTCGTCACCAACCAGTCCGGCATCGGCCGAGGCTATTTTGACGAGAGCGCTCTGGATTGCTTCCACGCCGCCATGCAGGAGCAGCTGGCGACGCTGGGCGGCCGCATCGACGCCTTCTATCACTGCCCGTTCCACGAGCTGGCGGTGGTCGAACGGTACCGCGTCGCCGATCATCCCGATCGCAAGCCCAACCCCGGCATGGTCCTGCGCGGCCTGGCCGACTGGAACCTCCAGCCGGAAGAGGCCGTGATCATCGGCGACCGTCACATCGACGTGGAGGCCGGGACCCGGGCGGGCATGCCAGGCTATCTGTTCAAGGGCGGCGACCTGCGGGCCTTCGTCGGCCAGGTGCTGGGCGAACGGGTTCCCGCGTTGAAATGAGGATCCTGCAGTTCGGCAAGACGGGCCAGGTCGCCACGGCCGTCCAGGCCGCCGCGCGGGAGGGCGTCGAGGTGATCGCCCTGTCCCGCGCCGACTGTGATCTAGAGCGCCCCGAGGCGATCCGCGCCGCGATCCTGGCCGCCGATGGCGACCTGGTGCTGAACACGGCCGCCTTCACCCACGTCGATCCGGCCGAGGCCCGGCCCGGCGAGGCCTTCGCCGTCAACGCCACCGCGCCGGCCGAGATGGCCAGGGCCTGCGCCGAACGCGGCCTGCCCTTCGTTCACCTTTCGACCGACGCGGTGTTCGACGGCCTAAGCGATCGGCCCTATGTCGAGACCGACGAGGCGCGACCGATCAATGTCTACGGCCGCTCCAAGCTGGCCGGCGAGCGGGCGGTGCTGGTCCATCCGCGCACCGTGGTGCTGCGGATCTCGTGGGTATTCTCCCGATACGGCCGCAACTATGTCAGCTTCATGCTGCGCCTGGCCCGCGAGCGCGATGTGTTGAAGGTGGTGGCCGACCAATACGGCGCACCGACCGATGGCGAGGCCTTGGCCGACTTCCTGGTCGCGACGGCTCCGCGCTGGGCGGCCGCTTCCGCCGAGGATCCCGCGTTCGGCCTGTTCCATTTCGCCAATGCCGGCCAGACCAGCCGCTTCGACTTCGCCAAGGCCGCGATCGACCGCGATCCGCTGACCCGCGCCCGCCTGGAGCCGACCACCCAGGCCGCCTTCGCCGAGCCGGCCCCGCGCCCGCCGCGCACGCCGCTCGACACGGCCAGGCTGCGACGGGTGTTCGGCCTTGCGACGGAGCCCTGGCGGCCGGCGGTCGAACGCACCGCCGATCGGCTCGTCGCCGCCGGCTTGCAGGCCTAAATGCTGGCGCGGCGAGGCCTGCCGCGATAAACCCGGCCCCAGCTTTTCCAGACATACGGCGCAGAGACCCATGCAGATCTTCCTCGACAGCACCGACACCAAGGTGATCGCCGACCTGGCCTCGACCGGCCTGATCGACGGCGTCACGACCAACCCGACCCTGATCGCCAAGTCGGGCCGTCCGATGCTGGAAGTGATCGCCGAGATCTGCGACATCGTCCCTGGCCCGATCAGCGCCGAGGTGGCCGCCACCACGGCCGACGCCATGATCGCCGAGGGCAAGAAGCTGGCCGCCATCGCCCCCAATGTGGTGGTCAAGATTCCGCTGACCCGCGACGGCCTGATTGCCTGCGCCGCCTTCGCCGACGAAGAGATCAAGACCAACGTCACCCTGTGCTTCTCGCCGACCCAGGCCCTGCTGGCCGCCAAGGCCGGCGCGACCTTCGTCTCGCCGTTCATCGGCCGCCTGGACGACTACGGCTTTGACGGCATGGACCTGATCCGCGACATCCGCACGATCTACGACAACTACGGCTACGAGACCGAGATCCTGGCCGCCTCGGTGCGCAACGCCGCCCACGTGAAGGAAGCCGCCATCGTCGGCGCCGACGTCGTCACCATCCCGCCGACGGTGTTCAGCGACCTCTACAAGCACCCGCTGACCGACAAGGGCCTGGAACAGTTCCTGAAGGATTGGGCTTCGACCGGCCAGTCCATCCTGTAAGGCTTTCGGCGCTTCCGGGCGGGTTTCGCGCTCGCCTGGAAGGCGAACAAGTTATCACAGTTTATTTCGCAATGGCGAAGTTGGTTCGCAAACGCGAACTCGTGCGTTAAAGGTGGTCCGTCCACAGAGGGCCACCCCATGGTTCCGAACGCAGAGACCGAAGTCCGCTTGGCCGGCCCCGAAGAGGCCGACCGCTTTTCGCGATTCCTGCACGGCTTCCTCTCGGCCAACGGCTTTCCGTTCGTGATCGTCCACGACACCCCCGAACTGCTGGGCCAGTTGCGCAAGGTGGTGTTCGAGGACGTCTGCCTTTCTCGCAAGTTCGCGCAGGAATGGTCGCTGGCGACCGGAACCGCCTAGGCCCTTTCCTTATTCCACGAACTCCGCCTAGCTAGGGGAAATCGTTTCACCCTGCAGCGGAGCTGCGCCATGAACGACCCCAGATCCAGCCTTCCCGCGATCGCTGGTTCCGCCCTCGACCTGATCGGCCGCACCCCGATGGTCGAGGTCAAGCATCTCGACACCGGGCCCTGCCGCCTGTTCCTCAAGCTGGAGAACCAGAATCCCGGCGGCTCCATCAAGGACCGCGTCGCCCGCGCCATGATCGAAGCCGCGGAAGCGGACGGCCGGTTGAAGCCGGGCGGCACGATCATCGAGGCCACGGCGGGCAATACCGGCCTGGGTCTGGCGCAGGTGGCCACACTCAAGGGCTACAAGCTGATCCTGATCGTTCCCGACAAGATGGCGCGGGAGAAGATCCTGCACCTGCGGGCCATGGGCGTCGACGTGCGCCTGACCCGCAGCGACGTCGGCAAGGGCCACCCCGAATACTACCAGGACATGGCCCAGAGCCTGGCCCAGTCGATCCCCGGCGCGCTGTACGCCAACCAGTTCGAGAACCCGGCCAATCCTCTGGCCCACGAAAGAACCACCGGACCCGAGATTCTGGCCCAGATGGACGGCGACATCGACGCCATCGTCGTCGGAGTCGGCTCGGGCGGCACCCTGACCGGCATTGGCCGGTACATGAGGGCGAACTCGCCGAAGACGAAGATGGTGCTGGCTGACCCGGTCGGCTCGATCCTGCGCGACTATGTCGAGACGGGGACCTTCGGCGAGGCCGGCTCCTGGGTCGTCGAGGGCATCGGCGAGGACTTCATCCCGGCCAACGCCCAGATGGATCTGGTCGCCAAGGCCTATTCGATCAGCGACCGCGAAAGCGTCGAGACCGCCCGCGAGCTGCTGCGCAAGGAGGGCGTCCTGGCCGGCTCGTCGTCGGGCTGCCTGCTGGCGGCGGCGCTGAAGTACTGCCGCGAGCAGACGGCGCCGCAGCGGGTCGTCACCCTCGTCTGCGACACGGGCTCGAAGTACCTGACCAAGATGTTCAACGACCTTTGGCTGGCGGCGCACGGCTTCGACGATCGCGAGCTGCACGGCGACCTGCGCGACCTGATCGCCAAGCGCTACGCGGAGGGCGGGGTCATCGCGATCGGGCCCGAAGACACCCTGCTGACCGCCTACAACCGCATGCGCTCGTCCGACATCAGCCAGCTGCCGGTGGTCGATCACGGTCGGCTGGTCGGCATCCTCGATGAAAGCGACATCCTGGCCGCGGTCGAGGGCCATGACGAGCATCGCGAGGGGCGCTTCAAGACCCCGGTGGGCCAGGCCATGACCCGCGATGTGAAGACCCTGCAGGCCCATCAATCCGTGGATTCGCTGCCCGAGGTGTTCGACCGCGACGAGGTGGCTCTTGTCGTGGACGGCGAGGAGTTCCTAGGTGTGATCACCCGCGTCGACCTGATCAACCACCTGCGCCTCAGCGCCTAAGGAGCCGCATGACCGACATCCCCGGCAAGAACCGCCTGGACTTCGCCACGCGGACCATCCATGGCGGCCAGTATCCCGACCCGACGACCGGGGCGGTGATGGTGCCCATCTACGCGACCTCGACCTATGCCCAGGCAAGCCCCGGCGAGCACAAGGGCTTCGAGTACAGCCGCAGCCACAACCCGACCCGCTTCGCCTTCGAACGCTGCATCGCCGACCTGGAGAGCGGGATCGCGGGGTTCGCCTTCGCCTCGGGGCTGGCGGCCGCCTCGACAATCCTGGAGACGCTGGACAGCGGCGCGCACGTCATCGCCAGCGACGACCTCTATGGCGGCTCATTCCGGCTGTTCGACAAGGTCCGCAAGCGCTCGGCCGGCCTGGCCTTCAGCTTTGTCGACATGGCTGATCTCGCCGCCGTGGAGGCGGCGATCAGCCCGGCCACACGGATGATCTGGGTGGAGACGCCGACCAATCCGATGCTGCGCCTGGCCGACCTGGCGGCCATCGCGGCCCTGGCCAAGAGACACGGTCTGATCACCGTCGCCGACAACACCTTCGCCAGCCCCTACATCCAGCGGCCGCTGGAGCTGGGCTTTGACGTCGTCATGCACTCGGCGACCAAGTACCTGAACGGCCACTCGGACGTGGTCGCCGGCGTCGCCGTGGTCGGCGACAACGCCGAACTGGCCGACCAGATGAAGTTCCTGCAGAACGCCGTCGGCGGGGTGCTGGGGCCGTTCGACAGCTTCCTGGCGCTCAGGGGCGTCAAGACCCTCGCCCTGCGCATGCAGCGCGCCTGCGACAGCGCCCTGGAGATCGCCCGCTGGCTGGAGAAGCATCCGGCCATCGAGCGGGTCATCTATCCTGGCCTGGAAAGCCACCCTCAGCACGACCTGGCCAGGCGCCAGATGGTCGGCGGCTTCGGCGGGATCATCTCGGCCGACGTCAAGGGCGGTCTCGCGCCGGCCCGCAGGCTGCTGGAGCGCACGCGGCTGTTCACCCTGGCCGAGAGCCTAGGCGGGGTCGAGAGCCTGATCGAGCATCCGGCGATCATGACCCACGCCTCGATCCCGCCCGCCCAACGTCAAGCGCTGGGCATTACGGACGGGCTTATTCGGCTTTCGGTCGGGATCGAGTCGACGCGGGACCTGATTTCCGACCTCGACGCGGCTTTATCAGATTGAGCAGGTGATGGTGCTCGCCCTCGCCCGGCATGGTCGGCGAGGGGTCGACCGCCTTGGACGGACGCGGCGGCGGCAGGTCGGTGCGGGACGGGTCCTCGGCCAACAGGTGGGCCGACAGCATCAGGTCGGTCTTGACCGGTCCGAAGTCGGCCGCCGCCACCCAGACGCGGATGGCGGCCTGGGCGAAGACTTCCGACAGGTCGGTGACCTCGATCATCGGGGCCGGATCCTTGCGAATGCGCGGATCGTTCTCGGCCCGCTCGCGCAGGCGCTTGAGGGCCGCCACCAGGTCGGTCTTCAGCGGAACCTTGAACAGCACGTCCACCCGCCGGTTGCGGTGGCTGGAGTAGTTCAGGATGACGTCGCCGAACACCTTGCTGTTGGGGATCATCACCTTGACGTTGTCGGGCGTGGCGATCTCGGTGAACAGCAGGTCGAGCGACTTCACCGTGCCGTTGCGCGTCGCGGTCTCGATCACGTCGCCGACCTTGTAGGGCCTGAACAGCAGGATCATCACCCCGGCCGCGACGTTCGACAGGGCGCCTTGCAGGGCCAGGCCGATGGCCAGCGAGGCCGCGCCCAGCACCGCGATGATCGAGGTCGCCTGCACGCCCAGGGTCTGCAGCACGGCCACGAGGCCAACGGCGATCACGGCGTAGCGGGCCAGGGAGGCGGCGAAGCTTTCCAGGGTCGGGTCGGGATTGCTGCGGTGGACGCGACTCAAGGTCCGGCGCATGAACCGCGCCGCCCAGCCGGCGACCCAGAACGTCACCGCCAGGGTCAAGGCCGCAACCACCAAGTTCACCGCCAGGCCGCCCAGCCAATCCAGGAAATGTCCGAACATGGTCTCGTCGGCCTTCACGTTCGCGAGCGACGGCAGGGACGCATCCGCCGGGATGATACTGGGCTTGGTCTGCATGAAGCTCTCGCTAGAGCCTTTCTGCGTCGGATGGAATCATCCGCTCCAGAAAAAAGGCTCGGTCGTTTCTGACTCGGAGCGCGTTCGGGCGGCGGAACCGCTCACACTTCCGCCTGGCGCGCTCGGCGCCCCCGCGCCGATCGGTCAACGGCAGGACGAGCCTATGGTTCCGCTTGACCTCGCTTGTGGCGGGAAACAGTCGGTTACATCAATTGGCTCGAATTCGTCATGAACCGCGCATAAGAGGCCGCGCCATGAGCATGCCTTTCATCGACCTCGCCGCGCAGCAGCGCCGGATCCGCGACAAGATCGACGCCGCGATCGCCAGGGTGCTGGATAGCGGCGCCTATGTCATGGGCCCGCAGGTGCGCGAGTTCGAGGCCCAGCTGGCGGCGTTCGGCCAGGCCAGGCTGGCCCTGTCCTGCGCCAACGGCACCGACGCCATCGCCCTGCCGCTGATGGCCTGGGGCGTGGGCCGGGGCGACGCGGTGTTCTGCCCGTCCTTCACCTTCGCCGCGACGCCGGAAGTCGTGCCGTGGGTCGACGCCACGCCGGTGTTCGTCGACGTGCTGCCGGACGCCTACAATCTGGATCCGGCCAAGCTGGACGCCGCCATCGCCGCCGTGAAGGCCGAGGGTCGCCTGGTCCCGAAGGTGGTGATCGCCGTCGACCTGTTCGGCCAGCCCGCCGACTATCCGGCCATCAAGGCGATCTGCGACCGGGAAGGCCTGAAGCTGATCGCCGACAGCGCCCAGGGCTTCGGCTGCACCCTGGACGGAAAGCATCCGCTGCATTGGGCCGACGTGGCCACCACCAGCTTCTTTCCGGCCAAGCCTCTAGGCTGCTACGGCGACGGCGGGGCGGTGCTGACCAACGACCAGACCCTGTGGGACCTGATGGACAGCTACCGCGTCCACGGCAAGGCGGTCGGTCCCGATCTGGAAGGCAAGACCTTCGACCACGACCCCAAGTACCTGAACACCCGCATCGGCATGAACTCGCGCCTCGACACGATCCAGGCGGCGATCCTGATCGAGAAGCTGGCCATCTTCGCCGAGGAGATCCAGCTGCGTCAGGTCGTGGCCGACCGCTATGCCAAGGGCCTGGAGGGCGCGGTGATCTCGACGCCCCGCGTGATCGATGGCGGCGTCTCGGTGTGGGCCCAGTACGTGATCGAGCACCAGAACCGCGACGGCCTGGCCGCGCATCTGAAGACCCAGGGGATCCCGACCGCGGTCTACTATCCCGTCCCGATGCACATGCAGTCGCCCTACGCCCACTTCCCGCGCGGCGCAGGCGGCCTGCCGGTGACGGAGGCCAAGGCGCAGACCGTGCTGGCCCTGCCGATGCACCCCTATCTGGGCGAGGCCGATCAGCGGAAGATCATCGAGGCGATCCGCGCCTTCAACGGCTGACCGCAGGCTTTTGTGGGTGGCGCCCCGAGCGCCAGCCCTTATATCGCGCGGATGCGTCTCGTGGCCGGGGCGTCAGCCCGCGCGAGAGTTTCCATGTCCGACAGCAAGCCGTCGCCGCATCCCGGCATGGGCTTTGGCCAGTTCGTCGCCCTGATCGCGGCGATGATGGCGACCAACGCCCTGGCCATCGACTCGATGCTGCCGGCCCTGCCGAATATCGGCCAGGCGCTGGGCGTGCATGACCCGAACGCTCGTCAGTGGGTGATCACGGCCTATCTGCTGGGCTTCGGCGTCGCGCAGCTGGCCTATGGCTCCCTGGCCGACCGCTATGGCCGCAAGCCGGTGCTGATGGTCGGCCTGGCCCTGTACACGGTGTTCGCCGCCCTCTGCGCCTTCTCGACCTCGTTCGAGATGCTGCTGGTCGCCCGATTCCTGACCGGCCTGGGGGCGGCCTCGACGCGCGTGCTGTCGGTGTCGATCGTCCGCGACTGCTATGCCGGCCGCCAGATGGCGCGGGTGATGTCGCTGGCCTTCATCGTGTTTCTGGCGACCCCGATCATCGCCCCCTCCCTGGGCATGGCGATCATGATGGTCGCCTCGTGGCGCTGGATCTTCGGCGTGCTGTCGATCTTCGGCCTCATCGTCATGGCCTGGGCGGCGATCAAGCTGCCCGAGACCCAGCATCCGGAGGACCGCATCCCGATCTCGGTCGCCGGCGTCAGCTCGGCCTTCCGGACGGCGCTGACCGATCGCATCGCCATGGGCTACACCCTGGCCGCGACCCTGGTGCTGGCGGGCCTGTTCGGGTTCCTGAACTCGGCCCAGCAGGTGTTCGCCGAGGTGCTGCACGCGGGCGACGTCTTCCCGCTGGTCTTCGCCGCCATCGCCGGGACGATGGCCGTCTCGTCGTTGCTCAACTCGCGGATCGTCGAGAAGCTGGGCATGCGCAAGGTTTCGCACTGGGCCCTGATCGGCTTCATCGTCGTGGCCGCCGGCCACGCGGTGGTCGCTGTCACCGGCCACGAGACCCTGCTGACCTTCGGCCTGATGCAGGCGGCGATGATGTTCTGCTTTGGGCTGGTCATGTCGAACTTCGGCGCCATCGCCATGGAGCCGCTGGGCCACGTCGCCGGCGCCGCCGCCTCGATCCAGGGTTTCATCACCACGATCGGCGGCGCGGTGTTCGGCTTCTTCATTGGCCAGCTCTATGACGGAACGACCATTCCCCTGACCCTGGGCTTCACCGGCTTCGGCCTGGCGGGTCTGCTGATGGTGCTGGCCACCGAGAAGGGCAAGCTGTTCCAGACCGGGTCCGGCGCGCCGGCTTCGGCGGCCGCCCACTAGTCCAGCATCGCCTCGAGCGTCGACAGCGCGTCGGCCTCGCGCGAGGGCTTGTCCCAGCGGATGCGGTTGATGCGCGGAAAGCGCATCGCCACGCCCGACTTGTGGCGGGTCGAGCGCTGCAGGCCCTCGAAGGCGACCTCGAACACCAGGCCGAACTCCAGGTCGGCGCGAACCGATCGTACGGGTCCGAAGCGCTCGATCGTGTGGTCGCGGACGAACTTGTCGATCTGCTTCAGCTCCTCGTCGGTGAAGCCGAAATAGGCCTTGCCGACCGGGGTCAGCGAGCGCCGCCCCTCCTCGTCCTCGCGCCAGACGCCGAAGGTGTAGTCGGAATAGAAGCTGGATCGCTTGCCGTGGCCGCGCTGGGCGTACATCAGCACCGCGTCGATCAGGTGCGGGTCCCG
Organism: uncultured Caulobacter sp.; assembly: GCA_966211605.1. GTDB lineage: Bacteria > Pseudomonadota > Alphaproteobacteria > Caulobacterales > Caulobacteraceae > Caulobacter. The sequence goes on from CBIHOB010000051.1 coordinate 10,885, forward strand.
CTTCCACTTGAACCATGGACCCTTGGGGCGGCCCGGCTCGTAGACGCTGTCGCGGCGCTTCAGCATCAGGCCTTCCGAGAGCCGGGCGTCGCCCTCGGGCGGGTCCAGGCGCAGGGCGGCCAGCTCCTCCCAGGTCGCGAACGGCTGCAGCGGCGACAGATCGATGCGCGACGTCTTCAGCCGCCCCACGAACGCCTCCAGTCGCGCGCGACGCTGGACGAAGGGCAGGCCCCGCACGTCCTCCTCGCCGTCCAGCATCAGATCGTAGGCGCGGATGCCGGCCGGGAAGCTGGCCAACTGCTTGCCATCCACCGTCTTGCGGTTCAGCCGCTGCTGCAGGTCCCCGAACGGGGCCAGGGCGCCGTCGCGCAGCACCAGCAGCTCGCCGTCGATCGCGCCCTCGAAGTCCAAGGCCTCGACCACGTCGGGGAAGCTGGCCGAGATGTCGTCGCCGGTCCGGGTGTAGAGCCGCCGTTCGCCGCGCTCGCTGACGGCCTGGACCCGGATGCCGTCCCACTTCCATTCCGCGACGTAGTCGGCCGGATCCAGCTTGGCGAAATCGACCGCCTCGTCGATCGGCTGGGCCAGCATCACCGGCCGGAAGCGGCCCGGCGCGTCGGGCGAGGGGCGCTCGGAGCGGCCTTCCAGCCAGGCGAAGAGGTCGCCATAGGGCGGCGCCATCGCGTGCCAGATCTCCTCGATCTCACCGATCTCGACCCCGCCGAAGTTGGCGCAGGCCTGCTTGGCCAGGCGCGAGGAGGCCCCGACCCGCAGGCCGCCGGTCATCAGCTTCAGCAGCGCCCAGCGGCCGTCGGGGTCCAGGGCGTCCAGCCAGCCTTCGATCAGCCGCTGCACCTCGGCGCGCGAGGCCGAGTGCAGGGTCTCGATGACCTCCGACAGCTCCGGCGGTCGGTTGGGACCCGGCCGCGCCGGCCAGACCAGGGCGACCGTCTCGGCCAAGTCGCCGACATAATCGTAGGACCAGGCGAACAGCTGCGCGTCCATCCGGGCCTCGACCGCCTTGCGGATGAAGGCGGGCTTGGCGGCGTTGAACGACAAGGCGCCGGTCAGGGCCGCCAGGGCGTAGCCGCGGTCGGGGTCCGGCGCCTGGCGCAGATGGTCCTCGATGAGGGTCAGCTTGGCGTTGCGCGAACTGGTCAGGGACAGCCGGTCGAGCAGGTGGGCGAAGGCGCGCATGGACATGGAATGTCGGGCGGCTCCGTTCGTTCAGCCCTGGCCATAACGAAGCGACGACGCCTCTCGCGCAAGGGGGCCGTCGATGCTAGATTGAAACATCTGTTTGAAATTGGGCCGCGCGGCCGGCGAGGGGCGACCATGGACGACATTCCCGAGGGCTTCCGTCCTCACCTCCGCAAGAGTCCCGTCACCGAACCGTGGGAACCGATTTACGCTCGCGAGGCCATCGACCGGCTGGTGCTGGGCGTGCGGGTGCGGCCGGAGCACTGCAATTCGCGGAGCATGCCGCACGGCGGTTTCCTGGCGGCGATGGCCGACAACGCCATGGGCCTGTCGCTGGGGATCAATCTGACGAACGCCGGCCAGCCGGCGAGCGGCCTCGTGACCGTGTCTCTGACCCTGGACTATTTGGGCTCGGCAAGGCTTGGCCAATGGCTCGCGTTCGACACCGACTTCGTCAAGCTGGGCCGGTCGATCTGCTTCGCCGAGGCGACCGTGCGAGCGGATGGGACGCCGGTGGCCCGGGCGCGAGCGACCTTCAAGGTTCTGGAGGCCAGGGCGGCCGCCTAGAAGCGAAAGCCGCCGCGAAAGCCTTGCTCTCGCGGCGGTCTCGTTCATCAGGCGCTCAAAGCGGTCAGGCGCGTTCGTGAACGGCCTCTTCCGCCGCCAGCGGCTGGGGCAGGCGGTTGATCATTTCCTTCGGACAGACCTGCCAGAACTGATCCCGCACGCGGTCCCAGTCGCGCAGCAGGGTCGCGGCGAAGACCGAGTCCGTCTCGCGGGCGTGTTCGGCGATCAGCGAGCGCAGCACGCCTTCCCAATAGGGCGAGGCCAGGCGCTGCACGACGATGCTTTCCGGGTTTATGTTGTCCTGGAAGCGGTCGTGCTGGTCGAGCACGAAGGCCATGCCGCCGGTCATGCCCGCGCCGAAGTTGCCGCCCGTCGAGCCCAGGATCACCACCTGGCCGCCGGTCATGTACTCGCAGCCATTGGCGCCGCAGCCCTCGACCACCGTGGTGGCGCCCGAGTTGCGGACCGCGAAGCGCTCACCGGCCTGGCCCGCTGCGAACAGCCGGCCCGAGGTGGCGCCGAACAGCACGGTGTTGCCGATCAGGGCGTTGGTCTCTGGAGCGGCCAGGCCGCGCGCCGGCTTGATCACGATGGTCGCGCCCGACAGGCCCTTGCCGACATAGTCGTTGGCCTCGCCGGTCAGCTCGATACGCAGGCCCTGGACCGCGAACGCGCCCAGGCTCTGGCCGGCCGAGCCCTTCAGCTGGACGGTCAGGTGGCCCGAGGGCAGGCCCTTCATGCCGAACTTGCGGACGATGTGGCTGGACGTGCGCGTGCCGATGGTGCGGGCGGTGCTGCGGACCGTGTAGGTCAGCTGCATCTTCTCGCCGCGCTCCAGCAGCGGCGCGGCGTCGCGGACGATCTGGGCGTCCAGCGTGTCCGGCACCGCGTTGCGGCCCTCGACCGTGCAGTACGGCTTGTTCGCGCCCGGATCGGCGCGGACCAGCAGCGGGTTCAGGTCGAGATCGTCCAGATGCTCGCCGCCGCGGCTGACCTGCGCCAGCAGGTCGGTGCGGCCGACGATTTCCTGCAGGCTCTTGAAGCCCAGGCCCGCCAGGATCTCGCGAACCTCTTCGGCGATGAACGTGAAGAGGTTGATGACCTTGTCCGGCGTGCCGGTGAACTTGGCGCGCAGGGCCTCGTCCTGGGTGCAGACGCCGACCGGGCACGTGTTGGAGTGGCACTGGCGCACCATGATGCAGCCCATGGCCACCAGCGAGGCGGTGCCGATGCCGAACTCCTCGGCGCCCATCATGGCGGCGATGACGATGTCCCGACCGGTGCGCATGCCGCCGTCGGCCCGCAGGACGACCGAAGAGCGCAGGTTGTTCAGGGTCAGCACCTGGTTGGCTTCCGACAGGCCCATCTCCCACGGACCGCCGGCGTACTTCACCGAAGTCTGGGGCGAAGCGCCCGTGCCGCCGACGCCGCCGGCGACCAGGATCACGTCCGCCTTGGCCTTGGCCACGCCGGCGGCGATGGCGCCGATGCCGGTGGCCGCGACCAGCTTCACCGTGACGCGCGCGATCGGATTGATCTGCTTCAGGTCATAGATGAGCTGGGCCAGGTCCTCGATCGAGTAGATGTCGTGGTGCGGCGGCGGGCTGATCAGCATCACGCCCGGCGTCGAGTGACGCAGGCGGGCGATCATCTCTGTCACCTTGAAGCCAGGCAGCTGGCCGCCCTCGCCGGGCTTGGCGCCCTGGGCGACCTTGATCTCCAGCTCGACGCACTGGTTCAGGTACTCGGCAGTGACGCCGAAGCGGCCCGAGGCGACCTGCTTGATGGCGCTGTTGGGGTTGTCGCCGTTGGGCAGCGGCTTGTAGCGCGCGCTGTCCTCGCCGCCTTCGCCCGAGACCGAGCGGGCGCCGATGCGGTTCATGGCGATGTTCAGGGCGCCGTGGGCCTCGGGGCTGAGGGCCCCCAGGCTCATGCCCGGCGTCACGAAGCGCTTGCGGATCTCGTTGACGCTCTCGACGTCGTCGGTGGCGATCGGATTGCGGTCCGAGCGCCAGTCGAGCAGGTCTCGCAGCTGGATCGGCTTCTGCGTGCGCAGGCCGTTGGACCAGCGGCGATAGAGCTCGTAGTCGCCGGTGTCGCAGGCGGACTGCAGGGTGTGCATCAGCCGGGCTTCGAAGGCGTGGGCCTCGCCCGAACGGCGCGCCTTGTACAGGCCGCCGACCGGTAGGGTCACCGCGGTCAGCCCCCAGGCCTTGCGATGCAGCTCGACCGTCTTGCTCTCGATGCCGGCCAGGCCGATGCCCGAGATGCGCGAGGGCATGCCGGGGAAGAACTCGGCGGCCAGGGCGCGCGACAGGCCAACGGCTTCGAAGTTGTAGCCGCCGCGGTACGAGCTGATGACGCTGATGCCCATCTTGGAAATGATCTTCAGCAGGCCGCCCTCGATGGCGCCCTTGAAGTTCAGGCAGACGTCCTTGAGCGTCTTGTCGCCGATGAGGCCGCGCTCCAGGCGATCCTGGAAGCTTTCCTGGGCCAGGTAGGCGTTGACCGCCGTCGCGCCGACGCCGACCAGCACCGCGAAATAGTGCGTGTCCAGGCACTCGGCCGAGCGGACGATGATCGAGACGTAGGAACGCAGGCCCTTGGCGACCAGGTGGGCGTGGACGCCGCCGGTGGCCAGGATCATCGGCAGGGCGACGCGGTCGGCGTCGCTGGCCTCGTCGGTCAGGACGATAGCGCCGCAGCCGCGCAGGACGGCGTCCTCGGCCTCGGCGCGGATGCGGTCCAGGTTGGCGCGCAGGGCGTCGCCGGCTCGGGCCTCTTCGGCCGGCAGGGGCATGGTGCAGTCGATGACCGCGACGTTCTTCTCGCCCAGCAGGCCGCGCACGCGTTCGTACATGCCGGTGGTCAGCACGGGGCTTTCCAGCACGTAGACGTCCGCCTGCGCCGCGTCCTGGGCCAGGATGTTGCCCAGGTTCTTGAAGCGGGTCTTCAGGCTCATGACGCCGGTCTCCCGCAGGGGGTCGATCGGCGGGTTGGTCACCTGGCTGAAGTTCTGGCGGAAGTAGTGGCTGAGCGGACGATACTTCTCCGACAGCACCGCCAGCGGGGTGTCGTCGCCCATCGAGCCGACGGCTTCCTTGCCGTCCTCGACCATCGGGGCGAGGATCATTTCCAGGTCTTCCAGCGAATAGCCGACGGCGGCCTGGCGGCGGGTCAGCTCTTCACGGCCGTACTTGCGCGGCTCGGGGCCGGGGCCGATCTCCTTCTCGAGATCGACCATGTTGCCCAGCCACTCCGTATAGGGGTGGCGGCCGGCCAGTTCGTCGATGATCGCGTCCTCGTCGTACAGACGGCCCTCGGCCAGGTCGATGGCCAGCATGCGGCCCGGCGAGATCGCCAGCTTGCGGGTGATGCGGCTCTCCTCGACGCCGCACATGCCGGCTTCCGAGCCCATGATCACCAAGCCGTCGTCGGTATAGGCCACGCGCAGCGGACGCAGGCCCGAACGGTCCTTGCCGGCCACGACCCAACGGCCGTCGGTGGCGCACAGGGCGGCCGGACCGTCCCACGGCTCCATCACGGCGTTGCAGTAGGAATAGAGCGCCTTGTGGGCGTCCTTCATCTTCGGGTTCGAAGCTTCCGGCACCAGCAGGGCCTTGGCCATCGGCGCGTCGCGGCCGGCGCGCACCAGCACCTCGAAGGTGTTGTCGAGGTTGGCGCTGTCCGAACCGCCCGGCTGGATCACCGGCTTCACGTCGTCCCCGAACTCGCCGAAGGCCTGGGCGGCCATCTTGATCTCGTGGGACTTCATCCAGTTGACGTTGCCCTTGATGGTGTTGATCTCGCCGTTGTGGGCGAGCATCCGGAAGGGCTGGGCCAGGCGCCATTGCGGGAAGGTGTTGGTCGAATAGCGCTGGTGGAAGATCGCCACGGCGGCGGCGAAGCGCTCGTCCTTCAGGTCGGGATAGAACTCGTCGATGTGCTCGGCGAGGAACATGCCCTTGTAGATCAGCGACTTGGCCGAGAACGAGCAGATGTAGAAGTCGCTGATGTTCTGGGCGTGCACGCGCTTTTCGATGCGCTTGCGGCACAGGAACAGGGCGCGCTCCAACGCCTCGCCCTCCAGGCCGGCCGGACCGGCCAGCATGATCTGCTCGATTTCCGGACGGGTGGCGTTGGCCTTCTCGCCGATCACCGACGTGTCGACCGGCACCTGGCGCCAGCCATAGATGTAGAAGCCAAAGCGCAGGGCTTCGGCCTCCACGATCGTGCGGCAGGCCTCCTGGGCGCCGAGATCGGTGCGCGGCAGGAAGACCTGGCCGACGGCGATCGGGCCCGGACGCAGGGCGTGGCCCGTGCGGCGCACCTGGTCGATGAAGAAGTCCTGCGGCACGCTGACCAGCACGCCGGCGCCGTCGCCGGTCTTGCCGTCGGCGTCGACCGCGCCCCGGTGCCAGAGGGCCTTCAGAGCCTTGATCGCCAGTTCGACGACCTCACGGCGCGGCTGGCCATCGATGGCGCAGACCAGGCCGACGCCGCAGGCGTCGCGCTCGGTGGTCGGGTCGTAGGCGTGACCGTCGATCAGCGCCTGGCGGTTCTTCAGATAGAGGTCCATCTCGCTCATGGTCTTACGGTCCTCTTCCTTATTCCGCCGCGATCAGCGCGGGCGCGCCGACCTTGGCCTGCAGGTAACGGTGGATGGCGTCGGCGGCGTCGCGGCCGTCCTTGATCGCCCAGACGACGAGCGACGCGCCGCGCACGATGTCGCCGGCGGCGAACACGCCGTCCAGATTGGTCATCTGGTTGCGGACGTCGGCCTTGACGGTGCCCCAGCGGGTCGTCTTCAGGTCAGGAGCCGACCACTGCTGCGGCAGGTTCTCCGGCTCGAAGCCCAGGGCTTTCAGCACGAGTTGGGCGGGGCGATCGAAGTCGCCGCCCGGAATCTCTTCGGGGCTCTGGCGGCCCGACGCATCGGGGGCGCCCAGGCGCATGCGGATGGCGCGAACGCCGGTCACGCCTTCGGCCTCGCCCGACAGGGCGCGGGGGGCGGCCAGCCATTCGAAGGTCACGCCCTCTTCTTCGGCGTTGGCCACTTCGCGCATCGAGCCGGGCATGTTGGCCTTGTCGCGACGATAGAGGCAGGTGACCGACTTGGCGCCCTGGCGAATGGCTGTACGCACGCAGTCCATGGCCGTGTCGCCGCCGCCGACCACAACGACGTCCTTGCCCTCGGCGTTCAGCTCGCCGGAGTCGTAGGCCGCCACCGTGTCGCCCAGGCCCACACGGTTGGAAGCGATCAGGTAGTCCAAAGCGGGCGCCACGCCCTTGCTGCCGCCGCCCGGGACGGTCAGGTCGCGCGCGGCGTAGACGCCGACGGCGATCAGCACCGCGTCGTGCTTGGCGCGCAGATCCTCGAGCGTGGCGTCCTTGCCGACCTCGAAGCCCAGCTTGAACGCGACGCCGCCGTCGGCCAGGCGCCGGGTTCGCCGCTCGACGACGTCCTTCTCCAGCTTGAAGCCGGGGATGCCATAGATCAGCAGGCCGCCGGCGCGGTCGTGGCGGTCATAGACGGTGACGTCGTAGCCCGCCTCGCGCAGCTTCTCGGCGGCGGCCAAGCCGGCTGGACCCGCGCCGATCACGCCGACCGACTGGCCGCGCGCCGGGCCGGCGACCAGCGGCTTCACCCAGCCGTTTTCCCAGGCCTTGTCGGTCAGGTAGCGCTCGACCGAGCCGATCGTCACGGTGCCGTGACCGGATTGCTCGATAACGCAGTTGCCTTCGCACAGGCGATCCTGGGGGCAGATCCTGCCGCAGACTTCCGGCATGGAATTGGTCGCCTGGGACAGGGCGTAGGCTTCTTCCAGACGGCCCTCGGCCGTCATCCGCAGCCAGTCGGGGATGTTGTTGTGCAGCGGGCAGTGGGTCTGACAGAACGGCACGCCGCACTGCGAGCACCGCGAAGCCTGCTCCGTCGCCTTCGCGTCGATGAAGTCGGCGTAAATCTCGTGGAAGTCGCCCGAACGCTCTTCGGCCGCACGCTTTTCAGGCGTCTTGCGGGCCACCGAGATGAATTTCAGCATGCGTTCGGCCATGCGACTTTCCCCGTCTCTCCCGTGGGAGAAAAATTGCTCAGGCGGGCCTCTTACGGACTCTTTCGAGCAAGAAGAATGTGTTGGTCAAAATAATAGACTTATATATCCCTGTTTCGGACGGGGTCTTTGAGATCGACTCGCAACACGCGCCTTAAATAGTCTACTTTGTGGATTTACCCCCTATTTACCGTGTCAGGCGCACGCCAGGGCCGGGTTTGGAGCCGAGAAAATGCCGGATTGGCTGAGCGCGATCATTCTGGGTCTGGTCGAGGGTCTGACGGAGTTCATTCCCGTCTCCTCCACTGGCCATCTTCTTCTGACCAAGACGCTGATGGGCCTGACGGACCCGTCCTGGGACACGTTCATCGTGCTGATCCAGCTGGGCGCGATCCTGGCCGTGGTCGCCCTTTATTTCTCGCGTCTGTGGAACGTGTTGGTCGGCCTGCCGACCCGGCCGGAAGCGCGCCGCTTCGCACTGAGCGTGATCGTTGCGGTGATCCCGGCCTTCGCCGCGGGCCTGCTGCTGCACGACGTGATCAAGAAGTTCCTGTTCGAGAGCCCGCTGATCATCTGCTGGTCGCTGCTGATCGGCGGGGTGATCCTGCTGGTCATCGACAAGAAGGCCCCGCCGGCCGTCGATCACGACGCGATGGCGCTGCCGCTGCACAAGGTGCTGATCGTCGGCCTGTTCCAGTGCCTGTCGCTGATCCCGGGCGTCTCGCGCTCGGGCTCGACCATCGTCGGCTCCATGCTGTTCGGCATCGAGCGCCGGGCGGCCGCCGAGTTCAGCTTCTTCATGGCCATCCCGATCATGGTCGGGGCCTTCGTGCTGGACGTCTACAAGAACCGCGACGCCCTGGACGCCGGCCACATCGGCATCGTCGGCATCGGCTTTATCGTGTCGTTCCTGTCGGGCCTGGTGGTCGTGAAGTACATGCTGGACTTCATCGGCAAGCGCGGCTTCGCGCCGTTCGCCTGGTGGCGGATCGTCGTCGGCCTGGGCGGCTTGGCGGTGCTGTACCTGCACCACTGATCTCACCGACGAGCGGACAACAAAAAGGGCGGGCGCCTCGCGGCGTCCGCCCTTCTTCGTTTCAGTCGGCCGTGAGCCTTAGAACGCGCCCGCCGGGGTTTCGGCATACTGGCCGCCCTTGCGATAGCGGTAGAGGTAGGTCGGGACCACGGCCTCGACCGCCGTGCCCACGACGCCGGCCTCGGCCAGGCCCGGCAGGCCCCCGTCGGCGACGTTGTCGCTCTTCAGCATCTCGACCTGGTCCGACGTCACGGGCGGGGTCCAGGGGATGATCGAGCCCTGCAGGTCGCCCAGCGAGCCCAGCAGCGAAGCCACCGGCCAGGGCAGGGCGACCAGCGGCTTGGCGCGGCCGGTCTCGGTCAAGATCAGCTGCAGGATCTCGCGCATCGTATAGACGGTCGGGCCGCCCAATTCATAAGTCACGCCCACCGCGGCGGGGCTGGCTACGGCCTTGGCGATCACCGCGGCGACGTCCGCCACGAAAACGGGTTGCACGCGCGTGTCGCCGCCGACCAGCGGCACGATGGGCGCCAGGGTGGCGATCTGGGCGAACTTGTTGAAGAACTTGTCCTCGACGCCGAACACCAGCGACGGACGCACGATGGTCGCGCCCGGGAAGGTCTCGCGGACGGCCGCTTCGCCCTCGGCCTTGGTGCGGAAGTATTTCGAGGTCGAATCGGCCTTGGCGCCCAGGGCGCTGACATGGACCAGATGCTTGACGCCGGCGCGGGCGGCGGCTTCGGCGACGGTCTTGGCGGCCATGACGTGCAGCGACTGGAACTTCTGGCGGCCGCTCTCCCAGAGCACGCCGACCAGGTTCACGCAGGCCTCGGCGCCCTCGAGCGCGCGAGCCACCGAGGCCGGATTGCGGACATTGGCCTGGAAGACCTCGATCTGGCCGACGTCGCCCAGCATGCGCATGCGATAGGCCAGGTTGGGCTGGCGCACGGCCACCCGCACCCGATAGCCCGCCTTGGCGAGCGCCCGCACGACCTGGCCGCCCACGAAACCGGAGCCGCCGAACACCGTGACCAGACCCTGCATCTTCATTCCTCGTCGCATGCGATGCCACACATCGCGATAAACGGGGGAATTAGACGACTGGGAGCGGCTTCGCAATGAAATCGCGATTTATCGATTTTTGCCTGTTGACGCGGTCAGAAGCTTTCCCTAAACGTCCCGGCCTCGCGGCGACCTAACCGGTTGCGACAGCGGGCCCAGGTGGCGGAATTGGTAGACGCGCTGGCTTCAGGTGCCAGTGACCGAAAGGTCGTGGAGGTTCGAGTCCTCTCCTGGGCACCACCCCTTTTCAGCTTCTTCGAGAAGCGGGGGTGGCGCCAAAATCCTCCCACATTCAGAAATCTGGGCGGATAGATATCCTGTTCATCGTGAGTATAAGTAGCGCGCGCCTATAAAGGCGCGTGGTCGGACGCGTTTCGCGCGCGGGCCTTCGCCGGAGATTTCTGAGACTTGGCCAATTTCGTTCACGAGGGCGACCTGCCCGATGGCGTGTTCGCCGGCGCGAGCATCATCGCGATCGATTCGGAGACCATGGGGCTGCGCCTGGGTCGCGACCCGCTCTGCGTCGTCCAGCTGTCGTCGGGCGACGGCGACGCCCATGTGGTGCGGCTGAACCGCGCCACCTACGACTGCCCGAAACTCAAGGCGCTGCTGACCGATCCGACGGTCCTGAAGCTTTTTCACTTCGGCCGCTTTGATATCGCCATGTTCGAACTCCATCTGGGAGTCGTGACCGCGCCCGTCTACTGCACCAAGATCGCCTCGAAACTGGCCCGCACCTATACGGACCGCCACGGCCTGAAGGACGTGACGCGCGAATTGCTGGGCGTCGAGCTGTCCAAGGTCCAGCAGTCGTCGGACTGGGGCGCGCCCACGCTGAGCGCCGACCAGGTCGCCTACGCCGCCTCGGACGTGCTGCACCTGCACGCCCTGCGCGACAAGCTGAACCTCATGCTGGAGCGCGAAGGCCGCATGGCCCTGGCCCAGCACGCCTTCGACTATCTTCCCCACCGCGCCTCGCTCGACCTGGCCGGTTGGGAGGAGATCGACATCTTCGCCCATAGCTGACGGAAACGGATGCACCCGACCGCGGTCATGACCGGACGAGCGATGAGCGCCGACCTCGCGCGCTGGCGCCGCCGCTCGCGCCGCGTTCTGGCCGCCCGCATCGTCCTGCCGCTGGCCATCGCGGCCCTGGTGCTGACCGTCGCCGTCCAGGTGGGCTGGCGCACCTACATGGCCGCGACCCACCCGCCGGCCGAGGCCAAGACCGAGATCCGCCTGATCACGCCGCGCTTCTACGGCCAGTCGAACGAGGGGCGCAGCTTCATGATCACCGCCCGTTCAGCTGTGCGCGACGACAAGGATCCGCGCCGGATCATCCTGGAGGACCCGGCCCTGACCCTGGACCTGGGTTCGCCCACGCCCACGCGCATGACCGCCAAGAACGGCGTCTACCGCCAGGACGACTTCAGCCTGAGCCTGAAGAACGACGTCCGGCTGGACGACGGCGCCGGCTACCGCTTCGCGTCCGAAGGCGCTTTCGTCGACACGAAGACCGGCGACGTGACGGGCGAGACGACAATGAACGGCGAAGGTCCCAGCGGACAGGTGCAATCTCGCGCCTACTCCGTATATGACAAGGGCGACCGCATCGTCTTCCGAGGCGGGGTTCGCGCGCGGTTCGAACGGCAGTAAAGAAGACAAATGGCGCAGTTTCGCGTAAGGCGCGAACCGCGACGGATGAGGACATGGTTCTGATGAAGCGATGGACGGCTGCGGCGGTGACCGCGTTGATCCTGTCTGGGATGGGGGCCGGCGCGGCCTTTGCCCAGCAAGGCGACTCGAGCGCGCCGATCGACGTGTCCGCCGATCAGCAGGAAACGATCAACAGCAAGTGCATCACGATCTTCCGCGGCAACGTGGAGATCCTGCAGAACCGCTCGCGCATGCGCGCCAAGCAGGTGACGGTGTACAGCGCCCGCAAGGCTGGCGGCGGCGACGGGGCCAATGCCTGCGGCGCGGCCCAGCGCATGGAGGCCGAGGGCAGCGTCTATCTGGTCAGCGACCAGCAGCAGGCCCGCGGCGATCGCGCCGTCTACACCTTCGACAACAACATCGCGATCGTCACCGGCGACGTGGTGCTGGTGAAGGGCAGGGACGTGGCGCGCGGCGACAAGCTGACGGTCAACACCAAGACCAACGACGCCAAGCTGGAATCCAACAGCACGGGCCGTTCCTCGCCCAAGCGCGTCCGCGCCGTCTTCTACCAGGACGACAACAAGAAGTCCGACGGATCGGCCGCGGCCGATCAGAACACGCCGCGCTAGGCCCGCTTCATGACCCTGACCTCCAACGACATGGACGGCCTGTTCGTCGATTCCGTGGGCAAGTCGTTCGGCGACCGCCCGGTCGTCAAGAACGTCTCCCTGCGCCTCAAGCGCGGCGAGGTCGCCGGCCTGCTGGGTCCGAACGGCGCCGGCAAGACGACCTGCTTCTACATGGTCACGGGTCTGATCGCCGCCGACTACGGCGCGATCTATCTGGACGGCGAGAACATCACCGCCCAGCCGATGTTCCAGCGCGCCCGCCTGGGCGTCGGCTACCTGCCGCAGGAGGCCTCGATCTTCCGGGGCATGACGGTCGAGCAGAACGTCATGGCGGTGGTCGAGATGCGCCAGAAGGACCCGCGCAAGGCGCGCGAGCAGGTCACCAGCATCCTGGAAGAGCTGCGCATCACCCATATCCGCAAGTCGCCGGCCGTCGCCCTGTCGGGCGGTGAGCGCCGTCGCGTGGAAATCGCCCGCGCTCTGGCCTCCGAACCGTCCTTCATGCTGCTGGACGAGCCCTTCGCGGGCATCGATCCCCTGGCGATCGCCGACATCCGCGAGGTGGTCGGCTACCTCAAGGGTCGCGGCATCGGCATCCTGATCACCGACCACAACGTGCGCGAGACGCTGGACATCATCGACCGCGCCTCGATCATCCACGCGGGTGAGGTTCTGTTCGAAGGCTCGCCGCGCGAGATCGTCGACAATCCGGAAGTTAAGCGCGTCTATCTGGGCGACAGCTTCAGCGAGCCCCGCCTCGGGGATTAATTGGCGCAGGGGTGGGCAAAAATCGCCTGCGTCACCCCTCCGCACCGGGGCCAAGTGCTTGTCCTGAAAGGTCAAACGGCCTTGGCACGATATTTTCCGGGACGGAACGTCGCACCGGCCCGAGAATTGCAGGCGTTCGCGACCCGTTAACCAAACCGGCCCTTCAATGGCGCTCGAAGTTCATTCGTTCGTCAGGAGGGCGCATTGGCGCTCAGCCACCGCCTCGAGATCCGTCAGGGTCAGGGCCTCGTCATCACTCCGCAGCTGCAGCAGGCGATCAAGCTGCTGCAGCTGTCGAACATCGAGCTCGACGCGTTCGTCGAGCAGGAGCTGGAGCGCAACCCGCTGCTGCAGCGCGACGAGGGCGAGTCCGAACCGGCCGGCGAGGCCGAGCGCGAGCGTGACGCCAGCCTGACCCAGCTCGACGCCGTGGCCGACGCCACGGCCGGTCGCGAGATGGATACGCCGCATGATGACGTCTCGCCGGGCGAGCGCGCCACGGGCGACGGGGCGGAGCCAGACCATGGGGCCGAGCACGCCGGCGGCCAGATCGACTGGTCGCGCGCCGGCGGCGGCGGATCGTTCGAGAGCGACGAGGGCTATGAGAGCGCCCTGACCGATGTCCCGACCCTGTCGGCGCACCTGCGCTCGCAGCTGGTCCAGGCGGCCCTTTCACCGGCCCGCAACGCCATCGCCGAGATCCTGATCGACGCCGTCGACGAAGGCGGCTACCTGCGCCTGGACGTCATAGAGCTGGCCGCGCGCCTGGGCTGCAAGCTGGAGATGGTCGAGGAGACCCTGGCCATCCTGCAGGGCTTCGAGCCCGTCGGCGTCTTCGCCCGTGATGTCCGCGAGTGCCTGGCGCTGCAGCTGAAGGATCTGAACCGCTACGATCCCGCCATGGCGGCCATGCTCGACCATCTCGAGCTGCTGGCCAAGCGCGACATGGCCGCCCTGCGCCGCATCTGTGGCGTGGACGACGAGGACCTGCGCGAGATGGTCGCCGAGATCCGCGCGCTGAATCCGCGCCCAGGCGCGGCCTATCACAGCGAGCCGGCCGAGACGCTGGTGCCCGACGTCATGGTCCGCGAGGGCCTGGGCGGCATGTGGCATGTCGAGCTGAACACCGACACCCTGCCGCGCGTGCTGGTCGACCAGCGCTACCACGCCCGCGTGGCGAAAGGGGCCAGGAGCGACCAGGAGAAGACCTTCGTCGCCGACTGCATGGCCACGGCCAATTGGCTGGTGAAGAGCCTGGACCAACGCGCCAAGACCATTCTGAAGGTTTCCAGCGAGATCGTTCGCCAGCAGGACGGCTTCCTGGCCTTCGGCGTCGAGCACCTGCGCCCGCTGAACCTGAAGACCGTCGCCGACGCCATCGGCATGCACGAGAGCACGGTCAGCCGCGTCACCTCGAACAAGTACATCGCCACGCCGCGCGGCGTCTTCGAGCTGAAGTTCTTCTTCACCTCGGCCATCCAGTCGTCGGAAGGCGGCGAAGCCCATTCGGCGGCCAGCGTCCGCCACAAGATCAAGAGTCTGGTCGACGCCGAAAAGCGTGAGGCCGACGTCCATTCCGACGACGCCATCGTCGAAATTCTCAAGGCCGCCGGGGTCGACATCGCCCGCCGGACCGTGGCCAAGTACCGCGAAGCCATGCGGATCCCGTCGTCGGTCGAGCGCCGTCGTTTGATGAAGGAAGCGGTCTAGAATCCCTTCCGCGCGTTGCATGGCGGTGGAAGGGTCGCGATGAGTGAAAAGAGTCTGGCGGACGTGATCGAGGGGTTCGGCGAGGACGCCAGCCCCACCCTCACGGTCGGCGAGATGCTGGCGGCGTTCGACAGCCGCGCCTTCGGGGCCATGCTGCTGGTGTTCGGCCTGCTGAACACCCTGCCGCTGCCGCCCGGTTCGTCGACCATCCTGTCGCTGCCGATCCTGTTCCTGGCGCCGCAGATCGCCATGGGCGCCGATACGCCCTGGCTGCCGCGCGCCCTGGTCGACAAGCCGCTGAAGCGCGACGACCTGCGCGGTCTGTTCAAGCGGCTGGCTCCCATTGTCCGCAGCATGGAGCTGATCACCCGTCCGCGTCTGCGACCGATGTTCGCACCCCTGGGCGAACGGGCGGTCGGCGTGGTGTGCACCCTGCTGGCGCTGGTGCTGGTCTTGCCGATCCCCCTGGGCAATCTGGCGCCTGGCGCAACGGTCGCCGTGCTGGCTCTGGCGCTGCTCCAGCGCGACGGGATTCTGGCCTTGCTGGGCTACCTGATGGCCCTCGGAAGCGGCGCTCTGCTGTTCGTTAGCGCCCATGTGGTGATCATGGCCGTGCGCAAGCTTGTGGGTGTTTTTTCGGGCCTTCTCTAGACCCCTTGAGGGTCTTTCCTTAAGGCCGCAGGCGCCGCTTGACACCTGTCTTAGACAGGCGCGTTGTAGTCAGTATGCAAGTCCAAGTCTCCGGCAAGCATGTCGACGTTGGTGAGGCTCTGCGAGCGCGAGTCTCCGACGAAATCGCCCTGAGCATTGGGAAATACTTCGATCGCGGCGGCGCCGCCGAGGTCGTGGTCAGCAAGGACGGCTACGCCTTCCGTGTGGATTGCTCAGTCAAGTTGGCCTCGGGTCAGCAGCTTATCAGCCATGGTTCTGGCGGCGACGCGCACGCGGCGTTCGACTCGGCCCTGGCCAAGATCGACACCCGCATCCGACGATACAAGAGGCGGCTGAAGAGCCACTCGGCGGCGGCCACGGCCAAGCAGGTCGAGAACGCCGCGATGTTCGTCCTCCGGGCGCCGGACGTCGACGAGGGCGAAGAGCACGACTGGGATGTGGAAGGCGACCACCCGACGGGCGCGCCCGCGGCGATGGTCATCGCGGAGACCCAGGCCGCGATGAAGACGATGACCGTTTCCATGGCTGTCATGGAACTGGACTTGACCGGATACCCGGCAATCGTGTTTAGGAACGCCGCCCACGGGGGTGTCTCCGTGGTCTATCGGCGTCCAGACGGGAATATCGGCTGGATCGACCCCGAACGCACGAAGTCGCTGAACGGGCACGGGTCAACCGCGAGCTAACCGAACCCGCCAGGGTCGGGAGGCGTCGTCGGCGGATCCTCGGCGACGGCGCCAGGGCGGTCGACAACGAGCGAGCGTTAGAAGTCCATGACCATCGGCGATCTTCTGGACCCCGGAGCGGTGGCGCTACGCGCTGGCGCGCCCGGTAAACGCCAAGCCCTTTCCATGGTCGCCGATGTCGCCGCCCGCGTGCTGGGCGTTGACGTCGACGCGGCCCTGGAGGGCCTGGTCGATCGTGAAGCCGCCGGCTCAACCGGCGTGGGCGAGGGCGTGGCCCTGCCGCATGCGCGCCTGGACGGCCTGGATCGGGTTCGCGCGGTCGTGGTGCGCCTGGACGCGCCGGTGGCCTTCGACGCGCTCGACGACAAGCCCGTCGATCTGCTGGTGGCGCTGTTCGCCCCCCGCGACGCCAACGCTCAGCATCTGCGAGCGCTGGCGCGCGTGGCGCGCATGATGCGCCAGCCCGAGATGCGCTCGGCCCTGCGCCAAGCGCGCTCGGCCGACGCCATTCATGTGCTGCTGACCCATGAGGCGACCAGCACGGCCGCCTGAGGCAGTCTGGAGGGCCTCCCGGGGGCCCTCTTCTATCCAGGCTAGTGGACCGACACCGGGGCCAGTTCGTGGGCCAGGGCGGCGGCGATTGCGGTGTCGCGGTCGATCATGACGGCCAGCCTGGCCCCGTCGGCGCGGCACACCGCATACAGCGTCTGATCGGGCGCCAGATTGAAATCCTCCACGCCTTCGGGGACGTCGGCGAGGATCTCGGCGGCCTTGATCGGCCGGACATAGACGAGGTCGGGCGCACCAAGGGCCGCGAACGCTTCGCTCGTGAAGAGCGGGCTGTTGTAGTGGGTGTTGGGCGTCATGATGACCACCTCCTTCGATTAGGGAACGCGCCTTGCTCCGGCCGGTTCAGCGCCGCGCCGGGAGGAGGTTTGTTCCGCGCGGCGTTCAGCCCGCGCTGCGGATGGGAATCTTCTTGACCAGGCGCTCGGGTTCGGGCCGGGCCAGGTCGATATGCAGCAGGCCGTGCTCCAGGGTCGCCGTGGTCACTTCCATGCCCTGGGCGAGGACGAAGGTGCGCACGAAGCCGCGCGCCGCGATGCCGCGATGCAGGAAGGCCCGGTCGGCCTCCGGACGCGCGCCGTCGCTGTCGCGCTTGCCGGCCACGATCAGCTGGTCGGCCTCGACCGTGACATGCAGCTGGTCGGGCGAGAAGCCGGCGACCGCCAGGGTGATGCGCACGCCGCCGTTCTCGGCCTGCTCGACATTGTAGGGCGGGTAGCTTTCCGAAGCGGCCTTGGCGGCGCGCTCGATCAGGTCTCGGGTATGTTCGAAGCCCAGCAGGAACGGGCTGTCGAACAGGATCGTTCGGGTCATCGCGAAGTCCTCGCTCAAGCGACTTCGTTCGCGGAGACAAACCCGAGGATCGGCGCCGATCCCCACGACACGGATCCAGATGTGGCGACCGTGAGCGGACGGTTCAAGAGGAGAGAAAGGCAGAGGTCCAGAAATGGACAAGGCCCGGACGTTTCCGTCCGGGCCTTGATGGTGGAGCTAAGCGGAGTCGAACCGCTGACCTCTTGAATGCCATTCAAGCGCTCTACCAGCTGAGCTATAGCCCCAAATTTCTCCTCGAACACCTTGCGGTAACTCTCGGAAATCCTTGGTCTCTTCGGCGTTTCCGACTTGCGTCGCCCCCCGAAGAGGCGCGGAAACTAGTCCGGGATTTTTCGGGGATCAACCCCTTTGGCGAACTTTTTTCGAGAAAAGTGTCGCACCCCGGAAAAGCCCTGTGGATAGCCGGTTTCAGGAGGCTGAAGCCGGCTATCCAGCAAGGGATCGTCCCGACGATTAGTCGTCGTCGCCTTCGCCGGGCAGGCCCTCGATCTCGTCGTCGAGATTGTCGTCGTCGTCCTCGTCCTCCAGGAACGGAACGTCGTCGGCCTCGTCTTCGGCGAGATCCTCGTCCTCGGCGAAATCGACGCCCAGGTCATCGCCGCCGGCCGGCGCGACGCCGGGCTCGGCGTCCTCGTCGTCGGTCTCGACGACATCGGCCTCGGCGGCCTCGTCGATCTCCGGCGTCTCGTCGGCCTCGTCCTCGTAGCCGTCCTGCTCCTTGGGAGCGACCGACTCCTTCTCATCGTCGGCGTCATAGTCCGGCGTGATGGCGCGGGCGCGGACGCGGCGCGATTTCAGGGCCTCTTCCGGGTCGAACTGCTCGCCGCACTTGGGGCAGACGGCCGGACGACGGTTGAGGTCGTAGAACTTCGATTGGCAGTTGGGGCAGATTTGTTTTGCGCCCAAGTCGGGATTGGCCAAGTTGGCGACCCTTTGATCCTGATGGGAAAAGCGGCCGGTGACTTGCCATGACGAGAGCCCGCTGTCAAAAGCAAACCCCTTCGCGAAAACCACCAAGTACTAAGGAGCCGGTTTCGGCATGTCGTCGGCTGGATTGAAGAGCGCACCCGCAGGCGCTCTGCGAGGGATCGTGCGGGCCCCGGGCGACAAGTCCATTTCTCACCGATCGATGATTCTGGGCGCGCTGGCGTCGGGCACGACAACGGTCGAGGGACTGCTGGAGGGCGACGACGTCCTCGCCACGGCGCGGGCCATGCAGGCCTTCGGGGCGCGGATCGAGCAGGAAGGCGTCGGCCGCTGGCGCATCGAGGGCAATGGCGGCTTCGAGGAGCCGTCGGACGTCATCGACTGCGGCAACGCCGGCACCGGCGTGCGTCTGATCATGGGCGCGGCGGCGGGCTTTCCGATGTGCGCCACCTTCACGGGCGACAGCTCGTTGCGCGGCCGCCCGATGGGCCGGGTGCTGGATCCGCTGGCCCGCATGGGCGCGACCTGGCTGGGCCGTGACAAGGGCCGCCTGCCCCTGACCCTGAAAGGCGGCAATCTGCGCGGCCTGAACTACACCCTGCCGATGGCCTCGGCTCAGGTGAAGTCGGCCGTGCTGCTGGCCGGGCTGCACGCCGAGGGCGGCGTCGAGGTGATCGAGCCGGAAGCCACCCGCGACCACACCGAGCGCATGCTGCGCGCCTTCGGGGCCGAGGTGATCGTCGAGGACCGCAAGGTCGGCGACAAGACCTTTCGCCACATCCGCCTGCCCGAGGGCCAGAAGCTGACCGGCGCGCACGTGGCCGTCCCCGGCGACCCGTCGTCGGCGGCCTTCCCGCTGGTCGCCGGCCTCATCGTCCCCGGCTCGGAAGTGACGGTCGAGGGCGTGATGCTCAACGACCTGCGCACGGGCCTCTTCACCACCCTGCAGGAGATGGGCGCGGACCTGGTGATCTCGAACCGGCGCGTCGCCAGCGGCGAGGACGTCGGCGACATCACCGCCCGCTACTCCAAGCTCAAGGGCGTCGTCGTGCCGCCCGAACGCGCCCCGGCGATGATCGACGAGTACCCGATCCTGGCCGTCGCCGCGGCCTTCGCCGAGGGCGAGACGGTGATGCGCGGCGTCGGCGAGATGCGCGTCAAGGAAAGCGACCGCATCGCCCTGACCGCCAATGGCCTGAAGGCCTGCGGCGTCCGGGTGGTCGAGGAGCCGGAAGGCTTCATCGTCACAGGCGATGGCCAGCCGCCGAAAGGCGGGGCCACGGTCGTCACCCACGGCGATCACCGCATCGCCATGAGCCACCTGATCCTGGGCATGGCCGCGCAAGCGGCCGTCTCGGTCGACGAGCCGGGCATGATCGCCACCAGCTTCCCCGGCTTCGCCGACCTGATGCGCGGGCTGGGCGCCACGCTGACGGAAGCCTGAGCATGGGTTTCGTGATCGCCGTCGACGGGCCGGCCGCCTCGGGCAAGGGCACCATCGCCTCGCGCCTGGCGGCGGCCTACGGCCTGCCGATGCTGGACACCGGCCTGCTCTATCGGGCGGTCGGGGTTCGGATCCTGGCGGCGGGCGGCGATCTCGACGATCCGGCCTTCGCCGAGGCCCAGGCTCGCGGCTTGACGCTGGCCGAACTTGAGAAGCCGGAGGTGCGCACCCGCGCCGCCGGCGAGGCCGCCAGCCGCTGCGCCGTGCATCCGGGTGTGCGCACGGCCCTGTTCGACCTGCAGCGCGCTTTCGCCACCCGGGAAGGCGGCGCGGTGATCGACGGCCGCGACATCGGCACGGTGATCTGCCCCGAAGCGCCGGCCAAGCTGTACGTCACCGCCAGCCCCGAGGTTCGCGCCGAGCGCCGCTGGAAACAGCTGCTCGGCCAGGGCGAAAGCGTCACCTTCGAGGAGATCCTGGCCGATATCCGCAAGCGCGACGCCCGCGACGGCGGCCGCAAGGACGCGCCGATGACGCAGGCGGCCGACGCCGTCTTGCTCGATACGTCGGAAATGACTATAGAGCAGGCCTTCGATGCGGCCCGCCGTATCGTCGAGACCGCGCGCGCCCTCAAGCAGGGCTAATCCACCGCCGGTTTCGCCGCGATCAAGAACATCGCGGGCCCGCTTCAAAACCACTTCAAACGGAATCCCGAGAACCGTCATCCGGCGGCGCTCGTTTCAGGGCTTCCCCCAACCTAGAGACTAAAGATCAGCATGGCTGACGATATGAGCTTCAACCCGACGCGCGACGATTTCGAAGCGCTGCTGAACGACTCGATGGGCGGCCGCGACTTCGCGGAAGGCACCGTCGTCAAGGGCAAGGTCGTCGGGATCGAAAAGGACTTCGCCATCATCGACGTCGGTCTGAAGACCGAAGGCCGCGTCCAGCTGAAGGAATTCGGCGTCGACGAAAACGGCAAGGCCACCATCAAGGCCGGCGACACCGTCGAAGTCTTCCTGGAACGCCTCGAAAACGCCATGGGCGAAGCGGTCATCAGCCGCGAAAAGGCCAAGCGCGAAGAAGCCTGGACCCGCCTGGAAGGCGTCTACGCCCGCAACGAACCCGTCATGGGCGCCATCGTCGGCCGCGTGAAGGGCGGCTTCACCGTCGACCTGGGCGGCGCTTCGGCCTTCCTGCCGGGCTCGCAAGTCGACATCCGTCCGGTCCGCGACGTCGGCCCGCTGATGGGCAAGGAACAGCCCTTCGCCATCCTCAAGATGGACCGTCCGCGCGGCAACA
>CBIHOB010000052.1:0-31865 GCA_966211605.1 uncultured Caulobacter sp.
CACTCCGCCACCGGGCCATCCGGGTGTCGACGCAAATCACGTCGGCGGGGGAGGGCGTTCGATACAGGAGCCTCCGTGGGCTCGCAACTGCCAAATGCGGTCGGCGGGGCCATAAGCTCGCGCATCGCCCGTCGGCTGGACGCAAGCTCGTCCCCAGCTTGGCGCGAGCGTTGTCTTGCAGAGAGGGAGAAGGCCGGCAGCACTCACTGAACGCCGCCGGCTAGGTGCTCGTCGGTGGGGTGACGAGAGGGCCGGGAGAGTACGTCGCGACGGGGCCTGTAGGCAATGGCGCTCGCCCTATGAGTGAGCGGCGGCGGCGAATGGCGGCGAACTGGGCGCCGGCGGGGCGGATCGGGCCCGGCCTGCAACCGCTTTGCACGATCCCGCGAGCGCGGCGATCGGGTCAGAGGCCGCGCAGCCAGGTCCAGACGTCATCGGGGCGCTCCAGCGCCGACAGGCCCTCCTGTCGTGCGGCCTCGCCCAGGCGACGCAGCCGACCGGGCGTAACGCCGAAGCGGCCGCGGAAGGCCCGGCTGAAATGGGCGTCGGAGCGGAAGCCGTGCCGGTAGCCGATCTCGCCCAGAGTATGTCGCTCGGCGCGATCCTGGAGAATGGCGTCGAAGGCCTGGTCAAGACGTCGGCCCTGGATGTAGACGCTGACGCCGCCCAGGGGTTCGAAGACCTTGTAGAGCAGGCTGCGCGACACGCCGAGATGTCGGCGGACCGCTTCGGGGGACAGGTCGACGTCGTCGAGCCGCTGCTCGATGAATTGCCGGCCGGAGGCCAGCAGCATCTTCTCGATCGGGCGGGCGTCGCCAGGGGACGGCGCGGCGTGGGCCTGGATCGCGCCGGCGAGCAGGACCACGAGCGCTCGAGCGGCCGCTTCCGCCTCGCGCGCCGTCATGCGGTCGACGACCTGGCCCAGGGCCCGCAGATGGGCGCCGAGCAGGTGGCCGCTGACGCTGTCCTCCGAGATCACCAGTCCATGGACGTCCAGGCCTTCGCAGCCCTCCAGCGCGGTGCGCGGCGTCATGACGTAGATCGAGCTGTACGGCCCAGTCCTGATGTCGAACGGGCGGGTCATGTCGACGATGCGGATCTGGCCCATGCGGCCGCTGGCGGCGCGGCCGTCGTAGTCGCCGTTCCAGTCGCCGCCTTGCAGTTCCAGCACCGCCATGACGGTGTCGGCGGCGTCGACCAGGATATGCGAGGATCGCCGCTCGAACCGCTGCGGCACCCCCGCGCAGCGGGCGATCACGACGGCGCCCAGGTGGAAGCCCTCCAGGCGGTTGAAGAAGGACGCCTCTGGGGACAGCAGAGTGATGTCGAACAGGTGCGCACAGCCCCGGCGATACTGTTCGAACGCATCGGGCTGAAGCTGGGCGTCCAGCAGCCAGACGTCCTTGCGCAAACCAGTGTCGGACACGGAAATCCCTGAAAGCCTTGAAGAAAGTCGGATATCCGACATCGAGGGCGCGCCAGGCGGCCCGCCGACGACGGCGAAATCGACAGGCAATAAAACGTGGATTTCTGGACAATGACAGCCCTGGTCGCCTTGGGCGAGAACCAGAGCGCCCCGTACGCCGAGTGGGGCTTGTGGCGTGCGAAGGAGTGGCCGTCGAATCCCCGCCGGGTTCGACGGCCCGGCTAACCGGCCCGCGCCCGGCGAAAATCGTCAGACGAAGGATGCTGTCCCGAAGCGCCGGGCCAGCCGCGCCTGGATCCGTTCCCACGTGTTGAGCTTGATCGGCTCGCCCTTGCGCAGCTTGGTCCAGGTCGTCTCGCTGATGCCGTAGACGTCGGTCAGGTGCTCGCGGGTCACGGCGGGCAGGGCGCTTTTCAGCGCTTCGAAGCGCTCGCGGGGGACGATGACGGTCTGGACCACGCCGGTCTCCAAAAACAAACAAAGAGGGTATGCGGCCGACGCCCAGAAGGGGGAGGAGGGCGCCGGCCGCCGACGATCGCCGGGGAAGGGGGCGATCGTTATTCGCGCGCCGCCGCGGCGGGCTTGCGGTAGTCGAGGGCCGGCGGGCGGTCGCCCAGCATGGCCTTGTAGGTGAAGTTGGGACCGCGACGCTCGTTCAGCTCGGCCTTGGCCTTCTTGACCAGTTCCGGGTTGGCGAACAGGTCCGCGCCGGTCAGGGCCAGGGTCTTGGCGGCGTTGACCGCGCCCTTGACCCCGATCGACGAGCCGGCGGCGGCCACGTTCTGCCAGCTGTGGCCGGCCGAGCCGGGGACGAAGGTCGCCGTACCCAGGCCCACGGTCGGCGTCACCCAGCTGATGTCGGAGACGTCGGTCGAGCCGCCGCCGCCTTCCAGCTCGACCTTGTAGGGCTCGATGGTCTTGACCGTGTCGATCGACGGCGGATTGACCAGGCTGGTCTGCATTTTCTTGGCGAAGGCGATTTCTTCCGGCGTCCAGGTGATGCCGCCGACCTTGCGCAGGTTGGCGTCCATCACGCGGCCCAGGGTGTCGTTGGGCAGCAGGGCGTAGACGCCGCCGGTGATTTCCTTGTCCACGGTCGTGCCGGTGGCCAGGGCCGCGCCCTCGGCGGCCTTTTCGACGCGCGACCAGACGTCCTTGACCACGGCCGGATCGGGGTGGCGGACGTAGTAATAGACCTCGGCGAAGTCGGGCACGACGTTCGGGGCGGTGCCGCCGGCCGTGATCACGTAGTGGATACGGGTCTTGTCGGGCACGTGCTCGCGAAGGAAGTTGGTCGCTACGTCCATGATCTCGACGCCGTCCAGGGCCGAGCGGCCCTTTTCCGGCGCGCCGGCCGCGTGGGCCGAGACGCCGTGGAAGCGGAACTTGCCGCTGATATTGGCCATCGACACGCCCTGAACGGCCGAGTTCGAGTTGGCCGGGTGCCAGTGCAGGGTGGCGTCGACATCGTTGAACAGGCCGTCACGGACGAAATAGACCTTGCCCGAGCCGCCTTCCTCGGCGGGCGTGCCATAGACGCGCAGCTCGCCCTTGATGTTGTTCTTGACCATCCAGTCCTTGAGGGCGACGGCCGCGCCGACCGAAGCGGCGCCGAACAGGTTGTGGCCGCAGCCGTGGCCCGCGATCTGGCCGGGGATGGCGGTCTTCACCGGCTCGGCGGTCTGGGCCAGGCCGGGCAGGGCGTCGAACTCGGCCAGGACGGCGATGACGGGGCCGGCGCCGTTCTTGAAGCTGGCCACGAAGGCGGTCGGCTCACCGGCGACGCCGGCCTTCACGTCGAAGCCCGCCGTCTTCAACTGACCCTGCAGCAGGGCCGAGCTCTTGACCTCCTGATAGCCGACCTCGGCGAAGCCCCAGATCTTCAGGGCGGCGTCCTGGATCTGTGGGGCGTCGGCGTCGACGGCCTTCAGGATCTGGGCGCGGCCGGCGTCGGTCAGCGGCGCGGCGTGAGCCTGGGTCGCCATGACCCCCGTCGCCAAGCCGGCGGACAGGAGGAGGGCGAGCTTCAGGGCGGAGAGCTTCATGGACGTTTTCCCCGAGAAAGGACTGGGCCGTCGGCATCCGGCGGCGGCTTGTCTGTATGACGTACGACGTCGGCGTTTCCTCACCCAGGGCGAGCGATTTTTTGGCGAGAAGCGCCACACCTCGAAGGACGCGCGACGGCGCCGCTTCACGCGGAGGACCGCTGAAGGTGCGGAAAGGGACGCGGAGCGCCCGGGCGACGCCCGGAGGGTTGGGTAGTGAGTACCGTTTCGACGAAGCCTGAACGCTCCGCGTGGCGCGTTATCCGGTGAGCCCGCGAGGCGCGGGGTTTTAACCCGCTCCCACGAGAGGCCCCCGACGGGCGGGCCGGGGCGACGACCCCGGTCCCGGACTGCCCGGGCGATTTCAGCCCAGACCTGTCGCGCCGCCGAAGCCTTCACCGCCAGGGCTTTGTCCTGTGTTTCAAGGAACCCGCCACTGGATCCGTCGCGAAGACGCCTTCCCGAAAGAAGACCGGCGAGCGCATCCCGCTCGACCACACCCGACAGCCGTCTCGATCGCCGGCCGGACGTCCCTTCCGCGCCATCGGGTGAGAACAGTATGGGGGCGGGTTTGAGCGCGGATCATTCGATGGCGCGTAAAATCGACAAGCGGTTGATTTCGCTCGGTTCGATCTTGCGAATTCCGGGGATACGGGCGCTCCAATCCCCTTACTTGCCCCCTCCGCGCTCCGCGCTCCTCCCCCGGAGGGGGAGGACGGGTGGAGGACGACCGCGCGGAGCGTGGTCAGGTGGGGGCCTGCGGCGTTGGCCTACAGATTCCCTCGCGCCGGGCTGACAAGCTCGACCTGCTTGTCGTCGGACCGCCCGACCTCGGCCAGGCCATAGGTCCGCAGCGCCGCGACGAAGGCGTCGATCTGGCCCGTCTTGAAGACGCCGCTGACCGGGGTGGCGGCCAGGGCCGGGTCGGCCAGGGCCAGCTTGCGGTCCGAGAAGCGGTTCATCTCGGCGACCACGGCCGACAGCGGCTCGCCGTCGAAGACCAGGCGGCCCTGCAGCCAGGCGGCTTCCTTGGCCGTGTCTACGGTCGCGATCGCCCAGTCGGCCGAGCCGGCGGCCACGAAGCGCGAGCCGGCGTCCATCTCGACGCGGCGCTCGCCCTGTGGCGAGGCGCCGGCGATGCGGACCCGGCCTTCGACCAGGGTGACCGACAGCTTGCCCGGCTCCAGGCGCACGTCGAAGGCGGTGCCGACGGCGGTGACCGACTTGTCGCCGGCCGTGACGATGAACGGGCGCGTCCTGTCCTTGGCGACCTGGAAATAGGCCTGGCCGCGCAGCAGGGTCAGGCGGCGCTCGGCGCCCCAGTGATTGACCCGCACGGCGGAGTC
The DNA here is from genome assembly GCA_966211605.1 of uncultured Caulobacter sp. Classification (GTDB taxonomy): domain Bacteria; phylum Pseudomonadota; class Alphaproteobacteria; order Caulobacterales; family Caulobacteraceae; genus Caulobacter. Next base: position 4,818 of record CBIHOB010000052.1, read on the forward strand.
GGTGCTGAGCGTGACCACCGAATTGTCGGCCAGGCGGAAGGTCGAGCGCTCGCCGACGGCGGTGGTGAAGACCGGCTCGTCGGCGGCGGGGGCGGCGGGCTTGTCGCCCTCAAGCCAGCGGCGGCCGATGACCGCGCCGCCTATGGCGGCGACCAGACCGGCGGCGGCCAAGCCCAGGGTTCGACGGTTCAGACGGCGAGGGGGGGCGTCGCCGGCGCCCAGGGCGTCGGCGCGCAAGGCGGCAAAGGCCGGATCGCTTTCCAGGCCGGCCAGGTCGTCCCACGCGCCGCGCACGTCGTCCCAGGCCGCGCCGTGCCGCGCGTCCGCCGTCAGCCAGTGCTGGAAGTCCCGCCGATCTTGCGGGGAGACGTCGTCGCCTTGCAGGCGCGCGAACCAGGTCGCGGCCATGCTAGCCGGGTCGTCGTGTCTCTCTTTGCCCGACGTGGTCGACGTCATCCTGGTCCCGCAGACGCGCGTGCAGGTGACGCAGCGCCTTCATCACATGTTTCTCGACAGCGCTGACGGAGACCCCCAGACGCTGGGCGACGAGCTTGTAGCTCATCTCCTCGAAGCGCACGAGGATGAAAACCCGTCGCGTGCGTTCCGGCAGCTCGTTGAGGGCCGCCATGGCGCGCGCCATCTTCTCTCGTCCCTGTAGGACGCGCTCCGGAGACATTTCATCAACGGGGTGATGAATTTCTTGCAGTTCGCAGTGATCGTTGCGCCGGCGCGTGCGGTCGCGGCGGCCGCGATCGATCAGGACATTGGCGGCGACCTCGAACAGATAGCCTTCGACATTGTTCACGACGGGAGCGGGCTGACGCTTCTGGATGCGCAGCAGGACTTCCTGCACCAGGTCCTCGACGTCGCTGGCCGGCGCGCGGCGCGAGAAGAAGGCCCGCAGCGCGGGGATGAACCGCGCGCCGCTGTCGGCGAGGCTGGGCGCCTGCTCATGCGGCCTGGACGGTTTGCCGCCCCAAATCATTGTTCACGCCCCGACATGACGGTCAGGTGAAATCGAGCTTTCGATCGTGTCAAGCCGCCGGGACGTGTCCGGTGCGCTCTCGTGCAACCTCGGGCCTGTTGCCTAAAGCCTATGCAACACGCGATCTTGGGGCGTCCGGACAAGAGACCAGGCAAGGTCGGCCGGCGAAGATGAGGCAAGATGCGCGCCCTCGACGGCGCATAGCCTAGCCATCGGGGAGGTCGGGAGTCGTTGTTGGTGAGGTCCGGAGCGTCGAGGGCGTCCTTGAGGCGCGGCGCCGTGCTGGCCTTGCTGTGCGCGGGCGCAGTCGGCGCTTGCCCGGCGCACGCCGCCTGGGCCGCGCCCAGGCGCCCCGACGCCGCCTATCGCTTCGACATTCCCGCCCAGCCGCTGAGCCAGGCGCTGAACGAACTGGCCGTGCGCAGCGACCGCGAGATCCTGTTCTCGCCAGCCCTGACACGCGGCAAGCGCAGCCCGGCGCTGAGCGGCCTGTTCACGCCGGAGGCGGCGCTGGAGCGCCTGCTGGCCGGATCCGGGCTGACGGTGCGACTGGAGGGCCGCAGCTTCCTGGTCGTGCCGGCCCCGCGCGAGGCGCCGATCGCGGCCGCCGCTGCCGCGCCGAGGCCTGAAGCCCCACCCCCGCCTGTCGCCATGGATTCGGTGGTGGTCACCGCCCTGAAGCGCTCCAGCCTGGTGCGGCAGACGCCGATCAGCATGACCGTGGTCGCCGGCGAGCAGCTGTCGCGCCTCGGTATTGTGGACCTGGAGAAGGCCTCGCCGCTGCTGCCGGGGCTGAAGCTGATCTCGACTGCGTTCGGGCGGCGGCTGGTGCTGCGGGGGGTCTATGGCGCGGGGGAGGCGACCACCGGCCTCTATTACGACGAGACGCCGATGACCGGACCCGTCGGCACCACGGCCGATCCCGGCGTCATGGCGCCGGAACTGGCCCTGGTCGACGTCGACCGCATCGAGCTGCTGCGCGGGCCGCAGGGCACGCTGTATGGCTCCGGGGCTATGGGCGGCGCGTTGCGGATCCTGTTCCGGCGTCCGGACTTGGCCGAGGACTCGGCCGCCGCCGGGATCTCGGCGTCCGCCGCGGCCCATGGCGGCCAGGCGGGCGGCGCCACCGTCGTGCTGAACACCGTGGCGATTCCACAGACCCTGGCGCTGCGGCTGACGGCGTATGAGCAGCATCAGCCGGGCGTGATCGACAATGTCCGGCTGGGCCTGAAGGACGTCGACGCCTCGCACGCGCAGGGCGTGCGGCTGGCGGCGCTGTGGGAGCCGGACACGCGGGTCTCGCTGCTGGTCTCGGCGACCCATCAATCCAGCCGTCGCGGCGACATCTCGGCCTGGAACGACACCGCCGGCCCCTGGCGGACCGTGCACGCCGGCCGCGCCCCGTTCGACGGCGACATCGACCTGGCGGCGGCGACCCTGAAGTGGCGGGGCGAGGCGGCGGAGGTCACGGCCGTGTCGTCCTGGTACCGCTGGCGGCTGACGCGGCGGTCGGACTATAGCGGCGTGCTGGTGGGCGAGCGGACCAATGCGGCCGGCTGCATGCGGATGTTCTCGATCAGCCAGGCGTGCAGCGCGGCCCAGATGGGCAGCTACTCGGCCTATGTCGACAGCGTCTATCCGGCGATCCTGAACCAGCCGGCCGAACTGACCGCCCGGATCCACGAGCTGCGCGCGGCGTCGACGGGCGAGGGACCGCTGAAGTGGACCCTGGGCGCGTACCGCGAGGTGCGAGGCGACTATATCGACAGCCAGGTCCGGCACGTGGATCCGCTGACCGGCGCGGCGACCGAACCGCCCGTACTGATCGGCCGGCGGGATATCGAGAACCACCTGTCGCAGAACGCGGTGTTCGGCGAGCTGTCGTATGACGTCGCGCCGGCGACCGAGCTGACCCTGGGCGCGCGGCGCTTCGACTACGTCAAGCGCGACCGGGGCGCGGTGCAGGTGGCCAATGTCGTGTCGGGCACCTGGGCCGACTACGGCATCGACGCGCGCACCGAGGAGCGCGGCTGGAGCCTGAAGGCCCTGGCCAGCCACCGGTTCGGGCCGGACCTGTTCGGCTACGCCCAGGTCTCGCAGGGCTTCCGGCCGGGCGGGGTCAATGTCGTGCCGGGGCTGCCGGAGAGCCTGGCGGTCTATCGCTCGGACCGTCTGAACAACTACGAGCTGGGCCTGAAGGGGGGCAGCGCCGACGGGCGCTTCGCCGCCAACGTGGCGCTCTATCGCGTCACCTGGACCGACATGCAGTACGCCGCCCAGACCCAGAACCGCGCCTTCACCTATGTCACCAACATCGGGGCCGCGCGCATCCATGGCCTGGAGGTCGAGGCGGCCGCCCAGCAGGTCGCGGGCTGGACTCTGGCCGCCAGCCTGACCCTGACCGACGCGCGGCTCACCGCCGATCAGGTGACCAACACCGCCATCGGCCTGGGGCTGGAGGGCGACCGCCTGCCGGTGGTGCCCAAGGTCGCCGCCGCCGCCTCGATGGAGCGGCGCTGGACGCTGGCCGGGGGGCTGACGGGCCGCCTGAGGCTGGACGGTTCCTACGCCGGTCTGGCCCGCTCGGCCTTTAACCCTGGCAACGCCGACTACATCAAGATGGGGGGCTATGCGCTGTTCGGCGTGAGCGTCGGCCTGGAGAGCGGCGACTGGACCGCCGACCTGGCGCTCGACAACCTGCTGGACCGCGCCGGCCGGGCGTCGGCGGGGCGCAACACCTCCGGACCGGTCGAGTATTTCGGCGTCGCCCCGCGCACGGTCCGCCTGTCCCTTGAACGCCGCTTCTGATCCGTCCGCCGCCTTTTTCGCCATCGGATGGTGAGGGAGCGCCGCGGCCTTGCGTCTGATCGGTAAGGCCGCCGTCGAGCGGACCGACAAGAGGGGATCGATAAATGAGACTGCCGTTCCGAGGCCTGCGGGCCCTGGCCCTGGGCGCCACCGCCCTGACCAGCCTGGCCGCCGGCCAGGCCTTCGCGCAAGACGCCGCTGCGCCGGCCGACGCCGGCACGATCGAGGAGGTCGTGGTCACCGCGCTGAAGCGCTCGACCACCGTCCAGACCACGCCGATCAGCATCAGCGCCGTGACCGAGAAGTCGCTGCAGGCGCTGGGCGCCTCGGGCATCCAGGACTATTTCCGCACGGTCCCGAACCTGCAGGTCGAGGGCAACTCGCCGACCAGCCGCCGCCTGACGCTGCGCGGCGTACGCAGCGCCGGCGAGGCCACGGTCGGCCTCTATTACGACGAGACGCCGCTGACCGGCCCGGCCGGCACGACCGCCGACGCCAGCTCGACCAGCGCCGACGTCAACCTGTTCGACGCCGAGCGCATCGAGGTGCTGCGCGGCCCGCAAGGCACGCTGTACGGCTCGGGCTCGATGGGCGGCACGCTGCGGGTGATCCTGAACAAGCCCGACAGCAGCCGTTATGCCGGCGCGGTCGAGGTCGGCGGCACGGCCCAGAAGGACGGCGGCCAGGGCTACTCGGTCAAGGGCATGGTCAATGTGCCGCTGATCGAGGACAAGCTGGCCGCGCGCCTGGTGCTCTACAAGGCCGAGCAGGGCGGCTACATCGACGACATCCTGCTGAAGAAGAACAACATCAACAGCCAGCATTCCAGCGGCGGCCGCCTGATGCTGGGCTTCACCCCCACCGAGAACCTGACGCTGACCGCCGAGGGCCTGTTCCAGAAGACCACCCTGGACGGCCAGAACAGCTGGTATCCGGCGCTGGGGACCAAGGACTATTCGACCAACGCCCGCACGATCGCCCCGACCGAGGACAACCTGCGGCTCTACAACGTCACCGGCAAGTGGGAGTTGGGTTTCGCGACGGTCACGGCGACCTCGTCCTATTACAAGTGGACCCTGCTGCGGAACTCGGACTACAGCCCGACCCTGTCGGCCAACCGCGCCAACGCCACCTCGTGCCGCAACTACATCGCGGGCGGCCCCGCCGCGACGGGTTCGACCAACCCGGCCTGCACCACGGCGCAGATGAGCGCCTACACCGCCTATGCCGACAGCCGCACCCCCGGCGCCCTCTACCAGCCGATGGGCCTGACCTCTTGGAACCACGAGCTGCGCATGAACGGCTCGCTGTTCGAGGACAAGGTCGACTGGACCGCCGGCGTCTATCTGGAAAAGCGTGACGACTATATCGAGAGCAAGGTCGCCAAGGCCGACGCCGCCACCGGCGTCATCAACCCCAACGACCTGACCGCCTGGCGCCATGTCGGCACCGACACCAAGCAGACCGCCTTCTTCGGCGAAGTGGCCTACAAGCCGATCGAGAAGCTGACCCTGACCGCCGGCGTCCGCCGCTTCAAGTACGACAAGACCGTCTCGGGCCAGGTCCTGATCAGCAATTTCATCACCCAGTCCTATGTCGGTCCGGCCGCCTCGGTCGACGCCAGCGCCGACGGCTGGGTCAGCAAGATCAACGTCAGCTACCAGGTCACCTCGGACATCATGGTCTATGGCCTGGCGGCCAAGGGCTTCCGGCCGGGCGGCGCCAACAACGTGCCGGGCCTGGCCAGCGCGCTCCTGGCCTACGCCCCCGACAGCCTGTGGAACTACGAGACCGGCATCAAGAGCCAGTGGTTCGACCGCCGCCTGACCCTGAACGCGGCGGCCTACCAGATCGACTGGTCGAACATGCAGATCTCGGCCACCAGCGCCAACGGGGCCTTCAGCTACCTGACCAACGCCGGCAAGGCCAAGATCAAGGGCTTCGAGGTCGAGGCGGTCGCCCGTCCGATCCGCGGCCTGACCCTGCAGGCCACCGCCGCCTGGGTCGACGCCAAGCTGACCGAGGACCAGGCCAACTCCACGATCCTGATCACCGGCTCGACCGGCCTGACCGGCGACAAGTTCCCGAACGTCGCCGACTTCAGCGGCTCGGCCTCGGCCGAATACACCTGGCCGCTCAAGGGCGACCTGAACGGCCTGATCCGCGCCGACTACGCCTATGTCGGCGAGTCCGCCTCGCAGTTCCGCCCGACCTACGTCTATTACGAAAAGCAGGGCGATTACGGCTACGCCAACCTGCGCGGCGGGATCGAGGGCGCCGACTGGGGCGCCTATCTGTTCCTCAACAACATCACCAACGAGGTCGGGCTGATGAGCGTGACCTCGGCGCTGAACAACGCCAAGCAGGTCGTGAGCATCAATCCGCGCACGGCCGGCTTCCAGGTGCGCAAGCGTTTCTGAGGCCAGGCGGCGGGCGGGCCCTCGGGTCCGTCCGCTGCGGCTCTAGGCGTCCAGCACCTTGCGCAGCGAGGCCTCGATCTGGCCCCCGCAATAGGTGTCGCCGTAGTCTTCCCGCGCCTGGGCCGCCAGTTCGGCCAGCGCCGGCAGTTCATAAAGTCGCCGCGTCAGGGCGGCGGTCATCGGCGCAGTCTCTTCCAGGATCTTCGCGATCGCCGCGAAGCGATCCGCCAGGGTCGACCACAGGGTGGCCGACACCACGTCGGCGACCCCAGGCGCGTCGCCGCCCAGCAGGTAGCCCGACGTCCGCGTCAGTCCGTGACGGCGTCCCGTCTCCTCCCAGAACGACATCCACTTCTTCAGGCGCGGGACGAAGTCTCGCCAGCGTTCCGGCGTCCACATCCGCCGCCCGCCATCCAGGGTGATCTCATCGATCACGTCATTGGCGTCGTTGACCATCTTCAAGGTCAGGGCGCGCAACGCGGGGGAGGGCGGCAGCAGATCCAGCGTCTCCCCCAGATAAAGGACGATGGCGGACATCTGCGCGATGGCCACGTCAGCCTCGCGATCGACCAGCAGGGGCGGGCCCATGAACGGCACGGGCATGTCCTTGGCCGGCATGCCCATCAGCCGGACGATCTCGTCGTCGCCGGCCTCCGTCCAGGCCCGGCCGGCGTGAGCCAGGACCGCGCGCACGAACTGTCCGCGAAACGGCGCGGACCAGTAGTAGAGGACATAGTCGGACATCGGGGCTTCCTCGCGCCTGTCCGCTGACAACGCCTCGGCGGGATCCGCGTTCAGGCCGCCGACGCGACGGCGGTAGGCTTAACCGGCGCGGCCAGGCCCAGGCCGGCGGGCGCGCAACGGTCGAAAGTCCGTCCAAGGGCCCGCGCGGATTCATCATTTTCGGAAATGATTAACCGAGAAGCTTGGCCGTTCCTTAGGGCTTAGGCGCGATAACCATCCTCACAAGTTTGGTTCAGTTCCAGAAGGAATGGGTGGGTATGAAACTCTCGATCGCTTTCGCCGCGGGTCTCGCTGGCAGCTTCTTCGTCGCTCAGGCCGCGTCGGCCGCCGGCGGCTTCGAAGACCAGATGGGCCGCTGCCTGCAGCAGTTCGCCAACACCCGTGACGCCGCCCAGGTGATGCTGGAATGCAGCGCCGCCGACGGCAAGCTTTCGGACTGCAAGGTCGTGGACAACAGCGCCGCCGGCAAGGGCTTCGACAAGGCCGCCATGTGCATCGCCGAGAAGCTGCCGATGGGCGCCAAGACCGGCACCGTGAAGGTTCCCTTCCGCTTCCCGGGCGGCGCGTAAGCTTCGCACGCTCAAGCGTATCGAACAGAAGCCCCCGTCGACCCTGTCGACGGGGGTTTTGTCGTTCGGGCAGGCCAATCAGCGATAGTCGCGGATGGCCAGATCGCCCTCGCTGGCGGGGACCAGGTCGCCGACGATCGCCACGCGCGCGCCGGCGGCCTTGCCGGCGGCGACGCCGGCCGGCGAGTCCTCGAACACCAGGCACTCGGCGATGGGCGCGCCCAACAGGTCGGCGGCCATGAGGAAGCCCTCAGGATCCGGCTTGCCATTGCGTACGCTCTCGCCGCTGACGAAGATGTCCGGCACGGGCAGGCCCGCCGCGCGCAGCCGGGTTTCGGCCAACGTCCGCGGCGCTGAGGTGACGATCGCCCACTGCGTCGGTTCGAGCCTTTCGATCAGATCTTTCACGCCGGCGATCGCCACGACGCCCTCGATGTCGTCCAGCTCGGCCTGGAGCAGCGCCGCCGCTTCGGCGTCGATGTCCAGATCCGGCCTGGCGAACCGGCGCAGGGTGTCGCGGTACTGCAGGCCTTGGCAGACCGCCAGCACGTCGGCGGGTTGGTGGCCGTGACGCCGGGCCCAGGCGGTCCAGACCCGCTCCACCACCGGCGAGGAGTCGAGCAGCGTGCCGTCCATGTCGAACAGGAAGGCGGCATAGGCCTGGCCCCGAAAGGTCAGCGGCGAGCGATCGGATGCGAACATGGTTCTGGTCGTCCTATTGTGTCGGAGATAGAGCTCAGGTTTGGGCGGCGAGGCCGCGCGTCGGCGCCGTCAGGCGGCCCGCCAGCAGCGGCGTCAGGGCGAACAGGCCGGCCAGCAGCCAGAAGGCGCCGCGCAGGCCGGCGGCGTCGGCGATCCCGCCGATCCCGGCCGGACCGATCAGGATGCCGGCATAGCCGATGGTCGACAGCGCCGAGATTGCCTGGGTCGCCGGCATCGCCGTCTGGGCGCCGGCCAGGCGGAACAGCACCGGCACGATGTTGGCCGCGCCCAGGCCGATCAGGATGAAGCCGCTCAGCCCCAGGGCTGGGGCGGGTGCGGTCAGCAGCACGGCGAACCCGGCGACGGCCAGCACGCCGCCCCAACGCAGGATGCGCCGATCGCCCAGCCGCGCCACCACCTTGTCGCCAGCCAGTCGCCCGGCGGTCATCGCGATGGAGAACAGCATGTAGCCGAGGCCGCCCTGAGCGGGGGTGACCAGCCCGCCCCGGGTGATCAGCAGCGCGCTCCAGTCGAGCATCGCGCCCTCCGCCAGGAAGGTGGCCGCCGCGAGCAGCGACAGCAGCAGGACGACGCCGCGGGGCAGGGCGAACGACGCGCTGTCCGGATCACCCTTGGCCCTCGCCAGCCGCGGCGCAGCCAGGCCCATGGCCGCCAGCATCAGGGCCGTGTTGACGGTCGTCCCCGTCAACGGCGACAGCCCCAGCGAGAGCATGAGCGTCATGGCGGCCGCGCCGGCGAAGCCGCCGATGCTGAAGAGGGCGTGGAAGCCTGACATCAGCGGCCGGCCAGACGCCTGCTCGACGTCGACGGCGTGGATGTTCATGGCCACGTCGAGCGTCCCCAGCGCGGCCCCGAAGGCGAAAAGGGCGCCGCCCAAGGCGAGCGGCGTGCCGGCGACCGCCAGGAGCGGCAGGAAAAGGCTCACGCCTAGACCGCCCAGGATGATGATCGGACGGCTGCCGAAGCGGGCGCTGAGCGCGCCCGTCGCCGACATGGCCAGCACCGAACCCAGGCCCAGGCATAGCAGCAGCATGCCCATGGCCCCGTCGCCGATCCCGACCCGGGCTTTGGCGAAGGGAACAAGCGGGGCCCAGGAGGCCATGCCGAAACCGGCGACCAGGAAGGACAGGCGCGTGGCGGCACGCGCCGCCGCGAAGGACGGCGTCACCATGACGAAACTCCGGTGATGGATGTTGGAGTGGGGGCTAGGCCAGGATGATCCGGGCGCCGCCCTGGGCCAGATCGTCCCGGATCGGCCGGGGCGCGTCGGCTTCCAGGATCAGGGTGTCCAGGGCTTCGAGCGGCGCCACGCGGTGAGGAGCCCGGGTTTCTAGCTTTTCCGTAAGGGCCATCAGCACGATCGCCTCGCTGACGCCGATCAGGGCGCGCTTGAAGGCCGCGTCGCCGGCGTCGAAGATGCAGGCTCCATGGCGGACCGACAGCGCGCAGGCGCCGAGGAAGCAACGGTCGATGCTCAGCTGCTGGACCGCCTGCACCGCGGTCGCGTCGATCACGCCGCCTACCTCGCGATCGACCATGCCGCCCAGGATCATGAAGTCCAAGTCCTGGCGCTGGAACAGCACCGAGGCGATCGGCACCGAATTGGTGATCACGCTCAGGCCCTGGCCGCCGGGAAGCTCGGCGGCCAGGGCCAGGTTGGCGCTGCCGTTGTCGAGGAAGATCACCTCGCCCGGGACGATCAGCTTGGCCGCCGCCCGCGCCAGGACGTGCTTGCGGTCGACGTCCTCGGCGGCGCGCACGCTCATGGACGGCGACATCGGCGAGACGGGAAGAGCGCCCCCATAGACTCGCCGGCAGCGGCCCTGCGCCGCCAGGGCGCGAAGGTCGCGGCGAATCGCATCCTCGGAAACCGAGAACTCCTCGGCCAGGACCGCCGCGACGACGGTCTGGCCCTGGTCCAGCCTCTGGGCGATCAGCTCTCTGCGAGCAACGGGCGGTGTGTCATTCATGATGTCGCGCTATATCGTGCAAAATCGTGCACATCAAGCTAAAACGTGCGACTATGCGGCCAGGCCGTGGCTAGTTACGCCAATGTGTGCACGTTTTTGCACGATGTTGGCGCGTCGTCATTCCTGTCGGAGGAAGGCGTGCCCCAACCCTGCAGAGGGGAGCGCGCTTTGGACACCTGCGCGGAGCGGCGATCGGTCAGGAAGACCAACGTTCGCGCCGAGCGCAAATTGCATCTTGTAGGATAAATATCGGCCGTTTAAATAAAGCATATTAAATAAAACATGCCGCTGACGCTGCGGCCGACGATCCGTCGTCGGACACGCGGCGCGGACGGCGAGGCCGCTCGATCATCCCAAGGCCGAGCGGACCATCACAGGGAGAGGGAACGTGAATTTTCTAAATCGCAAATGCATGCTGCTGGCTTCCGCGGCGGCCACGGTGATGTCCGGCGGGTGGGCGGCTGCCGCGCAGGCTCAAACCGCTACCGACAAAGACAGCGCTGTCTCGGAAATTGTCGTCGTCGGCCAGCGCAAGGCCATCCAGACGGCCCAGGACCTGAAGAAGAATTCCGAGGAGATCGTCGATTCGATCACCGCCGTGGACATCGGCGGCCTGCCTGACCGTTCGGTGACCGAGGCGTTGCAGCGCGTTCCGGGCGTCACCATCGGCCGCACCAACCAGCCGCGCGACGTCGACCGCCTGAACGCCGAAGGCTCGGGCATCCAGATCCGCGGCCTCACGTGGGTTCGCTCCGAGCTGAACGGCCGCGACATGTTCTCGGCCCGCGGCGGCCGCGCCATCTCGTGGGAAGACGTCACGCCCGAACTGTTCGCCGGCGTCGACGTCTACAAGAACCCGTCGGCCGACATCGTCGAGGGCGGCCTGGGCGGCACGGTCAACCTGCGCACCCGCATGCCGTTCGACCAGCCCGGCCATCAGATGGCCTTCTCGGCCGACTACACGCGCGGCGATCTGCGCAAGGCCGGGACGCCGTCCGGCAGCCTGCTGCTGAGTGACCGCTTCGAGACCAGTCTCGGCGAGTTCGGCATGCTGGTCAGCCTGTCCAATTCCCGGCTGAAGACCTCCGTCAACACCATCGCCGTCGATCCGTACAACGCTCACGGCCTGGGCGTTAAGTCGTCGTACGACGGCGGCGTGTCGCTGAACTTCAACGGCGACAATGCGATCGCCGGCCAGACGCAAAGCCGCGTCTTCGTGCCGGTGGGCGTCCAGTACCGCAACAACAAGCAGGACCGCGATCGCAAGGGCTTCTACGGCGCGTTCCAATGGCGGCCGAACGACAATCTCGAGCTCTACACCACCCTGTTCCGCACCGAGGCCAAGCAGACCTTCCAGGATCGCTTCGCCCAGACCTCGGCCTGCTGCTCGGCGACCAACAACCAGTCGTTCGTGGTCGGCCCGGCCAGCGGGACATCGTTCACCTTCGACTCGGACGGCAACTTCCTGAAGGGCCAGCTGGTCGACGGCGGCGGCGGCGGCAACGGCGTGGCCAACTCGTTCCTGCTGAACCTGGGCACCCGCTACGGCGTGGTGAAGGACAACACCAACGACATCTCGGCCGGCTTCAAGTGGTCGAACGACCGCTGGCTGGTCACTGGCGACCTGCAGTACGTCTGGTCGCACCGCGAAGGCACGGACCTGACGGTCTACAACACCGTCACCCTGAACGGCGGCTTCGGCCTGGATCTGACCGGCGAGTTGCCGAAGATCACCATGGCCAACGTCACCAACACTCCGTCGGCGTTCAACCTGTACGCCGCGATGGATCACCTCGACGACAACGACGCCCGCGAATATTCGGGCAAGTTCGACGTGACCTATTCGTTCGACGAGGACAGCTGGCTGAAGGACCTGAAGCTGGGCGTGCGGGCCACTTCGCGCGACGCCACTTCGCGCGACGCCGGCTACAATTGGAACCTGATCTCGGCCCCGTGGGCCACGCGGGTCACGGCCACGGCCGACAAGTACACCCAGCACCAGGACAAGGTCAGCTTCGATAACTTCTTCAAGGGCGACCTCAGCGTTCCGAGCCTGATCCTGCCATCGTTCGACCTGGCCAAGAGCCCGACCTTGCTGGCCAACTACCTCGACAAGGTGATCTGGAACGGTCCGATCCCCGGCGGCGGCCCGGCCTATACCGACGGCGAGTACGGCTATTATCCGCCGGGCGGGTCGCACGGCACGATCCCGACCTGGTCGCCGGCCGGCGGGACCTACAGCCCGTTCACCCAAGGCACCATGATGAGCTACATGCCCATCTGGGCCGCGCCGACGGGCAGCATCAGCTACTGGAAGCCGCTGGGCGACGTGAACGCCAGCTTCCTCAGCTCGGGCGGCCGCGGGGTCAATCGCCAGGAGGAAAAGACCGAAGCCGTCTACGCCAAGCTCCGCTTCGGCCACGACCTGCCGTTCGAATGGGGCGGCCAGGCGATGAGCTGGGACGGCAACCTGGGCCTGCGCGTCGTCCACGCGTCGACCAACGGCCAGGGCTACGGCACGGTCGGCTTCATCGACGCGTCGCAGAAGCGCTTCGCCTCGACGACCGCCCAGGCCAAGATCGACTTCGCGGACGGCAAGCCGTTCGCCTCGGTCGGCGGCACCAACTACACCGACGTGCTGCCCAGCCTGAACCTGCGCCTGAAGGCCAGGCCCAACGTGTTCCTGCGCTTTGCGGCGTCCAAGAACATCGTCCGGCCGGACTTCTACCAGCTGGATCCGTCGGTCAACATGTCGGCCACCCTGCAGTCGCGCAACGCGACGGCGGCCGACGGCATCATCAACGCCCAGACCGGCGCAGCCTACACCCAGGCCCAACTGGACGCGGCGGCGGCCAGCGGCTCGCCGGTGCAGTACCACAGCGATGTGGCCTTCGGCTTCTATTCGGGCAACCCGAACCTGAAGCCGATGCGCGCCAACTCGTTCGACCTGTCGGGCGAGTGGTACTTCCACGGCGGCATGCTGGCCACGGGGGTCTTCCACAAGGACGTCTACGACTACATCCAGTCGACGCCGACCCTGGCCACGATCACCAAGGCCGACGGCAAGTCCGTCACCGCGGTGGGCACGATCCCGCAGAACATGGGCCACGGGAAGGTCTACGGCCTCGAGTTCCAGTACCAGCAGTACTACGACTTCCTCCCCGGCGCCCTGGGCGGCCTGGGCGCGGAATTCAACATGACCATGCTGGAAAGCCGTGGGACCTCGAATGTCTCCAGCAGCGTCACCGACGCCTCGCAGATCAACGCCTCGAAGCTGAACCTGCCGCTGGAGCAGCTGTCGCGCTACACCTACAACGCCGCGGCGCTGTTCAGTAAGTACGGCATCGACGCGCGCCTGGCCTACAACTGGCGCTCGCGGTACCTGATGAGCGCCTCGGCCTCGAACCTGATGGTGCCGGTCTACGCCAAGTCGTACGGCCAGCTGGACGGTTCGGTCCTGTACTCGCTGACCCCGCAGGTGAAGATCGGCGTCCAGGCCGTGAACCTCCTGAACTCGCGCTACGAGCTCGAGATGGACCAGCGTGACAGCTGGTACCTCGGGACCCAGGGCAACTTCTCCAAATCGCTGGTCCGCACCCACAGCTGGACCGTCAGCGACCGCCGTGTTTCGTTCATCGTGCGCGGGACGTTCTAGACTCCTGCAACCCCGCCGGCGCCTCGCCGGCGGGGATCTTTTCGGGCGGTGAAGGCGGCATGGAAAACGCGGGCAAGATCTCTCATCTCGTCATCGTCGGCGGGGGCACGGCCGGATGGATGTCGGCGGCGTTCTTCTCCAACGTCTTCAGCGCCCAGCAGATGAAGATCACCCTGGTGGAGTCGGCCGAGATCGGCATCGTCGGGGTGGGCGAGGCGACGATCCCGCCGATCACCTTCTTCAATCAGGTCGTGGGCGTGGACGAGCGGCGGATGCTGTCGTCGACGCAAGGGACCTACAAGCTGGGCATCGAGTTCGTCGGCTGGGGCGATCCGGATGGCGCCTACATCCATCCGTTCGGCAACTACGGCCCGCCGATGGACGGCGTGTCGTTCCACGCCTTCTGGCTGCGGGCCCGCAAGCTGGGCTATCAGGCCGATCTCTCCGAATTCTCGCTGAGCTGCGTGGCCGCCAAGGCCGGCAAGTTCGACTGGCGGACCGAGGATCCCCGCGATCCCCGCTCGGCCATGGCCCATGCCTATCACTTCGACGCCTCGCTCTACGCCAAGCTGCTGCGCGAGGTCGCCGAAGCCCGCGGCGTTCGGCGCGTCGAGCGCACCATTCGCGGCGTCAATCTGGACCCGCTGGACGGAACCATCGCCTCGCTGAGCCTGGATGGCGACGAGACCCTGGCGGGCGACTTCTTCGTCGATTGCTCGGGCTTCCGCGGCCTCCTGATCGGCGGCGCCCTGGGCGTCGGCTACGAGGACTGGTCGGAATACCTGCCGGCCAACCGCGCCATCGCCGTGCCGACGGCGCGCTACGAGGATCCGATCCCCTACACCCGCGCCACCGCCGACACGGCCGGCTGGCGCTGGCGCATCCCGCTGCAGCATCGCACCGGCAACGGCTACGTCTATGTCAGCGACTTCATCAGCGACGACCAGGCGGCCGACGACCTGCTGGCGGCCCTGGCGGCCGAGCATCCGGCCAACAAGGTGCTGGCCGATCCGCGCTTCCTGCGGTTCACCACTGGCCGCCGCAAGATGTCGCGCTACAAGAACTGCGCGGCGATCGGCCTGTCCAGCGGCTTCCTGGAGCCCTTGGAGTCGACCTCGATCCACCTGATCCAGCACGGCCTGATCAAGCTGGCCGGCAGCTTTCCGCTGGCCAGGATCGATACGCCGGTGGCCGATCTCTACAATCAGATGATGGGCGAGGAGATGGAGCAGATCCGGGACTTCCTGATCTATCACTATCACGCCAACAAGCGGGTCGGTCAGCCGCTGTGGGACCGCATGCGCCACATGGCGATTCCCGACACGCTGAAGCACAAGATGCAGCTGTTCCGCACCCGCGGCGCGACGGTCTTCCCGAACCAGACGATCTTCCAGGAGCCGAACTGGCTGGCGATCATGGTCGGCCAGAGCGGCGAGCCCGAGGGCTACGATCCGCTGGCCGACCTGATGGACGAGCGACAGATGGCCGAGCGTCTGCAGCACGTGCGCATCGCCTGCCGCCAGGCCGCCGAACGGATGCCCACCCATGCCAGCGTGCTGGCGCGCGCCGCCGCGCCCGACCCCATGAAAGGAACCATCGATGCCCAGCCTGCCTGAGCGCGGCTTCGCACGCCTGGTCGCCGCCGCCGTGCTGGCCCTGACCTTGCCCGCCGCTGCGCTGGCGGCCGACAAGGAGCCGCCGCCGCGCGTCGCCAACGGCCTGGCCCGGACACCGCCGATGGGCTGGAACAGCTGGAACAAGTTCGCCTGCAACATCGACGAGGCCACGGTCCGCCGTGTCGCCGACGCCATGGCCGCCAACGGCATGAAGGAGGCCGGCTACCAGTATGTCGTCATCGACGACTGCTGGCACGGCGCCCGCGACGAAGGCGGCTTCATCACCTACGACGCCAAGCGATTCCCAAGCGGGATCAAGGCCCTGGCTGACTATGTGCACGCCAAGGGGCTGAAGTTCGGCATCTATTCGGACGCGGGCCGCAAGACCTGCGGCGGCCGTCCGGGCAGCCAGGGCCACGAGTACCAGGACGCCAAGACCTATGCGTCATGGGGCGTCGACTACCTGAAGTACGACTGGTGCGAGACCGGGACGCGCAACGCCGAGGAAGCCTACACCCTGATGGCCGACGCCTTGCGCGAGACCGGCCGCGACATCGTCTTCTCCATGTGCGAGTGGGGCACGGCCAGGCCCTGGCTGTGGGCCAGCGCCGTCGGCAACCTGTGGCGCACCACCGGCGACATCACCGACAAGTGGGACGGCAAGCACGACTACGCCCTGGGCGTGATGCGCATCCTCGACCTGAACGAGCCGCTCTATCCGTTTGCCGGTCCCGGCCACTGGAACGATCCGGACATGCTGGAGGTCGGCAACGGCGGCCTGACCACGACCGAGTACCGCTCGCACTTCAGCCTGTGGGCGCTGATGGCCGCGCCGCTGATCGCCGGCAACGACGTGGCCAACATGGACGCCGACACCCGCGACATCCTTCTGAACACGGAGGTCATCGCGGTGAACCAGGACAGGCTGGGCGCCCAGGGCCGCCGCGTACGGGACGACGGCGACCTGGAGGTCTGGTCCAAGCCTCTGGCCGACGGCAGCCGGGCGGTGATCCTGTTCAATCGCGGAGCCGAGGCCAAGTCGATCTCGGTGGACTGGACTGAACTGGGCTATCCCGCGACGCTGAAGGCGCAGGTGCGCGACCTGTGGGCGCACAAGGACCTGGGCAAGCTGGCCGGCCGCTTCGCCGCGACGGCGCCGTCGCATGGCGTGGTGATGGTCCGCATCGCGCCCTGAGCCCTCCCTTCATGATCGCGCGCGGGGCGGGACGCGCCTTCTGTCATCACGCGGCCGCCGGGGAGCGCGCCGCGACAACGGAAATCGAGTGCAAGACGTGATTCAGATCGGTGTCGACTTCGGCGGAACCAAGATCGAGGCGGCCGCCCTGGCGCCCGACGGCGAGGTGCTGGCGCGCCTGCGAACCCCCACGCCGGCCAGCTACGACGCGGCCCTGGCCGCCGTCAAAGACCTGATCGACCGCATCGAGAACGAGACGGGCCAGCGCGGAACCGTCGGCGTCGGCGCGCCGGGCTCGACCTCGCCGCGCACCGGCGTGATGCGCAACGCCAACGCCGTCTATCTGAACGGCCGGACGTTCCGCGAGGATCTGTCCACGGCGCTGGGACGGCCGGTGCGACTGGCCAACGACGCCAACTGCCTGGCCCTGTCGGAGGCCGCCGACGGCGCGGCGGCGGGGGCGCACGTGACCTTCGCCATCATCCTGGGCACCGGCTGCGGCGGCGGCCTGGTGGTCGACGGCCGCCTGGTCGAGGGCGGCGACGGCGTGGCGGGGGAATGGGGGCACATTCCCCTGCCGTGGCCGCGGGCCGAGGAGTCGCCCGGTCCGCAGTGCTGGTGCGGTCAGAACGGCTGCCTGGAGACCTGGGTGTCGGGCACGGGTCTGCGCCGCGACTTTGCAGCCGCGACCGGGCGCGAGCTGGACGGTCCCCAGATCATCGCCGCCGCCCAGGCTGGAGAGCCCGAGGCCAGCGCCGCCTTCGAGCGCCTGGTCGACCGGCTGGGCCGGGCCATGGCGGTGATCTGCAACATCGTCGATCCGGACGTCTTCGTGCTGGGCGGCGGGTTGTCGAACGTCGCGGCCTTGTATGAACGCCTGCCGGCGGTCATCGCGCCGCGCGTCTTCTCGGACGGCTGGTCGGCCAGGATCGCGCCGGCCCGCTGGGGCGACAGCTCGGGCGTGCGCGGGGCGGCGCGCCTGTGGCGGCCGGGCGAGGTGGAGTAGGGCTTGCGCCTAGGCCTGGTCGATCGTTCGCAGGGCCGAGCGCGAGGGCAGGTGGCGGGCGATGATCGGGATGATCGCCGCGCCCATGGCCGGAGCGTCGGTCGACAGGGCCGCCCGGCGGACCGGGGCCATGGCCAGGGCCAGGCGGCGGGCCGCCAGCTTGTCGTTCACCGCCTGGGCCAGCCGATCGATCAGCGGAGCGGGCAGGCGGCCGCCGATGAAGACCGCTTGCGGGTCGATCAGGCAACTGATCGAGACCAGCGGATCGCACAGGCGTTCGGCGGCCTGGTCCAGCCAGGCGTCGACGCGGCTAGAGGCCTGCGGCGGCAGGTCGCCCAGCTCGGCCGGATCGCCCGGCGCCAGGTCGCCCAGGGCCTCGTACAGGGATGACAGCGAGAAGAAGTCTTCCAGCGTCGCCTCGCCTGAGGTCTCCACGGGCAAGAAACCCAGCTCGCCACTGCGGCCGTGCGCGCCCCGGAAGTACTCGCCGTCGATCACCAGCCCGCCGCCCAGGCCCGAGCTGACCAGCATGTAGAAGAAGCTGCGGTTGCGCATGCCGTGGCCGAAGTGCAGCTCGCCCAGGGCGGCGGCGGCGGCGTCGTTCTCGACCGTGATCGGCCAGCCGTGGCCGCCCGCGAGCAGGGCGCGCAGGTTCACTGTGTTCCAGGCTTCGTAGGCGGCGGGGCGGTGGGGCAGGTCGGTCTTGGCCAGGTCGTCGGGCACGGCGACGCCGACGCCGATGATGCGGTCGGCCTTGACGCTGCGCAGCCGACGGAAAGCCTTGCAGTGCTCGTCGAAGAAGGCGGCGACTTCCTCGGGGCTGGCGAAGGCGATCTCGCGGGTGGCGCGCGCGCGCACCTGGCCGGCCAGGTCCAGCAGCACGATCGTGACGTGGTCGCGGTCGATGTTCAGGCCGATCGAATAGCAGCCGTCGGGATTGACCATGAAGGTCATGGCCGGCTGGCCGCGGTGGCCGTGCAGCTTGCCGGCCTCGACGATCAGGCCGTCGTCCAGCAGCCGATTGGTGATGTTGGTGACGGCGGGAACGGTCAGGCCGGTATAGGCGGCGACCTCCTGCTTGGTCTTGGCCAGGCCCACCCGGATCGACTGCAGCGCCACGCGCTGATTGTAGTCGCCGGCGCGTTCGATATTGGTGCCCGACAGGCTGGCGCGGTCGTTGGATTGGCGCGACCGCCGGCTGGTCTCGTCGAGCATGGTCGGGCGCACTCCCTAGGCGTTGGAAGCGATACCATCCGTTCGCGATTTAAGAAAAGCCGATTTGTTTTTTGTTTTGGGAAACCCCTCCGTCCGACGTGGAAAAAAAGAAAACGCCGCTCCCCGGGAGGTGGAGAGCGGCGTGAAGGGATCCGGGCAAGGGCAGTGGAAGGACGCCCGGAGGTAGGTGCCTAGAAGTTGTAGCGGAGGCCGACGATGAACTGACGGCCGCTGTGGGTGTAGACGTTCAGTCGGTTGCTATCGCCGACGTACTGGTCGTTGAACTCGTCGGTCAGGTTCACGCCCTCGAGCGAGAGCTTCAGGTTGTCGCGGATGTTCCAGCTGGCCTGCATGTCGACGTTCAGGGTCTCGTTGGTGCCTTGGATGGTGTTGCCGTCGCTGCCCGGGACCTGGGTCAGGTAGCCGTCGCGATAGGCTAGCGAGCCGCGGACGCTCCACTTGGGGGTCTCGTAGTAGAGGGTCAGGTTGGCGGCGTTCTTGGACAGGCCCACCAGGGTGGCGTTGACCGTCGGCGCGCCGGGCGTCGTCGAGGTCAGATATTCGATCTTGGAGTCGACATAGGTGTAGTTGGCGATGACGCCGAAGTGGCTCAGCCAGCCCGGCAGGAAGGTGAAGGGCTGCTGGACGTTCAGCTCGAAGCCCTTCAGGTCGCCGCCATCGGAATTGACCGGCTGGGTGACCTGGAACACCTGGTCGGGCGTCGCGCCGGTGCCGGCCAGCAGCGAGTCTGGCAGGCCCAGGGTATTGTAGACGGCCTCGCGACGCAGGGTGGCGACGAAGGTGTCGATGCGCTTGAAGAAGAAGCCGGCCGCCAGCATCGTGCCCGACGAGGGGTACCATTCCAGCGACACGTCGATGTTCTTGGACTGGGTAGGCTTCAGATAGGGGTTGCCCGAGCTGTAGTTGCGGTTGGCGCCCTGCACCGAGACGTCGCCGCCGGGGGACAACGAGCCGATGCCCGGACGGGCGATCGTCTTGGCGGCGCTGAAGCGAGCCACGAAGGTGTCGGTGAGGTCGGCGGCGATGTTGAACGACGGCAGGGTCAGGTTGTAGGTGCGGTCGACCTCGACGCGCTGGATCGCCCCGGCGACGGCGGCGTAGCCGGCCGACTCCTGGCGGGTATGGACGCGGCGCAGGCCGGCGTCGCCGCGGAAGGGAACGCCGAACGCCTCGAAGCGGTAGTCGGCCTGGATATAGGCGCCGGTGTCCTGCTCCTCGACCGCGCCGTACTGGCCGCGCGCCGAACTGTTGTTGGTGTCGGTCAGGGCGTAGATGCCGGTGTTGCTGTAGATGTTCAGCAGGGCGGCGTATTTGTCGATGTCGGGAACCAGCCACGCGGTGGCGTTGCCGGCCGGCATGCCCAGGCCCTTGCCGAAGCCGCTGTAGACCTTGGAAACCGAGGCCAGCTGGTCGGGCGTCAGGGTCTGGCTGACGGTCTCGCTGGTGCGGTACTGACCGTAGCTGTCGTACTCGAACTTGCGCCAGTCGACGCCGGCCCGGAACTTCAGGTTCGGATTGGCTTCCCACTCGCCGTAGACCTTGGCGGTCGAGAACTGGTTCTCGACGAAGGTCGGGCGGATGCGGACTTCCGACGTGCCGTTGATCGCCGACCAGTTGGCCGGGTTCGTCGGATCGAAGCCCAGGTCGATCTTCGGGGCCCGCGAGTTGCGGAAGTCGTAGACGTAGTTGGCGCTGTTGGCCCGGTCGAAGGTGATGATCGTCGAGACGGGCTGGGTGAAGGTCGAGTCCGCGTAGCCGGCCAGGGCGCCGATCACCAGGTTCGAGCCGATGTTGCGCTTGGCCGACAGGGTGAACTGCTTGAACTCGGTGTTCAGCTCGTCATAGGCCGACTGGGTGCGCAGATCGACATTGTCCATCCGCGCATAGACCAGGTTGTTGTTCTGGACGACGCCGTCGCGGATGATCGTCTGCGGCTTGCCCGTGCCGGCGCGCGACAGGCCGATCGCCTGCAGCTGGGCTTCCTTACGTTTGCCGGCCAAGTAGGCGTACAGCGTGTCCAGGGTGATTTCGGTGTCGGCGTCCGGCTTGAACTGCAGCGAGCCGCTCACGCCCAGGCGCTTGTTGTCGATGTCGTAGCTGACATAGGCCGGGATGCGCGGGGCGAAGATGCCGGTGGCCGGGTCGGTGTTGTTGATCTGGGCGATCGTGTAGCCCGGCACCGTCGAGGCGGTGTTGAAGCCGCCGTTGCTGCCGCCGTAGGTCCAGCGCGTGATGTTGGCGCCTTCCTCCTTCAGGTGGCGCTCCTCATAGGCGACCGACAGCAGGGCGCCCAGCTTGCCGTCGAAGAAGGTGCGGCTGGCCAGGGCCGAGACGCGCGGCGTGGCCTTTTCGGCGAGGTCGTTGTAGCTGCCGCCGACCGACAGCACGAGCTGCGGCTTGCGCGTGTCGAAGGCGCGCGAGGTGGTCAGGTCGACCGTGGCGCCCAGCGAGCCTTCCTCGACGTCGGCCGAGGCGGTCTTGCGCACCGCGATGCTGTTGAAGAGATCAGAGGCGAAGACGTTGAAGTCGAAGCCGCGGCCGCGGTTGGTGCCGCCGCTGTTGGCCGTGCCGCCGGTCGTGGAGATGGCCTCCATGCCGTTGATGCGCACGCGGGTGTATTCCGAGCCCAGGCCGCGCACGGTGATCTGGCGGCCCTCGCCGTTGATGCGCGAGATCGAGACGCCGGGGATGCGCTGCAGCGATTCCGCAAGGTTCAGGTCGGGGAACTGGGCGATGTCCTCGGCCTTGATGGCGTCGACGACGCCGGTCTCGTTGCGCTTGAGGTTCATCGCGCTCTGCAAGCTGGCGCGGAAACCGGTTACCACGACAGCTTCGACTTCGTCCGAAGCCGGGGCGGCGGGCGCGGCCTCTTGCGCCACGGCGACGCCGGCCAGCGTCAGGGCCAGGGCCGAGGCGCTGAGGGCCAGGGCGGCGCGCGCGGGTTTGCGGTGGATAGACATCTTCCCTCCCAGTGCCCGCATGCGCGGGTCTTTTTCGTGCCGAAGACGGCGGACCGCCTTCTTTGTTGGCTTCAGGATAGGAGCGGGTTTTCGTCCAGGGCCAATCCCAATCGGGTATGAACCTATGCGCGTTCGGCACGGATCGTCCGGCCGCAGCCTCGAAAAGGCTCCGTTCGGGCCGGTTCAGCTCGGTTTCGGCCCGTGTGGTCCGCTTTGCGAGCCTGATCCGGACACAGTTCGATACACGAAGGGCCTGGATCCATGTCGCCCGTGGATCGGTCGATAGGCGAATTGACTTAGACCTGGACGGCGGGCGGCTCTAGCGTCACCCCGATCGATGCCGACGACAGATCGGCGCCCGAAGGGAAGGGACGCGTATGACCGACTCCACCAAGCGCACGCGGGTGCGCTGGCTGATCATCACGGTCCTCTTCATCATCACCACCATCAACTACGCCGATCGCGCGACCTTCTCGATCGCCGGCCAGTCGGCGTCGAAGGAGCTGGGGCTGGATCCGGTGGCGATGGGCTACATCCTGTCGGCCTTCGCCTGGGCCTACGTCCTGGGCCAGATCCCCGGCGGGGCGCTGCTGGACCGGTTCGGCTCCAAGAAGATCTACGTGATCTCGCTGATCGTCTGGTCGCTGTTCACGGCGCTGCAGGGCTTCGCCGGCTTCTTCACCGGCCTGATGGCGGCCAGCGTGCTGTTCGCCATGCGCTTCGCCGTCGGTCTCGGCGAGTCGCCGTCGTTTCCGGCCAACGCCCGCATCGTCGCCGCCTGGTTCCCAGGCGCGGAGCGCGGCACGGCCTCGGCCATCTTCAACTCCGCCCAGTACTTTTCGCTGGTCGCCTTCGCGCCGCTGATGGGCTGGCTGGCTCACACGTTCGGCTGGCGTTCGGTGTTCTGGGTGATGGGCGCGGTGGGCGTCGTCGCGGCGATCTTCTTCGCCAAGCTGATTCACGCCCCGACCGTGCACCCCTGGATCAACAAGGCTGAGTTCGACCACATCGAGGCCGGCGGCGGCCTGGTGCGGATGGAGGAGGCGGCGGCCAGCAACGGCGCGGCCTTCACCTGGCCCAACGTCAAGCAGGTGCTGTCCAGCCGCATGCTGCTGGGCGTGTATCTGGGCCAGTACTGCATCAACGTGCTGACCTACTTCTTCGTCACCTGGTTCCCGATCTACCTGGTCAAGGCGCGGGGCATGTCGATCATGGAGGCGGGCTTCACCGCCGCCGCCCCGGCCCTGTGCGGCTTCATCGGCGGCGTGTTCGGCGGCGTCATTTCGGACGTGCTGCTCAAGCGCACCGGCAACCTGGACATCGCCCGCAAGACGCCGCTGCTGCTGGGGATGCTGCTGGCGACCTGCATCATGGCCTGCGTCTGGATCGAGCAGGAGTGGCTGGTCGTGGTGGTGATGGCCCTGGCCTTCTTCGGCAAGGGCGTAGCGTCGCTGGGCTGGGCGGTGGTCTCCGACACCTCGCCCAAGGAGATGGCCGGCGTCACCGGCGGGGTGTTCAACACCTTCGGCAACATCGCCGGCATCGTCACCCCGATCGTCATCGGCTACATCGTCAAGGCGACCGGCTCGTTCGACGGGGCCCTGATCTTCGTCGGCGCGCACTGCGTGATCACCATCCTGGCCTACTTCCTGATCGTCGGGAAAATCCAGCGCCTGGAACTGAAGGCGGTCTAGGCGATGACGACCCGACGTTCCGTCCTGGCCGGCGCCTCGGCCCTGGTTTTCGCCGCCCTGGCGCGTCCGGCCCGGTCTCAAGGCAAGGGGGCCGCGCCGATCATCACCGTCTCGACGCCGATGGCGCCGCCCGAGTGGGCGCTGCTGCAGCGGCAGCTGCTGAAGGCCAACGAGGAGGCCTGCGCGGGCTTCTTCGACCGCTATTTCGACGAGCGCGGCTGGCTGCGGGCGGTCGAGCGCTGGGGCGCCAACGACGGCCCCGACGACGCCATCGAGAACGTCAACGACTGGCCGACCCTGCATGCCTTGGGCGCCGGCGACCAGATCCTGGCCATGGCCAAGAAGGCCTTCGAGGGCAATGTCGCCCAGTACACGGCGGCGAAGACCAAGGACGTGCCGTTCGCCCGCGAGGGCATGTACTTCCGCGAATTCCCGGTCATGACCGACTGGCAGCACCTGTCCGAGGGGCTGTCGGTGTTCAACCTGCTGGGCCTCTCGGATCCCAACGACCCCAGGTACCGCGACCGGGTGAAGCGCTTCTCGGGCTTCTACACCGGCGAGGACAAGGCGGTCCCCAACTACGATCCCAAGCTGAAGATCATCCGCAGCATGATCACCGGCAGCAAGGGGCCGATGCTGCGCCCGGCCACGCCGCTGGACTGGGCCGGCGATCGCTTCGACCCGACGAACTTCTTCATGGAGCATGGCGAGAACACCTACGAGGAGACGCTGCGCCACTATGACGAATATGGCGACGTGGTCGGCGATGCGCCGCTGAACCTGCAGGCCACCAGCCTGGTCCTCAACGCCTACATGCTGGACCAAGAGCCGAAGTACCGCGACTGGATCGTGAGTTACGTCGACGCCTGGATCGAGCGCGCCAAGGCCAATGGCGACGTGCTGCCCAGCAAGATCGGCCTGGACGGCAAGATCGGCGGGCCCAAGGGGCAGTGGTGGAGCGGGACCTACGGCTGGGGCTTCTCGCCCGTCGTGCCCCAGACCGGCAAGCGCGAGGATCGCAACCGCGTGCCGCGCGCCGTGGTCGGCTTCCTCAACGCCTATCTGCTGACCGGCGACGACAAGTACCTGGACGTCTGGCGTCGCCAGAACGACGTGATCAACGCCCAGAGGAAGACGGTCGACGGCAAGGTCATGACCCCGCGCATGTATGGCCCCAAAGGCTGGTACGGCTATGCGGCCGGCGAGTACCGGCTGAACGGGCTCGAGATCTGGTACATGTCGCAGAAGCCCAGCGACCGGGCTCGCGCCGCCGACCATCCGTGGATCTCGTACCTGGAGGGCAAGGACGCCGGCTGGCCGGTCAAGGCCCTGCGCGCCGACCTGGAGCGGGTCCGCGCCCGCGCCCAGGCCCAGCGCGACGACAGGACCACGGCCGATACCCGGCTGGCCGACGCCACCCTGGACATCAACCCCGCGACCGTCACGACCCTGATCCACCAGATGGAGGGCGGCATCAACATCGCCCGGCCGTCCTGGGCGGGGACCTCGCCGTCGCAGGGCGGGGCGCTGCGCTATGCCCGCCTGCGCTGGTTCGATCCCGAGCGCCGCCGCGCCGGCATCCCGCCGGACGTCGCGGCCCTGGTCGAGACGCTCGGCGAGGACGAGACGGTGGTGTCCCTGGTCAACACCAACCCGGTCGCC
The DNA here is from genome assembly GCA_966211605.1 of uncultured Caulobacter sp. Lineage (GTDB taxonomy): Bacteria > Pseudomonadota > Alphaproteobacteria > Caulobacterales > Caulobacteraceae > Caulobacter. The sequence goes on from CBIHOB010000052.1 coordinate 30,061, forward strand.
GCGCGGACCGTCACCGTGCAGGGCGGCGCCTATGGCGAGCACCAGATCCTGAGCGCGGCGGTGGGCGAGGGGCCCCCGACGCCGGTCGATTCCTCGGCCTTCACCCTGCGGCTCGCGCCCGGCGCCGGAACGCGGCTGACCTTCAAGATGAAGCGCTATACGAACGCCCCGACCCTGAGCTTCCCCTGGGAGCGGGTCTAGTTCCGTAGGGAGAGAGCGATGATCGGTACTTGGGCCTTCTTAGCGCTGGCGCTTGCCCAGACGCCTGACCCGAAGCCGATCGCGGCGGTCGCCGCCGGCGGTCCGGCCAATACGGGCGCCGAGACAACGCTGCTTCTGGTCGACCGCGAGGCCGACGACGAAGCGCAGGGCTCGCTGCGCTGGGCGATCGCGACCAGCAACGCCCAGCCCGGACGCTACCGCATCGAGATCGCCGCCCCGGCCATCGTCCTGAAGTCGGCCCTGCCGGCGATCAAGGGGCCGGTGTCGATCGAGGGCCGCGCCTTCGCCCGCTCCGGCGGCCACAACGTCGTCGACGGCTCGGGCTACCTGCCGCGGGACCTGAAGTCCTGTCCCGGCATGGTCCCGGGCCAGTACGGGACCAATGTCCGCACCGCCAGCAACCCCGGCTTCGCCCTGGTCGACACCAAGGGCGTGACCCTGCGCGGCCTGGAGATCCGCAACTTCTGCATCGGCGTCCTGATCCTGCGGACCTCGAACGCGGTGGTCGTCGACAACCGCATCGTCCGCAACATCGGCGGCGCCGGGGTGATGCTCAGCGGCGACGACGGCAAGGGCGGCTCGACCTCGAATACGACGCTGGACAACAAGGTGCTGCGCAACACCTTCCTGGAGAACGGCGACGGCCTGGAGCTGACGCGCGGCGCGGCCTTTAACCTGATCGCCGACAACCTCTTCGACGGCGGGACCGACAATCTGGAGCCCTCGCAGGGCATCGAGATCCTGTGGGGCAACGACAACACCGTCGTGCGCAACCGCTTCGTCCGCTACTCCGACGGCCTGCAGTCGAACTGGGGCGCGCGCAACTACATCGCCGCCAACACCTTCGAGGGCAACGCCTTCGGGATCAGCCTGACGGGCGCCGGCAACATGGTCGAGGGCAACACGATCCGCGGCAACGGCATTGGCGTCGCGGTGCGGCCCGAGGCCAAGGTCGCCGCCAACCGCATCAGCCAGAACAGCATCTCCGGCAACGGCCTGCCGATCCTTCGCTGCTCGGCCGGAGGCTCCTGCGATCCCAAGCTGCCTCGGGGCGGCATCGTCATCGGCCCGCCGGGCCTGGAGCACGCCAGCTTCGTCGGCTCGCGCGGCATGGGCGTGGTGTTCGACAAGGCCGGAGCGGCGGTGATCTGCCTGAACCAGGACGATCCGTTGGGCTGCCATCCGCAGCCGCAGTTCAGCCTGGGCCCGCCGCATCTGACCTCGGTCCGCGCCGCCGCCGGCAAGCTGTCGGTGAAGGGGACCCTGCAAGGCCCGCCCGCCAGCTTGGTCACCGTCGAGGTCTTCGCCGGCAAGCCCGGGACCGCCGAGGGCGAGCGCTATCTGGGCGCGATCCAGGCCGTGACGGACGGCCTGGGCGACGCGGCGTTCGCGGGCGAGGTCGACGGCGCGGCGGCAGGGGCGGCGATCACGGCCACCACCACCACGGCGGCTGGCGCGAGCTCGGTGTTTTCGAAAGCGGTGGCGCTAAACCGCTAAGGCGGAGGGGCCGTCCTCGCCCGTCGTCACGCGCAGGGGGTAGACTATTCCGGCCGGGCAGTATGAAACCACACCCCGTCCCGGGG
>CBIHOB010000053.1:0-31201 GCA_966211605.1 uncultured Caulobacter sp.
GGGGGGCCCGGCGCGCCCCCCCCCCCCACACCCCCCCCGGGGGGGGGGGGGGGGGCGGGGGGGCGGGGGCGCCCCCGCTCGGCCTGTGCCCAGATGGCCCCTCAGTCGCTCCGCGACAGCTCCCCCAGAGGGGGAGCAGCTGACGTTCGCCAAGCGTCGAAAGCCGACCTGTCCCCGTCTCCGCACGGGAATAGGTGCGTCAAAACCAAGCAAGATCAGCACCTTGACCCCACCACCCACGAGCACATCCAAAATCGACGCATCACCCCTAAAACCCCGCCCATACTTCTCCTTGCCCCGTCGCGGGGGAGGGCGTTCAGCTGGCGACCGAATGCGCGGCGGGGGTGATCGAGCGGGAAGCGCTGGTCTTGGCCTTCGGGCCGCCTTCGCGACGGATCCGGATGGGCTCCCTGAAACATCGGGACGAAATCCGGGCGGCGAGGGTTCGAGCAGCGTGGCAGGCGTGGGCTGAAATCGCCCGCGCGGTCCGGAGGAAACGCATCTTCCTCCGCCCGCCCTGGGCCTCTTTCGGAAGCGGGTTAAAACCCCGCGCGTCGAGGGCTCAAGCACAACGGTCACGCGGAGCGCTCCGGCCTCGGCCGAAACGGTATTCCTCTATTCCTTCATCCGGGCCCTGCCCGGACGCTCCGCCGCCTCCCCACACGCCTTCAGCGGCCAGCCGCGTGAGGTCGAGAGGTCGTGCGCCCTAACGGAGCTCGTACGACCGCGCCGTCGGAGCCTTTCCCGGCAGCTGGCCTTCGCGGACCACCTCCAGGTCGATGCGGTTCCAGCCCGACTCCCGGATCCGCGCCATCACGGCCGTATAGAAGCGGTGCTCGACCGTGACTTCCTCGGTCAGGCGGACCCCCTGGATGGTTCGGTCAGGCGAGCCGGCTACCGCGGCGATGTCGGCGGGCAGGGTCCGCAAACTGGAGGGCTTGTCGCCGACCCGCAGGGCCCCGTCGTGATAGAGATAGACCTCGACCCACGGCGGCGGCTCGACATAGATCGGCTGGACCGGCGGTGTCCGCGCCGAACGCCAGGCGGCGAACAGGCCCCAGCCCGCCAGGGCCAGGGCGGCGGCGCAGAGGGCCAGGCCGAGGGCGCGCTTGAGGTCCATGGGGACCTAGTGTTTGGGCCGATCGCGTCCAAAGTTCGGCAGGGCGCTTTCCTGGCCCGCCGCGACGATGCCGCGGCGGATGGCGCGGGTCCGCGTGAAGTGGGCGTGCAGGGTGTCGGCGTCGCCCCAGCGGATGGCCCGGCTCATGGCCTGCAGGTCCTCGGTGAAACGGCCCAGCATCTCCAGCACCGCGTCCTTGTTGGCCACGAAGATGTCGCGCCACATGGTCGGGTCGCTGGCGGCGATGCGGGTGAAGTCGCGGAAGCCCGAGGCCGAGTACTTGATGACCTCGTTCTCGGTGACGTTCTCGAGATCCGCCGCGCTGCCGACGATCGTATAGGCGATCAGGTGGGGCAGGTGAGAGACAACGGCCAGGACGAGGTCGTGGTGCTTTTCGTCCATCAGCTCGACCTGGGCCCCGAAGGCGCGCCAGAAGGCCGACAGCCTGGCGACGGCCTCGGCATAGTGCTCGTCGTCGCTCTCGAATGGCGTCAGGATCGTCCAGCGCCCTTCGAACAGCTCGGCGAAGCCGGCGTCGGGACCGGACTGCTCGGTGCCGGCGATCGGGTGGCCGGGGATGGCGTAGATCCTCGACAGGTCCTGGGCGCGGAAGGCCTCGGCGACATTGCCCTTGGTCGAGCCGACGTCGGTCAGGGTGGCGCCGGCCTTCATGGCGGGGATCACCTGGGCGGCCAGGTCGGGGATCGACAGCACCGGGGTGGCGATGACCACCAGGTCGGCGTCCTTCACCGCGTCGGCGATGTCGCCGGTGACATGTTCGGCCACGCCCAGCTCGACGACGCGGGCGCGGTGGGCCTCGCTGGCGTCGGCGACGGTGACCTCGCCGACGACGCCGTGATCGCGGGCCGCGCGGATGATCGAGCCGCCGATCAGGCCAAAGCCGATGACGGTGATCTTGGGATAGAGAATGCCCGGCGCCGACATCTAGCGGCCCATGAACTCGGCCAGCAGGTCCACGACGGCGCGGTTCTGCTCTTCCAGGCCGATGGTGACGCGGATCGAGTGCGGCAGGTTATAGTTGGCCACGGCCCGGACCAGATAGCCGCGCGAGGCCAGGAACGCTTCGGCCTCCTTGGCGGTCTTGCCCGGCGTCGTCGGGAAGGTGGCCAGCACGAAGTTGGCCGCCGACGGGGTGACTTCCAGCCCGAGGCCGCCCAGCTGCTGGGCCAGCCACGGACGCCATTGCTCGACCAGGGCCAGCGAGCGGGCCTGGAACTCGTCGTCGAACAGGGCTGCGACGGCGGCTTCCTGCCCGGGAATCGAGGTGTTGAACGGCGGGCGGATGCGCTCGATCGGGGCGATGATGTGCTCGGGCGCGTATCCCCAACCCACCCGAAGCGCGGCCAGGCCGTGGATCTTCGAGAAGGTCCGCGTGACGATCACGTTCTCGGCGGTGCGGGCCAGGTCCAGGCCGTCCTCGAAGCGCGGATCGCTGCAGAATTCGGCATAGGCCCCGTCCAGGACCAGGATCACCGACGGCGGCAGGGCCGCGTGCAGGGCGCGGATCTCCTCGCCGGTCAACCAGGTGCCGGTCGGGTTGGCGGGGTTGGCGATGAAGACGAGGCGCGTACGGTCGTCGACGCACTTGACGACTTCGTCGACGTCGATGCGGTGGTTCGTCTCCTTGGCCATCCGCACCTCGCCCTGGCAGGCGCGGGCCCCGATGGCGTAGGCGGCGAAGCCGTGCTCGCCCTGGACGATGTTGTCCCCGGGCTCCAGATAGACCTGGCACAGCAGGGCGAAGATCTCGTCGCTGCCGTCGCCGAACGTCAGGCGCTCGGGCTCCAGCTTGAAGCGTTCGGCCACGGCGGCGCGCAGAATGTTCGCCTTGCCGTCGGGATAGATGTGCATCCGGTCGACGGCGTTGCGATAGGCCTCCTTGGCCTTGTCGCTGCTGCCCAGGATGTTCTCGTTACTCGACAGCTTCACCGGATGGGCGATGCCTTCGACCTTCGACTTGCCGCCGACATAGGCATGAATGTCCATGATCCCGGGCTTGGGAACAGGACGGGGCGCGGCGAAGCGATCGGTGGTCATCTGGCTACTCGGTCTACGGACGCGGGTCTCTTACACGTCGAACTGTTCGGGCGCAGCCCCGATGACGCCCGTAAGGTCGCCGGGAGCGCGGGCCAGCCGCGCGTCGTCGGCCTGGAAGAAGCCCGACAGCGAGAACAGCTTCAGGCCCCCGGCCTCGGCGATCAGCTCGGCGGCGACGTCGGTCTGGCTCAGCGCCTCGACGATGGCGGCGGCGCTCTTGGCCGAGTCGGTCACCCAGAAGGTCTGGTCGCCGCCGGTGGGCTCGACCTCGACCTCCGCCACGGCGAGGGCGGCTTGCGGACCCCAGCTGGCCAGGCAGGGCAGGGCGGCGAAGACCTTCAGCCTGGGCTCGGCCAGCAGGCGGCCCCACCAGGGCGTATCGGACGCCAGCGGCAGGACGGCCACGCCCCATGGCGAACGGGCGATGGTCAGGGCGTCCTGGGCCGAGGGAACGACGGACAGGCGCGGCGCCGCGCCGAAGCGCAGGCGGGTCAGCTCGACGGCGCGAGCGGTGTCGCGACCGCCGAAGACGCCCAGGTGATAGGGACCCTGGCGCGCCAGGTTGTCGGCCATGATCTCCCGCCAGATGCGGATCACCAGGGCGTCGCTGGCCCCCTTACGCGGGGTCTGCAGCAGCTTGCGGACGATATGGGCCTCGCGGCCGGGACGCAGGCCAAAGCCGGTGTCGCCCGAGGCGCGCTTGGCGGCCGCGACGGCGCCGGCCAGGCTGGCGCGCTCGTCCAGCAGCTTCAGGAGTTCAGTGTCGATCGCGTCGAGACGCCATCGGACCTCTTCGAGAGACGGCGTGGCCGCCGCCTGGTCGCTGCCCATGTTCTTCCCCGAAATTGGAGGCGGGACCATAGTCTTTGTCGCCGAACACGCAATAGCCAGCCCTCGCGGGGAAGAAAATTGCGTCTTCGGCGATTGTTGCTCGCTTAGTACACGGTCGGCGCCGGACCGGTGTCGAACAGGCCCAGCATCGTGCGGCCGTTGCGGAAGTTCAGGTCCGCCTCGATCACCGGCTCCTGGCCGACGGCCTGGGCGGCGGCCGCCAGGGCCTGTTCCGGCGTGCGGATCGGCTGGGACAGGTCGGCGCGCTCCTTCATCGCCACGTTCAGCGAGCCGGTCAGGCGGCCCTTGTCGTCGACCGACAGCACGCCGGACTTGGCCTTGCCCTCGGCGTCGCCGGCCAGGATCTGGCTCTGCTGCAAGGTGATCTGGCCGCCGGCCTCGCTCCAGCGCCTGACGGCGGCCTCCCAGTTGCGGCCCCGCAGGTAGGAGACATGCGACAGGCGGGTCTCCAGGATCATCGAAGCGGTCTTGTCCTGGGCGATGCGGCCCAGAAGGCCGGTGAACGCCGTCTTGGCGCCGCCGGCCTTGAAGAAGATCGCGCCCTGGTCGTCCGGGCCGGCGCGCAGATGCAGCTGCATGTCGTCGGCCGAGACGAGCTGGAACGGCTTGGCGCCCGGCGCGGGGGCGAAGGCCAGCTTGCGGCCCTCGACGGAGACGCGGGGCGGATATTCGGTGACGTGCGAGATGCTGGCCCGCAGCGCCTCGCCGGTGATCGTCACGTCGCCAGCCTCGGGGCGGGTCAGCACCACGCCCTGCGGCGCGACCAGCACCCAGTGGGTCAGGTCGAAGATCTCGGCTTCGCCCTTCAGCAGCGGCGCGCGGACGGCCCAGCCGGTGGGTTCGGCGATGCGGGCGTCGGCAAGGTCGACGTTCAGGCGGAAGGGAAAGCCATGAAAGGTCCGGCCGCTCCATGACAGGTCGTAGCCGCGCGATTTCAGGTCCGCCGCCTGGGCGTCCATCCGCTGCTCGGCCTGGCCGCGCAGCCAGAACCAGCCATAGCTCCAGCCGCCCGCCACGAGGGCGGCGAGGATGAACGGCGTGAACAGGCGGCTGCGCCGAGCCTTTCGGGGGGCTTTGCGGGACGGGCGGGCGTCGTTATGGGTCATGTATAGGGCGCGTCCAGTCGGGATCGGTAATGAGCTTAGAAGGCGGCGGCGAGGATCGCTGGGTGTTCGGGTACGGATCGCTGATGTGGCGGCCCGGGTTCCCGTTCATAGACCGAAGAACGGCCGTGCTCCACGGTCGGCGGCGGGCCTTCTGCATCTATTCGGTGCATCACCGCGGCACCTACGAGCGTCCCGGCCTGGTGCTGGGTCTGGCGCCCGGCGGCGCGGTGCGCGGCATGGCCTATCGCGTGGCGGCGGCCGAGTGGGATGGCGTCTACGCCTATCTCCGCGAGCGCGAGCAGCCGACCGAGACCTATTTCGAGACCTGGCGCGAGGTGAAGATCGACGGCGACGGCGCGAATGGGGGGCGGAAGGTCCCGGCGTTGGTCTTCCTGTCGGACATGAAGCACAGCCAGTGGGCCGGAGCCCTGACCCCGGAGCAGCAAGCCGAGCTGATCGCCGGCGCTCAGGGCCTGTCGGGACCCAACATCGACTACCTCAGGGATCTCGTCCTGCACTTGCGCGAGGACGGCGTGCGCGATCATGCCATGGAGAAGCTGCTGAAGATGGTCGAGGCGATCGAAGCCGCCGCTGCCTAAAGCCCCTGGTCCTCCAGCGCCTTGGTCGCCGTGTCGATCCGGGTCTGCAGCTCGCGCATGAACTCGCCGCGCTTCAGGCCGGCGGGAATGGGCTCCAGATATTCGAAGACGATCGTCCCGGGCTTGCGCAGGAAGCCCTTGTCCCAATGGCTGCCGCAGTTCAGGGCCAGGGGGGTCACCGGCATGTTCAGCTCGCGATAGAGGGCGGCGATGCCGGGCTTGTAGTCGCCGGGCTGGCCGACATCGCCGCGGGTGCCTTCCGGGAAGATCACGATCTGGCGACTCTCCCTCATGCGCTCGACGGCGTCGCGGACCAGCTTCTTCAGCGCCGCGGAATGGCCGTCGCGGTCGACGACGATCATGCCCGCCTTCAAGCCGTGCCAGCCGAAGAGGGGCACCATCAGGAGTTCCTTCTTCATCACGAAGCAGGCGTCGGGCAGCAGGGCGAACTGGCTGAAGACGTCGAACATCGACTGATGCTTGGCCGCGACCAGGGCCGGGCCGGTCGGGCGATGCGCCTCGCCGCGCACCTCGACCTTGATGCCGACCAGCAGGCGCAGGGCGACGGTCAGGCCCTTGGACCAGGTGGTCAGGCACCAGGTGTTGGCCCGGCGGGGCAGAGGGAAGGTGACGATCATGCCGATCGCCCAGACCGCCGACCACAGCCAGAAGAACAGCTGGAACAGGAACGAACGCAGATAGATCAAGACGCTTCCTTCGCCGCCGGGGGGGCGGCCTTCCTCCCTGTTTTGCATCGGCGATGCAAAACAGGGGCTTGCTTAGATGAACGTGACAAGCGCCGAAACCGGCGACCACTTTCGGCTGTCACGTTCGCGGACCCAGTCCCAGGAACGCCTCACGGCCCAGGATCGCCAGGTACTTGCAGTATTCCACGATCATCCGCCGGGCGCTGATGGAGGTCTTCCACCAGCGATGGGCGTTCAGATCGGTCTTCACCGGATAGGGATGCAGCTTCACGCCGGGCATGGCGGCCGACAGCTCCAGCATCGAACGCGGCATGTGATAGTCGGCTGTCACCACGATCAGGCTGCGGTAGCCCTTGGACTTGGCCCACTCGGCCGTCTCCAGCGCGTTGCCCACGGTGTTGGCGGCGGCGAAGCCCAGGTCGACGCAGCAATCGTAGATCGGCTTTACCGCCTTGGTCACCGTCAGCACGTCGGCGCGCGTCGCCTCGCGATTGACGCCGGAGATCAGCAGGCGCTTGCCCTTGCCTTCTTCCAGGAGGCGGGTGGCGGCTTCCAGGCGCACGTTCGAGGCGCCGGTCAGCACCACCACGCCGTCGGCGACGGGCGGCTCGGGTGCGGGCGTCGACTGGTCCACGCGGCCGGTGAAGGCCAGCAGGCCCAGGCCCCAGATCATCAGCGCGATCAGCAGCGCGGCCAGGGTCTTCATGGCGCACTCGTCCTCACGGCATCTCCCCCACGATGCGCGACGCCGCCAGGCGGGCCGAGAGGCCGGCGATCAGGGCGGCCACGACCGGCGCGGGCAGGGCGGCCAACAGATCGGTCCAGGCCAAGGGCAGGATCGGCGCGACCCCCGCGCCGCCGCCGAAATAGCGTGCGACGGCGCCGATGATGGCCGCGCTCGCGCCGCCCAGCAAGCCCGCCAGCGCGCCCATGGTCGCGAAGCGGTTCTGGAACAGGCTGGCGATGAAGCCCTGCTCGGCGCCCGAGAAGTGCAGCACCTCGATCACGTCGCGACGCGCCGCGAGGCCGGCGCGGGTGGCGAAGGCGATGACGGCCGCCGCCGCCGCGGCGATCAGGGCGAAGACGGCCAGGGCCGCCAGCCGCGCCAGGTCGGCGGCGCGCTCGATGTCGGCGATCCAGCGGCTGTGGTCGTCGACCGTGGCGTCGACGCCGGCCGCCTTCAGGGCGCGATCCAGGGTCTGGGCGGTCGGCGGCGCCTTGGGATCCAGGTCCAGGGTCACCAGACGCGGGGTGGGCAGGTCGTCGACCAGGGCCTCCTTGCCGATCCAGGGTTCCAGCAGGGCTTCGGCCTTCTCGCGGGTCAGGGCCTGGGCCTCGACCACCCCCTTGATTCCCGCGAGGGTCTCGGCGGCGCGGGCGGCGGCGCTGTCGGGCGTCTCGTTGGCCCGGGCCCGGACGACAACGGTGGCCGAGCCGGTCAACTGGCTGGTCCAGCCATGAGCGGCCCGGTTGGCGGCCAGGGCCGCGAAGCCGGTCAGGCAAGCCAGGAAGCACAGGACGGCCACCACGAACACGAGGGCCCCGTCGCGGGCGTCGCGCGGCGGCAGCAAGGGGCCGGGCTTCCAGCGGGCGACCTGGAAGAATGCGCTCATTGTCCACCCCTTTGGGCGGCCAGCACATCGACCAAGCGGCCTTGATCCAGATGCAGGGTCGGACGGGCGGCGCGGGCCACCAGGTCCTCGTCATGCGTGGCGATCAGGACAGTGGTGCCCAGGCGGTTCAGCTCGACGAACAGGCGCAGGAGCCGCAGCGACATCGCCGGATCCACGTTGCCGGTCGGTTCGTCGGCCAGCAGTACGTCGGGACGGTCGACGACGGCGCGGGCGATGGCCAGGCGCTGCTTCTCGCCGCCCGACAGGGTGGCGGGCAGGGCGTGCATGCGGTCGCCCAGGCCGACCCAGCTCAGAAGCTCGGCGACGTCATCGCGATAGGTGGCCGGTTTGCGCTTGAGGATACGCAGGGGCAGGGCGGCGTTGTCGAACACCGACAGGTGCTCCAGCAGCCGGAATTCCTGGAACACCACCCCGATCCGCCGGCGCAGGAACGGCAGGTCGGCGGCGTGGGTCAGGCTCACATCGCGCCCGAAAAGCTCGACGCGACCCCGTGACGCACGGTGGGCCAGATAGATCAGCTTGAGCAGCGAACTCTTGCCCGCGCCCGAGGCGCCGGTCAGGAAATGGAACGAGCCCTGGTCGAGGGAAAAGCTTATGTCCCTTAGGGTTTCCGGCGCCCGGCCGTAGCGCATCGACACGCCTTCGAAGCGGACCACCGGAAGGGCGTCATCGCCCTGTTGTGTGTCGATCCGCAAGGCGCGTCACTTGGGTTTCTGGACATCAGGGTTAAAATCAGCGACCCCATTTGGACGTGTGGGGAGCGTTCGATTCGCGGCCATGATACTGACCTGTCCGGAGTGCGCCAGCCGCTATTTCGTCGAGGACTCCAAGGTGGGTTCGGCGGGTCGCGTCGTGCGCTGCGCCTCGTGCGGGAACCGGTGGACGGCCCGCAACGAGGAAGCCGTCGACCTGTTCGACGAGCCCGAAGCGCCGACTCTCGCCAGCCAGATCGACAGCGCCGAGCAGGTCCCCGAAGCCGCCGCGGCCGAGGCCGAGGAGCCGCCTGTCAGCGCGCTGCCCGGCGAGGAACTGCCCAAGGTCTTCCGCGCCCGCGCCGACGCCGAGCGCCGCCTGCGCGAAGCGACCACTACGGGCGTCATCTGGGCCGGCATGGCCGCCGCCATGGCGGTGATCGTCGTCGCCGCTCTTATCTTCCGCATCGACGTCGTCCGCATCATGCCGGGCTCGGCCGGAGCTTATGCCGCCGTCGGCCTGCCGGTGAACACGGTCGGCCTGGTCATCGACCGCGACAGCATCAAGGCCCAGCCCTCGATGCAGGACGAACACGCCGCCGTCACCATCACCGGCACGATCCGCAACATCACCGAACACGAGGTCGTCGCGCCGCCGCTGCGCGTCGAACTGCTGAGCAAGGAAGACAAGCGCGTGGCCGGGCAACTGGCCGCCGCCGCCGATCCCAAGATCCCGCCGGGCGAGGTGCGTCACTTCTCGATCACCTTCCTGAATCCGCCCCGCACGGCCCAGAACCTTCAGATCGGCTTCGCGACCGAACCGGGCGCCGCCAAGGCGGTGAAAAGCGCCCTCAAGAAGCCTGAAGCGCATGGAAGCGAACCGGAATTCGCACTGCGCGGGGCTCAAGACGCCCCCGCCGAGCACGAAGCGGCTGGACAGGAACCCCCGGGGCATGAGAGCGGGGAGGAAACACCTCCCCCCACGGACTCTCACGAACCCGCGCATCATGAATGACATCAAGAAGCCCGAAGTCCTGATTTCGGAAACCGAGATCGCCGACCGGGTCCAGAAGCTGGCCGAGCAGATCGCGCCGCGCATCGACGACGACACCGTCGTGGTCTGCCTGCTGACCGGTGGCCTGTGGTTCGCCGCCGACCTGACCCGCGCCCTCTACAGGGCCGGCCGCGACGTGCGCTTCGACGCCCTGTGGCTGGCCTCGTATCACGACGAGCGCAAGAGCTCGGGCCGCTGCGAAGTGCGCGCCGACCTGCAGCGTCCGCTGGTGGGCCGCCGGGCCCTGGTCGTCGATGACGTCTTCGACACAGGCCTGTCGCTTTCGGAAGCCGCCAGGCTGGTCAAGGACGCCGGCGCCAGCGAAGTGCTGACCGCCGTCTTCGCCCGCAAGCCCTGGCCGACCTCGCGCGGCATGGAGCCCGACTTCGTCGCCTGGGAAGCGCCAGCCCGCTACCTCGTCGGGTACGGCCTCGACGACGAGGGTAAGAGCCGAGGACTCCCCTACATCGGTGCGATGGACTGACGCCGAACGCAAAAAGGCCCTCTCGACCGAGAGGGCCTTTTCTCTTTAAGGATCTAAACCCAGTCGGGCACCAGATCCCGCGCCAGCATCTCGTCATAGGTCGGCCGCTTGCGGATCACCGCGTAGCGGTCGCCGTCGACCAGGACCTCGGGGACCAGCGGCCGGGTGTTGTACTCGCTGGCCATGGCCGAACCGTAGGCGCCTGCTGACATGAAGGCCACGAGGTCGCCAGGAGCGAAGGGCGGCAAGGCGCGGTCGCGGGTGAAGGTGTCGCCCGTCTCGCAAACCGGGCCGACCACGTCATAGACGGTTTCACCGCCACGCTTCACCACAGGACGGATGTCGTGGAAGGCGTCGTACATGGCCGGGCGAACCAGGTCGTTCATGGCCGCGTCGATGACCAGGAACTTGCGGCCTTCCGGGCGCTCGTGGACGTGGATCACTTCCGAGACCAGGACGCCGGCGTTGGCGGCGATCACTCGGCCCGGCTCGAAGGCCAGCTTCACGGGCAGGCCCTTGGTGACCTCGCCGACCATCGCGGCGAACTCGGCGGGCGAGGGCGGTTCGGGATTGTTGAAGTACGGCACGCCCAGGCCGCCGCCCAGGTCCAGGCGCTCGACCGAAAGACCCTCGCCCAGCAGCTGCTCGACCAGGCCCCGCATCTTGCTGAAGGCGGCGCGCATCGGCGCCAGGTCGGTGATCTGGCTGCCGATGTGGCAGGCGACGCCGATGGGCTCGAGATCGGCGTTGTTGCTGGCGTTGGCGTAGAGGCGCGCGGCCTCGGCGAACGAGACGCCGAACTTGTTCTCGGACTTGCCGGTGGCGATCTTGGCGTGACCGCCGGCCGCGACGTCCGGATTGACCCGGAAGGCGACCTTGGCCTTCACGCCCAGGCCGGCCGCGACGTCGGCGATCAGGTTCAACTCGGGCTCGGACTCGACGTTGATCTCGGCGACGCCGGTCTTCAACGCGAATTCGATCTCGCGCCGGGCCTTGCCGACGCCGGAGAAGACGATGCGCTCGGGCGGGATGCCGGCGGCCAAGGCGCGGCGGACCTCGCCCTCGGACACGGTGTCGGCGCCGGCGCCCAGGTCGCCCAGCACCTTCAGCACCGCGACGTTGGAGTTGGCCTTCACGGCGTAGGCGACCAGGGGATCGACGACGCCCGCCGCCGCCAGGGCGTCGCGGAACACGGTGAAGTGCCGCTCCAGGGTGGCGCGGCTGTAGACATAGACGGGCGTGCCGACCTCGGCCGCGATCTTGGCCAGGGGCGCGCCTTCGCAGGCCAGGCCCTCGGGGCCGTACTCGAAGTGATTCAACGGTCTGCCTTAGTTCGGGGTCGCGCCGGGGAAGCCGGCGGCGGACGGGCCGCCGAACGGATCCTTGGTGCCGGGCAGCGGCGCGGCGCGGATGGTTCGGTTGCTTGAGGCCGGGTCGCGGATCTCCTGGGCGCCGCCGGCGCGGGCCGGCTGGTTGGCCTGGGCCGAGGCGGCGCGGCGCTCGGCTTCCCAGGCGGCGCGCTTGGCCGGATCCCACATCGGGGCCGGACGCTCGAGGGCGCCTTGCTTGCCGCAGGCGGCGGCCGTGACCGCCAGGGCGGCCAAGGCGAGGATGGTGACGGGGCGACGGATCATGCCAGCAATTCCTTCCAACGCGCGATCTGGGCGCGGACCTGGGCGGGGGCCGTCCCGCCGTAGCTCATGCGGCTGGCCGCCGAGGCGGCCGGTGTCAGAACGGCGTAGACGTCCTGGGTGATCCGGGGCTCGATCGCCTGGAACTGTTCCAGCGAAAGATCCGACAGATCGACGCCCAGGCCCTCGGCCGCCTTCACGGCCGAGCCTGTCACGTGGTGAGCGTCGCGGAAAGGCATGTTCAGCGTCCGCACCAGCCAGTCGGCCAGGTCGGTGGCGGTCGAGAAGCCCGCGCCGGCCGCCTTGGCCATGCTTTCGGTGTTCGGGGTCAGGTCGGCGATCATGCCGGCCATGGCCAGCAGGGCCAGCTCTAAAGCGTCGAAGGCCTCGAAGGTCGGGACCTTGTCCTCCTGCATGTCCTTGGAATAGGCCAGCGGCAGGCCCTTCATGACCACGGTCAGGGTGGTCAGCGAGCCCAGGATGCGGCCGACCTTGGCGCGGATCAGCTCGGCCGCGTCGGGGTTCTTCTTCTGCGGCATGATCGAGCTGCCGGTCGTGAAGGCGTCGGTCAGCTTGATGAAGCCGAACATCGGCGTCGTCCACAGCACGATCTCCTCGGCCAGGCGCGACAGGTGCGTGGCCGTGATCGACGCGGCCGACAGGGCCTCCAGGGCGAAGTCGCGCGACGAGACGCTGTCCAGCGAGTTGGCGGTCGGACGATCGAAGCCCAGGGCGGCAGCCGTCTGATGGCGATCGATGGGGAAGGGCGAGCCGGCCAGGGCCGCCGCCCCCAGCGGACACTCGTTCATCCGAGCCCGAGCGTCGCGGAAGCGGGCGGCGTCGCGGCCGAACATCTCGACATAGGCCATCAGGTGATGGCCGAAGGTCACGGGCTGGGCCGGCTGCAGGTGGGTGAAGCCGGGCATCAGGGCGTCGGTATGGGTTTCCGCCTGGGCCAGCAGCGCCTTCTGAAGGGCCTCCAGCTGGCCGACGGTGCGGTCGGCGGCGTCGCGGACCCACAGGCGGAAGTCGACGGCCACCTGGTCGTTGCGCGAGCGGGCGGTGTGCAGCCGGCCGGCGGTCGCGCCGATCAGCTCGCGCAGCCGCGCCTCGACGTTCATGTGGATGTCTTCGTATTCGTCGCGGAACGGGAAGGTCCCGGTGGCGATCTCGTCCTCGATCCGGGCGAGGCCGCCGAGGATTTCCTCGCCATCGCTGCTTGAAATCACGCCCTGGTTCATCAACATCCGCGCATGGGCGCGGGAGCCCGCCAGGTCCTGCGCCCAAAGGCGCTTGTCGAAGCCGATGGAGACGTTGATCGCCTGCATCAGTTCCGCCGGCTTGGCCGAGAATCGACCGCCCCACATGGCTTGACCCTGGCCCTTAGGCTTGGGCGTATCGGAGGCGTTGTCGGTCATATGAGCGAAGTCCAGTCGGAGGCGGCGGCCAAGAAGCGCAATCCTGTGAGGATGGCGCTGGGCGGCGTCATCCTCGTCGGTGTGGCGGCGGTTCTATACGTCATCGCCAGTGCTTCGTTCAAACCCTCAGGTCCCGCCGATCTGACAGAATTCAAGAAGGGCACGCTGGAAAAGCTCGACGTACCCGCCGCGCCGCGCGCCGCGCC
The DNA here is from genome assembly GCA_966211605.1 of uncultured Caulobacter sp. Taxonomy (GTDB): domain Bacteria; phylum Pseudomonadota; class Alphaproteobacteria; order Caulobacterales; family Caulobacteraceae; genus Caulobacter. Next base: position 13,562 of record CBIHOB010000053.1, read on the forward strand.
CGACACGGTCTTCACCAGCCTGGACGGAAAGCCCGCGACCCTCGCCGACTTCAAGGGGCGCGTGGTGGTCATGAACCTGTGGGCGACCTGGTGCGCGCCGTGCAAGGCCGAGATGCCGACCCTGGCCAAGCTGCAGGCCGCCTACGCCACTCAGCCGGTCACCGTGCTGCCGATCACCGTCGATCGCGACAGCGACCTGAACCTGGTCAACGAGGAGATGGCGGCCAATCCGCCGCTGAAAACCTATCGCGACCCGGGCTACAAGGTCTCGTTCGCCTTGCAGCCGCGCGCCCAGGGTTATCCGACCACGGTGATCTACGATCGCCAGGGCCGCGAGCGCGCCCGCATGTCGGGACCGGCCGACTGGTCGGGTCCGGAAGCGCGGGGCATCGTCGAAAAGCTGCTGGCCGAGAAGTGATGGGCGGGGACGTGATCGACCCCGCCATCCTGGAGCCGCTGGCCGACGACGCCTGGCCCGCGCGCGAGCGGGACCGGCTGGGCGGCTGGCGGTTGAACGCCTCGTCGGGCCGCTCGATGCGGATCAACGCCTGCTGGCCGCTGGCCGCCCCGGACCGTGATCCCGAAGCCGCCCTGGACGCGGTCGAAGCCTGGTTCAAGGCGCGGGATCTGCCGGCCCGCTTCAAGCTGACCGACAACCTGACCGCGCCGGCCGACCTGGCCGAGCGCCTGGCCGCACGCGGCTACGCGCCCAGCAAGCGGACGGTGGTCATGCTGGGCCGATTGGAGGGAGCGCCGGGCGGAGGAGACGATCTGGCCATTCGCCTCTCGACGACACCCGACGCGACCTTCGAGGCCGTGTTCACCGCCACGGCCGGCGATCCCGAGGACGGCCGCGAGCGGGTCGAGGCCCTGGGACGCATCCCCGCGCCGGCCCGCTTCGCCCGGCTGGACATCGACGGCGCGCCGGCGGCGATCGGCTGCGGCGCGATCAGCGGGGCTTTCGTGGGCGTGTTCGGCATGCGCACAGCGCCCGATCACCGCCGCAAGGGCCTGGCGCGCCGCATCTTCCGCGCCCTGTTGACCGAGGCAAAGGGCCTGGGCGCGGAGCAGGCGTGGCTGCAGGTCGAGGCCGACAACGCCCCGGCCATCGCGCTGTACGCCGACGAGGGGTTCGCGCCGGCGTATCGGTATCAGTACTGGGCGCGCTGAGGCGCAATCCAACTTCGTTTCTCAGCCGCCGTCATTGGAAAGCGCGCTCTTGAAGAGCTGCTTCCCGCATCGAAACATCGCCCTTTTGTAGACAAGTTTGCAAAGCAAACTAGTTGATGTATCGTGCGATGGCCTTGGAAAGGAATGACCCATGCACGCGCCGCTCAGCGCCACCGAACGATCGACCGCCGCGCCCATCGGGGCGCGCAACGCCTCGATCGGCGCCCTGCGCGCCTTCATCACCCTGCTGGTGGTCGCCCACCACACCGCGCTGGCCTATCATCCGTACGCGCCGCCGCCGAAGGCGTTCGACGCCCAGCCGATCCTGTGGACGGCATTCCCGGTGGCGGATCCGCAGAAATTCGGGGGCTTCGGACTCTTCACCCTGGTCAACGACATGTTCTTCATGTCGCTGATGTTCTTCGTCTCGGGCCTGTTCGTCGTCGACGGCCTGAAGGCCAAGGGAGCGAGCGGGTTCCTCAAGAGCAGGGCGCTGCGCCTGGGCGTCCCATTCGTGTTGAGCGCGGGCCTGCTGGCGCCGCTGGCCTATTTCCCAGCCTGGCTGCAGTCGGGCGGCGCGCCCTCGCTCGCCCTCTTCGCCGCCGCCTGGACACACCTGCCGTTCTGGCCCAGCGGTCCGGCGTGGTTTCTGTGGGTGTTGCTGGCCTTTGGCGCGATCGTCACCGGAATCTACGTCGTGGCGCCGGGCGTGATAGACGGGCTGAGCGGGATGTCTCGGGGCGCGGAGCGCAAGCCGGCGCGGTTCTTCTGGGGCCTCGTCGCCGCCAGTCTGCTGTTCTACCTGCCGGTCGCCATGACCACGCCGTTCGGTCACTGGATCATGATCGGGCCATTCTCGGTCCAGACCGCCCGCATAGGTCACTACTTCATCTATTTCCTGGCCGGGATCGCCGTGGGTTCGGCGGGCGTCGGCCAAGGCTTGACCGATCCTGAAGGCAGGTTGGCCAAGCGCTGGGGGCTGTGGTTGGCGGCGCCAGTTGCGCCGATCGTCGGCGGCGTGGCGGCTATGGTGATGGCTTTCTCACCCAATCCGCCGCCGCGGGTCGTTCTGGACATCTTCGGCGGCGTGATGTTCGCCCTGGCCTGCGCGACGCTGTCCTTCGCGGCCCTGGCCACCTTCCTGCGCTTCGTCCGCAAGACCGGCCCGCTGGCTGCGAGTCTGCAGGCCAATGCCTACGGCATGTACCTGACCCACTACGTCTTCACCGGCTGGCTGGCCTGGATGCTGCTGCCTCAGCAGTGGGGCGGGCTGGCCAAGGGCGCGATCGTCTTCGTCGGCGCGACGGCGCTGAGCTGGCTGACGACGCTGGTCCTGCGCCGCATGCCGCTGTTGGGCCGAATCCTGTGATCATCGACGCCGCCGCGCTGAAAGGGGCCAGGCCCATGAACGACAAGCTGAAGACCGTCCAGGACGATCTGGCCTTCCTGCGCGGCCTGGCCGAGCGCGGCGGCGAGCGCGGCGGACTGGGCGCGCCGGGCAGTGCGCTGTACGGTTCGGCGGGCCTTCTCTACGGCCTGCAGACCCTGGTCTACTACCTCCAGGAGCGCGGCGTGGTCAGCCTGGGCTATCAGGGCAACATGGTCCTGGCCTGGGCGCCGACGGTGGTCTTTGTGATTCTGATGACCATCGTCATCATCGTCGATCGCAAGAACCCTCAGCGCGGCGTCACCAACCGCGCCGTCAACGCCGCCTTCTCGGCGACCGGGGTCGCGAACCTGGCGCTGATCCTGGTGTTCGCCGCGGCGGCCAGTCGGCATCACGACTTCCGCTACTGGCTGTTCCATCCGGCGGTGGTGTTCATCCTGCAAGGCGCAGTGTGGCAGCTGATCTTCGTGCTGCGCAAGCGCTTCTGGATGCTGGCGGTCGCGGTGGGCTGGCTGGTCTGCGGCGTGGCCATGGGCATGCTGATCGACCGCATCGGTCTGTATCTGCTGATCGCCACCGTTGGCCTGCTGGCCTTCATGGCCGCTCCCGGATTCTACATGATGCGCCAGGCCCTGCGGCCGGCGGCCTGAGACGACCGTGGCGCCCAAGTTCGACATCAGCGGGCTGGACGACGTCATCCACGGCCGGGTGCGGCTGGGAATCGTCGCCTATCTGGCCAGCGCCGAGGTGGCCGATTTCACCGAGCTGAAGGAGGTGCTGGAGGTCACCCAGGGCAACCTCTCCATCCACCTGCGCAAGCTGGAGGAAGCGGGCTATGTCTCCATCGACAAGAGCTTCGTGGGGCGCAAGCCGCTGACTCGCGTGCGTCTGACCGAGACCGGGAGGGCGGCCTTCTCGAGCTATCTGAAGGCGATGGGCCAGCTGGTCGAGCAGGCGGGCGGCGGGGGCTAGACGCCGAGTTCGTCCCGCAGCGCCGCCGGGCTCATGCCGGCCGTGCGTAGCTCGCGGAGCGTCTGGGCCTTGTCGCGCTTGGCGTACCGTCTGCCATCCGGGCCGACGAGCAGGCCGTGGTGGCGATAGACCGGGGTCGGCAGGTCCAGCAGGGCCTGAAGCAGGCGCTGGATGTGCGCGGCCTCGAACAGGTCCAGGCCCCGGATCACGTGGGTGACGCCTTGCAGCGCGTCATCGTGGACCACGGCCAGATGATAGGCGACGCCGACATCCTTCCGGGCCAGGACGATGTCGCCGGCGGTCTCGGGGCGGGCTTGGACGACGCCGGTCTCGCCGTCCGGGCCGACGCCCTGCTCGACGAAGGTCAGGTGCTTGAACCCGCCCAGCGTTTCGCGCGCCGCCGCCAGGGACAGCCGCCAGGCGAAGGCCTCGCCGCGCGCCAGGCGTTCGGCTTCCTCGTCGGCGGGAAGCGGCGCGCCGACGTACGGAACCGCGGGCTCGTGCGGCGCCCGGCCGATGTCGATCTCCTTGCGGGTCTTGAAGCAGCGATAGACCAGGCCGCGCCCGCGCAGGGTCTCGATGGCCGCGTGATAGTCGGCCAGGTGCTCGGACTGCCGGCGGACAGGTTGTTCCCAGGCCAGCCCCAGCCAGGTCAGGTCCTCGAGGATCGCCGCGTCGTATTCGGGCCGGCAACGCGTAGCGTCGATATCCTCGATGCGCAGCAGGAAGCGTCCGCCAGCGTCGCGCGCGGCCTGGAAGGCCGTCAGCGCCGAAAACGCATGACCGCGATGCAGATAGCCCGTCGGCGACGGGGCGAACCGAGTGACGAAGGTCACGCCCGGTTCAGTCCGTCTCGGCGAACTTCGAGAACATGCCCAGGTGCTCGAACACGGCGCGCAGGAAGGCCTCTTCGCCGCCTAGCAGTTCCTTGAGCGGAGCGAACTGCTTGAAACCGATCATCTCGGCCAGGCCGTGTCCGGCGCACCAGGCGGCGATGGTCGCCAGTTCCAGGTCGATCTCGGTGGCGTGGTGGCCGCTGTTCTCGTCGATCGTGTTGCGCACCTGGCAATAGGCGCCGTCGTCCTTCAGCTGGTCGGGCAGGGCGTCCTTGTCGCGCGAGCGGTCGTACATCACGCGATAGAGGGCCGGGTTGTCGCGGGCGAAGCAGACATAGGCGACGCCCAGATTGGTCATTCTTGCGCGCGGGTCGTCGGTCTCGGCGCGGGCCTTGGCCAGCGCCAGGTCCAGCTCGTGCCAGCCCTCGTGCGCCACGGCTTCCAGCAGTTCGGCCTTGTCCTTGAAGTGATGATAGGGCGCGGCGGGACTGACCCCGGCCTCACGCGCCACGGCGCGCAGCGAGAGCGCGGCGGGGCCGTCGGTCTCGAGGATCTTGCGCGCGGCCTCGACCAGGGCGCGGCTCAGGTCGCCATGGTGGTAGGGGCGGGATTCGGCGGTCGCGGTGCTCATCGGCCCTCACTCTAACCATAGCTTTCTAAAATTTCATCCAAACGCTGTAAAGATCATCTTGACGCCGTTCAGATGGATGCTATCTAAGCATCGTCCAGATTGGTTCGGCTCTTGAGGCGGCCAATGACCCATCGGGGGTTGGGACGTGACAAGAAGAGAGTGGGATTTATCGTCATGCGTACGCTCAACGCCTTTGAAAACGCCTTCGACCGGATGGCCGGCGGCTATTTCCTCGTGATCGCCCTCGGCGTCGCCGCCGCTATCGTCGGTGTGGTGCTGTAAGGTTCGGTTGCTCGCGACCGGCGGGTTCGGCGCGCTGTCTCCCAAGCGCCGCCCGTCGCCGCGTTCGGCTTGAGCCCTCCTCGGCGGGGAGCTAAACCAAGCCAGGACGCGTTAGGCCCTCGACGCCTTTTCATCCGTATGCGTCGCAGGCTTTCTCCATGATCCAAGACTTCTTCCGATGAGCGTCGCCTTCACCAAGGAGGGCGACAGCGAGGCTTTCGCCGCCGATCTGCCCGATCGCCCCATCTCCACCCATCCGAATCTCGTGACGCCACAAGGCCTGGCCCACATCGAGGCCGAGCTGGCCTCGGCGCGCGCGGCCTATTCGGCGGCCCAGAGCGCCGGCGGGGCGGCCGACGGCGACCGCACGGCCATGGCCCGCGCCACTCGCGACCTGCGCTATTGGTCCGCCCGCCGCGCCACGGCCCAGCTGATGGCGCGCGATCCCGCCAAAACGGTCGTGCAGTTCGGCGACCGCGTGACCTTCGAGCGCGAGGACGGCCGCGTGCAGACCTTCCGAATCGTTGGCGAGGACGAAGCCGATCCCGCCCGGGGCTCGGTCTCCTACGTCGCGCCGATCGCCCGCGCCTTGTTGGGCAAGTCGGTCGGCGACACATCGCCCGCACCGGGCGGCGAGATCGAGATCACCGGCATCGGATAGTTCAGCAAGATCCGGATTGTCATCCGCGGCGGGGCAGGGTCCCTTGCGGCCGATGTTCGTTCCGCCGACCGCAGAAGCCCTTCTTCAAGCCCGCAAGCATCTGGCCGCCGCCGACCCGGCGCTGGCGGCGATGGAGGCCGTGACGCCGCCGTTCGCCTGGCGCGTCGGCCTGGGCGGATTTCCGGGCCTCCTGAAGATGGTCGTGCAGCAGCAGGTCAGCCTGACCTCGGCCGCCGCCATCTGGGCGCGGGTCGAGGCGGGCCTGCCGCAGATGACGCCCGAGGCCGTGATGGGCCACGACGAAGCCTATCTGCTGTCGCTTGGCCTCTCGCGGCCCAAGGCCCGCTACGCCCACGCCATCGCCCACGCGCACCTGAACGGAACCTGCGACTTCGACGCCTTGCCGGGCCTCCCGGACGAAGAGGCCGTCGCGGCCCTGACGGCCATCACCGGCATCGGCCGCTGGACCGCCGAGGTCTATCTGATGTTCACCCAAGGGCGTCTGGACATGTTCCCCGGCGGCGACGTCGCCTTGCAGGAGGCCATGCGCTGGGCCGACAAGGCCGAGATCCGGCCGAACGAGAAGCAGGCCTACAACCGCGCCGAGCTGTGGCGGCCCTACCGGGGTGTCGCCGCCCATCTGCTGTGGGCCTGCTACGGCGCCGTCAAACGCCGCGAGATCGCGCCTTTCTAGGGCCGAGCGACGGGATGTCTTGGTTCTGTCGCTGACTTGGCCCATCCTTTCCCTGCGTTCGGGAATGAATGCCGATTCCCAGAATTGCGTAGGAAGGAGGCCCGTCTTCAGTCCTGTCGCGTACTTCATCAGCCGGAGCTTGATCCGCTCCGAGGGGGGGATCTGATGCAGGTCCTCACACGCCCGCCATCCGGCATGCCGGCCTTGGTGCTCAACGCGGATTTTCGGCCGCTCAGCTACTATCCCCTGTCCCTCTGGCCCTGGCAGGAGGTGATCAAGGCGGTGTTCCTGGACCGGGTCGACGTCGTGGCCAGCTATGACCAGGTCGTTCATTCGCCGTCCTTCGAGATGAGACTGCCCAGCGTCGTGGCGCTGAAGCAGTACGTCCCGCAGGAGCGTCCGCCGGCCTTCACCCGCTTCAACCTGTTCCTGCGCGACAGCTTCAGCTGCCAATACTGTGGCTCGCCCGAGGAGCTGACTTTCGACCATGTCATCCCCCGCTCGCGCGGCGGCCGGACCACCTGGGAAAACATCGTCACGGCCTGTGCGCCCTGCAACCTCAGCAAGGGCGGGCGGACGCCGCGCGAAGCGGGCATGCAGCCCTTCCACAGCGCCCGCAGGCCGTCGATGCACGAGCTGCAGGAGCGGGGCCGCAAGTTCCCGCCCGGCCGCCTGCATGTCAGCTGGCTGGACTATCTGTACTGGGATATCGAGCTCGAGGCGTAGGGCTTCACACGGTGAAACGGCCCGGGCTTGTCTTTGAGAAAAGCGTTCCCGGGCCGTGGCTGTGGGCGGAAGGGGATCAGACCGCCAAAGCTGAACCTTAAATGCCGTCCCAAGGCGAAGGTTCCGGTGCGCCGGCAAAACGCTTCACGGGCGTAGGGCGGCGGGCAAGCTCGACCGAGCCATGCAACCCGAACCTCGGCCGGAGGGTTTTTATACCCGAGGCAAGAGCCACGGGAGGTACCCATGAACCGCCATCACACCGAAGAAGACGACAAGCGTCACTTCACCCACGGCACCGCCGCGTCCACCGCCGACATGGCCTCGGAAGGCAAGATCCGTCCCGAGGACCGCCACATCGACGCGCCACACGCCCGCGAGGCCAAGCGCCCACTGGCTGAGGGCGAAAAGCACGACCAGCTGGCCGCCAAGGTCGAAAAGTCCGAGAGCCGTCAGGAAGCCTTACTGGACGAGGGTCTGGAAGAGAGCTTTCCGGGCAGCGACCCGGTCAGCGTCAAGCGCATCACCTGATCAGCGCGGGAAGCGACGCGCGGCGCGTTCGGCGAAGCTGAGCACGACCGCCGTTTCCACGGGAGCCGGTTGGCTGGCGATCGGCTCGAACGCCACGGCCTGGCGGCGGCGACCCCGCCGCCGGTCCGCTTCGGCGATCCGGGCGAAGGTCAGCTCACCTTGCTCGCGGGCCATCTTGCGCACGGTCTCGATCATGCCGGCGCCATAGACGATCAGGATGCCGGCCGCGTCCGCCAGCCAGTCAGGGATGTTGCCGTCGCGATGGGCGATGATCTGGGCGACCTCGATGGCCCCGCCGAGCACCAGGGCCGCGATCGTCAGGTCGTTGCGCCGCATGCGCGGGAAAGCCAGGAACGACACCGCCAGAAGGCCGCCGAACGCGATGGCGTGCGCTTCCTTGTCGGTCAGGCCGAAATGGCGCTCCGCGCCTTGGAACGGCCCCAGGGTCAACACCGCCACGCTCAGGGCGCCCAGCAGCAGCGTGAGACGCGCGGCGGCGACGAAGTGGACGGGCTTGACCATGAAAAACGCGACCTCCGGAAGGACACCCGGGTCCTAACAGCGAAGGTCGCGCCATTCGGTAAATGCGTAGGGTTAGCGAGACCCTACTTCTTGTCCGCTTCCGCCTTCTTCTTGGCCTCGGCTTCGGCCTTGGCGGCGTCGTCCTGGGCCTTCTTCCAGGCCTGGAACTGTTCGATATAGGGCTGGCGGCGCAGGATCTTGGACGCGGGGTCGACAATCACCGGCACGGTGTCGCCAATGGTCACGCGGCCCGTCCCATCGGCCATGGCCACGGTGACCACCTTATCGCCGACCTTGACGTCGACCGGCATGGGGAAGGGCTTGTCCTTGGGCGTCTTCCATTTCAGCACCAGCTCGCCGCCCTCGCGGGTCTCAAGCAGTTCCGGCGGAGCGGCCTCGTAGAGGTAGATGTCGAAGAACCAGCCGTAGTCCTTGCCGGTCACCTGGTTGACGATCTTGATGTAGTCCTTGGTGCCCAGATACAGCGGCTTGAAGTTGCCAGGCTTGGGATCCGGCGTGCCGTAGACGGCGATGCGGGTGATCTTGAAGAACTGCTCGTCGCCAATCAGCGTCCGCAGGGTGTGCAGCACGTTGGCGGCCTTGAAGTAGATGTCGTTCCCAGGACCACGGTCGCCGTTATAGACCTCGTCTTCCTTCAGCGGCTTGCCCGAGACGATCGGGAAACGGTTCTTGGTGTCCACGCGCATCTGGTTCAGGCGCGCCATATACTCCATGTCGCCGTGCAGCCATTGCGACATCAGGGGCTGCATGTAGCTGCCGTAGCCTTCGTGCAGCCACATGTCGTCGTTGTCGGTGTCGGTCAGCTGGTTGCCGAACCACTCGTGCGCGAACTCGTGCTGCAGCAGCCAGTCGAAGCCAAAGATCTCCTTCTTGTACTTGTTGCCGTAGGCGTTGATCGTCTGGTGTTCCATGCCCAGGTGCGGGGTCTCGACCACGCCCATCTTTTCGTCGCGGAACGGGTAGGGGCCGATCATCTGCTCATAGAAGTCCAGCATGGGCGTGAACTCGGCGAACAGGCCCTTGGCCTTTTCGGCATTGCCCTTCAGGTACCAGAAGTTCATCGGCACGGTGTCGCCGAACCGGCTCTTATAAGTCCCTGACAGCTCCTCGTAGGGGCCGACGTCCAGGGCGATGGCGTAGGTGTTGGGGGTCTTGGCCTGCCAGTTGTAGGTCCGCCAGCCGTCCTTTTCGGTCATGCCCTTGAAGACGCCGTTGGCCGGAGCGACCAGCGGGGCCGGGACGGTGATATGCAGGTCGACCAGCTTGGGCTCGCCGGTCGGGTAGTCGATGCAGGGCCAGAAGATGTCGCAGCCGTCGCCTTGGACGGCGGTGGCGATCCAGGGATCGCCGCTCTCGGTCTTGCTCCACACGAAGCCGCCGTCCCACGGTGCGCGCTTGGCCTCCAGCGGGACGCCGGCATAGGTGACGCCCAGCATCACCTGTTTACCCTTGGCCGTCTTCTTGGGCAGGGTGATGGTCATCCGGCCTTCGGGATTGGTCCAGGCCGAGGGCTTCAGCGCCTTGCCGTCGATGGTCAGCTTGCTGATCGCGAAGACGCGGTCGAAGTCGACGACCAGCCTGTCCAGCGGGGCCTTGGCCGTGAAGGTCAGGGTCGCTTCGCCTTCGATCGCCTTCTTGTCGGGCAGGATCTTGAACTTCAGGTCGGCGTGGTCGAAGGCCAGCTTCTGCTGCTCGGCGGGCATCGGGCCGCCGGTCTCCAGCGAGAGGGCGCTGGTCTTCAGCGGCTCCGCGGCCCAAGCGGAAGAAGCAGCCGCTGCGGCGAACAGGGCCAGCAGCGACGCCGCGGGGGCGGCGGGGGTACGAAAGGACAAGTGGGCGACTCCCCAACGCGATGATGTGTTGGGGCGTATCGGTAGGCCCGGGCGGCGCGCGCGCCAAGAGCGTGACCGTCGAAAGCGCGCCTTCAGCGAGCGCCTGCCTTTGATCCTAGCGCCTCAGATCTTCTCGCTGATCTTGATGGCCGCGCGGCAGCCGGCCTCGATAACCGCGGTCAGCAGCGGATAGGCCGTCGCCTCGTGTGCGCCTTCCTCGATAGCCAGGTCGCGATGCGCCAGCTCGTCGTCGCGGAACTGGGTCAGCTCCGCGGCCAGGGCCGGATCGCGCTCCTTCAGCTCCTCGATCTGGCCGGCATAGTGCTTCTCGATCACCGTCTCGACGGCCTCGGTGCAGGCATGGGCGGCCTTGTCGCCCAGCAGGGCGGTGCCGGCGCCTAGGGCGAAGGCGGCCGCCCGCCAGACCGGCGACATCAGGGTCGGGCGGACCTTGCGCTCGGTCAGCAGTTCGTTGAAGCGGGTCAGGTGGACCTGCTCGTGGCCCTCCATCTCCTTCAGCTGGTCGGCGATGCGCTCACGGCCGGGGCTGGCGCGCATCACGGCCGCCTGGCCGCGATAGATGTGCACGGCCGCCAGCTCGCCGGCCTGGTCGACGCGCAGGATCTCAGCGAGGCGCGAGGTCAGCGCGCCCTGGCCGGGACGGGGAGGGACGGGCCGCGACATTAGAAGGTCTCGGCCTTGCGCAGGCCCGACAGCACCGACCAGACGGTCAGCTTCAGCGAGACCAGCGCGTTCCAGCCGGCCATCGACAGGCCCAGGAACACCCACGCGGCCTTGTCGCACATCGGGACCTTGAGCTTCTTCGTGCCGTTCAGCATGGCCGAGAGGTCCGCCGCGTTGACCGAGCCGGAACCCGTACAGGAGGTCGGACCCGGCCACCACTTCCACTCGACGCCGGCGTGAAAGATCGCGAGGCCTGTTCCGTACAGAAAGATCGCGCCCAGCAGCAGATTCACCGGCCGGCGCAGGCGGACCCACAGCGGTGTGCGCTGCAGGACGACGCCGACCAAGCCGACGGTCCCGGCGACCCAGTAGACCTCGCGCGCCTTCAGGCACAGGTGGCAGGGGGCGAGGTGGCCGAAGGTTTCGAACGCATGGGCGATGGCCAGCATCAGGGCGCTGGACAGGAAGGCGACCAGCGGCCAGTGCCGTGTCACCAGGTCATAGACCTGGCCGATGAAGCCCTTGGAGTGTTCAGTCGTCGTCATGCGGCGCAAGCTCCACCATGTCCGCCCCCACCGATGAAATGGCTGGCCGTCAGGCCGATGACAACGAGGGCGATCAAAATTCCGGCGAAAAGAGCCAGGCGACGCTCGACGACCGGCAGCAGGGCCGGGCCGAACTTCTTGATGATGAAGGCGACCAGGAAGAAGCGGGCGCCGCGCGTCAGGGCCGAGGCGGCGATGAACATCGGGAAGCTGAAGGCGGCCAAGCCCGAGGCGATGGTCACCAGCTTGTAGGGGATGGGGGTCAGGCCCTTGGCCAGGATCACCCAGACGCCGTACGTGCCGTACCAGCACTGGAATTGCTCCAACCCGCCCGCATGGCCGGTCGCAGCCATCATCCACAGGCCGAAGTCTCGCAGGAAGAAGCCGATCGCATACCCCAGGCAGCCGCCCAGCACCGAGGCGATGGTGCAGATCAGGGCGTAGCGCCAAGCCTTCTCCGGCTTGGCCAGGCACATCGGCGCCAGCATGACGTCCGGCGGAATGGGAAAGAACGAGCTCTCGGCGAACGAGACGGCGAACAGGCTGAGCGGGGCGTGGCGGGAAGCGGCCAGGCCCATGACCCAGTCGTACATACGGCGCAGCATGCGAACTCCGAGGGAACGTGATGCGCCGTAGCTAGCAGGGCGGAACGAGCTTGTCCGCAAGGATCGGCGCGCGCGGCTTCCCGGCCCGCGCGCGCCACCATGCCTGGTTAGAACTTCAGCGCAAGGGAGACGCTGTAGTTGCGGCCAGGCTGGGTGTAGCCGTCCTTGATGGTCGAGTTGTCGGCCAGGCCGCGCGCGTCGCTCCACCACCAATATTTTTCGTCGGTCAGGTTGAAGACGCCGGCGCGGGCCGTGACGTTTTCGGTGACCGCCCACCAGGCCGTCAGATCGCCCACCGTGAACGCGGGCGGGGTGAAGCAGTTGTAGGGCGAACTGCCGGGAACCGCGCCCGTGCACGAGACACCCGCGCGGCCAGCCGACTTGCGGTCGGAATGGACGACGCTGAGGTCGGCGCCGAACTTGCCCGACGGGGCGCGATAGGCCACGCCGCCGGTCAGCTTGACTGGGTCGATCGAGACCAGCGGCGTGTTGACGCCGTTGGTGCGCGAAGCCCCTCGGGCGTAGGATACCGCCGCGCGGGCCGTGAAGCCGGCGCCCAGCTCGAGCGAGCCCTTGGCCTCGGCGCCGCTGATCTTCACGCCCGACAGGTTGACGTATTGGTAGACGGCCGGGTTGGCGGCGGTGAAGTTCCCGGCCACCTGCGCCTGCTCGATGAAGTCGTCGTATTGGCCGGTGAAGCCGGTGACAGCCACGCGCCAGCCATTGCGATGCAGGCGGAAGCCGGCTTCCACGGTCTTGCTGGTCTCGGGTTTCAGGTCGGGATTCGAGATCGAGCGATAGTTCGAGACCGGGTTGGCGAAGCCGGTGTTGACCTGGGACGGGGAGGGGGCCTTGAAGCCCGCCGCGACGTTGGCGAACAGGGTCACGAGATCCGTGGCGTCCCAGACCACGCCCAGCTTGGGCGAGACATGGGTGTCGCTCTGGCCCGAGGCGACGGTCGTGAACAGCGGGTCGGCCTTGGGGTCCAGCTTGTAGTAGTCCAGGCGCACGGCCGGATAGATCGTCAGCGGTCCGGCCGTGATCTCGTCCTGCACGTAGAGGCCGGCCAGGGTGAAGTCGGTGGTCGGGAAGGCCTTGGCGGGGAAGGTCTCGCCGGCCGGCGGGATCGTGCCGTCGCGCGCGCCCTGCTGGCGGGTGATCGAAGCATCGCCGCCCCAGACGATCTCGTGCTTCAGCGCTCCGGTGTCGAAGACGCTGTGCAGCTCGACGGCCGCGCCGAATACGCGGTTGTCGAAGGTGGCGTCGCGGGTGCGGTCGGCGGCGGTGTTGCGGTCCTCGGCCGAGAACTGGCGGGTGGTGCTCTTCTGCCAGTACAGCGCGGTGCGGGCCGCGCTGATCAGGCCTTCGCCGCCGTCGAAGCGGTGGTCCAGGTTGGCGCGGTCGCGCTTGACCTTGTCGAAGGCGGTCAGGCCCAGGACGCTGGTCGAGACCAGCGGCGGCTTGGCGATGGCCGACAGCACGGTCCAGTCGACCCGTCGGTCCATGTGGTCCAGCGTCAGGCGGAAGCGGTTTCGATCGTCAGGGCTGTAAACCAGCTTGCCCAGCACCGAGTTGGAGGTGTTGTCCTCGGGGTTGGCGGTGGTGCGGTCGGTGTTGGCCGAGTCGTTGGTCCCGGCCGTCTTCTGGCCCTCGCCATCGCGGCGGGTATAGGCCACCAGGGCCTCCCAGCGATCGGACTTGCCGGCCAGCACCAGACTCTCGGTCCAGCTCTTGTCGGCCGAGGCGTAGCCGACGCGGGCGCGGCCGGCGAACTTTTGATCACGTTTGAGGATGTCCGACGGATCCTTGGTGATGAAGGTGACGGAACCGGCTAGGCCGTCGGCGCCATACAGGGCCGAGGCGGGACCGCGCACGATCTCGACCGACTTCAGGATGTCGAGGTCCACATAGTCGCCGCGGCCCGTCGACTGGGCGCCGAAGGCGAAGCCGTCGGGCACGCGCACGCCGTCGACCACGATCAGCACGCGATTGCCTTCCAGGCCCCGGATGTTGAAGCCGGCATTGCCGTCGCGGCCCGTCGAGGCCCCGGCGGCGGTGAAGCGGGCCGGAGCGTTGCGTACCGACACGCCCGGCTCGTCCCGAACCAGGTCCTTGATGTCGCGGACCAGTCCGTCCTCGATGTCTTCCGACGAAATGACGCTGACGGTCACCGGGGCCTGCGAGACGGTCTTCTCCGAGCGCGTAGCGGTGACGGTGACCTTGTCGACCTCGGCGGCGTCCGCGGCGGGATTGGCGTCAGCGGCATGCGCGGTGGTCGCCAGCAGGGCGGCGGTCGAGGCGGCGGCCAGGGCGGCCAGCTTCAGGCGAGACATCGATATCCCCTCGATGGTGCATTTGCGAATTGATCGCAATTGATGGTCGATGGCCTAAAGCGGCCTCTCGAACCGGTCAAGCTATTTGCAATTGATTCTCATAACTAATCGCAATATGCCGGTCCGGCCGCGGCTGGCGCGGCGCCTGGGGTGCATTCGATGATCCGTTCTCTCCGCGCAGGCCTGACGGGCGGCGCGCTTCTGCTGAGCCTTGCCGTTCCAGCCGCCCGGGCCCACTCGCCCTATCTGCTGCCGACCGTATTCGACGCCTCGGACCGCAAGATCGTCACGGTGCAGGGCTCGTTCACGGAAAGCTTCTTCACGCCCGAGGTGGTGATGAAGTCCGACGCCTACGCCGTGATCGGCCCCGACGGCGTGCGCGTCCCATTGATCCCGACCTATTTCAAGGAAGTGGCGATCCTTGAAGTGCCGGTCGAGAAGCCGGGCGCCTACCGCATCACCACTGGCCAGCGTGGCGGCCGCACCGCCAAGGCCGCCCTGGTCAACGGCGAGTGGAAGTTCTTCGAGGGCGACAAGGCCCCCGCCGACGCCATCGACATGCAGAGCCTGACCACGGCCGAGGTCTATGTCACGCGCGGCGCGCCGAGCGACGCGGCCCTCGCCCCGACTGGCAAGGGCCTGGAGTTCCACGCCATCACCCATCCCAGCAAGATCGTCACGGGCCAGGACGCCGTGTTCGAGGTGCTGTTCGACGGCAAGCCGCTGGCGAACCAGCCGATCATCCTGCAGGGCGCCGACGACCGCTACGCGGACACCAAGGCGGCCGCCAGGACCGTAACCAGCGACGCCAAGGGCCGCTTCGCCGTCAAGGTCGACCGGTCGGGAATCTACCAGATCCAGACGCGCCACCGCGTCGTCACGGCCGCCCCCGGCCAGCCTGGCCAGAGCTTCACCTACGCCCTGACCTTCGAATCCCTCCGCTAGGACCCGCCATGGAGACCCGCATCATCCTTGCCGCCGTCATCGCCGCCTCGCTGGTCGCCGGCGCCGCCCACGCCGCCTCGCACGCCCGCGACACCTTCATCAAGGAGCAGGACCAGAACGGCGACGGCGTCGTCTCCAAGGACGAGTTCGCTGCTACCCGCGCTATCCAGTTCGCCAAGACCGACGCCGACAGCAACGGCTCGCTGTCCCAGGCCGAGTACGTGGGCGAGTTCAAGGCTCGCCTGGAAAAGCGCCTCGCCGCGGACGACCGCACGGCCGAGAAGAAGGAGGAGGAGCGGGTGCGCCAGATGCGCCAGGCCGACGTCCGCTTCGGCGTCCTCGACAGCGACAAGAGCGGCGCCATCACCCGCGCCGAGTTCGACTATTCCGGCTGGCGGATGTTCGTCCACCACGACACCAACACCGACGGAACCGTCTCGGCCGCCGACCCGGTCAAGGAAGACCCGCAAGACTAGGCGGGAAGAGGGGGCGTGTCGCCGAACTTGGACTTTCGGCGTTTCGTGGCTATGACCGCCGGCCAAGACCTAAAGGGGCCGCGCGGCCCGGACCGAAAGCCTTAAGACCATGAGCGATACGCCCCCCGACCGCCTGTCCGTCAATCCGGACAGCCCGTACTACGACGCCGACCTGCTGGAACGCGGCATTGGCATCCGCTTCAAGGGCGTCGAGAAGACCAATGTCGAGGAGTACTGCATCTCCGAGAAGTGGGTCCGCGTCGCCGCCGGCAAGACCCTGGATCGCAAGGGCAATCCGATGACCATCAAGCTGCAGGGCGACGTCGAGGCCTATTTCCGCGACGACGCGCAAGGCTGAAGTGGCCGACGCTGACCTGGAAGCCATGGCGCGCGACGAGCTTTCGCGCGCCATCACCCTGCGCTGGCAGGAGCTGAGGGCCATCGTGCCCTGGGGCGACACCTTCGAGGGCATTTCGCCGGCCGGTCGCTACGTCGAGGTCGAGCGGAGCTACATCTGGGCCTCGGACGAGGGGGGCGACATCCTCTGCGAGGTGACCGTCTATGGCGGACCGTCGCGCTACGATGCGGGCGAACGCGTCTCCAGCATTATTTCTCGCCCATCCTGAGCACCTTGGCCGTGCAACGATAACGCCGTTGCGTTAACCATAGGCGGCGTCGTCCGAAGCGGCGCGGTGGGGGGCAAGGGGGAGCGCCGTGTACCAGTCTGAATTTCCGGTCGACCAGCCGGTGCCGGTCTTCGACCCGACCCTGGTGTTCCTGCTGGTCCTGGCGGGCCTGGCCATCGCGGCCCTCGCCTTTTTCGCCGGCCGCCTGACGGGGCGGGGCGACAAGGGCGAGAAGACCGGCGACGTTCCCAAGATCATCCACGAGGCCGTCAAGGCCAAGTGCGTGGCCGCTTCCAGCGCCCACTCCGGCGAGTTGGTGGTCAAGACCCAGGATCTGATCGACGAGGTCAGGCTACGGGTCGGCCCGGTGCTGGCGTTCGGCGGGCCATGCGCCAAGGCCTTCGAGCATCTGGGCAAGGCGATGAAGGGCGAGCCGCCGGAAGAAAAGAAGGACGAGCTCGGCAAGGGCGGCAAGCATGGCCACGGCAAGGACCACGACACGGGTCATGGGAACCATGCGGGCCACGGTCATGATTCGCCCGGCCACGGCGACGCCAAGGGCGGCCATGGCCAGGCCGAGGTCGGGGTGCTGACCCGCAATGTGACGATTCTCGCGCCGCAGACGGTGGTCATCGCCAACCCGGCCAAGCCCGATCCGCACGGCCAAGACGACCACGCCCATCAGGATGACGCACCCAAGGCCTTGGATCACAAGGAATATATGCAGCTTCTGCGCCTGGCCGTAGCCGAGTTCTCGGACTTCTGGAACCGTCCCAACTGCCTGCGCGAGCTCGAGGACTGCCAGAAGGTCCTGACCGAAACCAAGCCGCTGCCCAGGCTGAAGGCGCGGCTTGCCCAACGGGATTGATCGCGTCCGAGGCGCAAGAACGCCATTCAGGAAGGCGAGACGACTATTCGCTGCCCAAGCGGCGTGCGAAACTGCCTGTTCGTGCGAGTGAACTCTTCGCGGCGTTGAGCCGGCGAGAGGGGACGCTCACCAAGAGCACACGGCCTCAAGGCCGCACACGGACTGGCGAAGGCCGCTCCTCCATAAGGCGGCCATGCCCGGGAGGACGAAAGGAAGGACATGACCGCGACGGTGTCTCCGATCACCTCTGGCGCGCCCGAAGCGCCTGAAACCGGCGTCAGCCTCTCGGACTACGT
>CBIHOB010000054.1:0-31088 GCA_966211605.1 uncultured Caulobacter sp.
GAATCCGGGGATCACCCTGGCGATCACCGGGCCGTGGGCGAGCGTGAAGGCCTAGCCTCGAGGTCATGCAGCGTCGTCCTCACGCGGCTGGGCCGCTGAAGGGATGTGGGGAGGCGACGGAGCGGCCGGGCGAACCTGGAGACCGTGAGGAGTTTGTGTGTTTCGGCTCGCTTGTCCGCTCCGCCAGGCTGTTCTTGCCCGTGAGGATGGGAGGCGTGAGCGTCTTTCAGCTCGGGTTCCCACTAGCCCCCTGACGGGCGCGGACCAACTCGAACGGCTACATCCGTAACGAGCCCGACGGTCCACGATAGACGGCTTGTACGATCACCGCCCTGTCGCTCCGCGCTCGACGTGCTGCTCGGCCTTCGTGCGGTCCCGGATCTATCCAACGAACAGACCACCACCCGAACCGAGGCGGCGCCCACGCGGCCCCGCTCAACCTATCCCCGCCGCCGCGGCTCCTTGGGAGAGACCGGTCTGCGAGCAGACCGTTGGGCCGGATCCAAGCGCCCTCCCCCGCGGCGGGGATGAGGAAGAGTATGGGGGCAGGATTCAACGCGGATCATTCAGGGCTGCGTAAAATCCACAAGCGATTGATTTCGCTGGCTTCGAGCTCGCGAATTCCGGGGATAGAGGCCGCTCAATCCCCCTGCTCGCCCCCCTCCGCGCCTGGCGGCGCTCCTCCCCCGACGGGGGAAGACGATGGCGGCCCGATCCGTCTGCCCCCTCCGGGGGCGGACGACCACGCGCTGGCGCGTGGTCAGGTGGGGGGCTGCAGCGCCGGCCGCCCCTAGAACAGCCCGCGCTTCTTCTTGGCCTTGCCCGCTTCCACCGGCGCGGTCGCCGCCGGAGCGTCGGCCTTGGCGTCGAAGCCGAACGCGTGGCGCATGACCTGGAAGATGTAGCTCTCCTCCACCACGCCACGCAGCAGGAAGGCCTGCGGGCCGTCGGCGAACACGCCCACGTCCTCGCCGGCGTGGGCGGCGCTGGGCAGGTTCGCCACGGCCTGCTGGTGGTAGTCGATGTCGTCCACGTCTTCCTTGGCCGGGTCGCGGCGCGTGTCGGCGCCTTCCGGACCGCCGGGGCCGGTGGCGAACATCAGGGTGGTGTAGGCCTTGCCGTCGCCGGCCAGGATCGGCTCGCCCTCGTTGCCGGCCAGGCCCAGGATCGGCGCGTTGCGGGCGGCGTAGCCCGAGATCACCAGGCCGTGGCTGTGGTCGGCCGTGACCACGACCAGGGTGTCCTTCAGGTCGACCTTGGCCAGGACGGCCTCGATCGCCTTGGAGAACTCGACGGTCTCGGTCAGGGTGCGCTTGGCGTTGCCCAGGTGGCTGCCCATGTCGATCTTGCCGCCCTCGACCAGCAGGAAGTAGCCGTTCGGGTTCTTGGACAGCACGTCGACGGCCGCGGTCGCCATCTCGGCCAGGGTCGGGACGCCCTGCCCCAGCACCGGACGCTCCACCTCGTACGGCAGATGCTCGGCGGCGAACAGGCCCAGCACGTGCCGGGTGTCGGCCGGGATCGCCTTCAACTGGTCGACGGCGGTGACGTAGGCGGAAGCCCCGCCTTCGGCCTTGAGCCATTCGGCGGTCAGGTCGCGACCGTCGGCGCGCTTGCCGTCCTTGGCTTCGGGCAGAAAGCGCGAGCGGCCGCCGCCCATGACGACGTCCAGGCGCAGGGCGTCGGGGGCCTCGATCAGCTGGCGGGCGATGTCCCTGCAGCCGCCCTGTAGCGCCTCGACCGGCATGTCGCTGTCGCCTTCCCAGTCGCGATAGGCGGTGTGGGCGTAAGCGCCGGCCGGGGTGGCGTGGGTGACCCGGGTGGTGGTGACGACGCCGGCGGCGCGGCCCGCGGCCTTGGCCAGCTCGGCGATCGTCTCGACGCTGTTGCCCTTCTCGGTCTCGCACTTCTCGCCGATCGCCGCGCCGGTCAGGCCGATGATCTTGTTGCGGGTTTTCACGCCCGTCATGATCGCCGTGATGCCGGCGGCGCTGTCGGTGACCTGGGTGTCGTGGCTGTAGGTCTTGGACAGCGCCGAATAGGCCAGTTTCTCGAAGGCCAGCGCGTTCGACTCGCCATCCACGCCCTTTTGCTGGCCGTCATAGATGCGGCCGGCCGTGACCGTCGAGATGCCCATGCCGTCGCCCAGGAACAGGATGACGTTCCTGGCCTTGCCCGTATTGGGGACCACGGCGATCTGGCGCGCCAGGGCCGCTTCGCCGGCCTGGTAGTACGGGTCCCTAGAGCTTGCAGAAAGGGGGGCGCTGGCCGAGGCGGGAGCCTGGGCCCGGACCACGGTGGGAACGGCGATGGCGGGAACGGCGACGGACGCGACGAGGGTCAGAACAAGCGAGCGGATCAAGGCCAAGCTCCATGAGGAATCGGCCCCGTTTGCGCCCGGCATGTGACAGTTGTTCCGGCCCTTTGCGCCGTCCCCGGTAATTTAAGGGCGGCGGACGCGCCAGGCGAAGACCGTCGCCGTCGCCAGCAGCAGCGCCGCCCCGGCCTGGTGCAGCACGCCCAGGGCGATCGGCACCGAGGTCATCAGCGTCCAGATCCCCAGCCCCGCCTGCAGGGTGACGACGACCGCCACCGCCAGCGCCACGGTCTTGCTGCCAGCCGCCAGCAGGCGATCGCGGCCGGCCACGACGCCGATGGCGATCCCGGCCACGAACAGGGCGTAGGCCACCAGGCGGTGATGCAGCTGCACCGCGCCCTGGCTGTGGGCCAGCGTCCCCCAGAACCCCTTGCCGACATATTCGGCGGGGAACAGATGACCGTTCATCAGCGGCCAGTCGTTGTAGACCAGGCCCGCGTCGTTACCGGCCACCAGGGCGCCCAGCAGGCTCTGGAAGAACACCGCACCCAGGAAAGCCAGGGCCCAGCCGCGCCAGTTCGACCGCTCTTCCACGCGGGGCGAGCCGCTCCAGGCGTCCAGGGCGGTCCAGATCAGGACG
This sequence comes from uncultured Caulobacter sp., assembly GCA_966211605.1. Taxonomy (GTDB): domain Bacteria; phylum Pseudomonadota; class Alphaproteobacteria; order Caulobacterales; family Caulobacteraceae; genus Caulobacter. The sequence continues at coordinate 2,958 of CBIHOB010000054.1, forward strand.
ACGAACAGCGCCAAGGCCAGGCCCAGGTGAATCATCAGCCGCTCGGGCGCGACCGAGACCCGCTCGGACAGGCCGCTGGACACCATCCACCAGCCGACCAGGCCCTGCAGGCCGCCCAGACCCAGCATGACGGCGCAGCGCCAGATCAGGCGGCGCGGGATGTCGCGGCGGATCAGGAAGACGACGAACGGGATGGCGAAGACGACGCCCACCGTGCGGCCCAGCAGGCGGTGCGCCCACTCCCACCAGAAGATGCCCTTGTATCCCTCCAGGGTCATGTCGGGGTTCACCAGCTGGTACTGGGGGATCTTCTTGTAGAGCTCGAAACTCTCGCGCCAGGCCTGCTCGGACATGGGCGGCAGCGCGCCCATGATCGGCTTCCACTGGGTGATCGAGAGGCCGGAGTCCGTCAGGCGGGTCGCCCCGCCGACGACGACCATGGCGAAGACCATGGCGGCGACGATGAAGAGCCAGATCGCGACGGCGCGCGAACGGTCGGAACGCAGGAAAGACGTCATAGGGTCGGAAAAGCGTCACTTCTGGGCCGAAATGCGGCGTGACTTCCCTACGCCTGACGCTTACGCGCTTCAACGCCTGTGTGGCTCAGCATGACGGCGACCGCGCTTCATGCGAAAAACACCGGACCTCTGGGGGCGGAGAAGACGATGAGCGGCATGGGCGTATTCGCGGCGGCGGTGATCGGCATCCTGGCCGGCTGGATCGCCGACCTGGTGCTGGCGCGCCGGCACTCGCTGTTCATCAAGCTCTTGATCGGCGTGATCGGCTCGTTCATCGGAGCCTTCATCGCCTCGCGCATCGACCTGCACCTCGCCGGCTTCCTCGGCGAGCTGATCGTCTCCAGCGTCGGGGCCATCCTGTTCCTGGCCGTGCTCGGCCTCATCCGGAGACCCGCGTGAGCGCTCCCCTCGTCCCGGCCCGCCGAATCCCGGCGAAATGGCGCAAGCTGATCGGCTCCTTCGCGGTGATGGCGGTGCTGTTCGCCTGGATCTGGACCTTCGCCGGCCTCTACGACCGCCTGCCGCCGAACCGCTTCCTCCACCTCGTCTATTTCGTGGCGCTGGGCGTCGGCTGGGTGCTGCCGGTCATTCCGCTGATCACCTGGATGGGCAAGGCCGACAGGCCGCTGCACTGACCGCTACTGGATCACCCCGCGCGGAACTCCGGGCCGCGCGTAGGGATCGAACCGCGCCGGCTGGCGCGTGACCTGAGCCGCAGCCCTTCGCGGCGCGGGGCTGGCCGCCCTCGGGACCTGACGCGGCGGCGCCAGGGGCATGGACGCCAGGGTCTGGAGCCCGTCGGCGGTGTCGAAGCGCGCCGCCGCCGCCACGCCGCCCAGGGGCAGCAGCACCCCGCGCCGCGCGACCGCCAGCCGGAAGGCGTGCCCCTCGCCGCCGAACTCGACATTGACGGCCAAGGTCCGGACCCGGTCGTTCAGCCACGGCTTGTCCAGGACGATCAGGCCGGTCGCCATGTTCCGCGGATCGATCGTGGTGGTCCGCAGGATCCCCAGGGACTCCGGCGCGACGGACCGGCCATAGGTGTCGATGATCGCCGTCGCGTCGACGCCGTAGCGGGTGGCGGAAGCCGCGCCGCTAGCCGGCGCCGCCCCGATCCGGACCCGCTCCCGGGCTTCGCGTTGCAGGACCTGGAAAGGAATCAGGTTCGCGGCCCCGCCGTCCTCGTAGACCGCCCCGACATTCTCGTAGCCGAAGTTCAGAGGCGCCGCGCCGATGTTGATCGCCGTCACCGCCAGCACGATGCGGCCTTCGAACTCAGAGGCGACGGGCGTAATCTCCACCACGCCGGCCCTGGCTCGGGAAATCAGGGTCGGCCGGCCGCTCTGGTAGTGCGCCAGGCTGGTCTTATCCGGAGCGGCGCCGATGCTGTAGGGCGTCGCCGCGCAGCCGCCGATCAGAAGGGTCAAAGCCGATACGCCACTGGAGAAAAACCTGCTCATGCCAGGCCCCCACCGTAAAGCTTGAACTAACCCTCTGCCTTCATTGGTTAATTTTATTTTGACACGACCGTCAAATGCGAAACGATCGTTTCCGCCCGCGATCCGCGAACGAAAAAGGGCCGCCTTTCGGCGACCCTTTCCAGCTTCCGCCCAAATCCCGAAGGAAAGGCTTTCCCGAAGGAAATGGTCGGAGCGACAGGATTCGAACCTGCGACCCCTTGACCCCCAGTCAAGTGCGCTACCAGGCTGCGCCACGCTCCGACGCGGAAGGAGCGCCCTTATAGGCGCCGCTCCCCCTTAGGGCAACAGCGATTTCGGACGAATTTCACGACCGCCCTTCACGACGCTTCTAGCGCGCCAGAAGCCCGTCCAGGCGGGACTTGATGGCCGTCAGATCCTCGAGCGCAAAGGCCAGGCGGTCGCGCGCCTCCTCGTCCAGACGCGGCGCGCGGGCGGGCGGCGGGGCGTAGTCGAAATCGGGATCCAGGCTGGCCGAACCGTTCGAGCCGATGCCCGCGGCGATCACCTGGGCCAGGCCATGGTCGCGATGCAGCTTCTGCACGCCCTTGATGGTCAGGCCTTCGCTGTGCAGCAGGGTGCGGACGCCGTTCAGCACGGCCACGTCCTGCGGGCGGTAGAAGCGTCGCCCGCCGGCCCGTTTCATCGGGCGAATGAAGGAAAACTTGGTTTCCCAGAAGCGCAGGACGTGTTGCGGCACGCCCAGCTCGTCGGCGGCCTCGGAAATCGTGCGGAAGGCGTTCGGCCCCTTCGCCACCGCAAGAATCCCTAGTCGCCCAGAGCGCGATCGATTCGCGCCTTCATGACCTGGGAGGCGCGGAAACCGATCACCCGACGGGGTTCGATCTCGGCCGGCTCGCCGGTCTTGGGATTGCGCCCCATGCGGGCCCGCTTGGCGCGGACCTGGAAGACGCCGAAACCGGAAAGCTTGACCGTCTCACCCTCTTCGAGCGCCTCGGCCACGAGATCCAGGGTGCGCTCGACAAGGCCGGCGCAGTCCTGCCGGGTCAGCCCGACCTCTTCATGGACCGCCTCGCACAGGTCGGCCCGGGTCAAAGTAGCGCCCTTCATGCAACCCCCTTCACGCGTATCCCGGCGGCCCGGAAGACCACCTACGATGGAGCACTGGCGGCGAACCCAGGCTTGTCGCGACCGCCCTCAACAGGCCGCACCCAAATTCACCGACGACCTCATGCCGTGATTATCGCATGAAGTCAAAGACTCAACGCCAGGAGTTCAAGCCCTTGCGCAAGCTCGCGCAGCTTGACCTTTAAAGGCGCAGAACGCAGGCGCCCCAGGTCAGGCCGCCGCCCATGGCCTCCAGCAGCAGCAGGTCGCCCTTCTTGATCCGACCGTCCTTGACCCCGTGGGCGAAGGCCAGCGGAATCGAGGCGGCCGAGGTGTTGGCGTGGATGGCGACCGTCGAGATCACCTTGTCCTCGTCGATGCCGCAGCGATGGGCGACGCCGGCCAGGATGCGCTGGTTGGCCTGGTGCGGGATGAACCAGTCGACGTCGGCCACCTCGACCCCCGCATTGGCGGCGGCGGCGTGAATGGCTTCGGAGATGTTGACCACGGCGTGCTTGAAGACCTGGTTGCCCAGCATGCGCAGCTTGCCGACCGTGCCGGTCGTCGAGACGCCGCCGTCGACATACAGCAGCTCCTGCTTGGTCCCGTCGGCCCGGAGGGCGAAGCCTAGCATGCCGCGGTCGGCCGTGGTCCCCTCGCCTTGTCCGGGCTCCAGCACGACCGCGCCGGCGCCGTCGCCGAACAGCACGCAGGTGCCGCGGTCGCTCCAGTCCATCAGGCGGGTCATGGTCTCGGCGCCGATGACCAGGGCGCATTTAGCGTGGCCGCGGGCTACGAAGCCGTCGGCGACCGAGAGGGCATAGACGAAACCCGAGCAGACGGCCTGGACGTCGAAGGCGATGCCCACCGGCGCGCCCAGCTTGCGCTGGACGATGGTGGCGGTCGCCGGAAAGGTCAGGTCGGCCGTGGTGGTGGCCACCACGATCAGGTCGACGTCGGCGGCGCTCTTGCCGGCGGCCGCGAGGGCGTCCTTGGCGGCTTCGAACGCCAGATCGGAGACCGGCTGGTCGTCGGCCGCCTGATGGCGCTGGCGAATGCCGGTGCGCTCGACGATCCATTCGTCGCTGGTGTCGACGAACTTGGCCAGGTCGTCATTGGTCACGACCTTGGGCGGCAAATACGCGCCGACGCCGGTCACTACGCTGCGAACTACGCTCACTCGGCCGCTCCCTGCCCCTGCTCCGAGGCGTCGTCCTTGGCCGCGGCGGCGGTCAGGCGCTTCAGATTTCTGTCGATCTCGGCGCGGAAATCGCTGCGCGCGAGATTGGTGGCCACCCGGATGGCCGAGTCGAAGCCATTGGCGTCCGCGCCGCCGTGGCTCTTGACCACGATGCCGTTCAGGCCCAGCAGCGGCGCCCCGTTCACCCGGCTCGGATCCAGGCGCCGGCGCATCTTCTTCAGCGCGCCCGACGCGATCAGCGCGCCCAGCATGGCCAACGGGCCCGAGGTCAGCGTCGTCTTGATCTCGTTCGAGAAGAACCGCGCCAGGCCCTCGGCCGTCTTCAGCGCCACGTTGCCGGTGAAGCCGTCGGTGACGACCACGTCGACCGTGCCGTAGGCGATGTCGTTACCCTCGACGAAGCCGTGATAGTCAAAGTCCAGCCTGGTCTCGCGCAGGATGGCGTGCGCCTCCCGGACCTCCTCGTGACCCTTCTGGTCCTCGGACCCGACGTTCAACAGGCCCACGGTCGGACGCTTGGCGCCGTGCACCGCATGATGGAAGGCCGCGCCCATGATCGCGAACTCGACCAGTTGGGCCGCGTCGCTCTCGACATTGGCGCCGACGTCCAGCACCGTGGTCACGCCCTTCATGTTCGGCCAGTTGGCGACGATCGCTGGCCGCTCCAGGCCCGCGCCCATGCGCAGGATCAACTTGGAGATGGCCATCAGGGCGCCGGTGTTGCCGGCCGAGACGCAGGCGTGGGCCTGGTTCTCGCGCAGGGCCTCGATGGCGTTCCACATCGACGAGCCCTTGCCGCGGCGCATGGCCTGGGCGGGCTTTTCGTCCATGCCGATGGCCTTGTCGCAGTGACGGACCTCGCTGACGGCCTTGGCGGCGGGGCATTTGGCCAACTCGGCCTCGATCTTCGCGCCGTCGCCATGCAGCAGGAACCGCACTCCGGGCAGGGCCAGGGCCGCCTGGGCGACGCCTGGCACGACGATGGAGGGGCCGTGGTCGCCGCCCATGGCGTCGACAGAGATGACTACGGATTGAGACACGTGGCGCTTAGAGCTCCGGCAGGCGAACCCGTCGCCCTCGAGGCGGCGGACGATACATCCGCGTGAATATCACGCAAGCGGTCGAGTCGGGCGGTTCGGCCTATTCGTCCTTAGGCTTCAAACTCTTCAAGGCCGCGAACGGCGAAAGCTCGACCGGCTCGGGCGGCTGGACGAACACCGCGCCCGGCTTGCGCGGGAACGGATCCAGCTCCAGGGCCAGGTGCTCGACCACATAGGCCGAGACGTCGATCGTCTCGCCTTCCAGCACGTCCGGCGGCTCGTCGCCGTCCGGATCGGCGCCCAGATCGCCGAACTCCTCCTGCGGCGCGTTCTGGCTGTTGGCCGGCAGAACCCTCAGGTCGAAGCGCGCGTCGATCGGCGTCTCGAAGTCGTCGGCCGTGGCGCTGCACACCTGCACCACGCGGGCCCGAAGCACGCCCGACACCTCGGCGCCATCCAGCCACGAGGTCAGGAACACCTCGGCGCTCAGCGCCTCCAGGCTGACCAGGTCCAGCTGCTTGGCGATCGCCTTGCGCTGCTCGGCGGTCGGTTCCAGGCGCAGTTTCACGGCGCCGCGGTCGACCTGGGCCAGCGGGATCTCGCAAGGCCAGGGGGCGGTCACGGGTTCGGCCAAGTCACATCTCCTTGCAGCAAGGTCTCCAGCGATTGTTCCGCCAGCGCCTCGCGCGTCCTGATCACATAGGCGGTCAGGGCCGCCACATCACCCTCCCCGCGCCCTTCGAACGCGGTCCGGGCCAGGAAGTCGGTCACGCCGGACGTATCCGGCAGGCTGGCGACCGCTTCGTCATAGGTCTTGAGGCGGCCATAGAAGGCGCCGGCCAGCTTCTTCATCTTCTTGCCGACCGAGGTGTCGGCCACGCCGATCTCGCGGAAGGCGTCGTCCAGACCCTTTACGTAGGAATCGAACACCGCCTGCGAGGTCTCGGCCCCGGCCTCGCCCTGCCCCTTCAACCGCTCGATCAGGAAGATGACGTGCAGGCTGAACAGCTCGAAACGGCCTTCCATCGAGTCGCGGACGCCGAAGTCGCGATAAAAGATCGCAGACCGGGCCTGCCCGACCGCTCCAGCATAGAGCTTGGCCCCCGCCGCCTTGGCGGGCCTGGGCTTGAGCCACCGATCCAGAAACATCAAACGCCTCGATTTCGCCGCGACATCCCGCTAGACGCGGGGTCCGCTTTCACGCGGGCATTGAACTAAGCTCCCGCGGGCGATAGGTCAAAGTCTGCATTTTTCCGGTTCGGAGCCTTGATGTCTCGCCCCGCCGTTTTCGCCGCCGCCGTTCTGGGCCTGGCGATCGCCACGTCCGCCTGTACGCCGCTGACCAGCTATTCCGGCTTCCAGGCCATCGAGGCCAAGCCCGCCGACATGAAGGTCGGCGAGGACAGCAAGTCGACCCTGATGGAAAAGCTGGGCTCGCCGTCGGCCGTTTCGACCTTCGACAACAACACTTGGTACTACATCTCGCAGACCACCGACCGCGTGGCCTTCTACATGCCGCGCGTGATCAAGCGCGACGTCGTGGCCATCAAGTTCAACCCGGCCGACGAAAAGGTCGCCTCGGTGAACACCTACACGCTGAAGGACGGCAAGGTCATCGCCTACAACGGCCGTGAGACCCCGACCCGCGGCCGCGAGATGACCATCCTGGAACAGCTGCTGGGCAACGTCGGTCGCGGCGGCATGCTGCCCCAGGACGACGAGGCGCCGGGTCAGCGTCCGGGCGACCGCCGCTAACCGCCCTTCGTCGACAGTCCGACAGTTTCGAAAGCCGTCCGCCGCGAGGTGGGCGGCTTTTTCGCGCGCCGGTTACGCAATGCAGCGCCGCACCACCCATGAGCGCAAGTAGAGCGCGGCGATTTACTGTGAATTCGATATTGACCTTCTTTAGGCGGACAGATTGTCGCGGCCTTAACACTTCACAAACCCGAATTGAGTGAGCTTAAGCCTCTGATCGCCAAGGATTTGGCGAACGAATTCACGGCGGGCGGTGGGAGGCGCACTGTGGAGGGCATGGATCTTCGCGACGTCACCATTCTGCTGGTCGACGACAATCCGAACATGCGCAAGGTCGTGGGCCACATCCTGAAGGCCGCGGGCGTGCGCAAGATTCGCGAGGCCGGAGACGGCCTCGAGGCGCTGAAGATCTTTCAGTCGCAGGAGATCGACCTGATCTTCACCGACCTGATGATGCATCCAGTCGACGGCCTGGCGTTCGTGCGCTGGATCCGCACCTCGACGGCCAGCCCCAACCCCTATGTGCCGATCGTCATGATGACCGGCCACGCTACTCAGCGCTCGCTGAACGAGGCGCGCATGGCCGGCATCACGGAGTTCCTCGCCAAGCCGTTGACGGCGCGCGGGGTCATGCACCGCATCAACGAGATCATCAACAATCCCCGTCCCTTTGTGCGGGCCAGCGAATATTTCGGCCCCTGTCGCCGGCGGAAGATCGATCACGACTTCCAGGGCGTCGAACGCCGCGGCGCGCCGCAGGTCGAGATCCAGGATGCGATGACCGAAATGGATCTCGAGGACGTCTACTGACGGTTTCGGAACGAAGCTCAACACAAAACGCCCCGGAGTCTCCTCCGGGGCGTTCCATTTTCAGGCTCGGAAGAGCGCGGCGGCCAAAAGCGCGAGCGGCTTTGGCGTCTGCCACGCTCCAACTCCAGAATTGGAGCCTGCTCATCCGCTTCTGATGGGTCCATCAGAAGCGGACGGCCTCCACGATCAGACGCCGTGCGCCAGCACCGCCAGCAGCAGCAGGGCCACGATGTTGGTGATCTTGATCATCGGGTTCACCGCCGGACCGGACGTGTCCTTGTAGGGGTCGCCGACGGTGTCGCCGGTGACGGCGGCCTTGTGGGTGTCGCCGCCCTTCTTGTGGAGGACGCCGTTCTTGTCGGTGAAGCCTTCCTCGATGACCTTCTTGGCGTTGTCCCAGGCGCCGCCGCCGCTGGTCATCGAGATGGCGACGAACAGGCCGGTGACGATCACGCCCATCAGCATGGCGCCCAGGGCGGCGAACGCGTCGACCTTGCCCGCGATGGCGTTGATCACGAAGAACAGCACCACCGGCGAGACGACCGGCAGCAGGCTGGGCACGATCATCTCGCGGATGGCGGCCTTGGTCAGGATGTCCACGGCCTTGCCGTACTCGGGCTTGACCTCGCCGGTCATGATGCCCGGGTTCTCGCGGAACTGACGGCGCACCTCGGCCACGACCGACTCGGCCGCGCGGCCGACGGCGGTCATCGACAGCCCGCCGAACAGGAACGGCAGCAGGCCGCCGAACAGCAGGCCGACCACGACATAGGGGTTGGACAGGTCGAAGGTGACCGCGCCCATGCCGTCGAAGAAGCTGCCCGGCGCGGCGTTGGCCGAGAAGAACTTCAGGTCTTCGGTGTAGGCGGCGAACAGCACCAGGGCCCCCAGGCCGGCCGAGCCGATGGCGTAGCCCTTGGTCACGGCCTTGGTGGTGTTGCCGACGGCGTCCAGGGCGTCGGTGGTGACGCGGACCTCCGGCGGCAGGCCCGACATCTCGGCGATGCCGCCGGCGTTGTCGGTGACCGGGCCGAAGGCGTCCAGGGCGACGATGAAGCCGGCCAGCGACAGCATGGTGGTGGTGGCGATGGCGATGCCGAACAGGCCGGCCAGGTTATAGGTCACCACGATGCCGACGATGATGGTCAGGGCCGGCAGGGCCGTGGATTCCAGCGACATGGCCAGGCCCTGGATCACGTTGGTGCCATGACCCGAGACCGAAGCCTGGGCCACCGACTTCACCGGGCGGAAGTTGGTGCCGGTGTAGTATTCGGTGATCAGCACGATCAGGGCCGTGACGACCAGGCCGACCAGGCCGCAGTAGAACAGGTTGTCCGCGGTGTAGCTGCGCGCGCCGACCTCGATGGCGTTCGGGACCAGCTGGTGGATCACGTACCAGACGGCCGGGATCGACAGGATGCCGGTGACGATCAGGCCCTGGTAGAGGGCGCCCATGATGTTCTGGCTCTTGCCCAGGCGGACGAAGAAGGCGCCGACGATCGAGGTGACGATGCAGACCGCGCAGATGGCTAGCGGCAGCAGCATCATCGACGAGACGGCTTCGGAGCCGCGGAAGAAGATCGCCGCCAGGACCATGGTGGCGACCGTGGTCACCGCATAGGTCTCGAACAGGTCGGCGGCCATGCCGGCGCAGTCGCCGACGTTGTCGCCCACGTTGTCGGCGATGGTCGCGGCGTTGCGGGGGTCATCTTCCGGGATGCCGGCTTCCACCTTGCCCACGAGGTCGCCGCCCACGTCGGCGCCCTTGGTGAAGATGCCGCCGCCCAGGCGGGCGAAGATCGAGATCAAGCTGGCGCCGAAGCCCAGGGCCACCAGCGAGTCGACCACGACGCGGTCGGTGCCGCTGTGGCCGGTCGACAGCAGCAGGGCGTAGTAGCCCGCGACGCCGATCAGGGCGAAGCCGGCCACCAGCATGCCGGTGACGGCGCCGGAGGTGAAGGCCATCGACAGGCCCTTGGCCAGGCTCTCGGACGAGGCCTGGGCCGTGCGGACGTTGGCGCGAACCGAGATCAGCATGCCGGCGAAACCGGCGGCGCCCGACAGGATGGCGCCCAGGGCGAAGCCGACGGGCTGCTCCCACGATTTGAAGAAGAACGCCAGAACGGCGATCACCGCCACGCCGACGATGCCGATCGTCGTGTACTGGCGGTTCAGATAGGCCTGGGCCCCTTCCTGGATCGCCGCGGCGATCTCCTGCATGCGTGCGTTGCCGGCCGAGGCCCGCATCAGACTGGCCGTCTGCACGGCGCCGTAAAGCACCGCCAGCAGCCCGGCCCCGATGGCCAGATTAAGCCAAAGACTCATTAGGTTCTTCGCCCCTTCGCGCTTCCAAATCACGAGGGGACGCCGGTCCCGGCGGCTGAGGTATGACGCAGGTCAAACCCTCGCCCGGATCGACGGGCGGGCCTTTTGGCCTCGTACCCCCTCGACATGCTCCCTGAAAATGACGCTGAACAGCGTCATCCGACGGAGACTGTCAGAGGACCGGGGGGCGCGCAACCCGTGTCGGCGCAAGCCTTTGCTAGGGAAAAGCTTGGCCGTTTGGCCGGAATCAGGGGTTCAAAGGGCCCGATGGCTCCGGCTTGGCGGCGTTCGGCTTCGGCGGCATCAACTGTTGGCGGGGGATCTGCTTGACGATCTCCACGGACGCGACCTTGCCCTTGCCGAACAGGGCGGCGCACTGGGCCTTGACGAAGCCGGTCAGGCGCGGACCGTCGACTTCCTGCCAGGTGTCGGCGCGGGTGAACGGGGTCTTGTAGGCGGCCCGGACGATCGCGTCGCGCAGCTCGGGCTCCTTGTCCTTGAACGACTCGACCTCGGTCCCCGAGCTCAGCTTCAGGGTCATGGCCACGAAGACATAGTTGACGATCCGACCGTTGTAGATGATCGGAATGCTCATCGACCCCAGCTTGTAGGTCGGATCCAGGGCCTGCCCCTCGCCTTCCTTCTTCTTCTCGCTGGCCAAGGCGGGCGCGGCCGCCAGGGTGAGGGCGGCGGCGAGCAGGACGCGGCGCGAGGGCGTACGAAGAGCAGTCATGGCTCTCCCTTAACCGCAAGGCCTTGAAATTGGGCTAATCCCTCAGCCGTGCAGCCAGCCCAGGCGCGACGGCGTGACGTCGCGGCCCTTGTAGTAGGCACTGACCCCCTCGCCTTCCACGAACTCGCCGATCTCGCTGACCTTGACGCCCGCGGCGGCGGCGGCGACGCGGAAGTTCCAGGCCTCGTTGGGATCGACGGCGCAGACGATCTCGTAGTCGTCGCCGCCGGAGGCCAGGGAGATGCGTCCCTCGACCTGTTCGGGCTGCTGGTCCAGCCAGGCCTGGGCGCCGGGCGACAGCGGCAGGCGCTCCAGGTCGACGCGCACGCGGCAGCCGCTGGCCTTGGCGATGTGGCTGCTGTCGGCCAGCAGACCGTCGGAGACGTCGGCGGCGGCGCGGGCATGGATGCGCATGGCGTCGCGCAGGGTGACGCGCGGCTCGGGCTGGCGATAGCGGCGCAGCATGGCCCCATCGGCGTCCGCGACCTCGCCCCACTGGGCCAAGAGGCCCAGCCAGCCGTCGCCGATCGTGCCGGAAACCATCAGCCGATCACCCGGCCTGGCCCCGCGCCGCAGGATGGCCCCGCCTTGCGGAACCCAGCCCAGCAGGGTCGCCGAGACCACCAGCGGCCCCGAGGTGGTCACGGTGTCGCCGCCCAGCAGCGAGATGTCGAAGGCCGCGCCATCCTCGGCCAGGCCGCGGGCGAAGGTCTCGCGCGAGGCGACGTCCGAGCCCGAGGGCCAGCCGACCGCCAGGAAATAGCCGTATGGCTCGGCGGCCTTGGCGGCCAGGTCCGACAGATTGGTGCGAAGCAGCTTGCGGGCCACCACGTCCAGGGCCTCGTCGGCCAGGAAATGCACGCCGGCGACCATGGCGTCCTTGGTGATCACCAGGTCGTAGCCCGGACGCGAAGGCAGCACCGCCGCATCGTCCAGCAGGTCCAGCGCCGCGGGGTCGCCACGCGTCAGCGGGCGCAGGAGGCGCGCGATATGATCGAATTCCGTCGCCGGCGCCACCGCCGTGGGCGGGGCGTCGTCTTCAGCGAACCAGTCGTCTTCGTCAGTCTCGTGCATCACGGGCGATCGCGTCGAGGGCGCCATTGATGAAGCCTGACTCGGGTCCCTCAAAAAAGGATTTCGCGATCTCGACGTATTCGTTGATGACCACCTCGGTCGGAACGTCCGGCCGGTACATCAGTTCGAAAGCCCCCGCGCGCAGCACGGCGCGGGCCGTGGCGTCCAGGCGCTCCAGGCGCCAGCCCGAGGCCAGGCGCTTGACGATGCCCTGGTCGACCTTGGCTTGGTTGCTGACCACGCCCTTGGCCAGCTCGGCGAAAAAGGTCTCGTCGGCGGCGGCCAGTCGCTCGCCCTCGACGTCGCGGTCGAAGCGGTGCTCGCCGAACTCGCGGATCACCGAATCGACGCCCGCGCCCGAGACTTCCATCTGATACAGGGCCTGGACGGCCGCGAGACGCGCCACCGAGCGCGGTTGAATGCGGTTGCCGCTCATCGGGCCTGTCCCAGCAATTGACGCTTCAGGGCGATGGTCTCCAGGCAGGCCTTGGCGGCCGCGCCGCCGCGATCGCCTTCGCTGACCTTGGCCCGGGTCCAGGCCTGGGCCTCGTCGTCCACGGCCAGCACGCCAAAGCCGATCGGCAGGCGCTTGCCCACGCCCAGGTCCTGCAGGCCGCGCGCAGTCTCGTGCGCGACCAGCTCGAAGTGATAGGTTTCGCCGCGGATGACGCAGCCCAGGGCGACATAGCCGTCATAGCGCACGCCCACCGGCTTGTGGCCGGCCTCTTCGGCCAGGGCGATGGCGGTCGGGATCTGCAAGGCGCTGGAGACCGTGATCACGTCGTACTCGGCGCCCTGAGCCTCAATGGCCTGGGCGGCTCCGCGCAGCAGCTCGTCGGAAACGCCCGAATGGCTTCGGCCCTCCACGATCAGCAAGCGGATGTTGTCGTCTACCATCTAGCTCGAATCTCCACGGCCGCGCTTGCCGCGCGACCAAAAGCACACATCAGGGATTAACGAACTATAGCTCGTCTTCGCCGCTGTCGCTCAGGCCTTCTTCGCCGAGGAACTTCGCGAAGTCGCTCGTCTCCTTGAAGTCCCGATAGACCGAGGCGTAGCGGACATAGGCCACGTCATCGAGCGATTTCAACGCCTTCATGACCATTTCGCCCACCGTGGACGACGGAAGCTCGGTTTCACCCATGCTTTCCAGCTGCCGAACGATGCCGTTGATCATGCGCTCGACCCGCTCGGGCTCGACCGGGCGCTTCTGGGTGGCCAGGGCGATCGAGCGGACCAGCTTGTCGCGGTCGAACGGCGAGCGCCGTCCCGAGCGCTTCAGAATGATCAGCTCGCGCAGTTGGACCCGTTCGAAGGTGGTGAAGCGGCCGCCGCACTCCGGGCACATCCGGCGGCGACGAATGGCCGCACCGTCTTCCGACGGACGGCTGTCCTTGACCTGGCTTTCGGCATGGCCGCAGAAGGGACAACGCATGATGTGGCCCCTCCCGCGGCGCCTATAGCGATTAGTTGTAGATCGGGAAGCGGGCCGTCAAGGCCAGCACTTCCTCGCGCACCTTGGCCTCGACGGCGGCGTTGCCCTCGGGACCGTTGGCGGCCAGGCCGTTGACCACTTCGCCGATCAGCTCGCCCACGCGGGTGAACTCGGCTTCCTTGAAGCCGCGCGTGGTGCCGGCCGGCGTGCCCAGGCGGATGCCCGAGGTGATGGTGAACGGCGCGGTGTCGAACGGCACCCCGTTCTTGTTGCAGGTCATGTGGGCGCGCTCGAGGCTGTGCTCGGCGTCACGGCCGGTCACGCCCTTGGGACGCAGGTCGACCAGCATCAGGTGGCTGTCGGTGCCGCCCGAGACGATGTTGACGCCCGACTTGCCCAGGGCCTCGGCCAGCGCCTTGGCGTTGGCGATGATCTGCTTGGCGTAGTCTTTGAACGCCGGCTGCAGAGCCTCGCCGAAGGCCACGGCCTTGGCGGCGATGACATGCTCCAGCGGACCGCCCTGCAGGCCCGGGAAGACGGCCGAATTGACCTTCTTGATGATCGCCTCGTCGTTGGTCAGCACCATGCCGCCGCGCGGCCCGCGCAGGGTCTTGTGGGTGGTGGTGGTGACGACGTGGGCGTGCGGCACCGGGCTGGGGAACACGCCGCCGGCCACCAGGCCCGCGAAGTGAGCCATGTCGACCATCAGATAGGCGCCGATGCTGTCGGCGATCTCGCGGAACCTGGCGAAGTCGATCTCGCGGCTGTAGGCGCTGCCGCCGGCGATGATCAGCTTGGGCTTTTCCCGCTGGGCGATCTCGGCCACGCCGTCATAGTCGATCAGCTGATCCTGCTGGCGGACGGTGTAGCTGATCGGCTTGAACCACTTGCCCGACTGGTTGGCGGGCGAGCCGTGGGTCAGGTGACCGCCGGCGGCCAGGTCCATCCCCAGGAAGGTGTCGCCCGGCTGCAGCAGGGCCATGAACACCGACTGGTTGGCCTGCGAGCCCGAGTGCGGCTGGACGTTGGCGAAGCCGGCGCCGAACAGCGTCTTGGCGCGTTCGATCGCGATCGTCTCGATCTCGTCGACATATTCGCAGCCGCCGTAGTAGCGCTTGCCGGGATAGCCCTCGGCGTACTTGTTGGTCAGGATCGAGCCCTGGGCCTCGAGGACCGCCTTGGAAACGATGTTTTCCGACGCGATCAGTTCGATCTGGTTTTGCTGACGATCCAGCTCGCGACCGATGCGGTCGAAGATATCACGGTCCGCGGTGGCGAGGTCCGCGCCGAAGAAGGCGCTGGTGGTGGCTTGGGTCATGACGCTCTCCAGGCGTTACGGGGAGTCAGCAGAGGCGCCCTCTTTAACGGGATAGGCGCGGCGATCAATCTCGGAACCACTTGCGCAGCTGTGCGTTGCAGTCGCGCAGGGCGGCTCTCAACCCCTGCGACATAACAACAGCAGCAACAGTAGTGGGGTATCACATGGCGTCTCAGGGCGGCGGCACGGACACGGCGAACGACAACAACGTCGACATCCTGGGGCTCAGCGCCGAGATCGTGGCGGCCTATGTCGGCCAGAATACGATCTCCCAGACAGCCATCCCCGAGTTGATCCGCACAGTGCACGAGGCGCTGAGTTCGCTGAACAACGGCGGCGAGGCTCCGCGTCCCGTCGAGAAGGCCAAGCCGGCGGTGCCGGTCGGGCGCTCGGTGCAGCACGACTACATCGTGTGCCTGGAAGACGGGAAGAAACTGAAGATGCTGAAGCGCTACCTGCGCTCGCACTACGACATGAGCCCCGAGGAGTATCGGCGCAAGTGGGGCCTGCCGCCGGACTATCCGATGGTGGCGCCGGCCTATGCGGCCCGTCGCTCGGACTTCGCCAAGAAGATCGGCCTGGGCAAGGGCGTGCGGCGCGGCAGCTAAGCGCCCCTCGCCTGCCCCTTTGCCCTTCGGGCACGCGAACGCCGCCGGGCTCCGGCGGCGTTTTTCGTTTCGACGATGTGCGGTTCGGTCGAAATTGAAGGCGTGCTTTGTCCTTAAGCGGCGTGGCCGCCCATGCGGGCGACGTTGCAGTGAGCCCACAGCTTTTCCATCGAGGCGACCAGCTTGCGCATCATCTCGTCGGTGTGGAACGGCGTGGGCGTGAAGCGCAGGCGCTCGGTGCCGCGCGGTACGGTCGGATAGTTGATCGGCTGCACGTAGACGCCGTGGTCGGCCAGCAGCATGTCGCTGATCATCTTGCAGTGGACGGGATCACCGACCAGCACGGGGACGATGTGGCTCTCGCTGTCCATGACCGGCAGGCCTGCGGCGCGGAACATGGCCTTCAGGGTGGCGGCGCGCTCCTGGTGGATCTCGCGCACTTCCGGGTGCTGCTTCAGCCAGCGGACGCTGGCCAAGGCCCCGGCCACCAGGGCGGGCGGCAGCGAGGTGGTGAAGATGAAGCCGGCGGCCATCAGGCGGATGGCGTCGATCACCTCGGCGTCGCCGGTGATGTAGCCGCCCATGACGCCGAAGGCCTTGCCCAGCGTGCCCTCGATGATGTCGATCTCACCCATCAGGCCTTCGCGCTCGGCGACGCCGCCGCCGCGCGGACCGTACATGCCGACCGCATGGACCTCGTCCAGATAGGTCATGGCGCCGTATTTCTTGGCCAGGGCGATGGTGCCGGCCAGGTCGGCGATGTCGCCGTCCATCGAATAGACGCTCTCGAAGGCGATCAGCTTGGGCGCGTCGGCCGGAGCCGCGGCCAGCAGGTCTTCGAGGTGCTCGAGGTCGTTGTGGCGGAAGATCTTGCGCGGACCGCCGCCGTTGCGGATGCCGGCGATCATCGAGGCGTGGTTCAGCTCGTCCGAGAAGATGATCAGGCCCGGCAGGATCTTCTGCACGACCGACAGGGCGGCCTCGTTCGAGACGTAGCCCGACGTGAACAGCAGGCCGGCTTCCTTGCCATGCAGGTCGGCCAGCTCCTGCTCCAGCAGGACGTGATCATGGTTGGTGCCCGAGATATTGCGGGTGCCGCCCGAGCCCGAGCCGTGCTGGTCGACGGCGTCCTTCATGGCGTCCAGCACCACGGGGTTCTGGCCCTGGCCGAGATAGTCGTTGCTGCACCAGACCACGACTTCGCGCTCCGTGCCGTCCTGGCGGGTCCAGGTGGCGCGCGGGAACGCGCCGCGCTGACGTTTGAGGTCGGCGAAAACCCGGTAGCGGCCTTCGTCGCGGATCTGGTCGACGGCGCTGCGGAACGCGGCTTTGTAGTCCATCACGATCTCTAAACCGCCGGCTGATTGGTCCGGCGGTCCCCTAATTCCAGGCTCGGCTTTTCGCACCAAGCGCCCTTAGTGTCCATCTACGGTCATTTACCTAGCAAATAGAATTGCGCGATTGGCCGCATAGTCGTCGCCTATCACGAACCCCGACGGACAGGGGCGTCGTGGATGATTCAGGCCAGGTCCGCCAGCTTGCCGCGAAGGAACTGGATGATCGCCGAGAAGTCCTTGCCGGCGAAGCCATTGGCGGCGAACAGGGCGTACAGGGCTTCGGCCTGGGCGCCCATCGGCGTTCCCGCCCCGGCCTTGGCCGCCGCGTCCTGGGCCAGTTTCAAGTCCTTCAGCATCATCGCCGTGGCGAATCCGCCCTCATAACCTCGATCGGCCGGGGTCTGGGGCCCCACGCCAGGCACGGGACAATAGCTTGTCACCGACCAGCATTGGCCCGACGACTTGCTGGCGATTTCGAAGAAGCGGTCGGCGGCCAGACCCAGCTTCTCGGCCAGGGCGAAGGCCTCGCAGGTCCCCAACATCGAGATCCCAAGCAGCATGTTGTTGCAGATCTTGGCCGCCTGCCCCGTACCGTGGTCACCGGCGTGGATCGTCGCCCGCGACATCGGGGCCAGGGCGGCCTCGACAGCCGGGAAGTCGGCCGCATCGCAGCCGACCATGAAGGCCAGGGTCCCGGCCTCGGCGGCCATGACGCCGCCCGACACCGGCGCATCGGCGAAGCGGAAGCCGGCCTCGGCCGCCTGCTGGGCCACGGCGCGGGCGCTTTCGACGTCGATGGTCGAGCAGTCGATCAGCAGGGCGGACTTGGGCGCGTTCTGGAAGACCTGCTCGCCATACACCGCCCGCACGTGCGGGCCGGCGGGCAGCATGGTGATCACGACCTCGGCGTCGGCCACCGCCTCGGCGACCGAGGAAGCGGGGTGGCAACCGGCCGCCACCGCCCGCGCGACCGCGCCCTCCGAGAGGTCGAAGGCGCGGACCTGGTGCTGGGCCGTGGCCTGGTTCGCGGCCATGCCGCCGCCCATGTTGCCGAGGCCGATGAAGGCGATCCGGGTCATTGTGGAGCTCCCTGCAAATGCGAACCGCGCCTCATGGGCGCGGCTCTTATCGTTGAATTGTCGGGCGTTTCCGCTTAGCGCGCCGTCGAGGGCTTGCGGAACTTGTAGACGAACTGGTCCGTCTTGCCCCGGATCGACGGGTCGAAGACGTTGGCCTTGCGGCTGTCGGCGGGGTCGCGCAGCACCTTGCTCTCGCCCTCGAAGATGAAGCCGGCCGCCGTGACCTCGGCCTTGACCACCGCCGGATCGATGCGGTGCAGGTCCTCCGTATGGCGCAAGCCCGTGCCCGGCTCAGCCGCGTGGTCGATGACCAGATAGACGCCGCCCGGCTTCAGAGCCCTGAAGATCTGGCGGTTCACGACCGACAGGTCGGCCGGCCCCATGAACTTGTCGTGCATGTCGTGATAGTTCTGGGCCGTGAACACCAGGTCCAGCTTTTCCGGCGCGGCGAAGTTGGGCAGCGTGTTCAGGATCACCGTCACGTTCGAATAGGCCGGGTCGCGGGCGATGGCGTTCACCGCCGGCTCGCGCTTGGCCAGCTTGGTCAGCTCGTCCGGCACATAGGCGAAGACGCGGCCGCGCGGGCCGACGGCCTTCGACAGGATGCGGGTGAAGTAGCCGCCGCCGGGAATCAGATCGGCGACCTTGGCGCCGGGACGCACGCCGGCGAAGGCCAGAACGTCGCCGGGGCGGCGGTCGTTGTCGCGCACCATGTCGGCGGCCGGCCGCGACGGATCGCTCAGCGCGGCGGCGATGTTCGGCGGGATGCTGGCGGCGACCGGCCCGGACGGCGGAGGCGGCGGCGGCCCCAGCATCGGCTGCGTGGCGCAGGCGGCGAGGCCTAGCACGGCGACGAGACTGAGAAGCGGCTTACGCATGGCAATCCTTCCGAACCGACGTGTTCTTGGTTGTGGCGACGTTAGCCTAGACGATCGGTCACGTCAGCGGCATCCATTCTTCACCGGGAGGAAGCGGGGCGAAAATCTCGTCGAGCATCGCGTCCGTCACGTCCTCCAGCGAGGCCGGGCTCCATTTCGGCGCGTTGTCCTTGTCGACGATCACCGCCCGGACGCCCTCGATGAAGTCGTGCTTCATCACCACACGCGAGCCGATCCGGTATTCCATGGCCATGTTGTCGGCGAAGTCGGTCAGGGCCGCGCCACGCTTCAGCTGCTCGAAGGCGACCTTCAGCGTCTGGGGCGACTTGGTCCTCAGCACTTCAAGCTGGGCCTTGCCCCAGTCGCTGGAGTCGAGGGTCAGGAACTCGACGATCTCTTCGACGCTCTCGCCGACGAACAGGCGGTTCAGGTCCTGCTCGAAGCCCAGCAGCGCGGCCTTGCCGGCGTCGGCGCGGTACGTCCTCAGGATTTCGTCGATACGGCGCGGGTCGGCGATGATCGCCTTCTTCAGTCCTTCGACCGCGCCGAACTCGACGAAGTGGGTGGCGATGCCCAGCCGCATGCAGTCCGCGCCCTTGATCCGCGCACCGGTCAGGGCCAGCCACAGCCCCGCCTTGCCCGGAAGACGCGGCAGGTACCAGCCGCCGCCGACGTCCGGAAACAGGCCGATGCCGGTCTCGGGCATGGCGAAGGTCGTGCGTTCGGTGGCGATCCGCACGTGGGCCGGCATGGAGATCCCGACGCCGCCGCCCATGACGATCCCGTCCATCACCGCCACGACCGGCGTGTCATAGGTGAACAGCAGGTGGTTCAGCTGGTACTCGGTGTGGAAGAAGGCCCGGGCCTCGACGCCGTCCCTGGCCCCGCTCTCGGCCAGCATGCGGATGTCGCCGCCGGCGCAGAAGCCGCGCTCGCCCGCATGGTCGACCAGGACCAGATAGATCTCGGGATCCTCCCGCCACTCCAGCAGCGCGCCGATCATGGTCTCGCACATGCCCTGGGTCAGGGCGTGCAGGGCCTTGGGGTGGTTGAGGGTGATGCGGCCGACGTTCTTCTCGACGCGAATCAGGACTTCGGGGTCTTCGGTCATCTTGGTCCTAAACAGGTTCGTCGACGGGCGCGCAGTCGAAGCGGTCGATCTGGCCGGCCATCAGGCGATAGACGGCGTCCTGCGGGATGTCCTGGCGCAGGGTCTCGTCCTTGGAGAGACGCGCATAGGCGCCGCGCAGCAGGCGGCCGGCCACGCCGTGGCTGACCACGATCAGCCGCCGCTCGGGCTCGGCGGCCTGCTCGTCCAGCCAGTGCGTCAGGCGGGCCATCATGCCCTCGTAGGTCTCGCCGCCCGGCGCGTGGAAGCCCCAGCCGTCATCGCCGACCAGGTGCGGGTTCTCGCCCCTCACCTCCTCGCGCAGGCGGTCGGACCATTCGCCGACGTCGATCTCGACCAGCCGCTCGTCGGTGGCCACCGGCAGGCCCAGCCGCGCGCCGATCACCTGGGCCGTGTCCCGGGCCCGGCGCAAGGGGCTGGCGACGATGCGCCATTCCACGCGGGAGGCGGCGGGCGGATCACGCCGGATCAGGTCGAACAGAAGATCGCCCATGGCCGCGGCCTGGGCGCGGCCCAGCGGCGTCAGGTCCGACTCCAGGCGCCCCTGCAGGCGCCCCTCGCGATTGTGGAACGTCTCGCCGTGGCGGCAGAGATAGATCATCCGACGCTCATTGGCGGAACATCTCGCGGGCGATGATGACGCGCATGATTTCGTTGGTCCCTTCCAGGATCTGGTGCACCCGCAAGTCGCGCACGATGCGCTCCAGCGGATAGTCCTGGAGGTAGCCGTAGCCGCCGTGCAGCTGCAAGGCGTCATTGGCGACCTGGAAGCCGGCGTCGGTCGCGAACCGCTTGGCCATGGCGCACAGCTTGGTCGCCTCGGGATGCTTGTTATCCAGCGCGTGGGCGGCGCGGCGGACCATCAGGCGCGCGGCCTCAAGCTCGGTGGCCATGTCGGCCAGCTTGAACTGCAAGGCCTGGAAATCCTTCAGCGGCCGCCCGAACTGGTTGCGGGTCTCCATATAGGCCTTGGCGGCGTCGAGGGCGAACTGCGCCCCGCCCAGCGAGCACGAGGCGATGTTCAGCCGCCCGCCGTCCAGCCCCATCATGGCGAAGCGGAAGCCCTCGCCCTCCTGGCCGATGCGGTTCTCGACCGGGACCCGGCAGTTGTCGAAGTTCACCTGAGCCGTCGGCTGGGCGTTCCAGCCCATCTTGCGCTCGTTGGCCCCGAAGCTGAGGCCCTGCATCCCCTTCTCGACCACGAAGGCCGAGACGCCCTTGGCGCCGTCGCCGCCCGTGCGGGCCATGACGACATAGACGTCCGACACCCCGCCGCCCGAGATGAAGGCCTTGCCGCCGTTCAGAACATAATGGTCGCCGTCCGGCCTGGCGCTCGTGCGCATATTGGCTGCATCCGAGCCCGAGCCCGGCTCGGTCAGGCAGTAGCTGGCGATCAGTTCCATGGTCGTCAGGCGCGGCAGGTAGCGCTGGCGCAGATCGTCCGAGCCGAACCGGTCGATCATCCACGAGGCCATGTTGTGGATGGTCAGGTAGGCGGCGGTCGGCACGTCGCCGTAGCTGAGGGCTTCGAAGATGATCGAGGCGTCCAGGCGCGACAGGCCGGAGCCCCCGACCTCCTCGTTCACATAGATGCCGGCGAAGCCCAGTTCAGCGGCCTGACGCAGCACGTCGACGGGGAAGTGTTTCCGCTGATCCCAATCGGCCGAGTACGGGGCAAGCTGTCCCTCGGCGAAAGCGCGAGCGGCGTCCTGGATTGCGACTTGATCTTCGTTCAGCGCGAAATCCATGCGCGACTTCCTCCCATTCGGGGCAGAACCACCCTCACCTTCTTGCCAGCTGACCTGCCGTGTCGGGGACCGACTGTCAACGTGTGTCGGGGCGGCTTCGGAGTGTGGCCTGAAATCCTCCGTTACACGGTGTGAATCGCCT
Organism: uncultured Caulobacter sp.; assembly: GCA_966211605.1. GTDB lineage: Bacteria > Pseudomonadota > Alphaproteobacteria > Caulobacterales > Caulobacteraceae > Caulobacter. The sequence continues at coordinate 24,634 of CBIHOB010000054.1, forward strand.
GAGACGTCACACCCCCTTGATATGCATCGTCATTCACTCCAAATCCCCGTCTCGAGTCTGGGCGTTCTCAATCATAAAAACTGCATCGACGACTATGCGTTTCGTGAAACTTGCTCTGGCCGCCATGACGGTGGCTCTTGGAATGGCGGCGGTCTCCGCTCCGGCCTATGCGGCGGGCGGCGACATCTCGCGCTCGTACGGCGTGTGGCGCAACCCGAAGAACTCCGTGCACCTGGAGATCAAGGACTGCGGCGAGTCCACCTGCGGCGTCGTCGTGTGGGCCAGCGCCAAGGCCGAAGCCGACGCGCGCAAGTCCGGTACGGACACCCTGATCGGCAAGCAGTTGCTGCGCGACTTCGAAGCCCAGCGCGACGGCTCGCTGAAGGGCCGCGTCTGGGTGCCGACCCTGAAGGTCACCCTGGTGGGCTCGGCCGACATCGTCGACTCCCGCACCATGCGCGCCAAGGGCTGCGTGCTCGGCAACTTCCTGTGCAAGTCGCAGCTGTGGACCCGTCTGGACGGTCCGTCGGTCCTGGCCTCGCGCGCCGCGCCCTAAACTACGTCCTTAAGGACACGGGCGCCTTGCCTCCCGCGGCCGCCCGCGCGAAACCAGGCGCATGACCGTTCCGCCTCTCGCGCCCTATCCCGCCACCCGCCTGCGTCGCGTGCGCCAGGCCGACTGGACCCGCCGCCTCGTCCGCGAGAGCGAGGTCCGCCCGTCCGACCTGATCTGGTCGATGGTGGTGCATGAGGGCGAAGGGACGATCCCGGTGGCCTCGATGCCGGGCGTCGAGCGTCTGAGCGTCAAGGAGGCCGCCAAGGCCGCCGTCCGCGCCCGCGACCTGGGCATCCCCGCCATCGCCATCTTCCCGCACATCGACGGATCGCGGAAGGACGCCGCCGGCTCGATCGCCGCCGATCCGGACGGCGTGATCCCGCGCGCGGTCAAGGCCATGAAGGACGCCGCCCCCGAGGTCGGGATCATGTGCGACGTCGCCCTGGACCCCTTCACCGACCACGGCCACGACGGCGTGATCGAGGGCGGCAGGATCCTCAACGACCCGACCATCGAGCGCCTGATCGAACAGGGCCTGATGCAGGCCGAGGCGGGCGCCGACATCCTGGCCCCGTCCGACATGATGGACGGCCGCATCGGACGCTTACGCGCAGCGCTGGAGGGCGCAAACCATCAGGACGTGATGATCATGTCCTACGCGGCCAAGTACGCCTCGGCCTTCTACGGCCCCTATCGCGACGCCATCGGCTCGGCCAAGCTCGCCGGCGGGCCCAATAGCAAGGGACCGGGCGACAAGAAGACCTACCAGATGGACCCGGCCAACACCGAGGAGGCCATCCGCGAGGTCGCGCTCGACATCGCCGAGGGCGCCGACATGGTCATGGTCAAGCCGGGCATGCCGTATCTGGACATCCTGCGCCGCCTGGTCGACGCGTTCCGCATGCCGACCTATGCCTTCCAGGTGTCGGGCGAGTACGCGATGATCATGGCCGCCGCCCTGAACGGCTGGATCGACCAGGACCGCGCCATCCTGGAAAGCCTGACCGCCTTCAAGCGGGCCGGCGCGGCGGGGATCATCACCTATTTCGCGCCCTGGGCCGCCGAGAAGCTGGGCGCCTAGCATGGCCGCGCCGAGGACCGCCTTCCGCCAAGGCCGGTTCTACGGCGCGCCCACCGTCGAGCGGCGCCTGGCCGGCGTGCGCCTGGCGCACCTGGAAGCCACCAGGCGCGCCGAACACGTCGACGAGCACAGCCACGACGACGCCCACTTCGTGCTGGCGACGCACGGCCGCTACGTCACCACCGCCGCAGGGCCGGAAACCGAAGGCCCCGTGCTGGTCTACAATCCGCCCGGCGTCGTCCATCGCGACCGCTTCGTCGAGGCGGGCGGCTACTTCCTGGCCGTCAGTTTCGAGGCCGCCGACTGGCGGGCCCTGGCCGAGGTCGGACGCGGCGCGGCGATCGACGCCCTGCGGCTGACCGGCCCCGCCGCCCGCCGCGCGGCCCTGCGCCTGACCCGCGCGCTGCTGGCCCGTGACGCCGAGCCCCTGTCGCTGGAGGGACTGAGCCTGGAGCTGGCCGCCCAGGCCCTGGCGCCCGTCCATGACGGCGACCAGCGACCGCCCTGGCTGGACCTGGCCGAGACCTATCTGGCCGACGCCTTCGACCAGCCGATTGGGGTCGCCGACCTGGCGCGCGTCGCCGGCGTGCACCCGGTGCACCTGGCGCGTGGCTATCGCCGCTGGATGGGCGCGGCGCCGGGCGATCGCCTGCGCGCCCGCCGGCTGGAGCGCGCCGCCGACCTCCTGATGCGCGGCCGCGCCGCGATCGGCGAGATCGCCCTGGCTTCGGGCTTCTGCGACCAGAGCCACCTCAACCGCCAGTTCGTCCGCGCCTATGGCGTCACGCCCGGCGAGTTCGCGCGGCTATGCGGCCGCCGGCCCGATGTTTCAACCGTCCAAGACGAGGTCGCCGGCGCGCCCTAGACGGCATGGCCCTTTCGGAGTCGCCCGCCTTGAAAGCCTTCGTGTTCGCCGCCGCCGTCGTTCTCGCCCCGCTGTGCGCCAACGCCGCAGACTGGACCACCGCCCCGCCCGCCGCCGAGGGCCTGTCGGCCGCCAAGCTCGACGCCATGTCGGCCGCCATCAGGGCCGGCCAGTTCCAGCAGATCACCAGCGTGCTGATCGCGCGCCACGGCAAGCTGGTGTTCGAGCAGTATTATGACAAGGACGGCGCGGAGGCGCGGCGCAACACCCGCTCCACGACCAAGACGGTCACCGCCATGCTGACCGGCGCCGCGATCGCGCGCGGGGCCCTGCCCGGCGTCGACGCCCCGATCAAGGCGTATCTCAAGGACCGTTCGCCGGCCGCCAATCCCGACCCGCGCAAGGACAAGGTCACGGTCGAGGACCTCTTGACCATGAGCTCCATCGCCGAGTGCGACGACGACAACCAATTCTCGCGCGGCAACGAGGAGCGCATGTACCTGATCGAGGACTGGGTGGGCTTCTACCTGGACCTGCCGGTGCGCGGCTTCCCGGAGTGGAGCCCTCGCCCCGAGGCTTCACCCTATGGCCGGGCCTTCAGCTATTGCACGGCCGGGGTCGTGACCCTGGGCCAGGTCGTCCAGAACGCCATCAAGCAGCCCCTGCCCGCCTTCGCCGACGCGGTGCTGTTCAAGCCGCTGGGGATCGAGAACCCGCACTGGCAGATGTCGCCCAAGGGCCTGGCCATGGGCGGCGGAGGCCTGGGCCTGCGCAGCCGCGACCTGCTGAAGCTGGGCCAGCTCTACGCCAATGGCGGCCAATGGGACGGCAAGCAGGTCCTGCCCGCCGAGTTCATCAAGGCCTCGACCACACCGCATGCCAACGCTCGTGAGAACACCGACTACGGCTATCTGATCTGGCTGCAGACCTTCCCAGGATCGGATGGCGCCAGTCACAAGGCCTGGGCGATGAGCGGCTCGGGCGGTCAGAAGGTGGCGATCGTGCCGGACCTGGACCTGGTGGCGGTGATCACCACCACCAACTTCGGAATCCGCCAGCCGCACGCCATTTCGGAAAAGCTGCTGGCCGAACACATCCTGGCGGCGGTCGAGAAGTGAGGCGGCGACTCGGCTAGGCTGCCGGGATGACCCGGACGCTCGACATCGTCACCGCCGTGATCCGCGACGAAGGCGGCCGCATGCTGCTGGTCCGCAAGCGCGGCACGACCACCTTCATGAAGCCCGGCGGCAAGCGCGACGGCGGCGAGAGCGACCTGGCGACCCTGGCCCGCGAACTGGACGAGGAGCTGGGCTGCCGGCTGGTCGGAGCCGAACTGCTGGGCCATTTCTCGGCGCCGGCCGCCAACGAGGCCGGCTTCATCGTACAGTCGGCGACCTATCTGGCCCGCGTCGAGGGCGATATCGCCGCCCGGGCCGAGATCGAGGAGCTGGCCTGGATCGACCCGGCCGCGCCCGGCGACCTGCGCCTGGCTCCGCTGCTGACCGAGAAGGTGCTGCCGATGCTGCTGGCCCCTAGCCCCTCTCCCCCATGGCGGTGATCCGCCCCTGAACCATCTCCAGCGCCAGCTCCCGCGCCCGCTCGGGGGGACGCCCCAGCAGTTCGCTCAGCGTCGGGCCAAACAGCCCGACACCGATGGCCAGCACGATATTGACCAGGATGAAGTCGATGATCGTCTCGCGCTCCAGGCCGACGTCCTGGGCCAGGCGCGTCTGAACCACCTCGTCGACCACCTGGCGCACCAGGGTCATGCGCCGCCCCTCGCCGGTCAGCTCCAGCCAGGCGGCCAGGCGCGCCGCGCCCTTGGCCTGGAAGGCGTCGAACAGGGCCTGGGCGCCCAGGCCAGGCGCGGCGCCCTCTTCATTGAAGCCGGCGATGATCCTGTCGGCCAGCTGCCGGATCATCCGCTCCATCAGCGCCGTCTCGACGCCCGAGATCGAGCCGAAGTGGTGGATGACGTTGGCGTGGACCACGCCGGCGGCTTTGGCCACGTCGGTCAGCTTGATGGCCTGCGGGCCGTGCTCGACCAGCAGCGCCTCGGCGGCGGCCAGGATGTTGTCGCGCGCGGCCTCGGGCGTGCGGCGGACGCGGGTCTTCGGAACCCCATTCTTGGTTTCTGGCTGCTCTATTGACATTTTTGTCAGTACAACTCACTCTGCGCCTCAACAGAGGCTGACCAAGCCCTAGACCGGCGGAGCGCAGAACGCCATGAGCGACAGCAAGACCACCCCGGACGACCTCAACGTCGCCGCCCGAGACATCCGCTTCCAACTGGAGGACGCTCGCAAGGGCCATTGGCTGGGCGGCGATCCGGTCGGCACGGCGGTGTTCAACGCCCTGTCCCTGACCTTCCCCGACGGCGAGCGCCTGTTCATGGACGCGGTCAAGAACTACCGCCACCTGCTGACCGGCAAGCTGCTGGAGGACGCCAAGGGCTTCATCGCCCAGGAAGCCATCCACTCGCGCGAGCACCATCAGCTGAACAGCCTGATCGATCGCCAGCGCTATCCGGTCGCCGAGATCGAGGAGATGGTCCGCGCCCGCGTGAAGATGGCCCGCGAGCGGGGCAAGATGGGCATGCTGCTGTCGACCATCGCCCTGGAGCACTTCACGGCGATGATGGCCGAGATGCACGCCCGCCATCGCGACCTCTTCGATGGCGCCCCGGCCGGCGTCGAGCAGCTGTGGCGCTGGCACGCCATGGAGGAGACCGAGCACAAGGCCGTGGCCTACGACGTGTTTCTGGAAGCCACCAGAGACTGGTCGCCGCTGAAGCGCTACCTGGCCCGCTGCCGGGTGATGGCCCTGGTGACCCTCATGTTCACCCGCAACATCAGCCGCTACGCCGCCCGCCTGCTGGAGGCCGACGGCTATGCGCCCGAGGCGGCGCTGAAGGCGGTCAAACGCTTCGTCTGGGGCGATCCGGGCCTCTTCCGCCGCGGCTGGAAGACTTATTTCGCCTGGTATCGCCCTGGCTTCCACCCGTGGGACCAGGACGACCGCGACCGCTTCGCCGACTGGAAGGCCGAGTTCGACGCGGCGGTGGCTTAGATACAAAAACGGCGGCCCGAGAGGCCGCCGTTTCCGTTTGGGCTGTGCGAGCGATCAGCCCGCGATCTGACCGAAGTCCGCCACCTGCCCCATGGCGTCGCGCACGGCGGCCAGGGTCTTCAGGCGGTTGTCCCGGTGTTCGGGCTCGTTGACGAAGACGCCGTCCAGATAGGCGTCGACCGGACCGCGCAGCTCGGCAAGCTGGGTCATGGCGCCGGTGAAGTCCTCCTTGGCCAGGGCTTCCTTCAGCGGCTGATCCAGCAGGCGCAGGGCGTTGTAGAGGCCCACTTCCGCATCACTGTCGGCGGTCGGCGCCTCGGGCGCGCCGGTCGGCAGAGCGCCCTTCTTCTCCTCGGCCTTGAGAATGTTGGACGCGCGCTTGTAGCCGGCCAGCAGGTTCTTGCCGTCGTCGGTTTTCAGGAAGGTGTCCAGAGCCTCGACCCGCGCGACGATGCGCGCCAGGTCGTCGTCGCCCAGGGCGAAGACGGCGTCGACCAGGTCGTGACGCTTGCCTTGGTCGCGCAGGGTGACCTTCAGGCGATCGGCGAAGAAGGCGAGAAGCTCCCGTGCCGCAACTAAAGACTTTTGGCGAGACTCTTTCGGACCTGCGCTTTCAAAGGCAGGCGTAGAGAGCACCTCGGCCGCTACGTCCAAACTGTTGAGCTCACCAATCGCACTACCGATGGCCTGCCTGAGACTGCGGGCCTCCATCTCTAGCGACGAATTAGATGCCTGAAGCCAAGCCATCTCACCATAGCGCAACAGCGGCAGGTGAAGCCCACCGTCCAAGAGTATACGGATCGCCCCTAGCGCCGCACGCCGCAGAGCGTACGGATCCTTGCTACCAGTTGGCTTCTCATCGATCGCGAAAAACGCAGCCAGCG
>CBIHOB010000055.1:0-30975 GCA_966211605.1 uncultured Caulobacter sp.
GGGCGCTCCGAGAGATCGCCGGGCTCCAGCAGCAGGCGGATCTCGATCTCGGTCGAGGGGTCGGCGGGCGCCGGGCAGCGGCGCACCCAGGCGGCGGCGTCCTCGCGGGAGTCCAGGTCGAAGACCCAGAAGCCGGCCACGGTCCGGCCCCTGCCCGAAGGATCGGCCGCCTCGGCGTCGGGCCCCGTCCGCGCGCCTCGCGCCGACAGCCGCGCCCGGTCGGCCACGCCGGATCGGGTCAGCTCGGCGTCATAGGCCCGCACGACCTCGCTCAGTTCACCGTCGCTCTTGGCCTTCAGCAGCACCATGAACCGCATCGCGCGTCTCCCGTCGCCTCTATCTCTAGGACGCGCGAGGGCGGTCGGTTGCGACACCGCAGCTCGAAAAATTTCAGTTCGAGGTGTCGGGGTGCTGGGGACTGTCGGTCCAGTCGGTCATGGGATCGGGCGCGCGGTTCTTGGGCAGGCGCCACTCTCCGCGATAGGAAAAGTCCAGCGTGCCGCACAGCCGGGCCTTCTGGAGTCCGTCCTGGGCAGCCTTGGGATCGTCGCCGAACGCCTGGATGCGCAGGTCGCGGCGGATGACGATGGTGCTGAACGACAGCCACAGGCGCGTCGAGCCGGGGCAGAAGGCGCGGACATAGATCTTGCCCTGGGCGGCCTTGCTGTCGACCTCGAACAGCGAGGCGTCGGCGTCGACGCCGGACATGGCCGAAAGGCCGCCCGGCCCCAGGTCGGCCTGGCGGGCGCCGATCAGCCGCGCCTCGGCCGGCACGCCGGTGGCCAGCACCTTAATCGGCCGCCCCGCGCCCAGCAGACCCTGGTTGAACAGGATCGTCACACCAGCGCCGGTCAGCCGCTTGGCGTCGGGCGAGATCGGGTCATACGAGAACATCCGCGTCTCGGCCCGGGCGAGGGTCGTCGCCGACAGGGCCAGGGCCAAGCCCCCCCAGATGGCCGGCTTCATCGCTTGAAGTGCAGGTTCGCCGCTTGCGGGTCGAAGCCGGACAGCCGCCAGGTCGAGCCTTCCTGGGTGAAGGTCAGCATGCACGGGCCGTCCTGCTTGGCGGCGCACACCCGGCCGTCGCCGGTGGGCCGCAGGGCGGCGGCGATCGCCACCCGGCCCGGGATCGGCCGGTCGGGGGTGTAGCCGTAGTAGTTGGCGGCGGCGTGGAAGGTCTCGGGCCGGATCAGCGCCTCGCCGGCCGCATCGGCCAGGGGGCCCGCGGCGATGGCGGCCAGGGCCATGACGCCGGTGCTGGAGCCGCCCCGCTGGCGGGCCTCGTCCATCAGCCGCGCCTCGATCTGGGCCTTCAGCGCCCGTCGGTCGACATGGGCGTCGAAGCGGGCGCGGTCGTTGTCGCGAATGGCTATCAGCAGGTCGTGCACGTCGCCGGCGGCGTCGTAGCGGGTGGCGGTCGCGCAGGCGCTCAAGGCGGCGGCGGCGGCGGTCAGGGCCAGGAGGGCTTTGATACGCATGGCCAAGGGGTAGCGCCGGATTAGGGCGATTTCCAGTCTCGGCGTGTATCGACAAAGACAAAGGGCGCGGACCTTGCGATCCGCGCCCTTCGAACTTTCCGATCTCGCGATCAGCCCTAGTCGAGCTGGCGCTTGATCTCCTCGACGGTGAAGCACTCGATCGTGTCGCCGACCTTGATGTCCTGGAAGCCGGCGAACATCATGCCGCATTCCTGGCCGACGGGGACTTCGTTGACCTCGTCCTTGAAGCGCTTGAGGGTCTGCAGGGTGCCCAGTTCCAGGACCACGATGTCCTGGCGGATGATCCGCACCTTGGCGCCCTTGCGGACCACGCCCTCGGTGACCTTACAGCCGGCGACCTTGCCGATCTTCGAGATGTCGAAGGCCTGCAGGACCTCGGCGTTGCCGAGGAAGGTTTCGCGCTGGATCGGGGCCAGCATGCCCGAGAGCACGCCTTTGATGTCGTCCAGCAGGTCGTAGATGATCGCGTAGTAGCGGATCTCGACCCCTTCGCGCTCGGCCAGGGCTCGCGCCTGGGCCGACGCCCGGACGTTGAAGCCGATGACCGGCGCGCCGGCGCCCTTGGCCAGCATGACGTCGCTTTCGCTGATCGCGCCGGCGCCCGACAGGATGATCCGCGCGCGGACCTCGTCGGTAGCCATCTTGTCCAGCGAACCGATGATCGCTTCGGCCGAACCCTGCACGTCGGCCTTGATGACCAGCGGCAGCTCTTTCAGCTTCTTGTCCTGCAGCTTGGCCATCATGTCGGCCATCGAAGCGCCGGCGCCCACGGGGGCCAGCGACTTCTCGCGCTTCTGACGGATGCGGTACTCGGTCAGCTCGCGGGCGCGGGCCTCGTTCTCGACCACGGCGAAGGCTTCGCCGGGCGAGGGGACGCCGTCCAGGCCGAGAATCTCGACCGGCGTGGCCGGACCCGCTTCGGTCAGCTGTTCGTTGCGCTCGTTCAGCAGCGCGCGAACGCGGCCGAACTGGGCGCCGGCGACGACGATGTCGCCGCGCTTCAGCGTGCCGCGATTGACCAGCACGGTGGAGACCGCGCCGCGACCCTTGTCCAGCTTGGCCTCGATCACCACGCCGTCGGCGGTGCGGTCGGGGTTGGCCTTCAGGTCCAGCACCTCGGCCTGCAGCAGGATGGCGTCGAGCAGGTCCTCGAGACCGGTGCGAGCCTTGGCCGAGACCTCGATGATCTGGGTGTCGCCACCCAGGCTCTCGACGACGATCTCGTGCTGCAGCAGCTCGTTGACCACGCGGGTGGGATCCGAGCCCGGCTTGTCCATCTTGTTGACGGCGACGATGATCGGCACCTCGGCGGCCTTGGCGTGTTTGATCGCCTCGATCGTCTGGGGCATCACGCCGTCGTCACCCGCCACCACCAGCACGACGATGTCGGTGATGTTGGCGCCGCGGGCGCGCATCGCCGAGAAGGCGGCGTGGCCGGGCGTGTCGAGGAACGTCACGCGCTGGCCGTCCTTCAGGCGAACCTGATAGGCGCCGATGTGCTGGGTGATGCCGCCGTGCTCGCCCGCCGCCACGTCCGTGGAGCGCAGGGCGTCGAGCAGGCTGGTCTTGCCGTGGTCGACGTGACCCATGATCGTCACGACCGGGGGCCGCGGCTCCATGTGATCGTCGATGTCCTCGGCGCCGATGAAGCCCTCTTCGACGTCGGCTTCCGACACGCGCTTGACGGTGTGGCCGAATTCGGTGGCCACCAACTCGGCGGTGTCGTTGTCGATGACGTCGTTGATCTTCAGCATCACGCCCTGACGCATCAGGAACTTGATGATGTCGACGCCGCGCACGGCCATCCGGTTGGACAGTTCCTGCACGGTGATGACGTCGGGAATGACGACTTCACGCGCGACACGGGCCTGCTCGGCCACGCCGCCGCGGCGCTTTTCCTTTTCACGTTCGCGAGCCCGGCGAACCGAGGCCAGCGAGCGCATGCGGTCGGCGGAATCCCCGTCGCCAGCGACGGCCTGGATCGTCAGGCGGCCTTCGCGGCGCTGCGGGGCGCCCTTGACGCGCGAGACGGCCTTGTTCGGCGCGGCGCTCTTGCGGCGATCGTCGTCCTCGTCCGGGCGACGGTCCATGACCGCGCCGCCGGGGCGCGGCGCCGAGCGGGTGGCGCGCTGGATTTCCGGCGTGGCCGGGGCCGAGGCGGGAACGCCCGGCCGCGGACCGCGCGGCGGACCGCCGGGGCCACGGGGGCCGCCCGGAGCCGGACGCGGCGCCAGGGCCGAGTAGCGGACGGTCTGCTGCGGACGGTCGCCTTGCGGGCGATCACCCTGCGGACGGTCGCCACGATAGCCGCCACGGTCGCCCTGCGGACGATCGCCGTCGGGACGGGGGCCGCGCGGACGGTCGCCCTCGGGACGCGGCGCGCGTTGACCGAAGTTGGCGCCGGCGTCGGGACGCGGGGCGCGCTGGTTGAACGGACGGTCGCCTTGCGGGGCCGGGCGATAGGTCGTCGTGCTGGGACGATCGTCGCGGCGGTCGCGGCTGGGCTCGTAGGTGCGGGTCTGGCCGGGCGCGGACGGACGCGCGTCCTGGCGCGGAGCCTCCTGGCGCGGCGCTTGCGGCGCGGCCGGGGCCTGAGCCGTGGGACGCGGAGCCTGCGGCGCCGCCGACGGCGGGGTCACGGTCGCGGCCGGAGCCTGAGAAACGGGAGCCTGGGCGGCCGGCGCTGGTGCGGCGGCGGCGCGTTCGGCCGCGGCCTTGGCGGCGGCTTCGCGTTGAGCGGCCTCCTGGGCGGCGCGGGCGCGAGCTTCGGCGGCGGCCTGCTCGGCGGCCTGGCGAGCCTGGGCTTCGCGCGCGGCGTCGACGACGCGCTGGCGCGCGCGCAGTTCTTCCTGCGAGAGACCGCCGGCCGAGCCGCCGCCGGCCGGCGCGCCGCCTTGCGGCTGCGACGGACGGGGCGCCGGGGCGTCGTGACGACGCTCGGCCGAAGACGGCGCGGCAAGGTTGCCGGTCGCGGGCGCGTGGGGACGCGTCCTCTTGGTTTCCACCACCACCGTCTTGGTCCGGCCGTGGCTGAAGCTCTGCTTCACGACCCCTGCGCTCACCGAGCCTTGACGGGGCTTCAGGGTGATCGGGGCTCGTCCGCCGGGTCGGCCGTTTTCGTTCTCGTCGCTCATGCGCTCGCTTGTACTTCCGCCAGGCGGTACCTGGCTAAAAAACCGTCGTTCCATGTGAGAAAGGGGCCCGGACGTACCTCCAATAAGGAAGCGCGTTTCCCGACCCTTCACCCACGAGCGCGACCCGAATAGCCACGCCCAACTTCAAAGATTCTAGAGCTTTTCCATTCCACCGGAGAGACCCGGTGAGATGCAAAAGCTCTAGCTTTCCTCACGTCCGTTCGCCGACCATTCGGGAGGCAAAAGCGGGCGGAAGCCTGACAAACGCTCAACATCCTGTGTCCAGCGATCGATGCCGCGCCCGGCGAGGAGAGCGGTGTGTATCACATTCTCCCCGCCCAAGGCCAAACCCAATTCATCCGAATTGAATGCGCCCAGCAAACGAGGGGGCGTTGGGGCCTTTCTGGCGGCGTTGAGTATCTTTCGGCGACCGTCCTCGGCGCCGTCGGACGCCTCGATCAGCCAGGCGACCTTGCCCGTTCCCAGGGCGGCGACCACCTTCTCGTATCCCGAGATAATGCTCCCGGCCTTGCGCGCAAGACCCAGGCCATCGAGAACCCGACGGGCCAGCAGCATTTCGACCTGGTCGGCCAGGTCCGGCGTGACCGTCAGCTTGGTCTTGGCCGCCCGCGAGAACAGGCCCTTCTTGGCCGCCGTCGCGATCGAATCCCGGTCGGCGCCGACCCAGATCCCCCGCCCCGGCAGCTTGCGGGCCAGGTCCGGCACGACCGTACCGTCCGGCCCCGCCACGAAGCGGACCAGGCGCGCCTCGTCGGTCGCCTCGCCCAGGACGATGTCCTTGCGCTGGCGGCTGGCTTCGGCGTGGGTCTTGGGAGCGGCTTCGGTCATGATCTTTCTGAATAGCGAACGGCCCCGCGGATCGCTCCGCGAGGCCGTCGTTTCGCGTTTCGAAGAGGCTTAGGCCTCTTCTTCCGAGGCGACGTCCTCGGCGACGGCCTCTTCGGCCTCACCTTCGGCCTCGGCCTCTTCATATTCCGGCTCCGGCGGCGCTTCGACCCAGCCCATGGCGATGCGAGCGCGCATGATCAGGGCCTCGGCGTCTTCCGGCGAAAGGTTGAAGCTTTCCAGGATGCCCGGTTCGCGCACGCGCTCGCCGTTCTTGGTCTCGAACCAGCCGCGCATGTCGTCGGGGACCAGACCGGCCAGGTCTTCCACCGTCTTCACGTCGCCTTCGCCCAGGGCAACGGCCATGGCCAGGGTCACGCCCTCGACGCCCAGGACCGCGTCCTCGACGCCCAAAGCCTTGCGCTTGGCGTCCAGCTCGGCGGCTTCCTTCTCCAGGAATTCGCGGGCGCGAGCCTGCAGCTCCTCGGCCGTCTCGTCGTCGAAGCCTTCGATCGAGGCGATCTCGTGCGGCTCGACATAGGCCACGTCTTCCACCGCGGCGAAGCCTTCGGTGACCAGCAGCTGGGCGATGACCTCGTCGACGTCCAGAGCTTCCTGGAACAGGGCCGTGCGCTCGGTGAACTCGCGCTGACGGCGCTCGCTCTCCTGGCTTTCGGTCATGATGTCGATCTGCCAGCCGGTCAGCTGCGAGGCGAGGCGCACGTTCTGGCCGCGGCGGCCGATGGCCAGCGACAGCTGCTCGTCCGGCACCACCACTTCGACGCGCTCGTCCTCCTCGTCCATGACGACCTTGGAGACCTCGGCGGGAGCCAGGGCGTTGACGATGAAGGTGGCTTCATCTTCCGACCACTGGATGATGTCGATCTTCTCGCCCTGCAGCTCGGCCACGACCGCCTGCACGCGCGAACCGCGCATGCCGACGCAGGCGCCGACGGGGTCGATGCTCGAGTCGTTCGAGATGACGGCCATCTTGGCGCGCGAGCCCGGGTCGCGGGCCACGGCGCGGATCTCGATGACGCCGTCGTAGACTTCCGGCACTTCCTGGGCGAACAGCTTGGCCATGAAGCCGCCGTGCGCGCGGCTCAGCATGATCTGCGGGCCCTTGGTCTCGCGGCGGACGTCGTAGATGTAGGCGCGGATGCGGTCGCCCACGTTGAAGTTCTCGCGCGGGATCGATTGGTCACGGCGCATGATGCCTTCGCCACGGCCCAGGTCGACGATCACATTGCCGTATTCGACGCGCTTGACGCTGCCGTTGACGATCTCGCCGACGCGATCCTTGTACTCGTCGTACTGACGTTCGCGCTCGGCCTCGCGGACCTTATGCATGACCACCTGGCGGGCCATCTGGGTCTGGACACGGCCGATCTCGAACGGCGGCAGGGCCTCTTCGTAGATCTTGCCGACCTCGGCGTCGCGCCAGGCCCGCTTGGCGATGGCCAGCGGCATCTTGCCGATCTCGCCTTCCAGCTCGGCGTCGTCGGCCACGACCTCGATCACGCGCTTCTGCGTCGTCTCGCCCGTGCGCGGGTCGATCTTGACGCGGATGTCGTGCTCGGCGCCGTAGCGGGCGCGGGCGGCCTTCTGCAGGGCGTCCTCGATGGCCTCGATGACGACTTCCTTCTCGATGCCCTTTTCACGGGCGACCGCGTCGGCGATCTGCAGGAGTTCGAGCCGGTTGGCGGCGATGCCGATGGCCATGGTCAGTCCTCTTCACTTTCGGACAGGTCGTCGTTGTCGGATTGGTCGTTTTCTGACTTCAGGCGGGCCGCGCGCTGCTTGGCCCCCCGATCCATCAGAGCGTCGGTCATGACGAGCTTGGCGTCGATGATCCAGGCGAAGGGGAAGTAGACGGTGACGTCGTCCTCGCCCTCGATGTTCAGGCCCACCTGGTCGTCCTCGACCCCGGCCAGCTCGCCCTTGAAGCGCTTGCGGCCCTCGGCCACGCGGTCCAGCTCGATACGGGCCTCCAGACCCGCATAGTCCTCGAAGTCCTTCAGGCGGGTCAGGGGACGGTCGATGCCGGGGCTGGAGACCTCCAGCGTATATTCGCCGGCGATCGGGTCGGCCGCGTCCAGGATCTCGGAGACGCCACGCGACAGGCGGGCGCAGTCCTCGACATTCATGTCGCCGCCGCTGCCGTCTTCCAGCAGCGGGTGCTCGGCCATGATCTGCAGGCGACGCTGTTCGCTGCCGCCCATCAGGCGCAGGCGGACGATCTCGTAGCCAAGGGCCTCGGCCACGGGATCGAGCATCTCGATCAGATCACGGTCTTCCTGCGTCTTGCCGCGCACTCAAACTCTCCGGCCGCGCTTGCAGAACAAGAACGGCGCCCAAACAAAAAGCGGCAGCCTTTCGGGCCGCCGCTCGAAAGCGCCATCTAGCGCTAACGGACGATGTGGGACGCTTTATAGGCGAATTGCCGGGCGCTGTCGACTCCGAGGTCGGAAATCTCCGACTTCCGCCTTCCGCAGCGCAACAATTCTGGCCTATAAGCCAGCCCGCGCAGGCCGCCTCCCCGCGGACCTCATAAGACGAAGAGTCACAATGGACCTCTCCAAGATCCCGACCGGCGTGAACCCGCCCTACGATCTGAACGCCATCATCGAGATCCCGCAGGGCGGCGAGCCGGTGAAGTACGAGATCGACAAGGCGAGCGGGGCCCTTATGGTCGACCGCTTCCTGCACACGGCGATGTTCTATCCGGCCAACTACGGCTTCATCCCGCACACCCTGGCCGACGACGGCGACCCGGCCGACATCATGGTCGTGGGCCCGACCCCGGTGGTGCCGGGCGCGATCATCCGCTGCCGCCCGATCGGCACCCTGATGATGGTCGACGAAGCCGGTTCGGACGAGAAGATCCTGGCCGTGCCGGTCGACAAGCTGCACCCGTTCTACACCGGCGTGTCCAGCTGGCGCGACCTGCCGACCATCCTGACCGAGCAGATCGCCCACTTCTTCCAGCACTACAAGGACCTGGAAAAGGGCAAGTCGACCAAGATCACCGGCTGGGCCGACATCGAGGAGACCGCCGACATCATCCGCACGGCGATCAAGCGCTACAACGAGACGTACTGAACGACGGGGCCAGCGGAAGCGCTGGCCCTTTTCATGTTCAGGCCCGGACGAAGTCCAGGAAGACCGGGGCGCAGTCGCCCAGCTTCTTTTCCTCGTAGCGCGTCGTGACATGGTCGGCCGGGATCGCGTTGCGGTCGGCGTCGGCGACGGCGAAGCGGAAGTTCGCATCGGCCAGCACCCGCTCGGTCGTCCACTCGGCGTAGTCGGCCCAGTCGGTGGCGAAGCGCAGGGCCGCGCCCGGCTTCATCACGCGGGCCAGCTTGGCGACGAACTCGGGCTGGATCAGGCGGCGCTTGTTATGGCGGGCCTTGTGCCAGGGGTCGGGGAACATGATGAACACCCGGTCCAGGCAGGCGTCGGGCAGCCAGTCGACCACGTCGCGGGCGTCGCCCTCGTGGATGCGAACGTTCTTCAGAGCCTGTTCCTCGACGTGGCGCACGGCGCTGGCGACGCCGTTCACGAACGGCTCGGCGCCGATCAGCAGGGTCTCGGGGTTGCGGCCGGCCTGGGTCGCCATGTGCTCCCCGCCGCCGAAGCCGATCTCCAGCCACACGGCCTTGGCCTCGGGCATCAGGTCCAGCGGCTGGAACGGGCCCTGGGGCACGGCGATCTCGGGCAGCAGGGTGTCGAGCAGGGCCTGCTGGCGCGGCTTCACCGGGCGCGACTTCAGACGGCCGAACGAGCGCAGCGGCCCGTGGGGTTGTTGCGGGTTGGTCATGGTCGGGCGTCTTAGTGCGTTGAGCGGGAAATGAAAACGGGCTCCGATCCGCCTGGATCGGAGCCCGCTTCCCGGAGAAGGGGGGATGAGGCTTACGCCAGACCCTTCAGCTCGCTGACCAGGTCGGTCTTCTCCCACGAGAAGCCGCCTTCGTTGTCCGGCGTACGGCCGAAGTGACCGTAGGCGGCGGTGCGGGCGTAGATCGGGCGATTCAGCTGCAGGTGCTCGCGGATGGCGCGCGGGGTCGCGCCGCCGATCAGCTGCGGCAGGGTCTTTTCCAGCACCGCCGGGTCCACCTTGCCCGTGCCGTGCAGGTCGACGTGGAACGAGACCGGCTGGGCCACGCCGATGGCGTAGGCGATCTGGATGGTGCAGCGGTCGGCCAGGCCGGCGGCCACGACGTTCTTGGCCAGGTAGCGGCAGGCATAGGCGGCCGAGCGGTCGACCTTGGTCGGATCCTTGCCCGAGAACGCGCCGCCGCCGTGCGGCGCAGCGCCGCCGTAGGTGTCGACGATGATCTTGCGACCGGTGACGCCGGCGTCGCCGTCCGGGCCGCCGATCTCGAAGCGGCCGGTCGGGTTGACCAGCCACTGGGTCTTCTTGGTGACCAGGCCGTCCGGGAAGATCGGCAGGATGTGCGGCTTGATCAGCTCCAGCACGCGCTTGGAGGTCGCGGCCTTGCCGTCGATCTTCTTGGCGTGCTGGTGGCTGACGACGATCGAGACGACGCGGGTCGGACGACCGTTGCCGTCATACTCCAGCGTCACCTGGCTCTTGGCGTCGGGCTCCAGCTCGTGCAACTCGCCCGAGTGGCGCAGCTCGGCCAGGCGCTTGAGGATGTTGTGGCTGTATTGCAGGGTGGCCGGCATCAGCTCCGGGGTCTCGGTGCTGGCGTAGCCGAACATGATGCCCTGGTCGCCGGCGCCCTCGTCCTTCTTCTCGGTGGCGTCCACGCCCTGGGCGATGTGCGCCGACTGGCCGTGCAGGAAGTTCGAATACTTCGCCTTCTGCCAGTGGAAGCCCTTCTGCTCGTAGCCGATGTCCTTGATCGCGGCCCGGACCTTGGGCTCCAGCGAGGCCAGGATGTCCTTGGTCAGCTGCTTGTTGGCCTTCTTGTCGCCGTCCGGCTTGCCGGCGCGGACTTCGCCGGCCAGCACGACGCGGTTGGTCGTGACCAGGGTCTCGCAGGCGACGCGCGCCTCGGGATCGACCGACAGGAAGGCGTCCACGACGGTGTCGCTGATCCGATCGGCGACCTTGTCGGGATGGCCCTCGGAAACGCTCTCGCTGGTGAAGATGTAGGACGAACGGCTCAAGAGACAGCTCCGGTCATGGAGGATGCGCGCAGGCGCGCGCGCGCCCAGTTCGGCGTCCAGTTAGACCGGAACCATATAAAGATATGTTTATACGAGCAAGACGAGAGAAGCTGAGGCGGCTTTCAGCGGATCACGGCTCGGTTCGCCGATCGCCTCAAGCCTCGTCGTCCTCCCCTGCGGCCTCTTCCTCGGCCATCGAGCGGACCAGCTCCAGGATCCGGCGTCGGACCTTGGGCCGAGTGATCCGGGGGAACAGCGCCGCCAGCTCGAGGCCCTCAGAGGTCATCAGGAAGTCGTGGACGAACGGCTCGCCGCCCTCGGCCACGCCCTCGCCCGTGGTGTCGGCCAGGCCTTCGAAGAAATAGGCCACCGACGACTGCAGGCTCTTGGCGATCTCGTACAGCTTGCTGGCGCTGACCCGATTGGCGCCGCGCTCGTACTTCTGGATCTGCTGGAAGGTCAGGCCCAGATCCTCGGCCAGCCGTTCCTGGCTGACGCCCAGGATCTTGCGTCGCATGCGGATGCGGGCGCCCACATGCAGATCGACGGGATTGGGGTGACGCTCGGCGTCCGACGACTCGCTCATACCCACGCTTGATAGCTGAAATTGCGGTTTTAATTCAGCCCAAGTCTTTCAAGTGCGCAATAGAGGATTAGTTTTTACCTGCCCTCGAGCGAGCTGACGCAACCGCAGATATCAGTAGAAGCGCCAAAAGCCATAGATCGCCGAAGTCGTCGAAGGGTGTAACCCCACCCATTCCTGGTATTGAAGCGTCGATGACTCCACTTTTTCCTAGATCCAGGCGCGTTCCGGGAACGACTCGACCGCGGGCGTCGATGACAGCGCTAACGCCGGTCGGTGTGGCGCGCAGGATCGGCTTGGCGCTTTCGATGGCGCGATAGCTGGCCAGGTTCAGGTGCTGCAGCGGCCCGGACGTCACGCCGAACCAGGCGTCGTTCGAGACATTGATCAGGACCCGGACTTTCGGATCGCGGCGGGCCAGGCCCGGAAACAGGCTCTCGTAGCAGATCAGCGGCTGGGTCAGCAGGTCGGCGCCCACTTTCAACGGCGCGGGCCGGGGCCCGGTGGCGAAGCCGTCGCCCAGGTGCGCCAGGCTCTTGAAGCCGATCGCCGTGAGCAGCTTTTCCGCCGGCAGGTATTCACCGAACGGCACCAGCCGATGCTTGTCATAGACCCCGATCACCGCGAGGTCGGTCGCCGTGCGGCGCAGGGCGACCAGGCTGTTGTAGTAGGTCGGCTTGTCGATCGGGCCTTCGTAACGATAGCCGCCGATCAGCAGGATCTGGCCGGGCCGGACGCTGTCCAGTATGGCCTGCCGCACCCAGGTCCCCGGGGCCAGGTAGTCGTCGATCGCCGCCGGCAGGGCGCCCTCGGGCCAGATGACGATGTCGGCGGGCTCGCCCGCATAGGGCCTGGCGGTCAGCGAGACGTAGGCCTGGACGATCTGGGCGAAGCGGGCGGCGTCCCACTTGGCGTCCTGCTGGATGTCGGCCTGGACGATCCGCACCGAGACCGGCGGACCCTTGGCCACCGGCCGCGACGCCACCGCCGCGCCGTAGCCGTAGAGCGCGACCAGCCCCGCCGCGCCGGCGCCCAGCGCGATCTTCCCGGCCTTGCCCTCGCGCCAGACGGCGGGCGCGGCGGCGATGGCCACCGTGATCCAGGTCAGGCCGTACGCGCCGACCAGGGCGGCGGCCTGCGACGGCCACGAGCCCGCCCGCCAGGTCTCGCCGGGCAGGTTCCAGGGAAAGCCGGTCAGCACGTGGCCGCGCGTCCATTCCAGCGCCGCCAGGGCGCCGGCGAAGGTCAGGACGCGCCAGGCCGTCCTTGGCCGGACCAGCCTGTACAGCAGTCCCGCCAGGCCCCAGAACAGCGCCAGGCCTGCCGCCATGGCCGAGACGGCGAACGGGGCCATCCAGCCCTGGTTGGCCGCATCGACCATGAAGGCCTCGCCGATCCACCAGGTGCCCAGGCCGAAATAGCCGACGCCCGCCAGCCAGCCGCGCCAGAAGGCCGAGCGCAGCGGCTTGTCGGCATGGACGTCGTCCAGCAGGTACAGCAGGCCGGCATAGCCCAACAGGCCCGGCAGCACGCCGAACGGCGGGTGGGCCAGGGCGGCGGCCAGACCGGCGAGCAGCGCCAGCAGCGGCCCGCTCCAGCCCTTCGCGCGGAAACTCGTCCAGGCCGCCATCACGAGGTGGAGAGGCTCTCGGCAGCCGGTTCGGCCGTCGCCGGCGATGGACCGCCGCGCACCCGCACGCGCCGCACCCGGCGCGGATCGGCCTCGACGACCTCGAACTCGTAGCCGTCGGGATGCGCGATCACCTCGCCCCGCTGCGGCACGCGGCCCGCCAGAGCCACCACCAGGCCGGCGACGGTGTCGATGTCCTCTTCCATGTCGGACGGCGCCAATTCCCGTCCGAGCACGGCTTCCAGCTCTTCCAGCGGCGCGCGGGCGTCGGCCTCGAAGACCCCGCCGGGCCGGGCCACGATGGCCACGGCCGCCGCGTCGTCATGCTCGTCGTCGATCTCGCCGACCACCGCCTCGATCAGGTCCTCCATCGAGACCAGGCCGTCGGTGCCGCCGAACTCGTCGATGACCAGGGCCATGTGGATCCGGCTGGTCCGCATGCGCAGCAGCAGGTCGGCGGCCTTCATCGAGGCGGGCACGTACAGGGCGTCGCGGCGCAGCTTGTTCAGGATGACGTCGCCCGGGGCCGGATGCTTCTCGTCGTCGGCCAGCAGGCGGAAGACGTCCTTGACGTGGACGACGCCCACCGGGTCATCCAGCGTCTCGCGATAGATCGGCATCCGCGAGTGTTCGGCTTCGGTGAACTGGGCCACCACCGCCTCGAACGGCGTCGACAGCTCCACAGCCACGATGTCGGCGCGCGGGGTCATCACGTCGGCGACCCGCAGGGTCTGGAAGGCCTCGGCCTGGTCCACGATGTCGACCGCGCCGGTCGCGGGCGGAGGCTCGGGCGGCCGCGCGGGCTCGCCGCCGCCGGTCAGCTGCCGGCGCATGCGTCGAAGGAACGCCCGCACGCCCCGGCTTCGTCGAACCGGAACGGCGGGCTGTTGACTAGGCTCGTCGCTGGGCATGGCCCTGTCAGCGTTCCTCTTGATCGCCGGCATAGGGGTCGGGAACGTCCAGACCCGCCAGGATTTCGCGTTCGAGCGCCTCCATGGCTTCCGCCTCGTCGTCGCCCTCGTGGTCGTATCCTAGGAGATGAAGCACGCCATGCGCCACCAGATGTTGCAGATGGTGGCTCAGAGGCTTGCCCTGCTCGGCCGCCTCGCGCGCGCAGACACCGTAGGCCAGGGCGATGTCGCCGATCTGGCCTTCGGGGTTGGGCGGCGAGGGGAAGGACAGGACGTTGGTCGCATAGTCCTTGTGGCGGAAGTCGCGATTTAGGGCCTGGACGCTGTCGTCGTCGGTCAGCAGGATCACGATCCCCTGGCCTTCGATATGCTCATGCGCGTCCAGCACGGCCTGGGCCGCGCGCCAGACCAGGGCCTCGGCGTCCTCGGCGGCCGCGGTCCAGGCCTCGTCCTCGATCTCGATATCTACGGTGATGGTCATTTACCGGGGAGTACTCTGCGCCGCGTCGGCGTCATAGGCCTTTACGATCCGCTCGACGAGCGGATGGCGCACGACGTCCGACGAGGTGAAGCGCGAGATCGCCACGCCTTCCACGCCCTCGAGGATCGAGACGGCGTGGGCCAGGCCCGAGTCCCGCGGGTTCAGCAGATCAACCTGGGTCGGATCGCCGGTCACGACCATGCGGGCGCCTTCGCCGATCCGGGTCAGGACCATCTTCATCTGCAGGCGCGAACAGTTCTGGGCCTCGTCGACGATGACGAACGCATGCGCCAGCGTGCGGCCGCGCATGAAGGCGATCGGAGCGACCTCGATCTCCAGCTTCTCGCGGCGGCGGCGCAGCTGGTCGGCGCCCATGATGTCGGTCAGGGCTTCCCAGACCGGCGCCATGTAGGGATCGACCTTCTCGTTCAGGTCGCCCGGCAGGAAGCCCAGCTTTTCGCCGGCCTCGACGGCGGGGCGAGTGACGATCAGGCGATCGACCTCGCCGCGCATCAGCATGCCGGCGCCATGGGCCACGGCCAGGAAGGTCTTGCCGGTGCCGGCCGGACCCAGGCCGAAGACCAGCGGATGAGTCGCCATCCGCTCCAGGTACACGGCCTGGCTCTTGGTCTTGGGCGAGACATTGCCCTTGCGCACCGCGCGGGGCGAAGCCTGGCCGCCGGTCTCATGGGCGCCGCCGATGGCGATGCGGACATCGGCCTCGACCACCTCCTCGCCGGTGTCGGCGCGGGCGGCCAGGGTCTGCAGGACCCGCTTGGCCCCCGTGCGGCCCCGCGCGTCGCCGGTGATGGTGACCCCGCCGCCCGGGGTCTCGATCAACACCTTGAAGGCGTCCTCGATCAGGGCGGCGTGACGGCCCGACGGACCGGAAACGGCGACGACGGCGTCGTCGGACAGCGGCAGGAACTCAGGGGTGCGGCTCAAGCGGTCTCCAGAACAGGTTCGAGCACGCCCGCCAGGCTCATCTTGGCGGCGCTCTCTATGCGGACGGGAACGATCTTCCCGATCAGATGCTCCCCGCCTTCGGCGTGGACGGCCTGCAGATATGGGCTGCGCCCGACGACCTGGCCAGGGTGGCGACCGGCTTTCTCGAACAGCACCGGCAGGACCTTGCCCACCTGCGAGGCGTTGAAGGCCCGCTGCTGTTCGTCCAGCAGCTGGTTCAGACGCTCCAGGCGCTCGGCCTTGACCACCTCGTCCACCTGGCCGGGCATGGCCGAGGCCGGCGTGCCCGGCCGCCGCGAATACTTGAACGAAAAGGCGCTGGCGAAGCCGACCTCGCGGACCAGCTCCAGGGTCTTGTCGAAATCGCCGTCGCGCTCGCCGGGGAAGCCGACGATGAAGTCGCCGCTCATGGCGATGTCCGGACGGGCGGCGCGGATCTTCTCGATCAGCTTCACATAGCTCTCGGCCGTGTGGTCGCGGTTCATGGCCTTGAGGATCTTGTCGCTGCCCGCCTGCACCGGCAGGTGCAGATAGGGCATCAGCTCCGGCAGCTCGCCATGGGCCTCGATCAGGTCGTCCCCCATGTCGCGCGGATGGCTGGTCGTGTAGCGGATGCGGTCCAGGCCATCGATCCTGGCCAGCTGGCGCACCAGCTTGGCCAGGGTCGAACCGTCGCCGTCATAGGCGTTGACGTTCTGGCCCAGCAGGGTGACCTCGCGCACGCCGGCCCCGGCCAGGCGTTTGGCCTCTTCCACGATGTCGTTCACCGGCCGCGACCACTCGCCGCCGCGCGTATAGGGCACCACGCAGAAGGTGCAGAACTTGTCGCAGCCCTCCTGCACGGTCAGGAACGCGGTGACGCCGGTCACGTGGCGCTCGGCCGGCAGGGCGTCGAACTTCTCGTCGGCGGCGAAGTCGGCGGCCAGGCGCTCGCCGGTGGCCCGGTGGGCGCGGGCGATCAGCTCCGGCAGCTGGTGATAGGCCTGCGGACCGACGACCAGATCGACCGCCTTCTGGCGATGCATGATCTCCTTGCCTTCGGCCTGGGCCACGCAGCCAGCCACGGCGATGGTCATGCGACCGCCGGCGTCCGCTTTCCGGTCCTTCATCTGCTTGATGTAGCCGAGCTCGGAATAGACCTTCTCGGTGGCCTTCTCGCGGATGTGGCAGGTGTTCAGCACCACCAAGTCCGCGCCTTCGGGATCGTCGACGACGCCATAGCCCAGCGGACGCAGGACGTCGGCCATGCGCTCGCTGTCATAGACGTTCATCTGACAGCCGTAGGTCTTGATAAAGAGGCGCTTTTGCGGGGTCTCGCTCATCCGGCGAGGTTATGGGGTCGAGAGGCCCCGTGTGCAAGGGTTGCGGGGTCGCACGCCATCTCCCCCCAGAAGGGGGGAGCAGATTTGGAGGTCTATTCCTCGATCGGCATGCCGTAGAGCTCGAGCCGGTGGTCGACGAGCTTGTAGCCCAGCTTGCGGGCGATGGCGTGCTGCAGGGCCTCGATCTCCTCGTCCACGAATTCGACGACCTTGCCGGTCTTCATGTCGATCAGGTGGTCGTGGTGATGGTCGGGCGTCTCTTCATAGCGCGAACGGCCGTCGCGGAAGTCATGGCGCTCGATGATGCCGCTTTCCTCGAACAGGCGGACAGTGCGGTATACCGTGGCGATCGAGATGTGCGGATCGATGGCATGGGCGCGGCGGTGCAGTTCCTCGACGTCGGGATGGTCCTCGGCCGACGACAGCACGCGCGCGATCACGCGGCGCTGGTCCGTCATGCGCATGCCCTTTTCGATACAGGCCTTTTCGAGTCGATCCACGGCGGAACCTCCGTCTGAGTCGCCGGCAAGATAGGCGGTCGTCTCTTAAGTGTTAAGCGCCCGGCGCATGACAAGCGCGTCCTTGGGGCCATCCGGATGGGGATAATAGCCCTTGCGCACGCCGACCTTGGCGAAACCCGTCGTCTGGTAGAGCGCGATCGCCGCCAGGTTGTCGGCGGCGACCTCCAGGAACATCGCCTCGGCGCGGGTTTCCGACGCGATCCCGGCCGCCATCTCGACCAGGGCCGCACCCCAGCCGCGCCGGCGGGCGGCGGGGTCGACGGCGATGGTCAGGATCTCGGCCTCGCCGGCGATCGACCGGCACAGGATGAAGCCCTTGGCCACGGCCGGCTCGCCCGCCTCGCCCAGCACGGCGAAGGCGCCGGGAGATTTCAGCAGGTCGTCGAACTCCACCGCCGTCCAGGGCCGGTCGAAGGCCTTGTCGTGGAGGTCGGCGAGATCGAAGGCGGCTTCCGAGCCGACGGGACGCAGGTTCATGCCGAGGGCAACGTGGCGTAGGGCGCGCGCAGATAGAGCGGCCGGGGCGAATGGGTCGGGGCGGACTTCTTGGCGGCCAGACGGGCGACGGCGACCGGATCCGGCGCGGCCGGGGTCAGGACCGTGGCGCTGCTCAGCGTGTCGGCCAGCAGCGGCGCACCCGAGCCGATCAGGGTCGCCGAACCGCCCGAATAGAGCTCGGCCAGGCGCGCGGCGGCCTCGCCCAGGTCAAGGGCGTCCGGCGCCATCAGCGCGACGCCGTCCGCGAAGACCTGGATATAGACCTGGCCCATCCGCGCATCGATGACGGCGGCGACGAAGCCCGTGTGGCCGAACGCCAGGCTCTCCAGCGTGTTGACACCCACGCAGGGGATCGACAGCGCCGTGGCCAGACCCTTGGCGAAGGCCAGGCCCACGCGCAGCCCGGTGAACGAGCCCGGGCCGACCGTGACGCCGATCCGCTTCAGATCCGCGAAGGCCACGCCGGCCTCGGCGGCGGCCTCGCGCGCGATGATCCCGATGCGCTCCTGGTGGCCGCGGGTCATGGGTTCGCTGCGGACAGCCAGCACGCGCTCGCCATCCAGCACGGCGACCGAGCTGGCGCCGAGGCAGGTGTCGATCGAGAGGATCATGGGATCAGGCCGAACCGACGTTCGCGCCCTCGGCCGGACGCCAGACCAGCTCGTTCAGCTGGCCCTTGGCCTTCAACGTCGCCTCGGGCGGCACGGCCTTGCCGGCATAGCCCGGCACGCCGAACACGTAGGCGACGGTCGGGGCCTCGGGACGCACGCAGATGGTCTGGTTGATCTCGCGGCCCTCACCGGCGCGGCACTGGTCCAAGGTGAAGCCCAGGTCGGCCCACTTGGCCAGCAGCCGCTCGTCCTTGGGACCCCGCGCATCGCCGGCGGCGACCCGGACATAGGCGATCTCGCCTTCATCCGTCTTGCCGATCTCGGCCAGCGGGACGTTGTCCTGCTCGATGTTGATGATCGGCTGGGCCGGGCCCTGGCCGAAGTGCAGGAAGGCGCTGTCGACCTTGGCCTTGGGAAACAGCGCCTTCAGCGTGGCCAGGTCGAACGCGGTCGAGGCGCTGATCGGCCCGACGCCGTCCTTGGTCACCTTCAGCGGCCCGCCGGCATAGGGGGCGATGGCGACGGTGACAGGGGCCTTGGCCCCGGCTTCGGCTTGCGGCGCGGCCTCGTCCTTCTTGGCCGGCCCGCAGGCGGCGAGGACGAGAAGCGGCAGGGCGATGAGGGTCTGACGGAGGCTCATGATGTCCTTCTAGCGAATGTGCATGGCATGCACAAAACGCTTGTCGCCCTCCGATCGCCCTGCCGTCGGATCAGAGGATCTTCGCCGCCTCGTCGAAGTCCAGCCGCGGATTGCGCGGGAACAGACCCTCCTCCGTGCCGTGGCCGATCGAGACGATGAAGTTGCTCTTGATGTTCGTGCCCGCGAAGAACTCGGCGTCGACGCCGGCGTTGTCGAAGCCCGACATCGGACCGGCGTCCAGGCCCAGAGCCCGGGCGGCGAGGATGAAGTAGCCGCCCTGCAGCGAGCTGTTGCGCAGCGCGCCCCACTCGCGGGCGGTCATGTCGTTGAACCAGTCCTTGGCCCCCGGGGCGTGCGGGAACAGCTTGGGCAGGGTTTCCGGGAAGTCCAGGTCATAGCCGACGATCACCGTCACCGGCGCCTGGCGGATCTTCGGCGCATTCGAGCCCGACGACAGCTTGGCCAGGCGCTCCTTGGCCTCGGGCGAGGTCAGGAAATAGAAGCGGGCCGGCGTCGAGTTGGCGGCCGTCGGCCCGAACTTGGTCAGATCGTAGAGCTCTCGCAGCACGCTTTCCGGCAGCGGCGTCGGATCCCAACCGTTGCGGGTGCGGGCCTCGGTGAACAGCTGGGCGAGCGAGGCGTCTTCGAGCTTGGCCATGAGCAATCCTTGAGGAAGCTATTTGCAACTATAATGGTTACAATAAGGGCTTCCCATCCGGCGCGCAAGCAGGACGCGTCGGCTTGCCGACCCTAGCCCAGGGTCTGCTCCACCCGCGTCACTTCCGGCACATAGTGCTTGAGCATGTTCTCGACGCCGGACTTCAGGGTCGCGGACGACGAAGGGCAGCCCGAGCAGGCGCCGCGCATGTGCAGCCACACCACGCCGGTCTTGGGCTCGAAGCGCGAGAAGACGATGTCGCCGCCGTCCTGGGCCACGGCCGGACGGATGCGGGTGTCCAGCAGCTCCTTGATCTCGGCGACGATTTGCGAGGCTTCCTCGTCATAGACGCCGTCCTCGTCATGGCCGCCGCCTTCGGCCGCGTCCAGCAGCAGCGGGCGGCCGCTGGTGAAGTGGTCCATGATGGCCGCCAGGATCGGAGCCTTCAGGTGCGGCCACTGGGCGTCCTCGCCCTTGGTCACCGTGAGGAAGTCGGGACCGAAGAACACCCGCGTCACGTCGCCCAGGTCGAACAGCGCCTTGGCCAGCGGCGAGGCGTCGCCCTCTTCCGGCGTGCGGAATTCCCGGGCGCCTTCCCCCAGAACCTCGCGTCCGGGCAGGAACTTCAGGACCTCGGGGTTCGGGGTGGTTTCGGTCTGGATGAACATGGCCGACAGATGGACCTCGCGGCCTCGTGACGCAAGGGCGACCGAACCGCGCATTTTAAAAGTGACACAGGCGTCATTTTCTGGCGGTATGCTCGCAGAACAATGATCCGCGGGAGGATCCACGATGAGCGACGGTTCGGTTGACCTGAAGGAAGCCGCGCGGGCGCAGGCTTATGCGACGCCGCTGGAGGACATCCATGTCGCCAATCCGGCGCTGTTCCAGGCCGACGCCATGTGGCCCTATTTCGAGCGCCTGCGGAAGGAAGACCCCGTCCACTTCTCGCAAGGCGACCAGGACACCGGGCCGTACTGGTCGATCACCCGTTACAACGACATCATGACCGTCGACACGACCCACCAGGTCTTCTCGTCGGACGCGCACCTGGGCGGCATCACCATCCGGAACTTCGACGAGGACTTCGTCCTGCCGATGTTCATCGCCATGGACCAGCCCAAGCATGACATCCAGCGCAAGACGGTCAGCCCGATCGTCTCGCCCGCCAATCTGGGCCGGCTGGAGGGCGTCATCCGCGAACGCGTCTGCCAGATCCTGGACACGCTGCCGATCGACGAGCCGTTCGACTGGGTCGACAAGGTCTCGATCGAGCTGACCACCCAGATGCTGGCCACCCTGTTCGACTTCCCCTGGGAAGAGCGCCGCAAGCTGACCCGCTGGTCCGACGTCGCCACCGCCTCGCCCGAGAGCGGCATCGTCGGGAGCGAGGACGCCCGCCGCGCCGAATTGCTGGAGTGCCTGGGCTACTTCACCAATCTCTGGAACGAGCGGGTGAACCTGACCGAGCCGGGCAACGACCTGATCTCGATGCTGGCCCACGGCGAGGCGACCCGCGACATGCCGCCCATGGAATATCTGGGCAACGTCATCCTGCTGATCGTCGGCGGCAACGACACGACCCGAAACTCGATCACCGGCGGCCTCTACGCCCTGTCCAAGAACCCGCAGGAAGAAGCCAAGCTGCGCGCCGATCCCGGCCTGATCCCCAACATGGTCTCGGAGATCATCCGCTGGCAGACCCCCCTGGCCCACATGCGCCGCACGGCGCTGGAGGACTTCGAGCTCAACGGCAAGACCATCCGGAAGGGCGACAAGGTGGTGATGTGGTACGTCTCGGGCAATCGCGACGACACGGTCATCGAGAACGCCGACGCCTTCATCATCGATCGCCCCCAGGCCCGCCGCCACCTGTCGTTCGGCTTCGGCATCCACCGCTGCGTCGGCAACCGCCTGGCCGAAATGCAGCTGAAGATCGTCTGGGAAGAGGTGCTGAAACGCTTCCCCCGCATCGAGGTCCTGGAAGAGCCCAAGCGCGTCTATTCGACCTTCGTGAAGGGCTATGAGCGGATGATGGTGCGGATCCCGGAGCGGATCTAGGCCAGCTTCTCGATCTCCGCATCCGTGAGATCCCCCGGCACCACCGTCACCGGCAGCTTGCGGCCCGAGAACCCGACGCCCTCCTTGGCGATCGCCGAGATCAGCGGGCCCGGGCCCCTGCCCGCCGTCGAGGTCGCCAGGATCAGGATCTTGATGCCGGGATCGGCGGCGACCACGGCCTTCAGGGCCGTGCGGACGCTGTCGGCGTGCTTGATGATGAACTCGGGCGGCAGGCCGGTCTCGGCCACGACCTGGGCGGCCAGGCTCTGCAACAGGGCCTCGGCCTCTTCCCGCTCCTGGCGCTCGATCTCCTCGCGCACCCCGCTCCAGTGCTCGAACTCGGCGGGAGCGATCACCTTCAGCAGCGCCACGTGGCCGCCAGTCGAGCGAGCGCGGCGGCAGGCGTATTTCAGGGCCGCCGAGAATTCCGGGCTGTCGTCGGCGACGACCAGGAACTTGCGACGGCTGGAAGGAGCGGCGTCAGTCATCGGCTGACATGACGCCGCTTTATTCGCGACCTCAAGCCCCCCAGAAGCCGACCAGCTTCTTGACCTCGGCCAGGGTCGGGGCGGCGGCTTCGCGGGCCTTGGCCGCGCCCTTGGCCAGGATGGCGTCCAGCACCGCCGGATCGCCCAGCAGGCCGCGCATCTTCTCGCCGACCGGGGCCAGCTTCTCGACCGCCAGCTCGGCCAGGGCGGGCTTGAAGGTTCCGAAGCCCTTGCCCGCGTATTCGGCCAGCACCTCGGCCTTGGTCTTGCCGGCCAGGGCCGCAAAGATGCCGACCAGGTTGTCGGCTTCAGCGCGAGCGGCCAACTCCTCCAGGGTCTCGGGCAGCGGCTCGGGGTCGGTGCGGGCCTTGCGGACCTTGGCGGCGATATCGTCGGCCGTGTCGGTCAGGTTGATGCGCGAATAGTCCGACGGGTCGGACTTGCTCATCTTGGCCGAACCGTCGCGCAGGCTCATCACGCGCGCGCCCGGGCCCTGGATCAGCGGGTCGGGCTGCGGGAAGAAGCCGGGGGCGTTGAAGTCGTGGTTGAACTTCTGGGCGATGTCGCGGGTCAGCTCCAGGTGCTGCTTCTGGTCCTCGCCCACCGGCACGTGGGTGGCCTTGTAGACCAGGATGTCGGCCGCCTGCAGCACCGGATAGGTGTAGAGGCCCACCGAGCTGCGCTCCTTGTGCTTGCCGCTCTTCTCCTTGAACTGGGTCATGCGGTCCAGCCAGCCGAGGCGGGCGACGCAGTTGAAGATCCAGGAGAGCTCGGCGTGCTCGCGCACCGCCGACTGCGGGAAGATCGTCGCCTTGTCCGGGTCCAGGCCCGAGGCGATGTAGGCGGCCGCGATCTCGCGGGTCTGCTGAGCCAGGGCCGCCGGGTCCTGCCAGACGGTGATGGCGTGCAGGTCGGCCACGAAGATGAAGGTGTCGATCTCGTGCTGCAGGCGGGCGAACTTCACCAGCGCGCCGAGGTAGTTGCCCAGGTGCAGGGCGCCGGAGGGCTGGACGCCCGAGAGCACGCGGGACGGGCCCGCATAGGTGACGGGAGCTTGGTCGGTCATGGCTGTGAGCCTTGGCTGTCGTATTCGGATGAGGTGGCTAGGCGCGCGGATGCGCATCGCGCCGAAGCGCGAGGATCGAGGTCAGTGGGAGCCGCGCCATCGCGGCGAAAGGAGACCGATCGGAGCCATGCCCCGCTGGTTAGCCTCCGCGGGCCCATGGATCAAGCCTTGCCCCGTTTGAGCGCCGCCTTCAGCTCGGCCGGCTTGACCCCGCCGAACAGGAACAGCAGCGGCGGATAGATCGCGACACCGGCCAGGCAGGTCAGCGCCAGGGCGAACTCCTTGGCGCCGATGGCATGGCCGTGCAGCCCGATCGCGCGCAGCGGAGCCTCGATCGCGTCGCGATAGTGCGAGGCCCCGGCCAACAGCAAGCCCATGCCCAGGCTGGCGACGAGAATCCGAACGAGGCGCGACCAGGTCTGGGCGGTCGGGCCGTACTCGCGCTTGCGGGCCAGCACGAAGGCCATCTGGCCGACGTTCAGCCACGAGGCGATGGCGGTCGCCGCCGCGA
This sequence comes from uncultured Caulobacter sp., assembly GCA_966211605.1. GTDB lineage: Bacteria > Pseudomonadota > Alphaproteobacteria > Caulobacterales > Caulobacteraceae > Caulobacter. The sequence goes on from CBIHOB010000055.1 coordinate 23,563, forward strand.
TGCCCTTGACCCCGATCAGCTTGAACAAGGCGATGCCGAAGACGATGTTCACGGCGACCGAGACCAGGGCGAAGCGCATCGGGCTCTTGGTGTCGCCGCGCGCGAAGAAGGCCCGCGAATAAAGCTGCTGCAGCACGAAGGCCGGGGTTCCCAGCCCGTAGAAGAACAGCGCCGCCGCCGTCTGGCTGGCGTCGAAGGCGGTGAACTGGCCGCGGGTGTACAGGCCGTCCGACAGGAAGCCGGGCATGGCGACCAGGGCCGCCGCGGCCGGCAGGGTCAGGGCCATGGCCAGGGTCACGCCCTGGTCCATGGCGCTCTGGGCGTCGTCACGGTCGCCCGAATGCACGGCGCGCGACAGGCGCGGCAGCAGGGCGACGCCGATGGCCACGCCCACCAGCCCCAGCGGCAGCTGGTACAGGCGGTCGGCCGTGGCCAGCCAGGTGCGGCCGCCGGGAACATGGCTGGCCAGGTTGCCCGAGATGAAGATATTGACCTGGGTGGCGCTGGCCGCCAGGGCCCCGGGAATGGCCTTGCCGATCAGCTCGCGCACTTCCGGCGTCAGGCGCGGCAGCCGCCAATGGACCTTGGCCCCCGACTTGTTGACGCCCCAGGTCAGCAGCGCCGCCTGGGCCACGCCGGCCACCACCACGCCGATCGAGCCCCACGTCGCCGCGCCGACCGCGCTGGTCTGGGGCAGGATGAAGGCCAGGGTGAAGATGTTCAGCAGGATCGGCGCGCCGGCCGACAGGATGAAGCGGTCTCGGGCGTTCAGGACGCCCGACAAGTGCGCGACGATGGCCATGCACGGCAGATAGGGCATGGTGATCTGGGTCAGCAGCACCGCCAGCTTGTACTTCTCGGTGCCCCAGCCGAAGCCCGGGCTGATCAGCATCATCAGCCACGGCATGGCCAGCTGGCAGGCGACGGTGATGACGATGGTCGAGGCCGCCAGGGTGGCCATGGCGTCAGCCGCCAGGATGTCGGCCGTCTCCTCGCCGTCGCGCTGCAGCGACTTGGCGTAGGCCGGCACGAAGGCCGCGGCGAAGGCGCCTTCGGCGAAGAACCGCCGAAACAGGTTCGGGAACGCCAGAGCGGCGTTGTAGGCGTCGGCCGCCGGCGTGGCGCTGGCCCCCATCCGATACGACACGGCCAGATCGCGCGCGAAACCCATGAACCGGCTGACCAGAGTCAGGCCGGAATAGATCATCGACGACTTGAGCAGCCCGCCGGTCTTCTTTGGCGCGGGTTGTTCGGCGGATATGGGGGGAAGGGCGTCGGTCACGAGCGGCTTCTGGGCGTTTGGCGAAGGGGCGTCAAGGTGGCCGTATTCTCACGTCCAGGCGATGGACCGCTCATCCTTCTTCCAGGCGCCGCCGGATGTCGCCATACGCCGCCGTCACCAACGCGGCCAGCGCGGCCTCGTCCACCGGTTGGCCCCAATGCAGCTTTACGTGCCGCATGCGCTTGCCGGTCCCATTGAGAAGGCCGGCCGGGTCGTCCAGCGCCGCACCAAGGAAGAAGCCGACGTTGGCGTGCGCGTGGAAGGCGTCGACATAGCCGAACGCCGCGTCCCCGACACACGCCGTGGGATGCCCATCCGCCAGCACCTCGCGGACATCGTCTCCGCACGCGCGCATCCGCTCGAACCAGGGCCGCGCCAACCGTCGCAGCTCGTCATGAGGCTCGGACAGCCAGGCTTCGACGTCGGGGTCTCGCCGGACGGCGGCTGGAAATCGCATCAGCTTTTCCATGCCCGAAGATTGCCGCCACGGCGCGGAATGTCGAGGGGAGCCCCCTTCGCGTCTCGTTACCGCGCCACGCTGGCCCGCGCCCGGCGCAAGCCGGCCCGCGCCGCCGGCGCGGTGGCTTCGTTCTGCTCCAGGGCGGCCAGCAGGTCGGCCTTCAAGGCGTTGACCTTGCGAGTGTCGGTGACCTTCCCGCCCTCCGAGGTCTGGACGTAGAAGGCGTCGACCGCCCGCTCGCCATAGCCGTCGATGTGAGCCGACTGGATGGACAGGCCGCTCTCGGCCAGGGTCTTGGCCAACGCGTGCAGCAGGCCGGGCCGATCGCGGCCGGAGGCCTCGACCACGGTGGCGTCGTTGGAGGCGTCGTTGTCGACCACCACGGTCGGGGCGATGGCGAAGGCGGCGGCGCGCGATTGCTCGGCGCCCCGGCGCGGCTCGACCGACAGGGCCTCGCCCCGGCCGGCGGCCTCCAGAGCGTCGGCCAGGCGGCGCAGGGCCCGGGGGTTTTCACAGCCCAGCGGCGCGCCGGTCACGTCCTGCACATAGAAGACGTCCAGGGCCTGGCCCTGGCGCGAGGTGAAGACCCGCGCGCCCACGACGTTGCCGCCCAGCGACGAGATGGCCAGGGCGAGGTCCGCAAACAGGCCGCGCCGGTCCTTGGCCGCGACCACGATCTCGGCGGCGTTCTGCCCTGGACGCACCCGGCCTTCGGCGGCGGCCCCGCCCTGGATGGCCGCCCGGCGCGCCAGGGCGGCGTGCTCGAACAGGTCCTCGGGCGGAAAGGCGCTGAAATAGGCGTTTTCCATCGCCGTGGCCCAGCCCATGGCGGCCGGATCGGTCTCCAGCAGGGCGGCGCGGGCCGCCTCGGCGGCGTTCTCCTGATGGCGCTGGACGTTGGCGGCGGCGTCGCTGCCCCGTCCGCCCCGGAACACCGCCTCGGTGGCGTTGTAGAGCTCGCGCAGCAACTGGCCCTTCCAGCCGTTCCAGACGCCCGGCCCCACGGCGCGGATGTCGGCGACGGTGATGACCAGCAGCAGGCGCAGGCGCTCGGGATTCTCGACAATGCGGGCGAAGGCGGCGACCGTGCCGGGATCCGACACGTCGCGCTTCTGGGCGAAATCGCTCATCACGAGGTGGTTCTCGACCAGCCAGGCGACCAGCTCGACCTTGCTGCGCTCCACGCCCAGGCGCTCGCAGGCGCTGCGGGCGCTGCGGGCCCCGGCCTTTTCCTGGCCGCCCACCCCGCCCTTGCCGGTGTCATGCAGCAGCATGGCCAGGAACAGGGCTTCTCGGTCCTCGATCAGCGGCATGATCGACACCGAGAGAGGATGGTCCTCGACCAGCCGGCCCGCCGCCATGTCGCCGATGACCCCGACGGCGCGCAGGGTGTGCTCGTCCACAGTGTACGAGTGGTACATGTTGAACTGCATCTGGGCCACGACCCGGCCGAATTCCGGCACGAAGCGGCCCAGCACCCCGGCGTCGTTCATCAGGGTCAGGGTGCGATAGCTGCGCTTGCCGCGCGCCAGCAGGTCCAGGAACGCCCGGCAGGCGTCGGGGTCGCGGCGCACACGCGAGGTGATCAGCGACAAGCTGCGCGTCACCGCCGTGAAGGCGTCCGGATGCAGGTCCAGATCACGCTCGTCGGCGATCTTGAACAGGCGGATCAGGTTGACCGGATCGGCCTCGAAGATCTCCTGGCCCTCGATGTTCAGGCGGCCGCCGTCCTCGTAGAAGCCCTCGACCTCCAGCGCCTTGCGCTTGGGGCGGGCGCCGGGGAGGAAGCGCGAGATGCCCTTGGGTTCGTTCTTGAAGTGCTCGGCTTCCAGCTTCGCCGAGAAGGCGCGGGTCAGCGCCCCGACCTCCTTGGCGATCAGGAAGTAGCGGCGCATGAACCGCTCGACCGCCGGCGCGTCGCCCCGGTCGCCATAGCCCATGCGGCGGGCGATCTCGGGCTGCAGGTCGAAGGTCAGCCGCTCTTCCGGCCGCCCCGTCGTGAAGTGCAGATGGGCGCGTACGGCGTGCAGGAAGTCGAAGGCGCGGATGAAGGCCTTGGTCTCGCGGGTCGAGAACACCTCCATCTTGAAAACGTCCTCGGGCCGGTCGACCGGATGCAGATACTCGGCGATCCACATCAGGGTGTGCAGGTCGCGCAGGCCGCCCTTCCCTTCCTTGACGTTGGGCTCGACCATGTAGCGGCTGGCGCCGGCTCGGGCCTGGCGGTCGTCGCGCTCCTTCAACTTGGCGGCGACGAACTGGGCGCCGGTGCCCTTCATGACGTCGTCGCGGAAGCGGCGCTTGAGATCTTCAGCCAGGCGCTCGTCGCCCGTCAGCCGGCGGGCCTCCAGGATCGACGTGCGGATCGTGAAGTCTTCCTTCGAGAGGCGCACGCACTCCTCGATGGTCCGCGAGGCGTGGCCGACCTTGAAGCCCAGGTCCCACAGCGCATACAGCATGTACTCGATCACGCTCTCGGCGTGCGGCGTCTGCTTGTAGGGCCGCAGGAACAGCAGGTCGATGTCCGAAAACGGGGCCAGGGTCGCGCGGCCGTAGCCGCCGACGGCCAGCAGGCACAGGCGCTCGCCCTCGGTCGGGTTGCGGGCCCGGAACACGTGGACCGTCGTGAAATCATAGAGCGCGGTGATCACCTCGTCGGTGACGCCGCTGAGCAGGCGGGCGGTCTCGACGCCGCTGGCCCCGTTCTCCAGGCGCTCCTTGGCGATCATCCGGCCGCGAAACAGCGCCTGCTTGAGGATGTCGATCGCCCGCGACCGCTGTTCGGCCTCGTTGCCGATGGAATCGAGCGCGGCGGCCGAAAGACGGGCCCGGAGGGCGTGACCGTCGACGACGTGTTCCAGGCGGGTGGGGCGAAGGCGACGGGGCATGGGATCTATATGGTTATGCGCTAGGTCTTGAGCAGACCTTTAAGGCGGTAAAGCGCCTCCAAGGCCTCGCGCGGGCTCATGCCGTCAACGTCCAGATCGCTCAGGGTGTCCTCGACGACGCTCGGCGCCGCTTTGGCGGGCGCCGGGGCGGCCGCCGCCTGGCTGACCGCGAACAGCGGCAGGTCGTCCAGCTTGGCCGGCGATTGGTCCTTGCTCTCCAGGCGATCCAGCACCTCGCGGGCGCGGTGAACCACGGGCCCCGGGACCCCGGCCAGCTTGGCCACCTGCACGCCGTACGAGCGGTCGGCCGGACCGGGCGCGGCCTCGTGCAGGAACACCAGGTCGCCGTTCCATTCCTTAGCCCGCAGGCTGAGGTTGGAGACGTGCGCCATCCGTTCCTCCAGCGTCGCTAGCTCGTGATAGTGCGTGGCGAACAGGGCGCGGCTTTTGTTGGTGTCGTGCAGGGCCTCAGCGCAGGCCCAGGCGATGGCCAGGCCGTCATAGGTGGCCGTGCCGCGGCCGATCTCGTCCAGGATGACCAGCGAGCGCGGGCCCGCTTGCGTCAGGATGGCGGCGGTCTCGACCATCTCCATCATGAAGGTCGAGCGGCCTCGGGCCAGGTCGTCGCCGGCCCCGACGCGCGAGAAGAGACGGTCGACCACGCCGAGACGGAAGCTGGCGGCCGGCACGTAGCAGCCCGATTGCGCCAGGATGGCCAGCAAGGCGTTCTGCCGCAGGAAGGTCGACTTACCGGCCATGTTCGGGCCGGTGACGATCGAGAGCCGCGGCCCGTTCTCGCCCGAGGCGTCAAGGCAGCAATCGTTCGGGGTGTAGGGATCGCCGGCCTTCTTCACCGCCGCCTCGACCACCGGGTGGCGGGCGCCCTTGGCGTCGAAGGCATAGGAGGTGTCGACGATCGGACGCACCGCGCCGGCGTCCTCGGCCCACTCGGCCAGGGCCGAGGCGACATCCAGGCGCGCCAGGGCCTCGGCGGCGATCTGGATGGCGTCGGCCAGGGTCCGGGCCTGCTCGCGCCAGTCCTCGAAGGCGGCGACCTCCATGGCCAGGGCGCGCTCGGCCGCCTGGGCGATGCGGGCGTCCAGGTCGGCCAGCTCCACCGTCGTGAAGCGCACCTGGTTGGCCAGGGTCTGGCGGTGGATGAAGGTCGCGTTCAGCGGCGGCTGGAACAGCGGGTCGGCCTTGCCGGCGGTGGCCTCGACGAAATAGCCGAGCACGCCGTTGTGGCGGATCTTCAGCGGCACGCCGCTCTGGGCCGAAAGCTCGGCCTCCATGGCGACGATGACCTTGCGGCTGTCGTCGCGCAGGGAGCGCGCCTGGTCCAGCTCGGGGCGGACGCCGGCGGCGACGAAGCCGCCCTCTCGGGTCAGGGCCGGAAGGTCGGGTCCCAGCCCCTGCTCCAGCACGGTCAGAAACTGCGACAGGCCCTCGTGCAGCGACGGCGTCAGGGCCTTGAAGGCGTGTTCCAGCTCGAACGGCGGCGGCGACAGCGGGTCGGGCGAGCCGCCCGCCATGCCGGCCAGGCGCTCGCCGCACTTCAGGGTGTCGCGCAGGCACCCCAGGTCGCGCGGTCCGCCCCGGCCGAGAGCGAGACGGGACAGGGCGCGGGCCATGTCGCCGGCGCCCTTCAGCACCTCGCGCAGGCGTTGACGCAGCTGGCGATGCTCGACGAACCACTCGACGGCGTCCAGGCGCTGGTCGATGGCGGCGACGTCCAGCAGCGGCCGGGCCAGGCGCGAGGCCAGCATCCGGGCGCCGCCGGCAGTCACCGTGCGGTCAACGCAGGCCAAGAGCGAGCCGTTGCGGTCGCCGGTCTGGGTGCGGTCGATCTCCAGGCTGCCGCGGGTGGCCGGGTCGATGGCCATGACGTCGGCGTCGGCGGCGCGGCGCGGCGCCCGCAGCGCGGGCAGCTTGCCGGCCTGGGTCATCTCCAGGTGCGCGGCGATCAGGCCCAGGGCCCCGATCTCGGCCGGGGTCAACCCGCCGAAGCCATCCAGGGTCTCGACGCCGTACAGGCGCTTGACGCGCTGCTCTGAGGCCTGCGGCTCGGACAGGGCCGAGGGCATCGGCTGCACCAGGCCGCCGCAGATCTTCAAGGTCTGGGACAGGCTGTCGTCCGACAGCAGGCGGTCGGCGACCAGCGTCTCGGACGGGGCCAGGGCGGCCAGGATCGGGGCGACGGCTTCCTTGGCCAGGGCGAAGACCTCGACCTCGCCCGTCGACAGCTCCACCGAGGCCACGGCGGCCTGGCCCGCGCGCACGGCCACGGCGGCCAGGCGGTTGGCGCCGCGGGCGTCCAGCAGACCGTCCTCGGTCAGGGTGCCGGGCGTCACCACACGGACGATGTCGCGGCGGACCACCGACTTGGAGCCGCGCTTCTTGGCCTCGGCCGGGTCTTCCATCTGCTCGCAGACGGCGACCTTGAAGCCCATGCGGATCAGCTTGGACAGATAGGCCTCGGCCGCGTGCTGCGGCACGCCCGCCATCGGGATCGGCTGGCCCGCGTGCGTGCCTCGGAACGTCTGGCTGATGCCCAGGGCGGCGGCGGCCTTGTAGGCGTCCTCGAAGAACAGCTCGTAGAAGTCGCCCATGCGGAAGAAGATCAACGCATCGGGCTGGCGCGCCTTCATCTCGAAGAACTGCTGCATCACCGGCGTCGCGCCGGTGGGGTCGAGCTGAGCGGCCGGGGTGGGCGTCGTGTGCGCGTTCATGACGCCCGAAACTACAGAGCGTCGCGACTCTCGTTAAGGGGCGGCGTTAAGGAA
>CBIHOB010000056.1:0-30696 GCA_966211605.1 uncultured Caulobacter sp.
ACACCTGTTCCGAGGCCGCCGACAGCTCCTGGCTGCCGGCCGAGACGTTCTCCGAGGCCGCGATGGCGTCCGAGACCACGCCGCGCAGACGGTCGATCATGCGTTCCAGCGCCAGGCCCATGACGTCCTTGTCCGACAGCGGCTTGGCCTGGACGGTCAGATCGCCGTCGGCGAGCTTGTCGGCCAGGTTCGCCGTTCCGCGCAGGTTGACGACCATGCCCTTCAGGGACTGGCCCAGGACGTCCTTGTCCGACAGGGGCTTGATCTCGACCGTCAGGTCGCCGGCCGCCACCTGGTCGGCGAGGGCCGCCGTGGCGCGCAGGTTGGCGGTCATCCGGTTGACGGTCTCGACCAGGTCCCTGATCTCGTCATTGGTCTTGACCGTGACCTTCTGGTCCAGGTCGCCCAGCGCCACGGCCTCGGCCAGCCCGCCGATCTTGGCGAAGCCCTGGGCGATGGTCCGGGCGATCCACACCGCGGCGCCGGCGGCCAGCAGCATCGAGACGGCGATCACCGCGATCAGCGTGTTGCGCGAAGCGGCATAGGCGCGGTCGCTGGCTGCGTCGGCCGCCTCCATGCGTTGCGACTGCAGGGCCACCAGATCGTCCACGGCCGCGGTGATGCGATTGGTAACCTGCCTCTGGCTGGCGCGCATCTGCTCGACCGCCTGTTCGCGGCGCCCCGCCATCAGGTCGGCGCGCATGGCCTCGTCGCCCTCGGCGAACACCGACCAGTCGCGGGCCAACGCCTCCCATTTCGGCTTGCCCTCCGCCGTGGCGTGGGCGAGGCCGGCGTCCAGCAGGGCGGAGACCTTCTCCTTGCTCGCATCGGCCTTGGCGTTCTGGCTCTTCAGCTCGGCCGCGTCGTCGGCGAGGGCCATGTTCTTTTGGGCGCGGATCAGCTGCAGCAGGGCGATGCCCAGCCCCTGGCTCCGCTGCAGCTGAGCCACCGGACCGGTGACCATCGCCTTCTGGCCGGTGTTCAGCGCGCCCAGCTGATTGACGCCGAACGCCGTGGCGGCGGCCATCATCAGGATGAGCGCCCCGAAGGTCAGGGCGAGTTTGAGCTTGATCGTCATGCGCATGGAAGGCTCCGGCCCGCGTTCAGCCCTGGGCGAGGAATTGAGAAACGACGGAAGGAGGCCCGCTCGCGCCTTGTTGGAACACGACGATTAACCCCCCAAGACGTCCTGAGCGCTTAGGCGCTTGTCGAATTCGCACATTGTATACTGTTCGATACCCGACATTGCGGCATCCGCTAACTCAGAAACGTTTGTATTCACGCGCGGAACAGCGACCATAACCTTGACCAAAGCGGTCAGATCCTGATCAAGACAGCGACAATACTGGCGCGAGCGTCGTCCGCGCACGCTTAACGGGTCGTGAATCCGACAACCTTTGAGATAGCGACATTCTGCCTCACCACCGTCGAGTGAGGCGCTGCGAACGCAAAAGCGCGCGCCGCGGGGCGGCGCGCGCTCATGGTCTAAGAAAGCGATGCGGCGCCGTGACGCCGCGGTGCGATCAGGCCGCGTCGAGGTCCAGCGAATAGCCGGCCGAACGGACGGTGCGGATGGGGTCGCCGTCCGAGGAGCCGTTCAGCGCCTTGCGCAGGCGGCCGATATGGACGTCGACCGTGCGGGCCTCGACATAGACATCCGAGCCCCAGACGGCGTCCAGCAGCTGTTCGCGGCTGAACACCCGGCCCGGGTGCTGCATCAGATAGTCCAGCAGACGGAACTCGGTCGGACCGAGGTGGATCTCCTTGCCGTTCCGCTTCACGCGGTGGGCGACCCGGTCGATGATGATATCGCCGACCGTGATGCGGTCGTCGGCCAGGCCCGGGCGGATGCGGCGCAGCACCGCGCGGACGCGGGCTGTCAGCTCGACCATCGAGAACGGCTTGACCACATAGTCGTCGGCGCCGGTGTCCAGGCCGCGGATGCGGTCCGTCTCCTCGCCGCGCGCCGTCAACATGATGATCGGCACGTTGCGGGTCTCGGCCCGGCCGCGCAGGCGACGGCAGACCTCGATGCCCGAGACCTTGGGCAGCATCCAGTCCAGGATCACCAGGTCCGGGGCCCGCTCATTGGCCATGATCAAGGCTTCCTCGCCATCGCCGGCCACGCCGACGCGATAGCCTTCCTTGTCGAGGTTGTAGTGCAGCAGGGTGGCCAGGGCGTCTTCGTCTTCGACCACCAGGACGTAAGGAGTCACTTCGGATCGCCTCCAGGCTTACTGCGAGACCACGTCCAGCTTCGGACGCTGCGAGATCAGCTCCTCGCCGGTCAGCTCGAAATGGATGATCTCGGCGATGTTGGTGGCGTGATCCCCGATGCGCTCCAGGTTCTTGGCCACGAACAGCAGATGAGCGCAGGCGTTGATCGTGCGCGGATCGCCCATCATGTAGGTCAGCAGCTCGCGGAAGATCGAGTTGTAGTGTTCGTCGACCTCCTCGTCGCGGCTCCATACGCCGATGGCGCGCTGCAGGTCCGAGGTGGTGTAGGCGTCCAGGACGTCCTTCAGCCGTCCCTGGACCAGCTTGCCCATGCGCTCGATCGAGCGGGTCAGAGCGGTCATCGGGTCGGCCTCGGTCAGGATCAGGGCGCGCTTGCCGATGTTCTTGGCCATGTCGCCGCAGCGTTCCAGGCTCATCGAGATCTTCAGGGCGGCGACGGCGTGGCGCAGGTCCACGGCCATCGGCTGGCGCAGGGCGATCAGGCGGAAGGCCTTGCGCTCGATCTCGCCCTGCAGGGCGTCCAGGCGCTCGTCGCCCTGGACCACGGCCTGGGCCAGCGGGCCGTCACGACGGGCGATGGCCGCGATGCAGTCGGCTACCTGGCTCTCGGCGATGCCGCCCATGCGGGTGACTTCGGCGGTCAGGTGGGCCAGCTCTTCGCCGTACGACTTGACGGTATGTTCGGTCATCTTCGTGTCTCTCCCCGCCGGATCAGCCGAAGCGGCCGGTGATGTAGTCTTGGGTGCGGCTGTCGCGAGGATTGGTGAACATCTCCTCGGTCGGACCGCTCTCGACCAGCTTGCCCAGGTGGAAGAAGGCCGTGCGCTGCGAGACGCGGGCGGCCTGGGCCATCGAGTGGGTGACGATGACGATGCAGAACTGGGTCCGCAGTTCGTCGATCAGCTCCTCGATCTTGGCGGTGGCGATCGGGTCCAGGGCCGAGCAGGGCTCGTCCATCAGGATCACTTCCGGCGACACGGCGATGGCGCGGGCGATCACCAGGCGCTGCTGCTGGCCGCCCGACAGGCCCGTGCCCGGCTGATGCAGACGGTCTGCGACCTCGTTCCAGAGGCCGGCCTTCTTCAGGCTGCTCTCGACGACGGCTTCCAGCTCGTCCTTGCGCGAGGCCAGGCCGTGGATGCGCGGACCGTAGGCCACGTTCTCGAAGATGGTCTTCGGGAAGGGGTTCGGCTTCTGGAACACCATGCCGACGCGCGAGCGCAGCACCACCGGATCGACGCTGCGGGCGTTGACGTCGGCGCCGTCGATCTCGATCGATCCCTCGACGCGGGCCGAGGGGATGGTGTCGTTCATGCGGTTGATGCAGCGCAGGAAGGTCGACTTGCCGCAACCCGACGGGCCGATGAAGGCGGTGACCGACTTGCCCGGGATGTCCAGGTCGACGTCGAACAGGGCCTGCTTCTCGCCGTAGAAGACCTTGACGCCGCGCGCCTTGATCTTGGCCTCGCCGACCGACGCCGAGGCGTGGGCGTGCGGAACGGTGGTGTGGATCACCGGCGTGTGGGCGGTGTCGTCGGGGCTTTGGACGGTCATGGCGTGTCCACGGAGAAGGGGCGAAGCGTTGGGGCTCAGGATCAGGGTCATGTGAAACCTACCAGCGGCGCTCGAAGCGGCGGCGCAGGATCACGGCCGCGGCGTTCATGACGATCATGAAGACGAGAAGAACGATGATGGCGGCGGCGGTGCGCTCGTGGAAGGCTCGCTCGGAGGCGTTCTCCCAGATGAACACCTGGACCGGCAGGACGGTGGCGGCGCCGGTGAAGCCTTCCGGCACGCCGGGGACGAAAGAGACCATGCCGATCATCAGCAGCGGGGCCGTCTCGCCCAGCGCGTGGGCCAGCGACAGGATGGCGCCGGTCATCACGCCGGGCATGGCGAGCGGCAGCACGTGGTGGAAGACCGTCTGGGTCTTGGACGCGCCGACGCCCAGGGCGGCCTCGCGGATCGAGGGCGGCACGGCCTTGAGAGCCGAACGGGTGGCGATGATCACCGTCGGCAGGGCCATCAGGGCCAGCACCAGGCCGCCGACCAGCGGCGAGCTGCGCGGCACGTTCAGCCAGTTGATGAACAGGGCTAGGCCCAGCAGGCCGTAGACGATCGACGGCACGGCGGCCAGGTTGTTGATGTTGACCTCGATGATGTCCGTCCAGCGGTTCTTCGGGGCGAACTCTTCCAGATAGGTGGCCGCCAGCACGCCGACCGGCACCGCGATCAGGGCGGTGATGATCAGCATCATGGCCGAGCCGACCACGGCGCCCAGCACGCCGGCCTGTTCGGGCTCGGTCGAGTCGGAGCTGGTGAAGAAGGCGAAGTTGAAGCCCGACTTGATCGCGCCGGTCTTTTCCAGCTTGTCCAGCCAGTCCAATTGCTGATTGTCCAGCTTGCGGTCGCCTTCCGCGGTCGAGCGCTTGATCTCGCCCTTGAAGTAGAGATCGGCGTCGGCCTTCAGCGGGCCATGCACCTCGACCGTCTGGCCGATCAGCTTCGGGTCGGCCTTCAGCTTGTTCAACAGCTGAAAGCCGAAGTCGCGGCTGACCAGGTCCTGGACCTTGGTCGACACCGTGCCCAGGTCGTCGTCCTGCACGCCCAGCTTCTTCATCACCGCCTCGGCGACGATGTAGTCGTAGTTGACGCCGCTGAGGTCGGACGTGTCGATGCGATCCGGGTTCAGATAGACCGGCACGCTGAGCGTGTGGCTCTCGAAGGTGGTGTAGCCCTGGGCCACGATGCGGCCGACCAGCACCACCAGGAAGATCATGGCGATGACGATCGCGGCGACGCCTTGAGCCTTGAACAGGCGCTCGGCGCGGTGGCGCTTCTTCAGACGGGCGTCGGCGGCCGTGAGGGCCTGGCGCGGGGCGGCCGCGCCGAAGGTCGCGTCAGTCATATTGTTCCCGGTACTTCTGGACGATGCGCAGGGCGATGATGTTCAGCGTCAGGGTCACCACGAACAGGGTGAGGCCCAGGCCGAAGGCCGACAGCGTCTTGGGGCTGTCGAACTCCTGGTCGCCGGTGAGCAGCGTGACGATCTGGACGGTGACGGTGGTCACCGTGTCGAGCGGGTTGGCGGTCAGCTTGGCCTGCAGGCCGGCGGCCATGGTCACGATCATGGTCTCGCCGACGGCGCGGGACACGGCCAGCAGCAGGGCGGCCATGATACCCGGCAGGGCGGCCGGCAAAACGACCTTCTTGACCGTTTCCGACTTGGTGGCGCCCATCGCGTAGCTGCCGTCGCGCAGCGACTGCGGCACGGCGTTGATGATGTCGTCCGACAGCGAGGAGACGAATGGGATCAGCATGATCCCCATCACCACCCCGGCCACCAGGGCCATCTGGTTCTGGACTTCCATCAGGTACTGGGCGATCGGGCCGGGCGGCAGCGCCGCGCCGATGGCGTTGAAGCCGGCGCGGAACAGCGGCCCCACCGTCAGGGCGGCGAAGAAGCCGTAGACCACGGTGGGCACGCCCGCCAGGATCTCCAGCAGCGGCTTGACCACGCCTCGCACGGTGCGGCTGGCGTATTCCGAGAGATAGATCGCCGAGTAGAGGCCGACGGGCGCGGCCACCAGCATGGCGATCAGCATGATCAGGAAGGTGCCGGCGAACAGCGGCACGGCCCCGAAGGCGCCCGACGAGGCGACCTGGTCGGCGCGCATGGCGATCTGCGGGCTCCACTCGGTCCCGAACAGGAACGAGAGCGGATTGACGCTCTGGAAGAAGCGCCAGCTTTCCCAGACCAGCGAGAGCACGATGCCCAGGGTGGTCAGCACGGCCGCGACCGAGCAGCCGATCAGCAGCACGCCGACCCAGCCCTCGACCCGGTTGCGGGCGCGGAATTCGGTGGAGATGCGCGGGAAGGCCAGCAGGAAACCGGCCAGGGCCAGCACGCCGGCGCCGGCCAGCATGCCGATGTTCAGCACCATCTCGATGCGCTTGGCCTCGGCGACCTTGGCGTCGAGGGCGGCCTTCAGCTCGCCCTCATAGGCCACTTCCGACGGCGCCTGCTTGGCCGCGATCGCGTGGGCGTCGCTGTAGAAGACGGCCTGACGGTCCGGCTCCAGCGCCTGAACGGCGGCGGGGCGGCTGGACTGCAGGACCGCATCCTCGATGCGCCCGCCGAACGCGGCCCCCAGCAGCAGCAGCAGGGCGGCCGGCACGCCGGCCCACAGGGCCGCGTAGGTCCCGTAGTAGTTCGGCAAGGAGTGAAGGACGCGCGAGCGGCCTCCGGCGGAAGCCACGGCGCGTCTGCGGCCGGCCATGAAGGCCACGCCGGAAAACAGCGCCAGAACGAGGAGCGAGAGCCAGGTCAGCATGCGTGAGGCTAATCTTGCGCGTTGTCGAAGGCCCGCAGGATCGCTGGCCTTCCCCCGGGGCCGATCTATGCCGGGCGGGCGCTGTGCTTATGCGACAGTTGCATGACAGTTTGACGACAGCGGCCGCCCCGATGTCCGGCGGCGGTCCTCGCGCTCCATCGCCGGCCCCGCTGGACCATATGTCGCACGCTTGGGCCGGCGGTCTTCGATCTCGACCAGAGCGTGAATTTCGTGCGGGAATTCAACGCTCTATAACATAGTATATAAATCGTGCGCGATATTATCGCCTCATAATGAGTTGTTCGAGCGTGTCATGTTCAGCACTTATTGACCAGCCTCGCCGCTCATTCTCGCCGAGCACAAACGCCCAAGGAGCGTGACGATATAATGTTCAAGCGTTCGCACGCCCACGCGGCGGAAACCCTCGCAGCGCTGGATCTCTCGCTGGCCACGATCGAGTTCGATCCCGCCGGCAAGATCCTCTCGGCCAACGCCAATTTCTGCGCGGCCATGGGCTATGCGCTGAGCGAGATCGTCGGCCAGCATCATAGCCTGTTCGTCGAGCCTGCCTACGCGGCCAGCCCCGAATACGCGGCCTTCTGGAAGAAGCTGGCTCGGGGCGAGTTCGACGCCCGCGAATACCTGCGCCTGGGCAAGGGCGGCGTCGAGGTCTGGATCCAGGCCTCCTACAATCCGATCCGCGACGGACGCGGCCGCGTCACCCGCATCGTCAAGGTCGCCACGGTGATCACCGACGAGAAGCGCAAGAGCACCGAGGCGCGCGGCAAGATGGACGCCGTCGGCCGCGCCCAGGCGGTGATCGAATTCACGCCGGAAGGACAGATCCTGACGGCCAACGCGAACTTCCTGGACGCGCTGGGCTACACCCTGGCCGAGATCCAGGGACAGAGCCATCGGATGTTCGTCGAGCCGGCCTATGCCGCCTCGCCCGACTACGCCGACTTCTGGCGCAAGCTGAACGCCGGCGAATTCGTCGCCGCCGAGTTCAAGCGCGTGGGCAAGGGCGGCAAGGAAGTCTGGATCCAGGCGTCCTACAACCCGATCTTCGACGACAAGCGCCGCGTCACCAAGGTCGTGAAGTTCGCCACCGTGGTCACCGGCCGGGTTCACGCGGTCAATGAGATCGCCCGGGGACTGGAGCACCTGGCCCACAACGACCTGACCTATCGCATCGCCAACGACATCGATCCGCAGTTCAGCAAGGTCCGCAACGACTTTAACACCGCCATGACGGTGCTGGACGAGGCGATGGGCCTGGTCGCCAGCGTCACCCAGAGCGTCGGCGCCGGCGCTCGCGAGATCTCCACCGCCTCCGACGACCTGTCGCGCCGCACCGAGCAGCAGGCCGCCAGCCTGGAAGAGACCGCCGCCGCCCTCGACGAGATCACCGCCACAGTCAATCGCAGCGCCGAAGGCGCGCGCCAGGCCTCCGTCGCCGCTTCCGGCGCGCGCGCCGACGCGGCCCGCTCGGGCGAGATCGTCAGCGACGCCGTCGCCGCCATGGGCGAGATCGAGAAGTCCTCGGGCCAGATCACCAGCATCATCGGCGTGATCGACGAAATCGCCTTCCAGACCAACCTCCTGGCCCTGAACGCCGGCGTCGAAGCCGCGCGAGCGGGCGAGGCCGGTCGCGGCTTCGCCGTCGTCGCCCAAGAGGTCCGCGCCCTGGCCCAGCGGTCGGCCGAAGCGGCCAAGGAGATCAAGACCCTGATCGCCAGCAGCACCTCGCAGGTCGCGCACGGCGTCCGCCTGGTCGGCGACACCGGCGACGCCCTGTCGACGATCGTCGAGAAGGTCAGTCAGATCGACGGCCTGATCTCGGAGATCGCCCAGTCCTCGCGCGAACAGGCCACGGGCCTCTCGGAGGTGAACACCGCCGTCAACCAGATGGACGAGGTCACCCAGCGCAACGCCGCCATGGTCGAGGAAGCCACCGCCGCCGCCGCGAGCCTGCAACAGGAGTCGGCCGAACTGACGGCCCTGGTCGGCCGGTTCGCGACCTCGGCCGGCGACCGGGCGACAAAGCCCTCCGCGATCCAGCGGCCCGCGCCGCGACCGGCGGCCCGCGCCCCGATGCGGCGTCCGGGCGGCGCGGCGCTGGCGGTGAAGACCGACGAGTGGACCGCGTTCTAGAGGTCAGGCTTCCGCGACGGCGGGCGGCGGCGGCGCGGGTTCGGCGCCGGCCTTGGCCATCGGCAGGTAGACGCCGAAGGTCGCGCCCTCGCCCTGGACGCTCTCCACGGTCAGCCCGCCCCGGTGGCGGTTCATGATGTGCTTGACGATGGCCAGGCCGAGACCCGTGCCCGACCGTTCGCCGCTCTTCTGGCCCTCGACGCGATAGAAGCGCTCGGTCAGGCGCGGCAGGTGCTCGCGCGCCAGGCCCGGTCCCCGGTCCGTGACCCGCAGCACCGCGTAGCGCTCGGCCGGATCGTGGTCCGGCGTCAGCAGCGACATGCGCGCGGCGGCCGGATCGCGCGCGGCGGCGGCGGCCTCGGCGGCCAGGCCGGGGAAGATCTCCACCCGCACGGCCCCGCCCTCGGGCGTATATTTGATGGCGTTGTCGACCAGGTTCTGGATCACCTGGATGATCTGGTCGCGATCGCCCTCGACCACGGCCCCGCCGCGCGGCGGCAGCACGGGATCGAAGCTGACCGCCTTGTCGCGCGCCTGCGGCGCCAGGGCGTCGATGACGTCCACGGCGGCCATGGCCAGATCGACCCGACCCAAGGGCGCGATATGTTCGTTCAGCTCGATCCGCGACAGGCTCATCAGGTCGTCGATCAGCCGCGACATCCGCTCGGCCTGGGCCAGCATGATGCCCAGGAACTTGTCGCGCGCCCCTGGATCGTCCTTCGCGTGGCCGCGCAGGGTCTCGATGAAGCCCGACAGCGAGGCCAGCGGCGTGCGCAGCTCGTGGCTGGCGTTGGCCAGGAAGTCGGCGCGGGTGCGCTCGCTGCGGCGAGCGTCGGTCTCGTCGCGCAAGGCCAGCAAGGCCAGGCGCGAGCGGCCGGCGCTCTCCTTCAGCGGTCGGGCGTAGGCCAGCCAGGCCCGCCCCTGGGCGCCGCCGGTCTCGAACTCGACCACGCCCTCGACGCCGCCGAACAACGCCTCGTCCACGGCTTCCAGCACGCGCGGGTTACGGACGGCGGTGACCAGCAGCGCGCCCTGGTGCTGGATCTTGAACAGCTCCCGCGCCGCGGCGTTGGCGAACAGGAAGCGGCGGCCGGTCAGGTCGTCGGCTTCTTCGGCGGCGATCACCATCAGGGGATCGGGCAGCCGATCGAGGATCGCCGCGAAGGGCGGAACCTCCTCGACGGTCGCGGCCGGCGCCAGGCCCACGCCAAGCGGCTGCGACTCGGCCGGGCCGCCCATCCGGCGCGACAGCCACCAGCCGGCGCCGCCGGACGCCGCGGCGGCCAGCACCGCCGGAACCGGATGGGCCTGCCCCACCACGGCCAGGCCGAGAATGACCCCGGGACCGATCATGGAAGGCCAGAAAGCGCTCGCGCGGCGGCGTTCGGTTCCGTCCGGGGGCGTGTTCGCCAGCGGCATGGGGAGGGCTCACCGATTTCAAGCGGGAAATGATTCGTCGATCCAGATATGGCGCCCCGCCAAGCCATGCGATAGACGGTTGGCGCTTCTGTCCGTGTCACGCGCGAGACTCACCGCAATTTCGCCGCAACGTGACCCGAATTAGGTGCGCCGGTTTCTATCGAGGTGTCGTTCGTAATGCAGCGCAAGGTCCTGGTCGCGACGGTCGCGGCCGCTCCTCTCTTGGCCCTGGGTTTCGCCGCTTCGGCGGAAACCTCGGTCTCCACCGCGCGGACGACGCCGATCGCCACGAGCACGGCCACGGGCGCGGCGGCCGACGACATCAAGATCACCACGGACGGCTCGATCAAGCCGACGGCCGCGGGCGCGATCGTCACGATCGACAGCAACAACAAGGTCACCAACCAGGGCACGCTGTCGACCAACGGCGTCAATGACGGCGTGGGCGTGCTGATCATCGGCGGCCGGACCGGGGCCTTGAGCAACACCGGCACGATCTCGCTGGTCGAGGATTACACCGCCACCGACAGCGATTCCGACGGCGACCTCGACGGTCCGTTCGCGCAGGGCGCCAACCGGTTCGGCGTGCGCCTGACCAACGCCGGGACCTTCACCGGCGACGTCGAGAACGCCTCGGGCGGCACGATCACCATCGAGGGCAACAACTCGGCCGGCATGCTGCTGGAAGGCCCGGTGGTCGGCAACGTCACCAATCTGGGCGCGATCAGCGTCATCGGCGACAACGCCTATGGCGTGCGGATCGCCGCGCCGGTCACGGGCAAGGTGACCCTGGGCGGCTCCACCGCGGTTCAGGGCTCGGGCGCGGTCGGCCAGGCCATCGATTCGAACGTCACCGGGGCCTTGGTCCTGCAAGGCTCGGTCAGCGCCACCGGCTATCGCTACACCACCCGCCCGACCACGGCGGACGCGCTGAACAAGCTCGACGCCGACGACCTGTTGCAGGGCGGTCCGGCTGTCCGCGTCGCCGGCGACGTCACGGGCGGCGTGCTGCTGCAGGGGGCCAACTACTCGACCAAGGTCGGAACGGACGGCAACACCGTCACCACCACGGTCACCTCCAGCACCACCGGCACGTCCAGCATCAGCGTCAGCGGCGGGTCTCCCGCCCTGCAGATCGGCTCGGCCAGCCAGAACGTCACCCTGGGCGCGGTCGGGACTGGCGACAACGCCTACGGCCTGGTCGCCAAGGGCTCGATCGGCGCAGCCGGCGTCTACAACGGCGTCGCGGCCACGGCCGTCTCGATCGGCGCCGGCGGCGGCCGCACGACCACGGTCACCGGCGGCGTCCGCAATGACGGCCAGATCTCGGCCACCAGCTACGAAGCCAATTCGACCGGCCTGATCCTGAACTCGGGTGCGACCGCCAACGAGATCCTGAACCGCGGCTCCATCTCGTCCAGCGCGTCCTCCTACGCCGGCTCGGGCGTCACCGCCGCCGCGCGCGGCGTGGTGCTGGGCGCCGGCTCGACCACGACCAGCCTGCGCAACACCGGCGCGATCACCGCCGTGCGCGTCGGCGAGACCGGCGACGCCGTGGCGATCCTCGACCAGGCGGGCGCGCTGAAGACGATCACCAACACCGGCGCGATCCGCGCCACGGTCTCGGCGCCGACCTTCAAGGCCGACGGCACGGCGGCGACCGTGACGGCCGCCGGCCAGGCGATCGCCCTGGACCTGCGCGCCAATAGTTCGGGCGTGACCTATACCCAGTCGGGTCCGGTCAACTTCACCTCGACCAGCACCTTCCCCAGCACCGACACCACCACCAGCACCGACGCGACCACCACCACCGCCGCGCCCTCGACGGTCGGCGACGTGCTGTTCGGCGGCGGCGACGACACCTTGAACCTGTGGAGCGGCACGCTGCTGGGCAACATGGCCTTCGGCGCCGGCCAGGACCGTCTGTCGATCGACGGCGGCGCCGTGGCGCTGGGCCGGCTGACCGACGGCGACGGCCGCCTGGACATCGCCGTGACCAACGGCAGCCTGGGCATCGTCAACACCGATACGATCAACGTCAGCAGCCTGACCCTTGGCAGCAAGGCCAAGCTGCTGTTCTCGGCCGATGCAAGCGCGGGGACCAACACCAAGCTGGTGGTTTCGGGCGCGACCAACATCGCCAGCGGCGCCGAGCTGGGCATTCGCCTCGCCAACCTGGTCAAGCAGCCGACCACCTTCACGGTGATCCAGGGCAGCAACATCAACGTCGGCACGATCGGCGGCGGCCTGCTGGCCGAGTCGCCGTATCTGTACGTCGCCACCAGCCGCGCCGACGCCAATAACGTCTATATCGACGTCCGCCGCCGTTCGGCCGCCGAGATCGGCTTCAACAAGGCCGAGACCTCGGCCTACGACGCCGTGTTCGCGGCGCTCGGATCCGACTCGACCCTGGCCGGCCAGTTCCTGGGCCAGAACACCCGCGACGGCTTCCGCGACCTCTATGACCAGATGCTGCCCGACCAGGGCCAGGGCCTGTTTTCGGCCCTGCAGTCGGTCAACCAGCAGATCTCGGCCGCCACCATGTTCCGCCCCGATCCGGGCGACCGCTACGGCCCGGACAGCGTCTGGGTGCAGGAAATCAACACGCTGGTCCGTCGCGACACCGACCAGACCCTGGGTTCGGACACCCAGGCGTACGGCTTCGTGGCCGGCTACGAGGCCATGGGCGACGCAGGCGGAGCCCTGGGCCTGACCCTGGCCTATGCCAGCGTCGAGGAACACGACACCGTCGCCAAGGTCGGCGAGCAGACCACCGCCTCGTTCGTCCAGACGGGCGCCTACTGGCGCCGTTCGGTCGGCGGCTGGCGATTCAACACCGGCGGCGGCGTGGGCTATGGCTTCTTCAAGGGTGATCGCCGCTTCATCGCGCCGGACAGCAACGCCGACGGGATCGCGGACCTGGTCCTGAAGAACACCGCCGACTGGAAGGGCCTGACCGCGAACGCCTTCGCCGGCGCCGCGTACGAGCAGAAGTTCGGTCGCTTCTTCGCCCGTCCCGAGGGCCGCCTGGACTATGTCTGGCTTCGCGAAGGCAAGCGCGCGGAAAAGGGCGGCGGCGACGGCTTCGACCTGACCGTCGACAAGCGCACCTCCAGCAACCTCTCGGGCGAGCTGGGCGTCGTGTTCGGCGCCGACTTCGGCAAGAACGTCTGGTGGCGCCCCGAAGTGCGGGTCGGCTATCGCCAGACCCTGGCCGGCTCGGCTGGCGACACGGTGGCTCGCTTCAAGGGCGGCAATCCCTTCACCCTGGCTGCGCTGGACGACAAGGACGGCGCCCTGACCGCCGGCTTCGCCCTGCGCGCCGGCACGCCGATGTCCTATCTGGCCCTGGAAGGCGGCGTCGAAGCCACCAAGAAGCAGAAGCGCTACAACCTGCGCCTCGCTGGCCGGGCGATGTTCTAAGCCTCTCGAAGGGGCGACTTCCCCTACCTATGCGTTCTGGAAATGTCTGGAAGCCGTCACGGGAGACCGTGGCGGCTTTTCCGTGCACGGATATTTAACCGATTAAGCGGTTGAATTGATGGAAGTTTCGCAGCGTTTTTCGCGACACTTTGCCGCGCCTCCAGAAAAACTCACGGCCGGCTTTCCTAAATCTCGATTCCGGAACTAGGGATAATCGTTTTCCCTAGCTCGGCAGGTCGGCCCCGCCCAGCGGCGCCGAGAGGGGACTACACATGAGCAACACCAAAACCGCATTCCGCGCCGCGCTGATCGCCGGCGTGTCGCTGCTGGCCACGGCCGGCGCCGCCTCGGCCCAGACCGCCGCGGCCAGCGCGCCGGACGACGCCGCCGCGCGCATCGCCGCGCTGGAAGCCCAGCTGGAAACCCTGCAAAAGCAGGTGGCCGATCTGAAGGCCGCCACCGCCGCCAGCCTCAAGGACGTTCGCGCCGCCCAGAGCGCCACGACCGTCAGCATCGCCAACGCCAGGCCGACCATCGCCTCCGGCGACGGCGCCTACAGCGCCACCCTGCACGGCGTGATGCAGCTGGACGCGGCCCAGTACTACCAGGACAAGGGCCTGCCGGCCGTGCTGGGCAACGCTCGCGACCTGAACAACGGCACCAACTTCCGCCGGGCCCGCCTGGGCGTCGACGGCAAGTTCGCCAAGAACTTCGACTACTCGATCCTGCTCGACTTCGGCGGCGCGGGGACCGACGGCGCCGGCCAGCTGCAGGAACTGTTCGTCCAGTACAACTACGCTCCCTTCAAGATCCGGGTCGGCGCCTACGCCCCGAACCTGGGCCTGGAGGACGCCGCCTCGACCAACGGCTCGCTGTTCCCGGAACGCCCGTCCTCGGCCGAAGCCGCCCGCGGCCTGGCCGGCGCCGACCGCCGCATCGCCCTCCAGGGCCAGGTAGTGCAGGAGCGCTGGATCCTGTCGGGCGCCGTCACCGGGGCCAAGGCTGGCGACGGCCAGACCTTCGACGAGCAGATCGGCTATCTGGGCCGCTTCGCCTTCATCCCGGCGAAGGGTCCCGACTATCTGATCCATGTCGGCGCCAACGCCAGCGTCGTGGCCACCCCGGCCCAGTCCACGGCCCTGACCGGCGCCTACGGCGTCACCATTCAGGATCGCCCGGAGCTGCGCGTCGACGGCCAGCAGCTGGTCACCACCGGCGCCATCGACGCCAAGAACGCCCGCCACTATGGCCTGGAACTGGCCGCCCAGAAGAAAGGCCTCCTGATCCAGGGCGAGTACTTCGACTACAAGATCGACCGCCGCAATCCCGCCGCCGGCGTCTCCGACCCGAAGTTCACGGGCTGGTACGTGGAAGGCGGCTGGGTGCTGACGGGCGAAGCCCGCCGGTACAACGCCAACACCTTCGCCTTCGACGCCCCGGCGATCGCCCATCCGTTCGATCCCAAGGCCCACAAGTGGGGCGCCTGGGAACTGGCCGGGCGCTATTCGGTGCTGGATCTGAACCACCACGAGAACGCGACCCTGGCCGCCGATCGCGTGCGCGGCGGCGAGCAGACCATCTGGACCGTCGGCCTGAACTGGTTCCCCAACTCGGTGACCAAGTTCTCGATCGACTATCTGGACGTGGACATCGACCGCAAGGATCCGGCCGGCGGCGTGCTGCCGCTGAGCCAGAGCTACCAGGCGGTCAACTTCCGCAGCCAGTTCGCGTTCTAGACCGGATGGCCGCCCGCTCCACAGCTTGAGTTCCGGGCCGGGCGGCCCACCTCTTCCTCCACGACCCGCCGCGCCACTGCCGCGCCGCCTCGAAAAGACCCTCCAGAAAGGATCGTCCCATGAGCGACATCATCAAGGCTCCGACCCGTCGAGGACTGCTGGCCGGGGCCGGCGCGGGCGCTGCGGCCGTGGCGGCGGGCGCGCTTCCGACCCTGGCCAACGCGCAGGCCGGCAAGACCATCACCCTGCTCAACGTCAGCTATGACCCGACGCGCGAGCTCTACAAGGACATCAACGCCGCCTACGCCAAGTACTGGAAGGACCGGGTCGGCCAGACCCTGGTGATCAACCAGAGCCATGGCGGCTCGGGCAAGCAGGCCCGCTCGGTGATCGACGGCCTGCAGGCCGACGTCGTCACCCTGGCGCTGGCCTACGACATCGACGAGATCGCCGCCAAGGCCCGGTTGCTGCCGGCCAACTGGCAGTCGCGCCTGCCGCAGAACTCGACCCCCTACACCTCGACGATCGTGTTCCTGGTGCGCAAGGGCAATCCCTGGAAGATCAAGGACTGGGGCGACCTGGTGAAGCCGGGCATCGACGTGATCACGCCGAACCCCAAGACCTCGGGCGGCGCGCGCTGGAACTACCTGGCGGCCTGGGCCTGGGCCCTGAAGCAGCCGGGGGGCAATCCCGCCAAGGCCGAGGCCTATGTGAAGACCCTGTTCGAGCACGTTCCCGTGCTGGACACCGGCGCCCGCGGCGCCACCACCAGCTTCACCCAGCGCGGCCTGGGCGACGTGCTGCTGGCCTGGGAGAACGAGGCGTACCTGGCCCAGGAGGAACTGCCCGGCAAGTTCGACATCGTCTATCCGTCGCTGTCGATCCTGGCCGAGCCCCCGGTGGCCCTCGTCGACAAGAACGTCGACCGCCACAAGACCCGCACCATCGCGGAAGGCTATCTGAACTTCCTGTACAGCCCACTGGCGCAGGAGCTGATCGCCAAGAACTACTACCGCCCGCGCAACGCCGATGTGGCGGCCAAGTACGGCGCCCGCTTCAAGAAGATCCCGCTGGTGACGATCGACGACACCTTCGGCGGCTGGAAGAAGGCCCAGGCCACGCACTTCGCCGACGGCGGCGTGTTCGACCGGATCTACCAGCCCAAGTAACGTTCTTCTGGCGATCCGCCCGTTCCGGGAAGCACGGGCGGATCCCGGGACAGCACGGCGGAAGTCCATGCGGACTTCCGCCGTTTTCCATTCCGATCCAACCTATGTTGGGAACCCGACAAGATCGCGTACGTTGAGCGTCCACGGGGTGGTGGGAGCTTGACCGCAGGCATGGACGACTATTCGGAATCTCGACGGGCCGGTGACCGGCTGGCCGCCGAGCATGGGATCGACGACCCCTTCGCGGCCGCGATCCGCGCGACCCGCATGGCGATGATCGTCACCGACGGAACCCAGGCCGACCATCCGATCATCTTCGCCAACGATGCGTTCCTGAAGCTGACGGGTTACGAGCGCGACGAGGTCATCGGCCGCAACTGTCGCTTCCTGCAGGGACCCGATACCGATCCCAAGGCCGTCGAGGCGCTGCGCGCGGCGATCGCAGCGGGCGAGGACATCGCCATCGACATCCTCAACTACCGCAAGGACGGCTCCACCTTCTGGAACGCCCTCTATCTTTCACCCGTGCGCAACGACGCCGGCCAGATCGTCTATTTCTTCGGGTCCCAGCTGGACACCACCGACAAGAAGGCCGTCGAGTTCCGGGCTCGTGACCGCAGTGACGGCCTGCAGCAGATCGTCGACGCGCGCACCCGCGAGCTGACCGAAGCCCTGGAACAGAAGACGGCTCTGCTTCACGAGGTCGACCATCGCGTGAAGAACAACCTGCAGCTCATCTCCAGTCTGCTGCTGCTGCAGAACCGCCGGGTTCAGGACCCGGCGCTGAAGGCTTCGCTGAAGGGCATGCTGGGCCGGGTCAACGCCATCGCCACCGTCCACCGCCGCCTGTTCCAGAGCGAGGATGTCGAGCGCTTCGACGTCTCGGCCTTCATCCGCGACATGGTCGCCGACCTGATGGGCAGCGCCATGCGCGACGACATCCGCGTCGAGTTGGACCTGGAACGGGTCGAGATTCCCGCCGCCAAGGCCGCGCCGTTCGCCCTCGTGGTCAACGAGCTGCTGACCAACGCCCTGCGCCATGGCTTCCCCGAGGGCCGGGGCGGCCGGATCTTCATCGGCGTGCGCCGCGAGGAGGGGAATTTCCGGATCGAAATCGCCGACGACGGCGTTGGATTGGACAAGGACGCCAGGCCTTCGGGCTTCGGCCTCACCATCGTCCAATTGCTCTGCCAGCAGTTGAAGGCGAAGAGCGAGACCACCGATGCGGAACCAGGCGTCCGCATAGTCGTTCTGCTGCCCGTGAACGGGGCGCATTGAGGAAGGTTGAGTTAGCTTGATGGGCGGCCGTGCGCTCGATGTGCTGATTGTCGAAGACGAGATGCTGCTGGCGATCGAGCTGGAGTATCTGGTCGAGGAAGTCGGCTGTCATCCCCTGGGCCTGGCCATGAGTTCGGACGAGGCGGTGGCCCTGGCCGAACAGCTGCACCCCGATCTGGCGCTCGTCGACGTCCACCTCAGCGACGGCCCGACCGGCGTGGACGTGGCCCGCAAGATCTCGCAGGATTGCGGGGGCGTGGCCCTGTTCATGACCGCCAACGTCAAGCGCCTGCCCGATGACTTCGCCGGCGCCTGTGGCGTGATCGGCAAGCCCTATTCCGAGCATGGCGTGAAGACCGCCCTCTCGTACCTGACCTATTGCCTGCAGGAAGGCCACGTGCCCGGCCCCGTGCCGGTGGGCCTGACCCTGGCGCCGGCCTATGCCGAGCTGTGGGGTCTGAACGACACGCTGCAGCAGAGCGCCTGATGGCGGTTCCGCCGGTCGCCGCCGCCGTGGGCACGGCGGCCGCCCTGCTCTCCATCACCAGCTTCGCGCCGCAGATCCTCAAGATCTGGAAGGAGAAGGACGCTTCGTCCGTCTCTCTGCGCACCTATGTCGTCACGGTCACCGGTTTCTCGTGCTGGATCGTCTACGGGGTGCTGATCAAGGCCTGGCCGGTGATCGCCTCGAACGTCGCGTGCCTGCTGATGTCCGGCGCGGTGCTGGTCATGAAATGGCGGTTCGATCGGCGGGCCTGAGGCCCCCTTTTTAGTGACAGGGGGAACGGGGTCCGCTATCGAGGCGCCGCCTATTTCCCTTCCCTGTTTTTTTCTTGAGGGACGCCCCCTTGAACGACGCCGCCGAGGAAGCCGGCTGGGCCACCGCCAAGACCCTGGCCGAAGCCCTGCCCTACATCCAGATCTACGACCGCGAAACGGTCGTGATCAAATACGGCGGCCACGCCATGGGCCAGGAAGAGGTCGCCAAGGTCTTCGCCGCCGACGCGGTGCTGCTGAAGCTGCTGGGCGTGCATCCGGTGGTCGTGCACGGCGGCGGCCCGCAGATCAGCCGCATGCTGGACAAGGCCGGCGTCAAGTCGACCTTCGTGGACGGCCTGCGCGTCACCGACGAAGCCACCATGGAAGTGGCCGAGATGGTCCTGTCGGGGGCGATCAACAAGGAGATCGCCAACTGGATCACCCAGGCCGGCGCCGAGGCCGACGTGCGCGGCGTGGGCCTGTCGGGCAAGGACGCCCGCCTGATCACCGCCGAGAAGGTGACGCGCACCCGCAAGGACCCGGACAGCAACATCGAGCAGGTCGTCGACCTGGGCTTCGTGGGCGAGCCGACCAAGGTCGACCCGCACCTGATCCAGGCCCTGCTGACCTCCGAGACCGACTACATTCCGGTGATCGCCCCGATCGGCGTCTCGACCGAGGGTGAAACCTTCAACATCAACGCCGACACCGTGGCCGGCGCGCTCGCCGGGGCCCTCAAGGCCAAGCGGATGCTGATGCTGACCGACATCAAGGGCGTGCTGGACGGCAACGGCGAACTGATCCGCGAGATGACGGTCGACCAGGCTCGCGAGCTGATCGCCTCGGGCGTCGCCACCGGCGGCATGATCCCCAAGCTGGAAAACGCCATCCACGCCATCGAGGCGGGCGTCGAAGCCGTGGTCATCCTGGACGGCCGCCGGCCGCACGCCATGCTGGTCGAGCTGTTCAGCGAGCACGGCGCGGGCACGCTCATCTCGAAATGAGCGCCGACCTCTCGCACGTCGACACCTGGCTGTTTGACCTCGACAACACCCTGTACCCGCTGGAAAGCGAGTTCATGGGCCTGATCGAGGCTAGGATGACCGACTTCGTGGCGCGCGAAACGGGGCTCCCGCGCGAGGAGGCCCGCGCGCTGCAGCACGGCTACTTCAAGGAGCACGGCACCACCCTGGCCGGACTCATGGCCAACCACGGCATCGAACCCAAGACGTTCCTGGACGAGGTGCACGACGTCTCGATGGACAAGCTGGTCCCCAGCCCCGAGCTGCGCGCGGCCATCGCCCGCCTGCCCGGCCGGCGGCTGATCTTCACCAACGGCTCGCTGGGCCACGCCGAGCGCGTGCTGGCCCACCTGAACCTGCGGGACCAGTTCTCCGAGATCTTCGCGATCGAGACGGCCGACTATGTGCCGAAACCGTCGCTGGCGACCTTCGACAAGATCACCAAGCTCCACGCCATCGACCCGCCGATGACCGCCTTCTTCGAGGACAGCGAGAAGAACCTGGTCCCGGCCGCGCGCCTGGGGATGACCACCATCCTGGTCGGGCCGCACGCGGCGGACTCGACCTCCGAACACGTCCATTTCCGCACCAACGACCTGGCGGAGTTCCTGAACTCGGCCCGCCTGCAAGGAAGCCCGCAATGACCGCCGTGAGCCCCTCCTCCATTTCTTCGGCCGATCTCCAGACCGAGATCGAAGCCGCCTGGGAAGCCCGCGCCGACGTCTCGGCCGCCACCACCGGCCCGGTCCGCACCGCCGTCGAGGAATCGCTGCTGCTGCTGGACAGCGGCAAGGCCCGCGTCTCGGAGAAGGTCGACGGCGAGTGGGTGACGCACCAGTGGCTGAAGAAGGCGGTGCTGCTGTCGTTCCGCCTGAATCCCAACACCGTCATGCGCGCCGGCACGCTGGGCGGCGGCGTCGGCCCCTGGTGGGACAAGGTGCCGAACAAGTTCGACGGCTGGGACGCCCCGCAGTTCGAGGCCGGCGGCTTCCGCGCGGTTCCGGGCGCCATCGTCCGCCGCGGCGCCCACATCGGCAAGAACGTCATCCTGATGCCGTCGTTCGTGAACATCGGCGGCTATGTCGACGAAGGCACGATGGTCGACACCTGGGTGACGGTCGGCTCGTGCGCCCAGATCGGCAAGAACGTCCACCTGTCGGGCGGCGTCGGCATTGGCGGCGTGCTGGAGCCCCTGCAGGCCAACCCGACCATCATCGAGGACAACTGCTTCATCGGCGCCCGCTCGGAGGTGGTCGAGGGCGTGGTCGTCGGCGAGGGCTCTGTCCTGTCGATGGGCGTGTTCATCAGCGCCTCGACCAAGATCGTCGACCGCAAGACCGGTCAGGTCCACATCGGCAAGGTCCCGCCCTACAGCGTCGTCGTTCCTGGCAGCCTGCCGGACCCGAACGGCGGCCCCAGCCTGTACTGCGCCGTGATCGTCAAGACCGTCGACGCCCAGACGCGCTCGAAGACCTCGATCAACGACCTGCTGCGGGACTAAGGCTCTCGTATGGATAGATGCCAGAGGTGAACCCCGTGTTCCGCGACCTCATAGAGGACGCGGAAGCTCGGCGAGCGGGGCGTCTTTGGCGACACCACGATAAAAATGTCCCGCCCTTCGAAGGCGGGGCATTTTTCATTTGAGAAGGGTGAGCGGCGCAGCGTCCACTCGAGGTTCTGGACGCCCTCATCGATAAAGGGAAACTGCCGCTGTAACGCGAAGACCGCTTCCTCGAAGAGCTCCGAATGGCTGATCGAGAAAGGCGGTCGCTCAGAAGGGTCTCGCACCCGCATGAGCCTTCGCCGTTTCCAAAGCCCACGCCCGATCCGCGTCGGTTACCTCAACGGGAACCAGTTGCAGCGCCGTGAAGTAGGGGATGACCTCGCCCAACTCCGCTGCATCCCATGCGGCATTGTGGCTGATCTCGCTGATCTGCTTCGCCGTCTTGCCACGCACGAAGTCGGCGACGTCTCGCAGGAGTTCCTGCTCGCGCTCGGACAGTCGCGCGCTCCTGAACGGCGCCGTAGGTAAGTAATCCTTCTTGTAGAAGCCGTGGTATTCAGCTTCACGTATCGATAAACGGCCCTCGCGCGCCAATTCGTCTACAGCGACCGTGAGATGACGGGCCGTGGGACCGAACTTCTGCTTGAGATAGTCGACGCCTGTAAGCGGTCGCCCCTCTTCCAGAAAATTCATCATATCGGCGAAGTAGAGCATCTTGTGGAGCTTCACGTTGCCGAGCTCTTCGGGAGGGCAATAAGAGGCTAGCAGAAGCACCGCCTCCTTGAACTTCTCGCGATCGAACTGAACTTGGGCTGCGGGCACCGTCAATCTCCGAATCGGAGTTGAATCCTCTCGACTCTCACGGTCAATAGAACAAAATGTGAACCTACGAGGCGTCTATATCGCTCGCCCCAGCGTCCACGTCAACTCCGCACCTCAGAGCCAAATTTCAGCGCGTCGCCTCGTGGATCTGCTTCTTGCTTTCGGCCGCGCCTTCCTTGGCGTCCTTCTTCAGGTCCGCGCCGGCTTCCTTGGCCTTGTCGCCGGCCTTTTCGCCCAGTTCCTGAGCCTTGTCCGCGGCCTCGCCGGCGGCTTCCTTCAGCTCGCCGGCCGTCTCCTTGGTGCTTTCCTTGATCGCCGCGCCGGCCTCCTTGACGTCCGGGTCGTTGGCGATGTTGTGGGCGGCGTCCTTGATATCGGAGGCGGCGGCCTGCGCGCCTTCCTTCACCTCGGTGGCGTGCTCCCGCGAGCAGGCGGTCAGCGTCAGGGCCACGGCGCAGCCGGCGACGAACAGAATGGAACGCATGGTCAGGCTCCTCTTGAGTCGGCTGGATAACGGAGGCCCACGGCCTAGGTTCCGCATCGGCCCGATTCCGACTCGCTTTGCGTCCGGGCGCTCGGGGGTCTAAACCCCCGCCATGCGCATCGCCTTCCTCGGCACGCCCGACTTCGCCGTCACGTGCCTCGCCGAACTGGTCGCCTCGGGCCATGAGATCGTCGCCGTCTACTCGCAGCCGCCCGCGCCGCGCGGGCGCGGCCAGGATCTGAAGCCCTCGCCGGTCCACGCCTTCGCCGAGGGCCTGGGCCTGCCGGTCCGCACGCCGGCTTCGATGAAGACGCCGGAGGCGATCGAGGCCTTCCAGGCCCTGGAGCTGGACGCCGCCGTCGTCGTGGCCTTCGGCCAGATCCTGGTGAAGGCCGTGCTCGACGCGCCCCGCCTGGGCTGCTTCAACCTGCACGCCAGCCTGCTCCCGCGCTGGCGCGGCGCGGCCCCGATCCAGCGGGCGATCATGGCCGGCGACCCGGTCACGGGCGTCCAGGTCATGCGGATGAGCGAGGGCCTGGACGAGGGTCCGATCCTGATGTCGCAACAGGTGGCCATCGCCGCCGACGACACCGCGGCCACGTTGCACGACAAGCTGGCCGCCACCGGCGCGCGCCTGCTGCCCGTAGCCCTGGCCGCCATCGAGCGGGGCGTGGTTCACGAGACGCCGCAAGCCGAAGACGGCGTCACCTACGCCAAGAAGATCAAGTCGGCCGAGGCCCGCATCGACTGGACCCGCCCCGCCGTGGAGGTCGACCGCCACATACGCGGCCTCTCGCCCTTCCCCGGCGCCTGGTTCGAGGTCCCGCCCCTGGGAGGGCGCGAAAAAGGCCCCGTGCGCGTGAAGGCGTTGCTGTCGCGCGTCGAAACCGCCTCGGGCGCGCCGGGAATGGTGCTGGACGATGCTCTGCTGATCGCCTGCGGGGAGGGCTCCATCCGCCTGATCAAGGCCCAGCGCGAGGGCAAGGGCGTCCAGGACGCCGAGACCTTCACGCGCGGCTTCCCCATCGCCGCTGGGACCCAGCTGGCCTGATGCCCCGCTACCGCCTCCTCGTCGAGTATGACGGCCGTCCGTACGCCGGCTTCCAGGCCCAGGCCGTGTTGCCCAGCGTGCAGGGGGCGATCGAGGCGGCGGTGAAGGCCTTCAGCGGCGAGACGGTGCGCATCGCCGCCGCCGGCCGCACCGACACCGGCGTCCACGCGACCGGCCAGGTCGTCCATGTCGACCTCGAGAAAGACTGGCCCGCCCAGACGGTGTTCAACGCCCTCAACGCCCACCTGACGCGCGAGGCGGTCTCGATCCTGGCCGCCGAGGTGGCCGAAGGCGACTGGCATGCGCGGTTCTCGGCCAACGAGCGGCGCTACCTTTACCGGATTCTCAATCGCCGCGCCCCGCCGGCCCTGGACAAGGGCCGCGTCTGGCACATGAAGAAGGATCTGGACCACGAGGCCATGCACGCGGCCGCCCAGCATCTGGTCGGTCTTCACGACTTCACCACCTTCCGCGACATGCATTGCCAGTCCAAGAGCCCGGTGAAGACCCTGGACGTCGCTCGCGTGCGGCGGGTGGGCGAGGAGATTCACCTGGACTTCGAGGCCCGCAGCTTTCTGCACCGCCAGGTGCGTTCGATGACGGGCACCCTGGTCGAGGTCGGCGCCGGACGCTGGACCCCGGACGACGTGAAGGCGGCCCTGGAGGCCAAGGACCGTCGGGAATGCGGCCCGGTGGCGCCGGCGGACGGCCTGTATTTGGTGGGCGTGGGCTACGGCGGCTAGGGCATTTTCCGATCCGATCGGATCGATGAAATGCTCCGGTCTTTGTCCTTACGCGCTTTCTGACGACCAGCCGGCGTCCGCTTCGTCGGAAAATGCTCAGATCGCGTTCGCGCCCAGCCTGCGCATGCGCTCCAGCCAGCGCGCTCGTCCGCCGGCGCCGATGGCGTCGACCGCACCGACGATCGAGGCCCGCGAGGGCTTGATCCCCGCCAGCAGGAAGATGCCCTGGGTGATGGCCTTCAGGCCGTGCGCGCCGAACACCAGGCGGAAGATCGCGCCCGGCATGCCCATGGTCAGCACCATGCGCGCCGAGCGTCCGCTCAGCTTCGAGCGCCAGCCGCGCGGTCCTACCTCGAACCCGAAGCCGCCGCGGAACACCTGCTCCAGCGTCGCCTTGAACTTGGCCGGGGCCCCGCCCAGCCACAGCGGGAAGATGACGACCAGATGGTCGGCCCACAGGATGTCCTGGCGCAGGTCGCGGATCAGGCGCGGCGGATCGTCCGTCTCGAACTCGGCCTGGGTGGTCAGCATCGGCGCGTCCATCGGGCCGATGTCGGCGCGGCGGATGTCATGTCCCGAAGAGGCGGCGCCCTGCGCATAGGCCTCGGCCAGGGCGCGGCAAAAGCGTTCCGGCGCGGGGTCGGGGTGGCCGATCAGGATCAGGATGCGGTGCGGTTGCGCGGTCATCCCTGCACAATGCACGCCCGCTCCGCGAGAACGTTGCGGGAGAACAACCCTTCTAGAGCACCGAGCAGTTGGTGATCTGGCTGAACGCCTCCAGCGCCGCCGCGCCGACCACCGATGTGCCGAACCTGTCGAGCTCCGGCGACCAGACCGCCACGGCCGCCTTGCCCGGGATCACCGCGACGATCCCACCGCCGACGCCGCTCTTGCTGGGCAGGCCCACGCGGTAGGCGAAGTTGCCGACGCTATCGTAGATTCCGCAGGTCAGCAGCAGGGCGTTCAGCCGGCGGGTCAGCCGCTCGGGGAACACCGTCTCCTGCGCGATCGGCGAAAAGCCGCCGGCCGCCAGGGGCAGGAAGGCGCGGGCCAGCTGCCGGCAGCTCATGGCCAGGGCGCATTGGCGGCAATAGGCGGCCACGACGCTCTCGGGATCGTGGGTCAGCGTGCCCTTGCCGCGCATCAGGCTGGCGATGGCCCGGTTCTGCCAGGCGTTGGCCAGTTCGGACGCGGCCACCGCCGGATCGATCTCCAGCCGCTCGCCGCACAGGAAACCGGCGAAGTCGCGGACCAGGGCGGCCGGATCCCGGGTGACGTCCATCAGGATGTCGGTGACCGCCAGCGCGCCCGCATTGATGAACGGGTTGCGCGGCACGCCCTGCTCGGCCTCGAGCAGCGACAGGTGGTTGAACGGCGTGCCCGAGGGCTCCTTGCCCACACGGGTCCAGGTCTCGTCGCCCAGGCGGTTCAAGGCCAGGCCCAGGGCGAAGACCTTGGTGATGCTCTGGACCGAGAAGGTCTCGTCGGCGTCGCCGATCACGTGCTCGCCGCCGTCGACCGTGCGCACGGCCATGCCGAACTTGCCGCCCGGCACGTCGGCCAGCTGCGGGATGTAGTCGGCGGTGCGCCCCTTGCCGAAGTGCGGCTTCACCAGCACGGCCACCTCGGCCAGCACGTCGGGGATCGAGAGCGCCTTCATGTCCGACGCTCCGGCCCCTAAGCGAAGGCCGCGAAGTAGCGGTTGATCAGCGCCTCGTAGGCGCCCGCCAGCTGGCGGATCTCCTCGACCGGAACCCGCTCGTCGACCTGGTGCATGGTCGAGCCGACCAGACCGAACTCGACGACCGGGCACAGGCTGCGGATGAAGCGGGCGTCGCTGGTGCCGCCGGTCGTGGAGAGTTCCGGCACGCGGCCGGTGGCGTCGCCGACGGCGGCCACGATCACGTCGGTGAAGGCCCCCGGCTCGGTCAGGAAGGCCTCGCCGCTGATCTTGCACAACGCCTCGACGCGGCCCGAGAAGCCTTCGGCGGCGTCCCGGCATTCGGCCTCGATCCAGGCGGCCAGGTCCTTGCCCTTGTGGGCCGGATTGAAGCGGATGTTCACGCGGGCCTTGGCCGAAGCCGGGATGACGTTGGTGGCGGTGTTGCCGACGTCGACCGTGGTCACTTCCAGGTTCGACGGCTGGAAGCCGGTATACCCCTCGTCCAGCACCCGGCTCTGCAGGCGCGAGAGGATGTCGACCATCACCGGGATCGGGTTGGCCGCCCGGTGGGGATAGGCCACGTGGCCCTGCTTGCCGTCCACGGCGATCCAGGCGTTGATGCTGCCACGCCGGCCGATCTTGACCATGTCGCCCAGCAAGTTGGCCGAGGTCGGCTCGCCGACGATGCAGTGGTCGATGATCTCGCCCTCGGCGCCCAGGGCCTCGACGACCTTGACCGTGCCGTCCTCGGCCACGCCCTCCTCGTCGCCGGTGATCAGGAAGCTGATCGAGCCGGGATGCTCGGGGATCTTGGCGACCGCCGCGACGAAGGCGGCGATGGCGCTCTTCATGTCGACCGCGCCGCGGCCGTAGAGCACGCCGTCCTTGATCTCGGCTTCGAACGGACGGGCGGTCCAGGCCGCGTCGTCGCCGACCGGCACCACATCGGTGTGGCCCGCGAAGCAGAGGTTCGGCCGCGCCGTCCCGCGCCGGGCGTACAGGTTCTCGATCTCGCCGAACTTCATGCGGCGGCAGTTGAAGCCCAGGGCTTCCAGCTGGCGCTGCAGGGTGTCCATCGCCCCTTCGTCGGCGGGCGTCACCGACGGGCGGCGGATCAGGGCCTGGGCGAGCTCGACAGGGTCGATACTGGCGGCGTCGATGCTGACGGAAGCGGGCGCGGGGCTGGTCATGGTGCGGGGTTTAGGCTTCCCTCCGACGGGACGCAAACCCGGCAAGCTTCTTCCAAGGTCGTCCATGCCCAAGATCGATATCGCCACGGCCCCTACGCGGATCGGCACGGCCTATCCCGCGCCATTTGACGCGCCCTGTCTCTCGCGCCACCGCACCAAGCTGGGCGACGCGGCCGGCCTCGACCAGTTCGGCGTCAACCTGCTGCGCCTGCCGCCCGGCGCCTGGTCCAGCCAGCGCCATTGGCACACGGCCGAAGACGAGTTCACCTGGGTGATCGAGGGCGAGGTTGTGCTGGTCGACGATGGCGGCGAGACGGTGCTGAGGGCTGGCGACTGCGCGGGCTTCAAGGCCAGCGTCGCCAACGGTCACCACTTCCAGAACCGCTCGGACCAGGACGTGCTGCTATTGGAGATCGGCTCGCGCCGGCCGGATGCGGACGGCTGCGACTATCCCGACATCGACCTGGTGCTGCGCGAGGGCGAGGACGTCTATCGCCATCGCGACGGGACGCCCTACGGCGCCGAGCAGGGACGCAAGCGATGAACCTGAACGGCTGATGCGGCAGCCCTGGGGGCGGCCTGGACAGGCTAGCGTCGTTCCAGCGCGGTTAGCGGCACGCGGGTCACCTGGACGTCCTCCTTGTTGGCCGCGTAGCCGACATAGAGGAAGCCGTTCCAGACGACGCTCTTGGGATAGTGGTAGCCCGGCCGCTTGTAGCGCCCCTCGAACCGCAGGGGCTGAAGGTCCGCCCGCCCGCGCAGGCGCCAGCTGCGGTCGAAGGTTCGCCCGTCGGGACTGACCGTCACCGCCAGCGGCAGGCGAAGCCGGTCGCTGTTGGGCGCATTGACCAGATAGGCCGAGCCGTCCGGCAGGTTGCCGGCGCTCTGCTTGGCGCGGGCGTCGGGCATGTCGGTCAGAATCGGGGTGGTCCAGGTGACGCCCCGATCGCAGCTGGCGGCGGCCAGCTGGCGGAAGCTGAGTTCCTCGTCGCGGAACACCATGACCACGCAGCCGTCGGCGCGGCGGAACAGGCTGGGCTCGATCTCGCGGCTGAGCTTGCGCTCGTGATCGGCCGTCGCGCCCGACGCATCGCGCGGCAGGTTCGCCATCCGGCCTTCGCGCCAGCCGCCGACGCCCCGCGGATCGTCGGTGTAGAAGGGCTTGGCGATCATGCCCGGACGGCGGTGGAAGGCGGTGATCACCCGCCCGTCGATCCGGTGCGGATCCTGCTCGATCACCCCCTCGACCGGCTTGCCGTCGGCGCCCAGGACCCGGCGCGGCGCGCTCCAGGTCTGGCCATCCTTGCTGATGCGATACTCGGCATAGCCGCCGGCCCCGGACTGGAAACCCTCGGGCCAGACATTGGCGTAGGCGACCAGCACCTTGCCGTCGGTCATCCAGCCGCCGCTCGAGCGCATCAGCCCGCCCGCGCCGGCGGGGGCCAGCATCGTGGGCGGGCTCCAGGTCCGGCCATCCTCGGAGACGCTGTAGGCGACCCAGGTGTCGGCCGAGTCCTCGTCGCGGGCCGAGCTCTGCCACTGGGCGTAGAGGCGGCCCTTGAAGGGGATCAGCACCACGCCGTTGCTGAAGCGGTCGGTCCGCTCGGACGGCGCGAAGATGGTGAAGGTCTCGGTCCCCGGCGCGGTCGCCAGGCCCAGGTCGGGCTGGCCGGGCTGAAACAGGCCCGGCGTGACGGCGTAGGGAGCGGACGACGTCAGGAGCGCCAGGCTGGCCAGGACGCTCTTGAGCATGGCGATCAGGCCGCGCGGCGGGCCTTCTTGACCTTGGCCATCGCCCGGTCGCGACGCAGGCGCGAGAGGTGGTCGATGAACAGGACGCCTTCCAGATGGTCCATCTCGTGCTGGATGCAGACGGCGAACAGGCCCTCGGCCTCCTCGACCACGGTCTCGCCCTGATAGTTCATGTAGCGCAAGGTGACCTTGGCCGGGCGCTCGACCTCGTCGAAGTACTCCGGCACCGACAGGCAGCCTTCCTCGTAGCCGAGCGTGTCTTCAGAGCTGGACAGGATCTCGGGATTGACGAAGTAGCGCGGAGCCGGCTCTTCGCCTTCGCGCGCCAGGTCCATGACGATCACGCGCACCGGCTCGCCGATCTGGACGGCGGCCAGCCCGATGCCGGGGGCGTCGTACATGGTCTCCAGCATGTCGTCCATCAGCGCGCGCAGCTCGTCGGTGACGGTCTCCACGGGGGTGGAGATCTTCTTCAGCGTCGCCAGGTCGGCGGCGTTATCGACGGTGAGGATGCGACGGATGGCCATGACGGAAATCAGGTAGGCGTCTCATTTCCGAGCGTCAAGGTGGGAGATTGCCCCACCTCCGGGCCGGCGCTCAACTTGGTCAAGGGACGGACGGCCTGTTCGACCGGAGCTGGCTCGGCGATCTGCTTGCCCTCGTGGTCGACCGACAGGTCCTCGAAGCGGCGCGCCTGGGTCAGGACCTGGCTCTCCAGCGAGCCGACGAACTGGTTGTACTTGCCCACCGCGCTCTCCAGCGCCTTGCCCATGGCGCCGGCATGGGCGCCCATGACCGAGACGCGCTTGTAGAGCTCGCGGCCGACCTCGACGATGCGGGCGGCGTTCTTGGCCTGGTCCTCGGCCCGCCAGCCATAGGCGACGGCCTTGCAGAGCGCGAACAGGGTGGTCGGCGTGACCAGCACCACGCGGCGGTCCATGGCCTCGGCCATCAGTTCGGGCAGGCGGTCGAGCGCGGCGGCCAGGAAGCCGTCGCCGGGCACGAACATCGCCACGAAGTCGGGCGAGCCCTCGCCGGCGAACTGGTCCCAATAGGCCTTGGACGACAGGCTCTGCATGTGGCTGCGCACACTTTGGGCGTGCCGGGCCATGGCCCCTTCGCGCAGAACCTCGTCGGTCGCTTCCTGAGCCTCGAGGAAAGCGTTCAGCGAGCACTTGGCGTCGATCACGAACACCCCGCCGCCCGGCAGGGTGACCTTGACGTCGGGCCGGCGGCGGCCCTCCTCGGTGTCGACGCTGAACTGTTCCTGGAAATCAAAGCGGCTGTTCAGGCCGGCGGCCTCCAGCACGTTGCGCAGGGTCTGCTCTCCCCAGCGCCCCTGGACGCCGGCCCCGCGACGCAGGGCGGCCGACAGCTTGCGGGCTTCGGCCTGGGTGGCGTTCGAGGCCTCCATCAGGGCGGCGATCTGCGCCTTGAGGCCGCCGGTCTCTTCCGCGCGGGCCTTCTCGACGGCGGTGACCTGGGCCTCGAACTTGGCCAGGGTCTCGGCCACCGGCTTCAGCTGGGCCTCGAGACGGGCCTGGGCCAGGTTGTCGCGGCTCTTGGCGTTCTCGTCCGCGCGCTTGATCAGCTGCTCGGCGATGGCGTTGGCGCTCTGGGCCGCCTGGGCCTTGATCAGTTCGATCTGGGTGGTGCTCTGGTCCTCCAGCAGGCGGTGGCGCTCTTCGGCCTGGGCCACGCGCTCGTTCAGCATCCAAGCCTGGGCCTCGGCCTTGGCGGCGCGGCGCTGGCTGGCGACCGCCCACAGGGCGCAAGCGACGGCGGCCAGGGCGAAGACAACGGCCAGGATAAGAAACGGATCGGAGAAGTTCATGCTCCGTTCTTACCGGGAGTCGGGGGGGGGGTTAATTCCCCCCCCCCCCGCACAATCGTAGCCCGCGGGGAGGGGGGGGATCCAGGCGCCGCTAGGGTCGCCCCCCCAACCCGGGGAGGGG